>CASFZG010000005.1 GCA_949299135.1 uncultured Phascolarctobacterium sp.
CAGTCCCTCCGTTGGAGGGCTAACCGCCTACCGTTATGGCAGCACATTTGCTTTATTATAATAACAGAAAAATATAAACCTGTAAAGATACAAAAAGCGTGTTTTGCAAAATGCAAAGCACGCTTAATTTTTTACTTATTATACCTTTTATAAACAAGCTGTGCCGCTATTGCAGTCAACAGTTCAGCTATCCAGAAGGCGTGCCATACGCCCTGCGCGCCGAAGTATTTGCTTAACAGCCACGCTGCCGGTATTATTACCACCACATAGCGCAGCAGCGATATTACAAGCGACGGCAGGCCTTTGCCCAGGCCTTCCAGCGCACCGCAGGCCGTTACGCTTACTGCCGATACGATAAACCCTGCGCAGATTATCCGCAGCGCCTGCGCGCCTGCTTCGACGGTGACGGCGTTATCCGTAAACATGGCAATCAGCACATCCGGCACCAGCAGGCAAATTGCCGTGCCTGCCAGCATAATGCCGGCGTTCATCACCAGCGTGGTATTGTAAATTGCCTTTACGCGCCCATGCTCGCCCGCGCCGTAGTTAAAGCCAATCAGCGGGCGCATGCCCTGAATAATGCCGTTGGCGGGCAGGTACAAAAATGTTTGCAGCTTGTAGTAAATGCCCAGCACCACGATGTAGCTTTGCGAAAACGCCGCTAAAATTGTGTTCAGCGAAGATACCAACAGCGACGGCAGGGCAAGGTTCAGCGTTGCCGGTATGCCGATGGCGTACAGTTTAAAATCAAGCCCCGCATCACGCGTTAAATAGCGGCGGCTTAACTTAATGCGCAGCGGGTAGTTTTTATACACAAACAGGTAAATGGCAAGCGTCGTTATCTGCCCTATGCCCGTTGCCACGGCCGCGCCTTCTATCCCCCATTTGGGGAACGGCCCGATGCCGAAAATTAAAAGCGGGTCTAAAATGATGTTGACGATGCAGCCCGCCATCAGCGCAATCATTGTTACCTTCATGTTGCCGACTGCCTGAAAGATTTTTTCAAACGCCAGACCCAGCATGATTATCAGCGAAAAGCTGAAGGCGATGTTGGAATAGCGCACGCCCATGTCGATAACCGCAGCGTTATCCGTAAAAGCGGCCAAAAACTTTGGCATTACGGCAATGCACAACACCATCAGCACCACGCCGTGCAGGGCAGAAAGCGCCATGCCATGCACCGCCGCGCGGTTGGCAGTTTCGCCTTCGCCCGCGCCGAGGTAATAGGCAATAAGCGCGTTAATGCCCACGCCGAAGCCGATGCTGACGGCGTTGATGAAGTTCTGCACCGGGAAAACCAGCGACAGTGCCGTCATGGCGTCCTCGCTGATTTGCGCGACGAAAAAACTGTCTACTATATTATAGAGCGAATTGACCATCATGCTGATGACCATGGGCAGCGCCATGGCGGTTATCAGTGGCAGGACGGGTTCTTCCTTCATAAAATTTTCGTTCATAATACCTCCAACAAAAAACCACACAGCGCCCGTTAAGGCGGCTGTGTGGCGAAAAGTGGCAGAGCCAGAAAAATCCACAACGAATTTTAGTATTCAGCTTATAAAAATATAACATACCCGCCGCAGGCTGTCAACGGCAAATTAAAACCCCGGCGGCGGAGCACCGGGGCCGGGGGAGATGATAGCTGCTTAAGGTGCAGCTTTATATGTTTTTAAGTCCGAACAAAATCCCTTATTTTAGGCTGTGTATCTGCGCCGCGGCGCGATTATTCAGTCAGCAAATTCCGGTTTGGCAAGCGGTGCGGCAGCCTGCTCTTTTTTGGAAGCGCGTGCCGCAAAGACGGAGGCTAACAGCGAACCGGTGGTCTGGTGAACAACACCTGCGATTGCGCCCGGGATTGCTGCCATTGCCGTAAAGTGCAGCGTGCCCAGCGAGCAGGCCAGTGCGGAGTTCTGCATGCCGACTTCCAGCATAACGGTGGTGCGCTGCGCGTCGCCCATGCCGGCCTGTTTGGCAAGCAGCCAGCCAAGCGCGTAACCGCCGAGGTTTTGCAGCACAACTGCCATTACCATCACCCAGCCGAGTTCGATGATTTTAGCGCCGTTTAAGGCAACCATTGCGCCCATGATGGACAGTACGCTGAACGCGGAAACCAGCACAAGCACTTTGGAGAATTTAACGACGAAGTTATCACCGACCAGTTTGTGAACGAAGATGCCGAGCACGATGGGCACTAAGATTACCTGCGCCACGGATTTGAGCATTGCAAGGAAGGAAACTTCAACCCACTGGCCTGCCAGCACCCAAGTAAGGAACGGGGTCAGCACCGGTGCAAGCAGCGTGGTTGCCGTGGTAAGGCACACCGACAGGGTAACATCGCCTTTGGCAAGATAGGTCATTACGTTGGAAGCCGTGCCGCCCGGCGTGGTGCCGAGAAGAATCATGCCGATGGCAAGTTCGGGCGGAAGCTCAAACGCAACGGTAAGCACATAAGCAAGTGCCGGCATGATGGTGAACTGGCCTACGCAGCCGAAGAACACATCTTTGGGGCGCTGGAACACAAGTGCAAAATCGCTGGCGCGCAGCGTCATGCCCATGCCGAACATGATGACCGAAAGCAAAAGCACCGTTTTGGAAGCCGCCCAGGTAAACGCCTGCGGCTGGAAGAACGCGGCCACAACGACCGCAACCACAATGTAAGTAAGGTTTTTGCCTACAAATTCTGCCAGTTTGTTCAGTACATTCATTTTTCATTACTCCTTTGTTGTAAAAAATTTTTGCCAATAACAAACCGGCGATTGTAAGCTTTTTACCAACAAAAAAGGCTTTGCCTCTTTTGTAAGAGACAAAGCCGATAGCTCTGCGGTACCACTCTTATTGCTGCTTAAAAAGCAGCCGCTTTACCGGCATCACCGAAAGCTTCACAGCTGACGTTCAATGCCTGACGCTGTAACGGTCGTCCTCCGGCCGCGCTTACACAGGTTCAAACCCTTCAGGCGGCAGCTCATGGGGGATTTTCATAAAGTGCTTTGATCTTATCTCTCAGCATATGATAAGTTCTCTGGAATCTGGGCTTACCTTACTACTTTTCCCAATCAACGCAATTTGTTATTTGATGAGCTTATTATAATAAGCGTTTAACGCCTTGTCAACACTTTCCGCACAAAATTTTTACAATTTTATTTTTTATTGTGAATTAAGCGCAAAAAATGTAACATGCGTTACAGCACGGCAAATTTTAAGCCGTTTAATTTTTACCGGTGTCCACCGGATTATTTTTTTCTTCAGCCGCTTCTTCCTTCTTTTTGGGCGGCTTTTTGTTGTATTCCTGCATAACGGCGTCCATGTCGCCCTTCAGCCACAGCTCGACGGCGTCCGCCATTTTGCTCACGGCTTCATCGATAAGCGCCTGTTCTTCCTTGCCGAAGCGGTGCAGCACATGCCCGATAACGGCTTTGGCGTTGCGTTCCGGGTGGCCTATGCCGATTTTAAAACGCGGAAAATCGCCCGTGCCGAGATGCTGCTGGATGGATTTAATGCCGTTGTGCCCGCCCGCGCTGCCTTTACGGCGCACGCGCAGCTGGCCGCAGGGCAAATCAAGGTCGTCCTGGATAACGGCGATATCCTCCGGCGCGATGTTGTAAAAATTGGCGAAAGCGCCGACTGCTTCGCCGCTTAAATTCATGTAGGTTGTCGGTTTAATCAAAAAAACTTTTTCCGGCGTGCGGTATTCGGCGCACATGGCGCTGCGCTCGTTCTTCCATGCGGTAATGCCCCAGCGCTTTGCCAGCTCGTCGGCCACCATAAAGCCGATGTTGTGGCGCGTGCCTTCGTATTCCTTACCGATGTTGCCAAGTCCTGCAATCAGTTTCATAAAATCTCCTTAATGCAAAAATAAGGCCCGCCGCGCCTGCGGCAGGCCCTTTGTGTTTATTATTTATGTTTTTCAAACAGCTGGCTTACAGACCACTGGTTGTAAATGCGCAGAATGGTTTCTGCTAAGATAGGCGCAATGGAAAGCACTTTGATTTTGGGGTGCTTTTTGCTGGGCGGCAGCGGAATGGTGTTGGTAACAACAACTTCGGTAATATCCGACTGCGCAATGCGGCTTACTGCCGGGTCCGTCAAAATCGGGTGCGTGCAGCATGCGTAAATTTCTTTAGCGCCGAATTTTTTAACGGCTTTGGCTGCTTCAACCAAAGAGCCTGCCGTATCAATCATATCGTCAACAAGCACTGCCGTTTTGCCTTCAACATTGCCGATGAGGTTCATAACTTCGGCAACGCCCGGTTCCGGACGGCGTTTATCAATAATGGCCATACCGCAGCCGAGGCGTTCTGCCATCGTGCGGGCACGGCTTACGCCGCCAAGGTCAGGAGATACAACAATGAGGTCGTCTAAATTTTTGCTCTTAATGTATTCCGCCAGAATCGGCTGCCCGGGCATATGGTCAAACGGTACGTTGAAGAAGCCCTGAATCTGTGCAGCGTGCAGGTCGATGGTAACAACGCGGGTAATGCCGGCGGTTTCCAGAAGGTCTGCCATTAATTTAGCGGTAATAGGTTCACGGCCGCGGGCCTTGCGGTCCTGGCGCGCATAGCCATAGTAAGGGATAACTGCGGTGATATGTGCGGCGGAAGCGCGTTTGAAGGCGTCAGCCATAATCAAAAGCTCCATTACGTTATCGTTAACGATAGGGCCGCAGGTAGGCTGAACAATAAAGATGTCCTTGCCGCGGACGCTTTCGTTAATCATAACCTGCACTTCGCCGTTGTTAAAACGGTTGATAACGGCATCGCCGACGGTAGTACCGAGATTTTCGGCAATCTCGCGTGCCAGGTCGGGGTTGGCGTTACCGGTAAAAATCCTCATTCTGCTCTCATCTGACAACATGGTCATATACCTCCAAGTCAATTAGTCTGTACTGCCTGAAATTTTTTACCTTATAGATATAGTATACAACTTTTTACGCAGTTTTAACAAGTCAATTAGCAAAATTTATCAGTCTTCGCGCTGTTTTGCCGCCCAGCCTTCAATATTTTTCTGTTTGGCGCGGGCAATGCCAAGCGCGTCGGCGGGAACTTCCTTGGTAATGGTGGAGCCTGCGCCGACATAAGCGCCGTCGCCGATGGTAACGGGCGCAACCAGATTGCTGTTGCAGCCGATAAACGCGTCGTTGCCGATGGTGGTACGGTGTTTCTTTTTGCCGTCGTAGTTAACCATAATGCAGCCGCAGCCGATGTTTACGCCGCTGCCGATGTCGCTGTCGCCGATGTAGGAAAGGTGCGGCAGCTTGGTGCCGTAGCCGACGTGGGAATTTTTAACTTCGATGAAGTTGCCGATTTTAACTTTTTCTTCCAGCACGGTATCGGGGCGCAGGTGTACATAAGGCCCCATAACAACCTTGTTTTTCACAACGCAGTCGTGCCCGTAGGTAAACTGCATTTCCACTTCGTCGCCAACTTTTACGTTAGTCAGGCGCACGGAAGGCCCGATTACGCAGTCACTGCCGATTTCGGTTGCGCCTTCCAGCCATGTATACGGGTAAATAACGGTGTCGCTCCCGACTTTTACGTCCTCGCCCACAAAGGTGCTGGCGGGGTCCATAACAGTTACGCCGCTGTCCATCAGTCTGCCCAGCACGCGCTCACGCAGTTCCGCTTCGGCTTCTGCCAGCTGGCGGCGGCTGTTTACGCCCATCACCATGGCATTATCCGCCGTAACGGCGGCGCCTACTTTTTTGCCCATGCCGTTCAGTTTGGAAAGCACGTCCGTCAAATAATATTCGCCCTGAGCGTTGTCGTTGGTCAAAGTGTGCAGCACTTCAAACAACAGCGGCGCTTCAAAGCAGAAAATACCGGTGTTGATTTCGGTAATGGCTTTCTGTTCCGGCGTTGCGTCCTTTTCTTCCACAATGCCTGCCACATTGCCTTCGCTGTTGCGGATAATGCGCCCGTAGCCGTAAGGATTGGGCATCATGGCGGTCAGTACGGTAGCAGCAGCACCGCTCTGTACATGTTCCTCGTAAAATTTACGCAGCTCGCCCGCATCCAAAAGCGGAGTATCGCCGCACAGCACCATTACAGTGCCGTTAAAATCTTTCAGTTCGTTTTCAGCCTGCATCACGGCGTGGCCGGTGCCAAGCTGTTCTTTTTGGTATACGCTTACGGCCTGGCTGCCGATGAGCTCATTAACAAGCTCTGCGCAGTGGCCGGTGATAACTACTTTTTTAGCCGCGCCTGCACCGGTTGCAGCGTCAAGCACTCTTTGCAGCATGGCTTTGCCGCCAACCTTGTGCAAAACCTTCGGCAATTTGGATTTCATGCGGGTGCCCATACCGGCAGCTAAAATTACAGCAACAAGTTCTGACAATTTTTATACCCCTTTTCTTATTTTCTCTTGCGCTCTGCGCTTTCCAGCATATCCTTCAGCAGAGTGTGTTCGGCGTTTTCCATATGGATGCGCGCCGCGTTCTGCGCCCTGTCAACGTCGTGGGCGGCAATGCTGTCCACCAGCAGGCGGTGTTCTTCCATCGTGTTGCGCAAACGCCCCGGGTACATCATCGAGCGGCGGCGGATTACGGTAATCTGCTCGCGCAGGTTGTTGATGATACCTGCTAATCTGCCGTTGCGGCTTGCCTTATACAAAACATCGTGGAAAGCGGTGTCGATTTCTACAATTTTTTCAATGTTTCCGTCTTCAATATGCTGCCCAATTTCCACCAGCAGACGCTGCATGGTTTCCAGCTCCTCGTCGCTGATGCGCTCGGCAGCAAGCCCTGCGGCCAAAACCTCAAGGCTGGTGCGGATTTCGTAAACTTCGTTGATATCTTTAATGGAAATATCGGCCACATAAGTGCCGCGGCGCGGTATCATTACCACAAAGCCTTCCAGTTCCAGCTTGCGGATAGCCTCGCGCACGGGGGTACGGCTGACGCCCATTTCGTCAGCAAGCTGAATTTCCATCAGGCGCTCGCCCGGGCTGAAAACGCCGTCAACAATCGCCTGGCGGATGGTTTCGCATACCAGCTCGCGCAGCGGCCTGTAACTGTCAAGCTGAATAGGGCTCAAATGTCCGCTCATTTATATTACACTCCTTTGTACTGTATGGGCGATGGCTGTTTCAAAGTCATCTGCCGCAAGTGTTTTAAGTATTTTTTCCGCCGTCTGCGTGTCTTTTGCAATGGCAAACACGGTCGGCCCGCTGCCGCTCATCAGCGCGTAATCCGCACCGGCGGCCAGCATTTTTTGTTTTATGGCGTCTACCGCCGGATATTTGGCGCAGGTTACGCCTTCCAGCGCGTTGCCCATGCCGGGCAGCGGCAGTTTGGCACCGCCTTTTTGCAGCGCTGCGGTTAAGGCTTTAACGTCCGGGTGCTGCGGGTTTGCCAAAGCATCAAACTCGCGGTACACCCACGCGGTGGATACGGCAATTTTAGGCTTGGCCAGAACGATTACCGTTTCTTCCGGCGAAGGCAGTACTGTTAAATCCGTGCCGCGTCCTTCGGACAGCTGCGTGCCGCCTGCAATGCAAAACGGTACGTCACTGCCGATTTCTGCCGCCAGCGTTTCAAGCTCCGTAACGCTTAAACCAAGCTGCCACAAACGGTTCAGCCCGCGCAGCACTGCCGCCGCGTCGCTGCTGCCGCCTGCAAGCCCCGCCGCCATAAAAATGCGCTTGTCCAGCGTTATTTTTACATCCGGCTTCTGACCAAAACGGCTTGCCATCAGCATGGCAGC
This sequence comes from uncultured Phascolarctobacterium sp., assembly GCA_949299135.1. Classification (GTDB taxonomy): domain Bacteria; phylum Bacillota; class Negativicutes; order Acidaminococcales; family Acidaminococcaceae; genus Fusicatenibacter_A. Next base: position 7,698 of record CASFZG010000005.1, read on the forward strand.
CTTCCACGCAAGGTTGGTGTCGTCGCAGGGCAAATCGTCCTTACCCGTTACCACGCAAAGCCCGTCGTGCGGCTCCAGCGTAACGGTATCGGCAAGGCTGACGCTCTGCATTACCATGCACACCTCGTGGTAACCGTCCGGGCGCGTGCCCAAAACGTCCAGCCCCAGATTTATTTTGGCATAAGCTGTTTCTGTAAATTTTTCCATAAACATCCCTGTCAATTCAAAATTCTGTATACAATATATTTTACCATAATTTAAGGCGCTTTGCTTTAGATGAAAGCAAAAAGTTATAAAAAATTTTAAATCTATTTTAAAATTTCTGTTCTTTTTTGCCAAAATTGCCGCCCTTCAATTCCTTTTTTGCGCAAAAAATGATAAGATTATAACAGTTAATCTAATTTTTTAAGGAGCGCACCATGAAGCACAAAATTTACCGTTATACAATGGTGGTTATCGGCTGTTTGATTACGGCCAGCGCCATCAACCTGTTTTATATCCCCAACATGCTGCTCAGCGGCGGCGTTACTGGCCTTGGCTTTATCATTTACTACCTCAGCGGCCTGCCCATCGGCGTTATGAACCTCGTCCTCAACATCCCGCTGTTCTATCTGGCGTGGAAGTACATGGACAAGGAATATTTCTTCGGCTCGCTGGCGACGATGACGTTCCTTTCCTTCGCCATTGACGGCCTGCACTTTTTAACGGCTTACACGCCGGATGTGCCGGAAAAAATGTTAAGCTGCATCACCGGCGGCGTTATGTACGGCCTTGGCATGGGGCTTGTTTACCGCGTAGGCGGCGGCACGGGCGGCATGGATATTATCGGCGGCATCATCAACAAATATTACAGCATCAGCCAGGCGACCACCAATTTTATTTTTAACATCTTCCTGATGATTTGCGGCACCTTCTTCTTCGGTATCGAATCCGTGCTGTACACGATGCTGACCTTCTTCATCGTGTTTAAAGTTACCAACTCCATCACCGTCGGCTTCGATTATAAAAAGAACATTATCATCATCAGCGAACATTACGAAGAAATTGCCGAAGGCATTATTAAAATCGTCGGGCGCGGCGTTACTTACCTGTACGGCGAAGGCGCTTACACCCACCAGCAGCGCAAGGTGCTGTTTGTCGTTGCCAAGCTGACGCAGGTGGCGCGCATCCGCCAGATTGTACGCAAAAAAGACCCCGGCGCATTTATGATTATTACCGAAGCGAGCGACGTTTTCGGGCGCGGCTTTACCTCCGCCCCCAGCGGCAAGCATAAGCAGAAAAAGATTTTTGCCCTGATTAACCAGTACACAAGCGAGGACGGCGGAAAATGATTTTAATAAGCGCGTGCCTGTTGGGGCGCAACGTAAAATACAGCGGCGGCAACAATTTGTGCCCGTGGCTGGCAAAATATTACAACACCGATGATTTTATCGCCATCTGCCCGGAATGCTTCGGCGTTTTGCCGATACCCCGCCCGCCTGCGGAAATACAGGGCGGCAGCGGCGAGGACGTTTTAAACGGCAGCGCCAAAGTTACAGATAAGGACGGCAAGGACGTAACGCAAAACTTTATCAACGGTGCGCAAAAAGCACTGGCCTATGCCAAAAAGCACAACGCCAATTGCGCCATACTAAAAGCGCGCAGCCCGTCCTGCGGCTGCGGCATGATTTACGACGGTACTTTCAGCGGCGGCAAAAAAACAGGCAACGGCGTAACGGCGGCGCTGTTTTTGCAGCACGGCATTAAAGTTTATACCGAAGAAACCATCACAGAAGAAGAATTGATTAAAATTTTAAAAGAAAAATAAAATGAACCACGTTAAGCGTAAATGTTTAACGTGGTTTTTATTTTGCCGATTTCCCGGGAAATAGTTAAACAGCATTAAGCCAATATAAAAACAGGACGGATTTTACTCCGCCCTGCAAAACATTTTATTTAAAAATGATACGTTGCTAAAATACTACCGCTGTAACCGTCACGCTGGCCGCCATAGCCTTTTACTTTGGCGTCAATGCTCCACGGCGAATTTACCGGCTGGTAGATTACACCAAGCTCGCCTATTACCGTACTGCCTTTCAGCGAGGTTTCTTCCAGCTTATGACCTTCTGCGTAACCGTTGCTGTCGCCGTTAAATTCATATTCCCATGCCGCGCCGTAGTATACGTTAAAGGTTCTATCCATTCCCTGATTGTAACGGATGCCTACACGCAGGCGGTCGCTGTCGATATCGCCCAGCTCAAATTCGTCGCCGTCAATCGTAAAGCTGTCGTCCTTAACGGTGCTGTGGTAATATTTGGCGTAAGTATCTACACTGGCGCCGTCTTCAAGCTTAAATATCTTGCCCACGCCAAGGTGGAAGCCATAGTAATTACTTTCGCTTTCATAACCAAAGGCTTCTCCTGCCTGATTTTGCAGGCCGTGGTCAAGGTCATTTTTTAATAAGCCTGCGCGCAGGGATGCTTCACCATATACACCGTTGTCGCCGGTTAAGCGTGCCGCAATGCCGCCGCCGTTGTAAACTGCGCTGCCGTCGCCGTCAAGGCTGATGCCGTTCATAGAGGTGGTTACATCATAATTGCCGTAGCCGTTTTCAAAGTAAACTGCCCACGCAAGGTCGCCCGCTTGGGTTTTGTTGTTGCTGCCAACGCCTACCAAACCGCTCCAGCCGTTAATGCTTAAGTCGTGGGCAGTACCGCCGTAGCGGCTGTCGTTGCCGTAAACCATGGCAAAGGTTTCAAAGCCGTATTTATCTTCAACATTAAGCTGTCCCAACGCTTCGCTGATAAGTTCATCACCCTGCCACAAAAATGCTGCCGCTGCTGCGCGCCCTTCGTTAACGACGTTAGCTTGTTCGTTAAGGTCAACTGATTTAACGGTGTAATCAATGTATTTATTGTTTGTATCATCATTAGATTCATCAAAAGATAACTCGCCAACAACTTTCTGTGCCACACCTGCGTAAGATACGCCACCGTTGGAAAGCTTGATTTTCTTGCCTTTATTTTCATCAACAGTAGCATCACCAGCGCCAATCTGCACAAGGCGAATCGTCTCACCGGCTTTAATATCCTGCCCGCCTTCAAAGCTTAAACCTATGTTTATGTCTTTGCTTCCAATGTATGCGGTTGCATCAGTGCCAATAATATTGGTAAAAGAGTCGTTAACGTCATCACCTGTAATAGTCAAAATAGGTTTTGCGATATTGGGGTCATCACTTACAAAATTAGAAAGGTTTATATCAAAGAAATTAATATTATCGGTGCTTCTTACTGCTTCAACTCTGCCACTCCAGCCTTCCAAAGTGAGAGTATTATTCTCTTTTCGGAACATGTCATCCGGAACTCCGTTATTCGCTTTTATATATTCTACCATGTCGTCTGTTATTGACACATAACCGGTGTAAATTCTGGCATGTTCTAAAGCGTTTTCGCTTGTATTCTTTTTAATAATTATTTCGTTATCATCAGCCCTGCCACTCCAATTTTTACCACTATCCGGCATGCCCATGCCGGTTTCATTCCCCGGAACCATAGCATAGCCACCATAAATAGTTCCGTTTATATCAGAATTGCCGGCAATAATAATTTTATTGCCAATAGCATCTTTCAAGTGGCCGTCGCCGCCGTAAACATGGGCGTTTATGGTACTATTATTTATAACTACAATATTGTCATTTGCGTTACCATTATAAGAATAGCCGCCCTCTATCCAATTAGCGGTAATAGTAGAGTTATCAATAATAAGTGTATTATTCGAAGTGTCACCGTTACCACGCCCACCGGCAACGCCAAATCCTTTGCTATCTTTTATATTTTTAAAGATTACAGTATTGTTACTCCGTTTATCTTTTAATTCAACGTGACTGTCACCATTTTCTTTATCACTACTGAAATAATTCCATTCAGCATTATTCTCTAATGCTTCAAACGCCGTGTCTCCATCAATAACCCATTTATCTGCGTGTGCATCTCGGGGGGGCATTGTCAGCCCGCTAAATACAGCAAATACGCTTAATGCTATTAGTGCTTTAGTTGTCCTCTTCATTTTGCCTTCCTCCATTCCCCTTCATGCATTTATATATTAATCAAAATTATCCTTGATTTAATAAAATTTTAACATATTTTTTACCAATCTTCAAGAACACATGCTTACAGTGCAATGTATTCTTTTTGTAATATTGTAATATATCCTATAATTCAGAAAATTTTAAATTAAGTTTTCGGTTCATCCATTTTTACCAACCCCCACCACAAAGTTTTTATGGCAATCTTTAGCAAAATAGTTTATAATAAAGTTAAAGATATTTATCTTGCCGAAGGGGGATTGCTGTTATGGATAATGATTATATTAAACTTGATTATAAACCCAGAAAAAAATCCGCCAAAGAAACTATGACCACTTATGATAAAGCCATTAAAATCATGTTTAAGGTTTTAATGTATATGATTTTATACCTTGTTGTTATGGCAGGCGTAAGTTATCTTTTGCAGTTTACCAAATAACCGCATAATTTTATATTTTAAGGCGCATCACTTTGGTGCGTCTTTTTTATTTGCCGCTGTGGCGAATATAAAAATAACGCAGATACCTTTTTGTATCTGCGTTTATGATTACTGCTTAACTTTTAGCTTACGCCATGTTGGCGAAGCGTTCCACTGCTTTGGTAAAGTTTTGGATGGTTTTTTCAGCGTCGCCGTGCTCAATGCCGTCGCGCACACAGTGCTGGATATGCCCTTCCAGTACAACCTGCCCTACGCGGTGCAGCGCCGATTTAGCGGCGTTAATCTGCATTAAAATGTCCTCGCACGGCACGTCCTCATCCACCATCCTGTCGATGGCCTGCACCTGCCCGATGATTTTTTTCAAACGGCGGTGCAGATTGTCAGAATCCATACATTGCTTCATCTAATTCCTCCCATCCGCCGGCGCGCAAACACCGGCTTTAAAAAGGCCAAACCAGCGGTACGATGATGACCGTGGCGGCAAAACACAAAATTATCAGCGGCAGCCCGGCTTTAATGTAGTCCACAAAGCGGTAATGCCCGGGGGCGACCATTAAAGTGCACGGCGGTGTGCCGATTGGCGTTGCAAACGCGCAGGACGACGCCACGGCAATGGACATCAGCACCGGGTACGGCGATACGCCCAGCTTCTGCGATACAACAAGCCCGATAGGCGCAAGCAGCGCCGCCGATGCGGAGTTGCTCATAAACTGCGTTAACAGCGCCGTTACTATAAAAATTACTGCCGTTACAACCAGCGGGCCGGGTGTGCCGCCCAGCATTTCCAGCATCCAGCGCGCCAAAAGCTCGGCCGCGCCGGTGTTGTACAGCGCGTGCGATACCGGCATCATGCCCGCAAACAGGAAAATCGTGCTCCACTCAATGGAGTTATACGCCTGTTTTTCCGTCAGGCAGCCGGTTAAAACGCAAATCAGCGCGCCAACCACAGCCGCCATCTCAATGGTAATTTTTTCCAAATCAAGGCACATTACCACCATGCAGCCCACTAAAATCAGCCCGGCAATAACCTGCTTGGGCACGTTGTGCTGCATCGGGTCAAGCTCCGCCAAAAACTTTTCTGGCACCTCGCCGCCCTCCGGCAGCAGCCTGTGCCCCACAAAATACATATAAACAATGGTGACGAGCGTTATAGGCACGCCAATCCACGCAAATTCAAAAAACTCAAACGGCTGGTAGCCAAAATTGCTCAGCGCACCGCTGATGATAATGTTCGGCGGCGTACCGACAAGGCTTATCATGCCGCCGCTGCAAACCGCGTAAGCCAGCGGTATAAGCTGGCGCGAAGGCGACATTTTGGCAGCCGCGCAGATGCCCATTACTACCGGCAGCAGGCAGGCCGCCGTGCCGGTGTTGGAAAGGCACGTGCTTAAAACGGCGGCAACAACCATAATGCACAGCATTAAATTCTTCTGGCTTTTGCCGGCGCGCTTAACAATAAACACGCCGATGCTGTGCGCCAGCCCCGTGTGGAACATAGCCGCGCCCACCACAAACATACCGGCAAACAGCGTCACCGTCGGGTGCGAAAGCCCCAAAAACACGCCGTTATCTGGTATATAATTCAAAAATCCGCAGATAATCGCGCCGCCCATAGCGGTTACCGCCAGCGGAATCAGTTCCGTAATAAACAGCAGGGCCATTACGCCCAAAAGGATCAGACAGCCAACAGCAGGCTCCATACCTTCACCTCAATCCCATCAATTTCGTTCACTATCTTCATTAAGCAAAGCGTCCGGCGCAGCTTGCACCTGTTCCGCTTCGCCATCACAAACACTGCAGGCAGGCTTTGTTTCTTCAGCCGCCTGCGCGGATGTTTCAACGGTTTCTGCCTTTGCTTCGTCCTGTCTGCCATGCTCTAAAATCTGCATAAATTCTTCGCCGGTAATGGTTTCCTTCTCCAAAAGATAAGCCGCCAGTTCATGCAGCTTATCCATATCGGCTTCCAGAATTGTGCGCGCTTTATTGTGCGCTTCTTTAATCAGCTCCAACACCTTGGCATCAATTTTGCCGCTGGTGGTTTCGCTGCAAGCCAGCGAAGTATCGCCGCCGAGGTAAGCGTTGGTAACGGTTTCCGTCGCCATCATGTCAAACTCATCCGTCATGCCGAAGCGTGTAACCATTGCCCGGGCAATACGTGTTGCCTGTTCAATATCGTTGCTGGCGCCGGTGGTAATGCTCTTGAAGATAACTTCTTCCGCCGCGCGCCCGCCGGTAAGCGTAGCAATTTTATTGAACAGTTCTTCCTTGCTCATCAGCACGTTGTCGTCTTCGCTGACCTGCATGGTATAGCCCAAAGCGCCGCTGGTACGCGGCACAATCGTAATTTTATGCACCGGCGCGCTGTTCTTCTGGCGTGCTGCTACAAGCGCGTGCCCAATTTCGTGGTACGCCACAATGCGTTTCTGCTCCTTGGGTATAACCGCGCCCTTACGCTGATAACCGGCAATAACAACCTCTACCGATTCTTCAAGGTCGCTCTGAGTTACGCAGTCGCGGTGCATACGCACGGCACGCAATGCCGCTTCGTTGACGATGTTAGCCAGTTCCGCGCCGCTTGCGCCGCTGGTTGCGCGGGCAATGGCGTTATAGTCAATATCGTCGCAGGTTTTAATGTTCTGCGCATGTACACGCAAAATTGCTTCGCGTCCCTGCAAATCCGGCAGTTCAACCGGTATGCGGCGGTCAAAACGTCCCGGGCGCAAAAGCGCTTTATCCAGCGATTCCGGCCTGTTGGTTGCAGCTAAGATTACAATGCCCTTGCTGCCGTCAAAGCCGTCCATCTCGCTTAAAAGCTGGTTTAAGGTCTGCTCGCGTTCATCGTTGCCGCCAAAACGTCCGCTGTCGCGCTTTTTGCCGATGGCGTCAATCTCGTCGATAAAAATAATGCACGGCGCTTTTTCCTGCGCCTGTTTAAACAAATCGCGCACACGGGCAGCGCCCATGCCGACAAACATTTCAATAAATTCGCTGCCGCTGATGCTGAAAAACGGTACTTTTGCCTCACCGGCAACAGCTTTGGCAAGCAGCGTTTTGCCTGTGCCCGGTGGGCCGACTAAAAGCGCGCCCTTCGGCATATTTGCGCCGATGGATTTGTATTTGTCCGGGTGGTGCAAAAAGTCCACCAGCTCCATCAGTGCTTCCTTGGCTTCGTCCTGCCCTGCCACATCGGCAAAGGTTTTGCCTGTTGCGGCTTCCACATAAACCTTGGCGTTGCTCTTGCCAAAATTCAGCGGGCCGCCTCCGCCCATGCGCCCTGCCATAAAGCGCATAAACAGCTGCCCTAGGGCAAAAAAGATGAATATCGGGATAATCCAGTTATACAAAATGTTTTCCAGCGGCGTGTTTTCTTTAGGTATTACCTGCGAAAACTCAACCTTGCTTTCCATTAAGCGGTTGACAAGCTGGGGGTCTTCCACCCTGCCGGTAACGTAAATGGATTTATCGTCGCTGTCTTTAGCCAGCACCGCAATTTTGTTGTTGGTAATTTCCACCTTGGCAACCTTGCCGTCGTCAACCATCTGCAAAAAGCTGCCGTAGGAAATTTCCTGTACCTTCGGGCTGAAGAACATCGGTATAATAACCGTGTTCAGCAAAAGCAAAATCGCCAGCGCCAGCATATAATAATAATACATTGATTTTTTTGGTGTTTTATCTTGATTTGTATTATTCATTTTACCCTCCATGTAAAAATCAGCCTAAAAACCGTAAATATATTTTATCGTATCCGGCGGCATAAAACAAGCAAACATTTTGTGTACGGGCAGAAATTTGCAGCTTTCACAAATTTCAATGCAGTGGCGCTAAATCCATTTACGTTAAAACAAAATAAAAACGCACCCCGGTTAAGAGGTGCGTTTTAAAATTAAGCTTATCTCATTTTGGCAGCCATGGAAAGTTCCACGGTTCTGATTCTGCCGAGAGCTCTTGCCTTAGCAGCTTCCGCCCTTTTAATGTTGAGGTCAACAGTAAAATTAGCAATGCGGCTTTCAGCTCTTTCCAAAGCTGCGTGCGCACGTTCAAGGTCGATATCTTCGGCTGCTTCGGCTAAAATACTGAGAATAGTAATTTTATTTTTTACTATTTCAGCAAACCCGCCGGATAAATAAATGAAATGTTCTTCATTATTGGAATCCCTGTATTTAAACGGGGCATCTTTAAGCGCTGCAATGGCAGGCATATGGTTGGCGAAAACGCCAAAACCGCCGTCTAAAGCTTCAAAGCCTGCATATACAACGTCATCTCTTTTAATGAAGTATTTATCAGGGGTTACAATTTCCAATTGCATTAAATTAGCCATGCAATCAATCCACCTTCATGCTTTCAGCTTTCTTAATAGCGTCGTCGATAGTACCTACCATGTAGAACGCGCCTTCGGGCAGATCGTCATGTTTACCTTCGAGGATTTCTTTAAAGCCTCTGATGGTTTCCTGCAAAGGAACATATTGTCCCGGAGTACCGGTAAACTGTTCTGCTACGAAGAAGGCCTGGGAAAGGAATCTCTGGATTTTACGTGCACGGGCAACAGTCAGTTTATCTTCTTCGCTCAGTTCTTCCATACCGAGGATGGCGATAATATCCTGCAATTCTTTATAGCGTTGCAGAATTGCCTGTACGCCGCGGGCTACGTTGTAATGTTCTTCACCGATTACAAGCGGGTCAAGAATACGGCTGGTGGAATCCAGCGGGTCTACTGCCGGATAAATACCAAGCTCTGCAATGGAACGGGACAATACCGTGGTTGCATCCAGATGGGCAAAGGTGCCTGCCGGTGCAGGGTCAGTCAAGTCGTCCGCAGGTACGTATACAGCCTGTACGGAGGTGATGGAACCGGTTTTGGTGGAGGTAATACGTTCCTGCAAAGCACCGATATCGTTTGCCAGGGTAGGCTGATAACCTACTGCGGAAGGCATACGGCCGAGCAATGCGGAAACTTCGGAACCTGCCTGAATGAAACGGAAAATGTTATCGATGAACAGAAGTACGTCCTGGCCGCCGACATCACGGAAGTATTCAGCCATGGTAAGGCCGGTAAGGCCTACGCGCATACGCGCTCCCGGAGGCTCGTTCATCTGGCCGTATACCAGAGCCGTTTTGTCGATAACGCCGGATTCCTTCATTTCGCACCAGAGGTCATTACCTTCACGGGTACGTTCGCCTACGCCGGCAAATACGGAATAGCCGCCGTGTGCAGTTGCGATATTATGGATAAGTTCCATAATAATAACGGTTTTACCTACGCCTGCACCGCCGAACAGACCGATTTTACCGCCCATAGCGTACGGAGCGATCAGGTCGACAACTTTGATGCCTGTTTCTAAAATTTTAGTGCTTGTAGCCTGTTGGTCAAAAGTCGGAGCAGGACGATGGATCGGCCAGTAGTCAGCTGCTTCTACTTTGGTGTCGTCGTGGTCAACGGTTTCACCAAGGACGTTGAAGATACGGCCCAAAACGCCGGGGCCAACCGGAACGCTGATAGGAGCGCCGGTATCAACGGCTTTCATGCCGCGAACCAGACCGTCGGTAGAGCTCATTGCTACGCAGCGAACGATGTTGTAACCGATATGCTGCATAACTTCACAGGTAAGGTGAATATTTACTTTACCGTCATCGGTAGTGCCATCAATTTTAATAGCGTTCAGGATCGCCGGCATTGTTTTCGGGCTGAACTCAATGTCAACAACAGGGCCAACAACTTGTACTATTCTACCAGTATTCAAGGTTTTAGCCTCCTAAATTACTTATAAATTATTCTCAGTTCTGTTTTAATGCCTCTGCGCCGCCGCAGATTTCGGTCAGCTCGCGGGTAATTTGTGCCTGACGGGCTTTGTTGTAGTTAAGCTCAAGGCTCTTAACCAGCTTAGCTGCGTTATCGGTTGCGGAGCTCATTGCAGTCATACGGGCACCGAGCTCACTGGCTGCGGATTGTACGAGTGCGGCATAAACAACAGTTTCCAGATAACGAGGTGCCAAATCGGCAAGGATTTCTTCGGCTTCAGGCATGAACAGATACTGGGTATTTGCTTTAACCTGAGCTTCGCCTGCTTTGGAAGCTTCTTCTTTCGGAGCTTCCAGCGGAAGAATAACTTCTGCGGTAGGCATTTGTGCCAAAGCCGATTTAAACAAAGTATATACAATGCGCAGTTCGTCAAACTGCTCATCGGCAAAACGCTGTGCCGCATCATATGCAACTTCAACAGCATTATTGTAGGTGGGCTTATCGGAGAAACCATAGTGGGATTTCAGCACGTTAAATCCACGGTGTCTGAAGAAATCTCTTGCGCGGCGGCCGCAGGTAATAACTACCACTTCGCCGTCAACCTTCATGATTTCACTCATAGCATGTTTTAAAACATTGCTGCCGTAAGCGCCTGCAAGGCCTTTATCGGAGCACATTACCAGAAAACCAACCTTTTTAACCGGACGTTTCTGGAGCAAAGGATGTTTTCTCGGGTTCAGGCCGGACAAAGTTCCTTTATCGCCGACGATATTACTTAAAACCTCTTTAATTTTTATAGCATACGGACGGCTGGCGGCAGCTCTTTCCTGCGCTTTGCGCAGACGTGCCGCAGCAACCATTTTCATCGCCTTTGTGATTTGACCAATGTTCTTGACACTTTTCATGTGGCGATGAATCTCACGTGCAGTAGCCATCAGTCAATCACCTGCCTTCACTGGCAAGAAAAGTTTCCTTAAACTGTTCTATGGCTTTCTTCAGTTCAGCTTCTGCTTCGTCGGTAATTTTCTTTTCGGCACGGATGGATTCGCCAACAGCCGGATGAGCTGCGTCCATGAATTCAAGGAATTCTTTCTCGAATCTGGTAATCTTTTTAACGTCAACATTATCAAGATAACCTTTGGTGCCTACATAGATAGACATAACTTCTTTTTCTACCGGCAGCGGCTGATACTGGCCCTGCTTCATGATTTCCATCAGGCGCTGGCCGCGGTCGAGCTGAGCCTTGGTAGCTTTATCAAGGTCAGATGCGAACTGGGCAAACGCAGCAAGTTCACGGTATTGTGCAAGGTCAAGGCGCAGGGTGCCTGCAACGGATTTCATTGCTTTAATCTGTGCAGCGCCGCCTACACGGGATACAGACAAACCGGAGTTAATAGCCGGACGGATACCAGCGTAGAACAATTCGGATTCCAGGAAGATCTGGCCGTCGGTAATGGAAATTACGTTGGTCGGAATAAAGCCGCCTACGTCGCCTGCCAGAGTTTCGATAACAGGCAGCGCAGTAATGGAGCCGTTACCAAGCTCTTTATTCAGTTTAGCAGCGCGTTCCAACAGACGGGAATGTAAGTAGAATACGTCGCCGGGGTATGCTTCACGTCCAGGAGGACGGCGGAGCAGCAGGGACATTGCGCGGTATGCAACGGCGTGTTTGGAAAGGTCGTCGTATACGCACAGAACGTCTTTGCCCTGATCCATGAAGTATTCTGCCATGGTTACACCGGCATACGGAGCGATGTACTGCAGCGGAGCGGAATCAGCCGCGGTAGCTGCAACAACGATGGAATATTCCATTGCGCCGTGCTGTTCGAGGGTACGAACGATACGGGCAATGTTGGAAGCCTTCTGGCCGATAGCAACGTAAATGCAGATTACGTTCTGGCCTTTCTGGTTAAGAATGGTATCAATTGCAACGGCAGTTTTGCCGGTGCCGCGGTCGCCGATAATAAGTTCGCGCTGGCCACGTCCAATAGGAACGAGAGCGTCGATACATTTAATACCGGTCTGCAGCGGGGTATCTACGGATTCACGGTCTGCAATGCCGTGAGCCGGGGATTCAATCGGGCGTTTTTCGGCGTAGTTAATAGCGCCTTTGCCGTCGATAGGCTCGCCCAGTGCGCTTACAACGCGGCCGAGAAGGCCTTCGCCCACGCCAACTTCCATGATGCGGCCGGTTCTGCGTACGATGTCGCCCTCTTTAACACGGGTTTCGCCGCCGAGAAGTACGATACCGACATCTTCACGGTCAAGGTTGAGTACCATACCGGTTACATTGTTCGGGAGCTCAACCATTTCGCCTGCCATAGCGTTTTTCATACCGATAACGGTAGCAATGCCGTCACCGATTTTTTCTACAATGCCGACTTCTTCCAAGTTTACATCCACACTGTAATTCTCGAGCTTAGCGCCCATGGCATCAGAGATTTTAGCGGTGTCCTGTAAGGAGTATTCGTGGATGTCAATGCCATCCATAACAACTTCCATTTTCTTCAGTTTGCGGAGAGCGGAAGCGTCGAATACCTTATCGCCAACTTGTACTATAATACCACCGAGGATAGCAGGATCCACGATTTTGTTCATGTAAATGTCGCTGCCAAGTCTCTCGGTAAGAATTGCAGAAATGGATTGATACTCGTCGGAAGTAAGTTTTTTAGCAGTAGTAACTTTTACTTCCAGCAAATCTTTGATAGAACTGCGGTCAATCTTGAAATCGGACAATTCTTGCTCTATCAAAGCAATATTTTCTTCATTCTTCATATTGTACCAATCACCTCAATCTGCCGGTTCATGCCCATAAAGGATGCATCCGGCGTATTCGGAACACAAATCAATATTTATTTCATTATTTTATCAACAACGGAACCTGCCAATTTTTCATCTTCTGCAGAATTTAATTTCTGTTCCAGGATTTTACCGGCAGCAACCAAACTAAGTTTGATAACCTGAGCACGAACTTCGCCCAAAGCCTGCTGTTTTTCAAGCAAAATTGCGTCTTTCGCGGAAGCAACAATTTGTTCCTGTTCTTCTTTGGTTTCGGCAATAATCTTGTCGTGAACGGACTGAGCAGTTTTACGTGCATTTTCAATGATGCTCTGAGCTTCCTGACGTACAGCAGCCAGCTGAGCAGCATATTCAGCTTTTAATTTTTCAGCTTCGGCTTTCGCCATTTCAGCGTTTTCCAGGTCGCTTGCGATTTTGTTCTTGCGGTCTTCCATCATGTTAATGACGGGTTTGTACGCAAATTTTGCGAGAATGAACACCAAGAACAAAAAGTTCAGTACCTGCGCAATTAACGTTGCGTTGAAGTCAATCAATTATGACCCTCCCTTTTACTGTTGTTTTAACATCACAAATCAAGCTATTAAATGAAAGGGTTAGCAAATACAAGAACGATTGCTATAACGTAGCAAAGGATAGGCATGGATTCGATAAGGCCTACGCAAACCAGCATGTTGGTAAAGATTTTACCAGATTCTTCCGGCTGACGAGCCATAGATTCGATAGATTTTCCGCACATATTACCGTTACCAACACCAGCACCGGTAGCAGCACCAAGGCAAACAAGACCTGCACCAATCAAAGATGCAGCCGTAATAATTGCAGTTTCAGACATTTAATTCATCCTTTCAAAATTAAATATTTTTTAATCTCTCACCAAACACTAAATTAATGTTCGGAGAACGCCAGAGCATAGCTGCCCAATGCCAGAATCGTAAAGATAAAGGCCTGGACAAAGCCAATGAACAAGCTGAACATTACCCAGAACTCCGGAATAATCCACGGAGACAGCTGGTAAAGAACTATCAGCAAAATTTCGCCTGCCAGAATGTTACCGAAAAGACGAAGTGCCATAGTCAACGGTTTGGTAACCGCGTCCAGCAAGTGCAACACGATAAAGCCGGGGGCAGGTTGCACAAAATGTTTAAAATGTTTGAGACCCTGTCTTGCAACGCCTACAATGTAAGCACTAAGGGCGATTAACAGCGAAAGTGCAAAACATGTATTGATGTCGTTGGTCGGTGACGTCCAATGAACACCAATCTGAGGAAGCATGCCGATTTCGTTGCTTATTAAGATGAACATGAACAAGGTAATAATGAAAGAAGCCATATATTTACGGCCTTTTTCGCCAAGATTCTGGTTCATCATGCCATCAAGGAAATCGATAACCATTTCCATCACATTTTGCAGGCCGCTCGGAACCATCTTCGGATTGCGCGAAACTATAAAAAACAGTACAAAGACGATAGCCATCGCAATCCAGGTCATATACATAGTCTGCATATTGATTACAATACCAGGTGCTATTTCTGTTGCAGCGTAATGTATAATTTCACCCGACTGTTCAGCTCCCTGTGCCATAGCAGCTGCTTCATTTCCCATCCTTTTCACTCCTTTCCTCACGCTTCCTTCTTGTTGTTAAGACGGTACGCGAAAAATAATAAATTGATGATTAAAAATATATGTATCAGAAGAAATCCCAGGCTTGCACCGAAAACCGGGTATTTCATCCTTAACATCAACACAAAAATGCTGCCTGCAATGCCCAAACGGTAATATCTGTACCTGCGCATTACTTTAACTCCCTTTCGGGGAGTATCGACGTAAGGCAGTGCCTGCTTCATTCCGTGGAACATAACGACTGTGTCAAGCAAGCCGATTACCACGCCTCTGAAAAAAGAAACGGCAAAATCATGGTTTCCAAACGTAAATAAAAGCAGTACCAAAGGCACGGACCAGACAAACAGACGGTAAATAACTTTATACCCGCCGCTTTTAACCAGCGGCGTTAAATCAAAGTTTCCCATAATATATTTTATTTGCTGTCCTTTGTTGAATTATCGATTACGGCATTTTCAGCGTTTTCTTCATTTTCTTCTTCCTGAGGCTTGGTATCCTCAGGTTTGAAATAAATTAACTTAAAAATTGCCAGGAAAAACGTGAGCCCCGCAAGGCCAAGGCAGATTTTACGCCAGAAATGGTCTTCTGTCCGGAAATAAGCATCGAGATAATCGCCGCCCCAGTAGGCCAGCAAAAAGTCGATAACCGTCATCATGCCAAGCGAGGAAACAATCGCAAACGCATTCATCATGCGGATGCGTTCAAGCTCCTGGCGGCGCTGCCTTTCAAGGCGTGCCTTGATGCGCCGGGCAATTTCCTGCCTTTTTCTGTCGGCAAGCTTAACTTTTTCCAGATTTTCGTCCAACATGGCGCTCACCACATTTCACGTCATAAAAAAATCATAAATCTTCATACCTTCTATAATATTATTTTAAAATATTTCACAAATTCTGTCTACATCAAATTGCAGTAAATTCGGGTAAATCTTTCACTTCAAAACCAAATTCCCGCAAAATCCTGTTCACAATCCTTGCGCAGGCCTCGCCGTCGCCGTACGGGTTAACGGCTTCCGCCATGGCGCGGTAGTGTTCGGGGTTATCCAAAAGCAGGTTGGTTTCGCGCAAAACGTCTTCGTAAGCGGTGCCGATGAGTTTTACCGTGCCTGCGGTTACGGCTTCGGGGCGCTCGGTGGTATCGCGCAGCACCAGCACGGGTTTGCCCAGCGCCGGGGCTTCTTCCTGTATGCCGCCGCTGTCGGTAAGGACTACATCGACGCGCGCCATTAAGTTGGCAAACGGCTGGTAGTCCAAAGGCTCTATCAGATGTACCTGCGGCAGATGGCCAAGTTCTTCGTTGACAATCTGGCGTACTTTTGGGTTTTTATGTACCGGGAAGATGGCTTCCACATCGTCGTGGGTACGCAGCACTTCACACAGCGCTTTGTAAACGTGGCGCATTGGTTCGCCGAGGTTTTCGCGGCGGTGCGTCGTCATTAAAATCAGGCGTTTGCCGCTGTCCAGCACTTCGTGCAGGTTGTCGTCGTCAAAGCGGTAATCCGGCTTAACCGTGGTTTTTAAAGCGTCGATAACGGTGTTGCCGGTAACGGTAATTTTTGCTTCTGGCACGTTCTCGCGCAGCAGGTTGGCTTTGCTGGTCGCGGTTGGCGCAAAGTGGTAATCCGCCAAAGCGCCGGTTAATTTGCGGTTCATCTCCTCCGGGAAGGGGGAATATTTGTTGCCCGTGCGCAAGCCTGCTTCCACATGGCCGACGGGGATTTGCGCGTAAAACGCTGCCAGAGCGCCGGCAAAGGTGGTGGTGGTGTCGCCGTGTACCAGTACCAGGTCGGGCTTTGCTTCTTCCAGAACCTTCTGCAAGCCGCGCAGTGCTTTTTCCGTAACGTCATACAGCGTCTGCCCGGCGCTCATAATATTCAAATCATAGTCGGGAGTAATGCCAAAAAGGTGCAGTACCTGGTCCAGCATTTCGCGGTGCTGTGCGGTTACAGCAACCAGCGGCTCAATTTCGTCGGGGTGCTTGCGCATTTCCAGAACCAGCGGGCACATTTTTATGGCTTCCGGGCGCGTGCCGAAAACCGTCATTACCTTCAGTTTCGCCATCAATCCCACTCCTATCTGTCGTTTAAAATGCCTATCTTTTTAGCGCCTACTGCGACGCCGGAAATAATACATGCAATAATGCCGGCGGCAAGGTAGCCGTCAACTTCGGTTAAAAGGATGGCCGCAATGCCAAGCACCGCGCTGATAACGTACATTAAAAGCACGGCCTGTTTCTGGCTGAGGCCCATCGCCAGCAGGCGGTGATGCAGATGCCCTTTATCCGGCTGAAAAATGGGGCGTCCGTTGGTATAGCGGCGCACAATGGCAAAGGCTGTGTCCATAATCGGCAGGCCGAGCGCAACGGCAGGCACAATCAGCGCAATGGTGGCCGCGCTTTTTACCGCGCCGAAGATGGAAATGGCAGCCAGCATATAGCCGATGAACATACTGCCGGTATCGCCCATAAAAATGCTGGCCGGGTTAAAGTTATAGCGGATAAAGCCGATAATACCGCCAGCCAGCGCCGCCGTAATAACGGCAACTGGGTAAAAACCCTGCTGCAAGGCAACAAGGATTACCGTTACGGAGGCAATGCCGGAAACACCGGCTGCCAATCCGTCAAGCCCGTCCATTAAGTTTACGACATTGGTAAAGCTTACAATCCAGAACACCGTCAGCGGTATTGAGAGGTATTCAAGGTAAAAATAGCCGCCCCACGGGTTGTTCAGCCATTCAATTTTAATATCAAACAGCACCAGCACAAACGCCGCCGCAATCTGCCCCAGCAGTTTTACCTTGGCGGGCAGCTGGTATTTGTCGTCCAAAATGCCGACGATGACGATGAGCGTGCCGCCCAGAAGCAGCGCCATAATGTCGCGCGTAATGTGCATGGTGGCAAACACGGCAATTACAAAGGCCAAATAAATAGCAAGGCCCCCCAAACGCGGCATAATGCCGTGATGGACCTTGCGTCCGTCCGGTTTGTCAAGAGCGCCGATGCGAAATGCCAGTTTTTTGACATAGGGTGTCAACACCCAGCTTGCTAAAAGAGCTATGATAAACGCTAAAATATACACTTGCAATCTTTCACCTCGAGGCTAAAAAAGCCGGTATTCAAATTCAGTTTTTATGCGGTCTTAATACAATCACATTATTGTAAATAGTATATCAAAAAAAACGCGGTTTGAAAAACTTTTTTGAAATTTTTTTGCAGAAATGTTACAAAGTAACACATTGCTATTCGCGTCAAGCCAAAGCTTGCGGCTTTAACTTAAACCGGCTTGAAAATTTTTGCCAAAGCAGGTATAATAAAAACACGAAGATTGATGTTTAGCCGCATCGGTTTTCCCTTATCAAATTTATAGTTTGAAGGAAACCGTGTAACCGTGTTATACGGTTTTTTTCATGCCGTTATTTACGGAATGAAAGAATGAGTACTACTAAGGTAGCAAAGGCTATCATAAGCGATAACGATTCGTAAACCGTCATAGCATCACCCCCACTCGTGCGGAGTGAAAAACCGAATCACCAATCTTCGTGCAGATAATATTTTAACAGTCTTGCAACATTTTGGCAATAGCAAAAAAAGAACTGCGATACAGTAAATTCCGTATCGCAGTTTTTTTATTTATCTTTTTCGTCATCCAAAATTACAAGTTCCATGCCGGAAGCCTGCAGCATATCCTGCGCCAGCTTATCTGGGTAGGGATTGGCGTAAACGATGCGTTTAATACCAGCGTTGATGAGTATTTTGGTGCACACCACGCAAGGCTGGTGCGTGCAGTAAACCGTACCGCCGTTAACGGAAACGCCGTGGTAGGCAGCCTGTATTACCGCATTCTGCTCGGCGTGGATGCCGCGGCACAGCTCGTGCATTCTGCCGGAGGGCACATTAAGCTGCTCGCGCAGGCAGCCGGTAACGGCGCAGTGTTCCAGGCCGGAGGGCGTACCGTTGTAGCCGGTCGCTACAATCTGCCTGTTTTTAACAATTACCGCACCGACACTGCGGCGCAGGCAGGTGCTGCGCTTGCTTACCACGCGGGCAATTTCCATAAAATAATGGTCCCAGTCGGGCCTTTGCTGCGTTGTCATTTCGTGCCGAAAATACGGTCGCCGGCGTCGCCGAGGCCCGGTACGATATAGCCGTGGTCGTTCAGCTTTTCATCCAGCGCCGCCGTGTAAATTTTAACGTCGGGATGTACTTTGTTCAGCACCTCAACGCCTTCCGGCGCTGCTACAAGGCACATAAAGCGGATATTTTTCAGCCCGCGCGCTTTCAGCATGGTAATGGCTGCTTCGGCGCTGCCGCCGGTTGCCAGCATCGGGTCGACAACAATGGTAATCGGGTCTTTATCGGGCGGAATTTTGCAGTAATATTCATGCGGTTCCAAAGTTTCCTCATCGCGGTACAAACCGATATGCCCTACATGCGCGTTAGGAATCATGCGCAGAACGCCGCTTAAGAGGCCAAGGCCTGCACGCAGGATAGGCACAACGACGATGTTGTTGTGCAGCTTGTAGCCGGTGGTTTCGCAAATCGGGGTCATTACCGGCATTTCATCAACTGCAAGGTCGCGGGTTACTTCGTAGGTCATCAGCATGGCAATTTCGTCCAGCCATTCGCGGAAGTCGCGCGAAGTAGTCTGCACATCGCGCATTTTAGAAAGTTTGTGTTTGATTAAAGGGTGTTCAACAACGGTTATCTGCATGAAAATCTCCTCCTTTTTATATTCAGGAAATCTGTTACAGCTCAGGATACATGGGGTATTTTGCACACAAAGCGGCAACGCGTTTTGCTGCTTCCGCATGTTTTGCTTCGTCGTCCGCATTGTTCAGCACAAGGCCGATAATGGCGGCAACTTCTTTCATGTCGTCTTCCTTAAAGCCACGGGTGGTTACGGCAGCAGTGCCAAGGCGGATGCCGCTGGTAACAAACGGGCTTTCGGGGTCGAACGGAATAGTGTTTTTATTGCAGGTTACGCCAACTTCGTCCAGCAGGTGCTCGGCGGTTTTGCCGGTCATCTTCTGCCCGCGCACGTCAACCAGAATCAAATGGTTATCGGTGCCGCCGGATACAAGGCGGAATCCTTCAGCCATCAAGCCTTCTGCCAGCGCTTTGCAGTTGGCAATAATCTGTTTGGCGTAGTCTTTAAATTCCGGTTTCAGCGCTTCGCCAAAAGCAACGGCTTTCGCCGCGATAACGTGCATCAGCGGGCCGCCCTGCACGCCGGGGAAAATTGCCTTGTCGATTTGTTTTGCGTACTGCTCCTTGCAGAGGATTAAGCCGCCGCGGGGTCCGCGCAGGGTTTTGTGCGTGGTAGTGGTAACAATATCGGCATAGGGCACCGGGCTGGGATGCAGGCCTGCCGCAACAAGCCCTGCAATATGTGCCATGTCAACCATAAAAATCGCGCCGACGCTGTGGGCGATATTTGCCATGCGTTCAAAATCAATAACGCGCGGGTAAGCGCTTGCACCGGCTACAATCAGCTTGGGCTGCGCTTCTTTGGCGATGCGTTCAAACTCGTCGTAATCAATGCGTTCCGTTTCGTGCGTAACGCCGTAAGGGACTACTTTATAATATTTGCCGGAGATGTTTACCGGTGAACCGTGGGAAAGATGCCCGCCCTGCGACAGGTTCATGCCCATAATGGTGTCGCCCGGCTGCAAAAAGGCAAAGTAAACAGCGGTGTTGGCGTTAGCGCCGCTATGGGGCTGTACGTTGGCGTGGTCTGCGCCGAACAGCTTTTTGGCGCGCTCGATGGCAAGGGTTTCTACCTTGTCAACGTATTCGCAGCCGCCGTAATAACGGTGTCCGGGGTAGCCTTCCGCATATTTGTTGGTCAGCACGCTGCCCATGGCTTCCATAACCGCGGGGCTGACGAAGTTTTCGGAGGCAATCAGCTCAATTTTGTTGCGCTGGCGTCCCAGCTCCTCGCCCATTGCCGCAGCAATTTCGGGGTCGCATACTGCAAGTTTTTCTAAATTCATTGTAGTCCCTCCATGTATTGTAATTGTAATGCTCAGCGTTTTTCGGGGTAATGCGCGCGCTCGCCGCCGATAAGGGGCGGACGTGTCCTTGCCGCCGTTACGATGGCAGCGCCGATGGTTTTCTGCGCCAGGCGCACCGGTACGGCAACACGTTTTAAGTGCATGCCGATTAAGGTCTGCCCGATGTCGATACCGGCGTCGGCCTTGATGGCTTCCACCACAACAGGCTCGGCAAAATTATCATAAGCCGCCGTTGCCATAGAGCCGCCCGCATGGGGCATCGGCCTTACGGTAACTTCCTCCCAGCCGAATTTTTCCATCGCTTCGCGCTCCGTTACCAAAGCGCGGTTTAAATGCTCGCAGCATTGAAACGCAAGGTATAAACCATGCGCTTTTGCCGTTTTATAAATACTGCCAAAAACCGCAGCAGCCGCTTCTTCCGAACCGCAGGTGCCGATTTTGCCGCCCACGATTTCGCTGGTGCTGCAGCCTACAACCAGCACTCTGCCGGGTTTAATGCCGCTGACTTCAATCAGCTCCTCCACGGCGCGCTGTGCTTCGGCAGCAAGTTCTTCCTTCTTCATTATTCCGCCTCCAGCGCCATAATCTTATCGACGCGGCGTGCATGGCGTCCGCCGGCAAATTCCGCTGCCAGCCATGCATCAACAATCATCTCGGCAAGGCCGACGCCCGTTACGCGCTCGCCCAGTGCCAGAATGTTGGCATTGTTGTGTTCGCGGCTCATTTTGGCGCTGTACACATCGCCGCAAACGGCTGCGCGCACGCCTTTGATTTTATTGGCCGCGATGGAGATGCCGAGGCCCGTACCGCAGACGAGTATGCCAAGTTCAGCCTCGCCGCCTGCAACGGCATGGCCCACTTTTGCCGCATAGTCCGGGTAATCACAGGATTCTTCGGTGTAAGTGCCTTTATCAAGCACCTCATAGCCTTTGCCTTCAAGATAATCTTTCAAATGGTTTTTCAGATGGATACCGCCGTGGTCGCTTCCCATTGCGATTTTCATAACCGTCACCTTCAGTCCTATTATTGGTATAAGTTTATTTTAACACAAAACTTTTAAGTTGCGAACTGTTTTTTAACAATGCGTCAATCTCATCCGAAGTTAAAACCTGACGTCCCGCCGCTTTTCGCATACGGTTCATCACGGCAAGGCCAATGCCTTCTTCCGTCACTCCTTCGGAAAAAATCAGCTGCACGCCCAGCTTGTCGCAGCGGCGCAGCATACGGTACAGCTTAACGGCAAGGTCGGTTTTAGCGCTGCCCCAGTTTAAAATGTGCAGGTTCTGCGTGCGCTGCATGCTTTCAGCCACTTCGCCGCCGCAGATTACTGCCACCGGCGCAAATTTTGCCGCTTCTTTTGCCAGCAGCGGCAGCTTTTTCAGTGCTTCGCCTTCCACCACATACATGCTGGCTTTCGGCGCATAATGGCGGTACTTCATGCCCGGCGCTTTGGGTTTCGCCGCTTCCACACCGGCAAGGGCGGGGTCAAGCTCCACTTTGCCCAAAACTTCTTCCAGCTGCTCGCGCGTAATTCCGCCCGGGCGGAGGATTACAGGCACTTCGCCGGTAGTATCGACGATGGTTGATTCCACGCCTACCTCGCACGCGCCGCCGTCAACAATGCCCGCGATGCGTCCCTGCATATCCGCCAGCACCGTTTCCGCATCGGTCGGGCTGGGCTTGCCGGATATGTTGGCCGAAGGCGCTGCAATCGGCGTACCTGCCAAACGTATCAGTTCTGCCGCTACCGGGTGCGACGGCATACGCACCGCCACCGTGTCAAGCCCGGCGCTTACTTCGTCCGGCACAATGCCGCTTTTGGCAACAATTACCGTCAGCGGCCCGGGCCAGAATTTATCAATTAAAATCTCCGCCTGTTTCGTCAGGCCGCTGGTCAATTTTAATATATCTTTTTTAGCGGCAATATGCAGAATCAGCGGGTTATCGCTGGGGCGTCCCTTGGCTTCAAAAATTTTGCGTACTGCCGCGCCGTTCAGGCCGTCAGCACCAAGCCCGTAAACCGTTTCCGTCGGGAAGGCCACCGCCTCGCCCTTTTTTATCAGCGCCGCCGCCTCACGCAGCGCAGCACCGTCCGTATCAGTCTGCAAGTTCCAATAATGCGTCTGCATAAGTAATTCCTTCTTTCGCTGCAAAAACCATGCGTTCTATACCGGCGTAATCGTGGCGCACCGCCACAACGCCAAAGCCCGCCTGTCTGCACAAATCCGCCACGGACGCGCCCTGATGGATACCGATTTCAAACGCCATAAAGCCGTTGTCGTTTAAATACTTCGGCGCACCGGCGATAATGCGGCGGTAAAAGTCAAGGCCGTCCGCACCGCCGTCAAGAGCAAGCCGCGGCTCGCGTTTAACATCCGCCGCCAGCGTGCCGATATCGGCGCTTGGTATATACGGCGGGTTTGAAATGATAACGTCAAACTTTGCGCCCTGCAGCAGATTGGCGTACAAATCGCTGCGCACAAATTTCAAGCGCTGCGCCACGCCGATGCTTTCCGCATTCTGCTGCGCCACTTTCAGCGCTCCGGGCGATACATCCACGGCAGTGCCGCTGGCATTGGGCAGCATGTCCAAAAGCGACACGATAATTGCGCCGCTGCCGGTGCCGATGTCCAAAAGCTCCGGCTTTTCAATATTGCCCGCCAGCTTTGCCGCGCACTCCACCAAAAGCTCCGTTTCCGGACGGGGCACCAGAACATCCGGTGTCACCTTAAAATCGTACTTCATAAACGCGCGGCTGCCCAAAATGTACGCCAAAGGCTCCTGCGCGGCACGGCGCGCCACATAGCCGCGGTACTGCGCCAGCTCGTGCTCCTCCAGCGGCTGGTCAAAATGTACATATAAAGTTATGCGCTGGCAGTTTAAAACGGAACAAAGCAGTATTTCCGCATCCAGGCGGGGATTTTCCAACCCTTTATCTGCGAAATACTGCTTCGTCCAATCCAGCACCCTGGCAATAGTCCAGATAGGTTTTGCTGTCATTTTATTTCACCTGTTGTAACTGTTCGCTTTGCCTTGCCGTAATCAGTGCATCCAAAACTTCGTCAAGGTCGCCGTTTAAAACAGCGTCCAGACGGTGCAGCGTCAGCCCTATGCGGTGGTCGGTTACGCGCCCCTGCGGATAGTTGTAGGTACGGATGCGCTCGCTGCGGTCGCCCGTGCCGACCTGGCTTTTGCGGTCCTGCGCCGTCGCCGCGCGCTGTTTTTCCTGCTCCATTTCCAAAACACGGCTGCGCAAAACGCGCATGCACTTTTCGCGGTTTTTAAGCTGCGATTTTTCGTCCTGGCACTGCGCCACAATACCCGTGGGGATATGCGTAATGCGCACTGCCGATTCGGTTTTATTAACGTACTGGCCGCCTGCGCCGCCCGCACGGTAAGTGTCAATCCTTAAATCGGCGGGGTTGATTTCGATATCTACTTCCTCCGCCTCCGGCAGCACCGCCACCGTAACGGTCGAAGTATGCACGCGCCCCTGCGATTCCGTTTCCGGCACGCGCTGCACGCGGTGTACGCCGCTTTCAAACTTCATGCGCCCGTAAACACCCGCGCCACTTAACTGAAACACAATTTCCTTAAAACCGCCCAATTCCGTCGGGCTGGCATCCATAATTTCAAGGCTCCACCTGCGGCTTTCGGCATAATGCTGGTACATGCGGAACAACACTCCCGCAAACAATGCAGCTTCCTCGCCGCCCGCGCCGCCGCGGATTTCCACAATCGCGTTTTTGTCGTCGTTGGGGTCGGAAGGCAGCAGCAAAATTTTCAGCTTCTGCTCGTATTCCTCAAGCTGCGGTTTCAGCTCCTTCAGTTCCTCCTGCGCCATTGCCGCCAGTTCCTTATCGCTGCCGTCGGCAATAATTTCTTCCGCTTCCTCGCGTGCCTTGTTCAGCACTTTGTATTCGCGGTAAGCCGTCACCACATCGGTCAGCTTGGCATGTGCGCGCGCGTATTTCTGCCACTCCGTCTGGTTGGCAATAACGTCCGGGTCGCTGATTTTCGCTTCCAAATCAAGGTATTTATCTTCAAGTGCCTGTAGTTTGTCAAGCATTGGCAGGTTCTCCTGTTAGTTTTTCTTCCGGGCAGGGCTCCGGTTCTTCAGCCAGATCCTCCGGCGGCACAACCGCTTTAAGCGAAGCAATCGCCACCTCAATCTGGTCGTCATCCGGCTGGCGTGTGGTAAGCTTTTGCAGTAAAAGCCCCGGCGTAATGGCAACGCGCACCAGCGGATTATCCGTGTGCGCACCGGCATAGCGGATAAGTTCGTAGCTGACGCCCGCAATTACCGGCATCAGCAAAATGCGCGAAGCAATGCGCTCCACAAGATTGGGCCAGCCCAGAAAAGTAAATATAAACATGCTTATCAGCATGACTATCATCAAAAAGTTAGTGCCGCAGCGTGGGTGCAGCGTACTGAACGGGCGCACGTTTTCAACTTTCAGCGGCAGCCCGGCTTCGTAAGTGTAAATGGTTTTGTGTTCTGCACCGTGGTACTGAAACACACGCTGAATATCGCGCATTGAAGAAATTGCGGCAATATAGGCAAGGAAAATCGCCATGCGCAAAACACCTTCCGCTAAATTCAGCGCCATGTGGTCCTGCGTAAAATCGGTTATAAAACGCATCGACCACGTCGGGATAATAATAAACAGCAATATGGCAAGCCCTGCCGATACGGCAATGGTAAGCGCCATATCCTTGGAATCAAGCTTTTCGTCTTCTTCGCCCGATACCTGCGCCGAATAGCTGAGTGCCTTCATGCCCATCACAAGCGATTCGACAAGCGATACCACGCCGCGCAGGAACGGCTTTTTTAATATAGGATAACGGTCGGCAATGCTGTTAACCGGGCGCACGTCTACATTTATTTCGCCGTCCGGCTGCCTTACGGCGACGGCAACATGCGTTTTGCCGCGCATCATAACGCCTTCGATAACAGCCTGTCCGCCCACATTAGGTTTCTTATTCATAGTGTGACCCTCAAAAAACTCCATATACAAACACAGCAGAGCTTTCGCTCTGCTGTCGGTGAATTATTTTCCATAACGTTTGTTGAATTTTTCGATACGGCCGCGGGCTGCTACGTTACGCTGTTGGCCGGTGAAAAACGGATGGCAGTTGGAGCAAACATCCACGCGCAGTTCCGGTTTAACAGAGCCGGTCATAAAGGTGTTACCGCATGCGCAGGTAACTTTAACTTCACTATATTTCGGATGGATTCCTTCTTTCATTACAATTACACCTCACTTTGCAAAAGACTATATATAACATTGTCGATATTAACGCTTATACATTGTAGCACAGCAGGGCAAGTTATGCAAGTGTTATTTTTGGCGCCGCCGTTTTTATTTGCCGCACAGGCGTTTAATAAGCTCCGGAGCAGCAGCGTTGTAAACCTCGCCGTCCCATTTAATATTCGGCCCTTTGCCACAGTGCTTTAAGCAATTGCAAACAGCAAAACTAAAACCTCCGCTTACGCTGATGCCTCCGTTATCTACATTGTAAGTTTGTTTAATAAATTTTAACAGCCCCGCCGAGCCATTACCGGCACAATTTTTACCACCGCAAATTTCCAGCCGGTGCGGCACAGCAGCCGGTTTTAAACTTGGATAGCGTTTAATAACAGCATTTAAAAAGCTTGGCTTGATGTTCAGCAACGCAGCAATTTCTTGTACAACGCCATCTGTAAGCACACCACCATTGTGTTCCTGCACCTCTTTTAAAAGCTCCACCAGCGCAAACTGATTCTGCGGCACATCCTGCCCTTTATAATATTCAACTGCTTCGTGTATGTTCCAGTTATTCATGTTAGTCTTTTCTGTTCCTTTCCAAATTTTTACTATAATAAGATATCTTAAATAATTTATTATTTTTATATGCCGTCTAATGTAAGTACTATTTGAGTCACCAAGCATTATTTATTATATATGTAAAAATCATATAACTAATTAAACTCTTATAGCAAAAATAATATGCCTATTCTAACCATATATTATTTTAATTAAAAAATAATATATGGCTATACTTGTGTAATAATTCTTTAAAAACTTTGTCATCTTCACCTAATATATTCAAATCTATAACTTCAATTAACAAAGAAAACATATAACGTTCTTCCAAATTCAATGACATTTTCAAATTATATAAAACAAATTTTTTCATATCATCATCAGAAATATGTTCATCTATATATAATAAAATTAAATAGAAATTTGTAAAATAATTAATAGAACTATATTGTAAAACATTACATGTAAACTTCTTTAAATCATCATCCCCTTCTTTTATTATATTTAAATTTTTCCATAATATTTCAAATTCAGTATTTCTAAACATCATATTTATTATCCTAAAATAATCATAAATTTTGACTTTTTTTATACCATCATTCAAATATTCTTTTGGAACAACATTTAATGGAATTATACATTTATAAAACCATTTTGGTAAAGTAACTACAGTATTTTCTCTAACAGTTTGCCATCTGCTTAAAACAGTATAAAATATATCTAATTCACTTTGTCTTTTTACAATATTTTTCTCCTCATTCATAATATTTTTTTGTTCATCTAATGCTTTTGCTGTTTTAAGAAATTCATTTTTTTGCAAATAATAAGTACGTACAAGCAAAAATATGGTTACAACAGTAAAAACAGGAATTGTAGTTCCAGCAAAAAAATCTCCTATTTGTCCAATATTATTTTCATCTGTATTTTTAATAAAATCATATATACCAATACCTTTAATTTTCAATATTAAGAAAGGAGAGAAAACACCCAAAATATAAAATACCATTAACACAAAATAAAAATCATCAAATTCCTTATTAAAAAAATTTTTTAATAATTTTTTCATAATTCATCTCCTGTTTTAACCTTTAATAATTTTGCTACTTATTCTATATATGTCATCTTTCATAAATATAATGACTGTCTATTAATAATACAAAAAATCCGAACTTACTTTGCAGTAGGTTCGGATTATATTTTTATTTGGTGGAGACAAGCGGGATCGAACCGCTGACCTCTTGAATGCCATTCAAGCGCTCTCCCAGCTGAGCTATGCCTAATGCGCCGCCGCAAAATTTACTTTTTCAGCGCGGCGTTCAGGCTGCCGCTACGGAAGCCTTCCAAATCCAGCGCAGCGTACACAAAGCCTGCTGCTTTAACGGCGGCGGCAATTTCTTTGCGCTGCGCCACTGCCTTTTCAAAATCATTTTCGGCAACTTCAACGCGGGCGATATTGCCGTGGCAGCGTACGCGCATTTCCTTAAAGCCCATGTCTATAAGCGCCTGCTCTGCCTTTTCCACCATTTGTAGTTTTTCCGCCGTTATCTCCTCGCCATAAGGAATGCGCGAAGCAAGGCAGGCGTAGGAAGGCTTATCCCAGGTAAAAATGCCCAGCGCTTTACTTGCGTCGCGGATGTCCTGCTTGCTGAAACCTGCCTGACGCAGCGGGCTTAACACGCCCAGCTCCGCCGTTGCGCGCATGCCGGGGCGGTAATCGTTTTCGTCGTCGGTGTTTGCGCCGTCGGCAACCAAAGTTATGCCGTGCTTTTGTGCTTCTGCCATAATCGCGCCAAAAAGCGCATGTTTGCAGTAGTAGCAACGCTTGGCGCCGTTTTCGCAAAAACCGGGTATGGCAAGCTGGTCCACGTTAATCTGCGCGTGGCGCACACCGTAGTTTTGTAAAATTTTGGCAGCGTCTGCTGCTTCATGCTGCGGGTAGCTTTGCGTCACTGCGGTAACCGCCAGCAAATTATCGCCCAGCGCTTCGTGCGCAGCGTAAACCAGAAACGCGCTGTCCACGCCGCCGCTAAAGGCAACCGCCAGGCTGCCGCAGTTTTTCAGTTCATCTATAAGTTTATTGTATTTATTTTGCAGTTCTTCGTTCATGGCGTCCCCCTCAAAATATCCGCGTAAGCGTAAATTTATTATAATATGCGCGCGGCACTTGCGCAACGGTTAAAAAGCGGTTAAGATGTTAGCAGAAAGATTTTAAAGCAAAGGAGCATTTGTATGACTGAACTTAAACCCGGACTGACCGGCACTGCCGCCACGATTGTGCGCGAAACCAACACCGCCATTACTATGGGCAGCGGCGATTTGCAGGTTTTTGCCACGCCCTGCATGGTTGCCCTGATGGAACAGGCTGCCTGCAACGCCGTTGCGGATTGCTTTGATGACGCAACAAGCAGCGTCGGAACTTTGATAAACGTAACGCATGATGCGGCGACGGCGCTGGGCAAAAACGTAACTGCCACCGCCACGCTGGTTGAAGTTGCAGGGCGCAAACTTGTTTTTGAAGTTACCGCCTCCGATGAGGACAAGCAAATCGGCAAAGGCCGCCACGAGCGCTTCATCATCAACAAAGAAAAATTTATGGCAAAGCTCGGCTGACCGCCGCAAACGCAAAAGGCATTACGCAAACTGCGCAATGCCTTTTTGTTATTTCAGCACCTTGTGTAAAAATGCTTTTAATCTTTCGTTCCGGGGGTTTTCAAAAATTTCCTGCGGTGTGCCTTCAGCCTGCACGTAACCGTCGGCCATAAACAGCACTTTGGTGGCAACCTCGCGGGCAAAGCCCATCTCGTGCGTTACAACCACCATCGTCATTTTTTCTTCTGCCAGCTCGCGCATGGTGCGCAAAACCTCGCCCGTCAGTTCAGGGTCGAGCGACGATGTCGGTTCGTCAAACAGCATAATGGCAGGCTTTGTCGCCAGCGCCCTTGCAATCGCCACGCGCTGCTGCTGCCCGCCGCTTAAACGGCGCGGATATTCGTGCGCTTTTTCTAAAAGGCCAACCTTGCTTAAAAGCACTTTGGCTTCTTCAATAACCTCATCGCGGTTGCGCTTCTGCACCTGCACCGGCGCTTCAATCAAATTCTCCAGCACCGTCATGTGCGGGAACAGATTAAACTGCTGAAACACCATGCCCATCTTGCATGCAATACGGCGGCTTTCGTCGCCCGGCGCGTACACAACCTGCCCGTCCGGTTTTGTTTCCGCCAGCGTTTCACCGTCGATAATAATATTGCCCTTGTCAATAATCTCCAGCTTGTTCAGGCAGCGCAAAAACGTACTTTTACCGCCGCCGCTCGGGCCGATAACAGCCACAACCTCGCCCTCATCGACACTTAAGTTAATGCCCTTTAAAACCTCAAGCCCCTGAAAACTTTTATAAATATTTTCTGCCTTAATTTTGTTCATCGTACTGCTCCTCACTCATAGCGCGAATATTTGCGCTCCAGCTTGTTAAAGCCGTAAGTTAAAACAAGCGTCATCAACAGGTAAAACACGCCCGCCACCAAAAACGGCGTAATGCTGAAATCGCGCTGCACCAGGTTGCGCGTCGTGCGCAGAAGGTCGTTCATCGCCAGCACATAAATTAAGGAAGTATCCTTAACCAGCGTAATCGTTTCGTTACTTACCGGCGGCAAAATAATGCGGAACACCTGCGGCAGCACAATGCGGCGCATCGTCTGCACATAATTCATGCCCAAAGTGCGGGCAGCCTCGTACTGTCCCTTCGGCACCGCCTGAATGCCTGCGCGGAAAATCTCGCAGAAATACGCAGCATAGTTCAGTACAAATGCTAAAATCGCTGCCGGAAAGTCATCCAGCCTGATGCCTACGCCCGGTATAAACGGCAGGCCGTAATACACAAACAACAATTGCAGCATCAGCGGCGTACCGCGCAGCAGCCACACATAAACACCAATCGCGTCACGCAGCGGCTTAAGGCCGGATACGCGCCCCAGCGCTAGCAAAACGCCCAGCGGTATCGACAGCACAATCGTTATCGTAAACAATCTGATAGTTTCAAGGGTTCCCTCCCACATCTGCGGCAGGATACTGATAATATAATCCATTTCAAACTCCTCGGGCATTAACGGTTTTACGGACCGGCAGCAACGCCACCGGCCCGCAGCTTAACTAAATCTTAATAATTGGTCAAATCGGCATTGAACCACTGTTCGGAAATCTTTTTGGCAGTGCCGTCGGCTTTCATTTCATCCAGAGCCTTGTCAATCAGCGGAGCGTAGTCTTTGTCGTCCTTACGGAAAGCAACCGCTACAACTTCATCGCCAAGGTTTTCTTCAAGGATTCTGTATTTGCCGGGATTCTTGCTGTCATAATAACGGGCAAGCACGGCGTCAACAACTGCTGCTTCCACGCGGCCGCTGTCGATGTCCATGTAAACGGCTGCAAAGTCAGGATATTTTCTGTATTCTTTCAGGCTGTTGCGCATTTCGTCGTTGCCGTCGATGATGTAAGAACCGGTGCTGTCATCCTGCACAGCTACAACCTTGCCTGCCAGATCAGCAATAGCGTTGATGGTGGAATTTGCCGGTACAACAATCAGCTGAGCGTTTTTCATGTAAGGTTTGGAAAGCTGATAAACTTCAGCGCGTTCCGGATTAACGGTAAAGCAGTTCCAGATAGCGTCGATGCGTTTGCCCTTCATTTCCGCTTCTTTGGAAGCCCAGTCGATAGGTTTGAACTCAACATCAAGCCCTGCGCGTTTGCAGGCCTCGCGCGCCATATCAATGTCATAGCCGACGATTTCGTTTTTCTCATTGCGGAAGCCCATCGGTGCAAAGTTATCGTCAAGGCCAACCACCATTTTTTTCGGGCCGTCGCTGCCGCAGCCTGCTACCAGACACAGCGCGGTAATTAAAGTCATCGCCAGTACCAATAATTTTTTCATTTCAAAATCCCCCTTCAAAAAATTAAATATCGTTGTTATGTTTTAGATTATACTTTAGTTCGCTAAATTTGTAAAGAGGTAAAATGAAAATTTTTTAAATTTTTTTCGCAGGATTTTTGCCGCGCCGCTGCGAATAACCCATTGTGTTAATTTTATTACAGAGGGAGCGAAAACCATGCTTATAACAGACAGAAAAACCGATTACTTTGAAAAACGCGCCGGCGGCACCGGCACCACCATTATGGAACACATTATTGATGAAAGCGTTTACGGCGGCAAAATTGCAGCCTACGCCCGCGTAATTTTAAAACCGGGGTGCAGTTTAGGCTACCACAAGCACGAAGGCACCAGCGAAACGCTGTATATTTTAAGCGGCACCGCCGAATATAACGACAACGGAACTGAAACCGAACTGTTCCCTGGCGACGTTGCCTACTGCGCCGAAGGCGAAAGCCACAGCATCGGCAACAACGCCCACAGCAAAACCGATTTGGTTGTTATGGCGCTGATAGTGAACGAAAAATAAAAACTTAACCCCATCCGCTTATGCGGATAAACCTGACCCTATGCCCGGCGCTTTTCGCCCGGGCTTTTTTACCCTTATGCCCATATAAACGCCGTTTGCCTTAAAAAATTAACCGGACGCGAAAAAATTTGTGCAAAAAATTTTAAGCCGGGTTAATTTTCGCGGTGATTAACCGTTTATGTGGGTGTAAGTTTCTTTTCTTTTCTCTTTTTTACTATTTTTTCTCTTTTTTACTATTTTTTCTCTTTTTTACTATTTTTTCTCTTTTTTACTATTTTTTCTCTTTTTTACTATTTTTTTTCTTTGCCGCCTTACGTTCTTACCTTGTTCCCAATAAACCGAAGGTTTATATATATAATAATACCTTGTTCCCTAACTACTAACGTAAGGTAGCAGTAGTACCTTTTACATCGGCATAGATATCAGCATGTCGCTTGGCCCGATTATTGCCGGATTTTTTTACCAGCATTTTGCAATTACGCTGTTTTACCCGCTGTTTTTCTTTACCGTGCCGCTGGCAATACTGGCCTTTTGGGTTTACCGCCACATTGCCAAAAAAGTAAAACAGGCTGACGCCTGACTGACTTAAAGCAGCACATCCATAACGCCTTTGACAAAACTCGTTCTAAAATGTATAATATAAAAAGAAATAGCCGATGTTGGCGCGTCGGCTCTCTCTAATTTCATAGTATTTGAAAAGAAGCCACGCAGCCTTGTGTGGCTTCTTTTATTGCCTGAAAAAGTTAATTACTTTTTAGACAAGATAATAGCAATTAAAGTTCCGAAAGCTATCATCAGCGATAACGATTCGTAAATTGTCATGCTATCACCTCCGTTTGGGAGGAGCCAACTCATCGGCTAAATCATGGATATAATTATAACATCAAACCTTTTATTTATAAAGGTTCGTAAATTTTGCTTCTTATTCAGGCGCAAAATTTGCGTAGCTTCGCTGTCACAATTATAAACTTCGCTTAAAGCTCGTTTCCTAATTGGCGACTCAGCTAAAAGCGAACAAACAAATTTTTTACTGTTTTTTCAAACACACTGTCGAAGAAGATAACATTGGTTTTGTCGTACAAATCAACCTGTACTTTGCTGTGAACAAAAAACAGTTTTTTCGGTTCTGCCGCAATTTTAGCATTATTATCTCACGATTTAAAAATAAGTGTTATTTCTTTCTTAATTTTACATTTCTTTAAATCATGTTCCGGAACGCTTTTTATATTACCATTTTCAATTAAACGTAAATACTCGCTTTGCGATAAATACAACTTTTCTCTTATTATTTTGCTTATTTTTACCGGTAGCTTATACCGGTTTTTTATTTGCAATTCTACGATTTCAGTTAAAGAAAAATCTTCACCCATAATAGTATATGGCGGCAGTTCTACTCCATCTGCACCATTTTTGCAAAGAAATTCATAATCCATTGCATATTTCTTAACCATTGCCTTACTATTTTGGTAAAAGCCTTCTAAATCGTGTTTCTCTATTGACTGTGGGCTAATCTGCTGATACACTCGTGCGTTCCAAGTTGTATTGCAATAATCACAATTATAAATAAGCCACACATCTATATTTTTCTTTTGAGCATTAACTCTAAACTTTTGGGAACAAATAAATTCAGATATTTTTCCACACTTCTTACAATATTTTACAACAACCGGCAAAGCAAGATACTCTATCTCCCATATTATTTTTTTCATAAAAACCTCCGCTATTTTTATGAGCCGATTGTAGCATTAAAGCCTACTAACTCCAACCTATTAGTCTTTTATGAAACAAATATGAGAAAAGGCTGATATGGTATATCCATATCAGCCTTTTGTTAATTATTGTTCTTTGCCTGCCTGATAATTCGTTGAATACTTTTTAACGACAGATAATACTTTTCTGCTAAAGTCGACATTTTGATTCCAGACAAATAATCAGCATATATTTGTTTATTTCTGTTTTGTATTTCCTGCCGTGTTGAAGTATTTGTTCCCCATACTTTTTTATTATCAGCGATTCTTGGAATATATAAAAATTCTCCGTCAATATACTTCTGAACCTTTAACAATAAGTCATCCGGCAGAACATGTGTTGCTTTTTTATAGCTCATCAGTGTGCTCCTAAATAATATTTAAACGGAACAGCAAAACTACCTGCAACACGTATTCAGTTTTAAAAGTTGCGGAAGCTTTGCTTACGCATTAATAACGATAGGATTAAGCATATACCACAATCCTCCTTTTGATAACTTCATCTATTTATTTTAATGGACATCAGCAACAAATAATACCTCAAAGTTATTTTATAAAAAAACTTGAGCATCTATCTAACCGTTTATACCATTTCCGCAAAATGCCATAGCAGTTTCAGCCCATAAATTATTATCACTGCGCCGCAGAGTTTATTAACGGCGTTTAAAACGCGCGGCGTGATTAAACCGCCTGCCAGCGATACCACAAGCGCAAGGCCCGTAAACCACAGGCATGACGCCGACAGCACACCAGCTAAAAAGTGCAGCGACTGCGCATGGCTCATGGTAGCTTTAAATGCGCCTAAAAGCATGGTACCGTCGATAACGGCCTGCGCGTTGAACCATGTTACCACGCAAGCCTGCCAGATTGTACTCATCAGCCCCGGAGTTTGCATATTGCCGTTTAATTCTGTTACTTTGCTTTTTATCAGGACATAGCCGATATAGGTTACAACCAGCCCGCCGATGAAAAGCACTGCCATTTGCACGGCGGCGTATTTTTGCATGACAAGCCCGATGCCGAAAAAGCACGCCATGGCGAGCGTTACGTCAAAAAAGATGACGATAAGCGCCGTTATAAGTGCGCGCAAACGGCTTTGCGTCAGCGCGCTGTTGATGACGAACAGGTTTTGCATGCCTATCGGCGCGACATAGGCCAGGCCTAATGTCAGGCCTTGGAAATAAATATCCATGATTTTTCCTTTTAACTTAGTATATGTCTTTGTAGTTACGATACTGCTTATAAATTTTAGTTTTTTACTCATGTTCATTCTTTGTAACCAAAGAACGAACCAAGAAAGTTCCGCGGCTAGGCGGATTTCTTAACGCAAGCATGTTTGACTAAAAACGGCAAAAATTGGCGGAACTCGCTAATCTTGCTAAAATCCGATGCCGCGTGTTGCCGAGCGTCGTACTTCATAACTTCTTTTTGATTGGTCAGCGCACATCGCATAATAGTAGCCTGCTAAAAAGGACGGTAACATTGCTGCCAAAATAAAAACGCAGCCAAAGTGCGAATTTGGGCGGAGCGCGACTTTCAAAAAATAGGCGAAACTTTCACTAACAAGGCACTTGCAGCTTTTGCCGGAGGATGTCTGAGCGAAGCGAGTTTCCGCAGGCGCTGCAAGTGGCAAACTTCTTTGATTCTGAGCCGTTAAGTTTTTTGAGGAGCGAAGGCTTTTTGGTTACTTTTTAGCCCATAAAAAGTAACATGATGCAAAGACGTAATCTCAATAAAGTTAAAAAGCACTATCCTTCATACAAAGGCACAACCAAAAAATCACAACCCACCATTCACCTTTATCTTACGCTGCAAATAAATGAACCTGCCGCCTAAAAATGCAACGGCGCACAAAAGCCCTATATCAAGGCTGAGCCAGTAGGAGTTCGGCCCCATGTTCAGTCCGTAGTCGAACCAGCAGCCGAGCGGCAGGCATATCAGCCAGTAAGCTGCAAGCCCTGCCCAGAAGGTTGATTTAACGTCCTTATACCCGCGCAGAATGCCCTGTATCGGCGCGGCGGTAGCGTCCATAACCTGAAAGAACATGGCGTAGAACAAAAAGGCAACGGTCTGGCTGATAATCACCGGTTCAGAAGTATACAGCCCGGCAATCAGCTCGCGGTCCAGCAGCACAAAAATTGTCAGCGCAACCGCCACCGTTAAATTGCAGGCAATGCCCAGCAGGCTGTAGCGCAGCGCTTCGCCAAAACGGCGCGCACCGGCTTCCACGCCGACGACGATGGTCAGCGACATGCTGAAACTTAACGGCACCATATACAGCAGGGATGTAAAACTCATCGCCGCCTGATGCGCCGCAATGATGATTGTGCCGAATTTGGCGATAAACACGGCGATAACGCCGAAAATGCTCGATTCCATAAAAATTGCCGCACCCATGGGGATGCCGAGCGAAAGGTTTTCTTTCAGCTGTGCCCAGTCCAGTTTGAACTTATCCGTAAAAATGCGCAGCGGTGCAAACGCTGGCAGCTTATGCACAACGTAGATGAAAATAAAAAATTCCAGCCAGTAGGTTATGCCGGTCGCCAGCCCAGCGCCGATGCCGCCAAGTCTGGGCGCGCCGAACTCGCCGAAAATCAGGCAGTAGTTTAAAAAGGCGTTGACGGGCAGCGCCAGCAGATAAATCTTCATCGTTATGCCGGTGTAGCCGCTGGTATCAACCAGCGCACGCAGCGTCGTCGATAAAAAGAACGGCAGCACGCCCACGCCGATAGCGGCGATGTACATTTTGGCAATGTAATGCACATCAGGTTCCAGCCCAAAGGTGCCCAGCAAATCGTCCAAAAACAATACGCCCAGAACCAGCAGCGCAACGGAAAATGCCGTTGCCAAAAGCATGGTATGGCGCACCACGTTGCCGATGTTCTGCCGCTCGCCGCGCCCAAGAAGGTGCGCAATTATCGGCATGCTGCCCAGCAAAATGCCGTTCAGCGAAGCCATTACCGGCATCCACAAATTGCCGCCGATAGCAGTACCAGCTAAATGCACAGCACCGGCGTGCCCGCTCATGGCAGAATCGCAGAAGTTCATCGCCATAATGGCGGTTTGCGTTATTAAAATAGGTATCATTACATCCAGCAGCCGCCTCAGGCGCACTGCGTTCTTTTTGCCTAACATAAAAATCCTTTCTATTTTGCTGCTTCCGCTTCGGCAAGCTCCTCAAGGTACGCCCAACGGTCGGTCAAATCGCTGATGCGCTGTGTAAGTTCCTGCTGGCGTGCCGTCAGCTCCGTTAGTTTTACAAAATCCGTGCCGCAGGCGTTAATCTCCAGTTCCGTCATTTTCAGCTCCGCCTCCGTCTGCGCGATAACCTGCTCAATCTGTTCGTATTCCAGTTTTTCCTTATAAGTCATTTTTGGCGCACGCTGTTTTTCCTCGCGCGGCTGCGATTTGGCTGCCGCCTGTGTGCGCTCCTCCTGCCTTGCAAGCTTTTGTGCTTCAGCGCGTGCCTGCTCGTACTGCGTGTAATCGCCGATAAACTGGCGCACTTCACCTCCACCCATAAAGGCGAAAATTTTACCGGCAAAGCGGTCCAAAAAGTAACGGTCGTGCGATACGGCAATAACCGCACCGTTAAAAGTATCAAGGTAATCCTCAAGCACCGAAAGCGTCGGTATGTCAAGGTCGTTGGTCGGTTCGTCCAAAATCAGCACATTCGGCGCGCTCATCAAAACGCTTAACAGGTACAAACGGCGTTTTTCGCCGCCGCTTAATTTGCTGACGGGCACCCATTGCAGCTCCGGCGGGAACAAAAAGCGTTCCAGCATCTGCGCTGCCGTTATGCGCGTGCCGTCCGCAGTTTCAATGTAGTCGCTCACATTTTTAATGTATTCCAAAACGCGGCAGTCCGCGTCCTTAAACTCGCTGTGCTGCGCAAAATAACCAATTTTAACCGTCTGCCCAACCTTCAGCGTGCCGCGCGCCGGCGTAAGCCTTCCGGCGATAATATCCATCAAACTGCTTTTGCCGCTGCCGTTAGGCCCGACAATACCAATGCGGTCGTTACGCAAAATGATGTAGCTGAAATCATTGATATAAGTTTTGCCGCCGTAATCCAGCCCGATTCCTTCCAGCTCGATAATCGTCTTGCCAAGGCGCGAGCCGACGGAGGAAATCTCCAGCTGCGCTTCTTTTTTTATGTTGTTTACTTCTTCCTTCAAAGCGATAAAACGCTCAATGCGCTCCTTGCTTTTGGTGCGGCGTGCTTCCGCCCCGCGGCTTATCCACGCCAGTTCGCGCCGGTACACGTTGCGCAGGCGCTGGGCAGCACCCGCAGCGGCAATGCGGCGTTCCTCGCGTTTTTGTAAAAACAAACTGTAATTGCCGGTATATAAATAACCCTCGCCGCCGTCAATTTCCAGCGTGCGGTTTACCACGCGGTCAAAAAAGTAACGGTCGTGCGTAACCATCAACAGCGCGCCCTTGCGCTTTTGCAAAACTTCCTCCAGCCACGCCACCGTGTCGTTATCCATGTGGTTCGTCGGCTCGTCCAAAATCAAAAGGTCGCTAGGGCGCACCAAAACGCCTGCCAGTGCCACGCGCTTACGCTGGCCGCCGCTTAACTCCTTCATCGGCTGCTCCAAATCCGTAATGCCCAGTTTATCAAGCACCGCTTTGGCTTCGCTTTCAAGCTGCCACGCAAATTTCTCGTCCATTTCCTGCTGCAAGGCTAAAAGTGCCTTCTGCGCCGCCGCGTCCTCCGGCATTGAAGCCGCACGCTGCACAGCCGCCTCATAACGGCGCACCACGTCAAGCTGTGCCGATTCGCCGCGGAACACCTGCTCCAGAACAGTTGCCTCCGGGTCAAAAGCCGGTTCCTGCGGCAAATATTCAATCACGCACGCGCCGTTTTTGGTAATTTTGCCCTCGCCTGGTTCGCCGGTCGCAATATCGCGCAGCAGCGTGCTTTTACCCGTGCCGTTAACGCCGATAACGCCGATTTTGTCGCCGTCTTCTATATTAAAACTGATATTTTTAAACAAAGTGCGCACGCCGTAGCTGTGCCCCAAATTTTCAACGCTTAAAATCATACAAACCGCCTCATTACTAAAGTCTGTTTATATCTTAACACAATTTGCCGCAAAAACAAAACGCCTTTGCGCCCGCGCAGATTTACTTGACAAAACCTCTGCGGCTGATATAATAAACCTATACAAATTGCATAGGCGCCGCGGGACTGACGGATATAAGTGGAACTAACCACGTGGACCGCGCTGCTGTAAGATTAGCCGGCCGTCTGGGCAGAGAGAAGTGCCCGGACGGCTTTTGTTATCCGGTCGGTTCTCTCCTTCGTAATTGAAAGGAGAGATTTTTTATGAAAAACAGATGGCTTATCGCGCTGGCGGCAGTCGGCATCCACATTTCCATCGGCAGCGTTTATGCGTGGAGCGTGCTGACTCGCCCCATTATGCAGCAGCTTGGCTTTACCTTGCAGCAAACAACGTGGACTTTTTCCATCGCCATTTTGTTTTTGGGTTTATCCGCAGGCTTTTTGGGCGGCTACGTTGAAAAACACGGCCCGCGCAAAAGCGGCTTTACCAGCGCGCTGTTCTTCGGCACAGGCATGCTGGGCACGGCGCTGGCGGTACATTTGCAGAGCCTTGCGCTGCTGTATCTGTTCTACGGTTTTATCGGCGGCATTGGTTTAGGCGTCGGCTACATCACGCCGGTATCGACGCTGGTTAAATGGTTCCCCAACAACCGTGGCTTTGCCACCGGGCTTGCAATCATGGGCTTCGGCTTTGCAAGCTTAATCGCCGGGCCTTTAATGCAGTATCTGGTTGCCAACTACGGGCTGGCGCAGAACTTCATCATTTTGGGCGTAGCGTACATGGTCATCATGGCGCTGTCGGCATCGTATCTGGAACCGCCCAAAGCACAGCCGCAGCAGCAATCCGCGCAAAGCGGCAATTACACCACGCTGCTTGCGCCCAAAAGTTATACAGCGGCACAGGCGCTTAAAACCTGGCAGTTTTACGCACTGTGGTGGATATTTTTTACCAACATCACCTGCGGTATCGGACTGCTCGCCGTTGCCTCGCCCATGGCGCAGGAGGTTGTCGGCATGACGCCGGAAGCAGCGGCTTCCATGGTTGGCATCATCGGGCTGATTAACGGTGGCGGGCGCATTGCGTGGTCGACGGTTTCGGATTACATCGGCAGGCGCGCTGTTTATGTTTTGTTTTTTGTGATAGAAATTGCCGCGTTTTACCTGCTGGCGCAGACGGCGGACGCGCTTTTGTTCCAGCTTTTGGTGTTCATTATTATATCCTGCTACGGCGGCGGCTTTTCGTGCATGCCGGCTTATTTAAGCGACCTGTTCGGCACGAAGGAACTGAGCGCCATCCACGGCAAAATTTTAACCGCGTGGGGCATGGCAGGCATCGCAGGCCCGCTGCTGCTTTCGTGGATGCGCGAAACCACCAGCGGCTACACAGCAACGTTGTATGTATTTTCCGCAGCGTTTGTGTTAAGCCTCATCGTCGCACTTGTGCTGAAATGGAAAACGTCGGTGGATGTAGAAATACAGAAACAT
This sequence comes from uncultured Phascolarctobacterium sp., assembly GCA_949299135.1. GTDB lineage: Bacteria > Bacillota > Negativicutes > Acidaminococcales > Acidaminococcaceae > Fusicatenibacter_A. The sequence goes on from CASFZG010000005.1 coordinate 47,919, forward strand.
TGAAATACACAAAACCCCTGAAAAAATTTTTTCAGGGGTTTATTTTTTGATATTCATCTGTTATACTATTTTGCATGGGATAATCCGATAGGTTGGTTCCTCCGCAAGCAGGAGGTGATAGCCGTGACTGTGTATGAAGCAATATCTTTAATGATTGCTTTTGCAACGCTCGTTGCTATCATTATTTCCATCCGTAAGTAGTCACTTATAGATGAAATAAGACCAGCTATGGTCGAAGCCGGTCTTTCTTTCAAACTATCTTAGATTAGAGGAGAGAACCGACACACGACTATCGGGTTATCCCTCTTTATTTATATTATAGCGATTTTATTGGTATTGTCAAACGGAAAAATTAGAGTGATTATTTAGGTTACGCCTTTGCAGTTACTATATTACTTTTTACTATTTTACGTTTCGCCTTTGCAATTACGATAATGCTTTTATTATTTTTCGTTCTCATTCATGTTACTTTTTATAGGCTAAAAAGTAACCAAAAAGCCTTCGCTCCTCAAAAAACTTAACGGCTCAGAATCAAAGAAGTTTGCCACTTGCAGCGCCTACGGAAACTCGCTACGCTCAGACATCCTCCGGCAAAAGCTGCAAGTGCCTGTTTAGTGAAAGTTTCGCCTATTTTTTGAAAGTCGCGGCTCCGCCCAAATTCGTACTTTGGCTACGTTTCTATTTTGATTGTACTGTTCCCGAACTTTTCAACAACCTGCTATCCTACGATGTGCGCTTATCTTTTGGTAAAAAGTAATAAAGTACGACACTCGGCAACACGCGGCATCGGATTTTAGCAACATTTATTAAAGAACAACTGCAAAAATCGAACCTGAGCGAAGCGAATTTCGTATTTTTGTAGTTGTTAGCCTAGCCGCGGAACTTTCTTGGTTCGTTCTTTGGTTACAAAGAATGAACATGAGTAATAAACTAAAATATTAAAAGCAGTATCCTAACTGCAAAGCCGCAACCAAACCAAAAACACCAAAACACAAAATCCCACCCATTTTACTTGCCAACCCCTTACTTTTAAGCGATAATATAAATATCTTAACTGTTTTATGAAAGAAGTGTAACCATGCAGGAAAAACAAGTAAGTTTTTTACACATGTTCAACGTGTTTTTTAAAATAGGCCTGTTCACCATCGGCGGCGGGCTCGCCATGATACCCCTAATCCGCGACGAATTTGTGGAACGCCAGGGCTGGATTGATGATAAGGACATCACCGATGTGCTGGCAATCGCCCAGTCGCTGCCGGGCGTTATCGCCGTCAACTCCGCCACGTTTTTGGGCTACCGCCTTGCAGGCATCGCAGGCGCGCTGGTCTGCACGCTGGGCGTAATTCTGCCGTCGTTCATCATCATTTTCGCCATTGCCATGCTGTTCGCCTCCAGCGGGCTGGATAACAACGCCTATATTTTAAAATTTTTCGCCGGTGTCAACGCCGCCATTACCGTGCTGCTGGTTGTCGCCACTAAAAAAATGTTCGCATCCTCCGTCAGCAACAGGCTGGGCTGGGTTATCCTCGCCGCTTCCGTTGCGGAAATTTACGTTTTGGGCTTCGGCATCGCGTCCACCGTTATCGCGGCGGCGCTGTACGCCATTGCCGCATACCGTTTGCTGGGGAGGGCTGAAAAATGATTTACTGGGATTTGTTCTTCGTTTTCTTTAAAATCGGCCTGTTCTCCTTTGGCGGCGGGCTTGCCATGGTCAGCGTCATCCAGCAGGAAGTCCTTGCACATGGGTGGATACCGGCGGCCGAATACGCCCGCATCATCACCATCTCGCAAATGACGCCGGGCCCGATTGCCGTCAACACCGCCACCTACGTCGGCGCACGCGTCTGCGGGCCGGAATGGTTCCCCGCATTTATGGGCTCGTTCATCGCCACGCTCGGCGTATCGCTGCCGTCGTTCATCATCGTTTATTTTGTCGCACGCTCGCTGGAAAAATTCAGCAAATCCACGCTGGTGCAGCAGGCATTGTGCGGCATCCGCCCCGCGGTTATCGCCTTTATGATTACCGCCGTCATCTTCTTTTTAAACATCACCCTGTTCCCGATTGAAAACACCGCTGCCGAAAGCAGCACCTTCAACCCCATCGGCATACCGGTGCTGCTGCTGCTGTTTTACCTGCACTACTACCGCAAAGTCGGCGCCATCAGCTTAATGCTCATCAGCGGCATTATCGGGATGTTGGTGTATTAAAAATTATGGTATACTAATGATATAAACCACAAAGCAGGAGGGCACCATGAAAAATACCGGCATCAGCCCTTTGGTAATTGAAGAAATCCGCACCGCCGCCGTGCAAAACAATATCAGCAAAGTAATTTTGTTCGGCTCGCGCGCCCGCGGCGATTATAAAAAAACAAGCGACATTGACCTCGCCGTAACAGGCGGCAACACAGCGCGCTTTGCAGCGGATATGGAAGAAACAAGCACGCTGCTGACATTTGATATAGTAGATATGGATAAGCCGGTGCAGCCGGAGCTTTTGCAATCAATAGAACGGGAAGGAATTACCCTTTATGAAAAAATATGACAACTTTAAAGCCGCGCTGAAAAATTTAAAAGATATTTACCGCTACGACGAGCCTTACGACAACGTAGTGCTTACGGGGCTGGTTGCACTTTATGAAATCTGCTTTGAGCAATCGTGGAAGGCGATGAAGGAAATACTTGCGGAAGAAGGCGTTACGGAAGCAGCGACCGGCTCGCCCAAAAGCATTTTAAAAGCCGCCTATAAAACCGGCATGATTAGCGATGAGCAGCTGTGGCTGGAAGCATTGGCAACACGCAACAACGTAGCCCACGCCTACAACAGCGCCATTGCCTTGCAGATTGTACGCGATACCAAAAGTAAATATTATGATATGTTCTGCAAGTTAGATGAAGAACTGGCAAACAGAATATAAAGTAAAAACCGCAGCATTTGCTGCGGTTTTTGTTTTTACTGCCTATACCGATTTTATAAATCACGTTCAAATCCGTATAAAATCTTAATAAATCTTTTGGGCACTGGTTTTTCCTTTTCCATCTAATCAGCCATTTCCACATTATCGCCCTGGCTTTTAAGCCACATTTCTATTCCTTCGCCATAAGCCTCGGCACTGATTAAAAAGCCTTTTTCAGTGTGTTCCAAAACTTCTGCGGTGGGGATACGGTCAAGGATGGCTTCCAAAGATGGGCCTCTGAACCAGAATTTCAGCTTATGCAGTTTGCCGCTGTACATAAACTGTACTCTCTTTCTGAAAACGCCTTCTTCAAATCTGTTTTCATACGGTACTTTAAAGCGTTTATCAGTTACTTTGCAGGTTTTTATCCTGTCAATTCTGTACATGGTAGGCAGTTCTTCGCAGCCGTCTTTGTAAGTTATTTTGGTCTTGCTTTCAGCGTCGTCAATAATGCCAATCAGGTAAAAGTAAAATTCGGAAAACATAATGCTTAACGGTTTAATAAGCCTGTTAACTTTAGAACCGTTCTGCCTGTAATACGTTATTTGCACTTCTTTATGCGCTCTTATAGCTTGTGAAATTTGCCATAATCTTTCTAAAAGCAATTCCCCATGATGCAGTTCCGTATAATGAAACTTTTCGTTAGCTATCAGTTCGTTAATGTGCCGTTGATTTTCATAAGGAACGCAGCAGGAAACCATTTTATCTAACATTGGGAACATCTCAGCTTTCATTAAGGCTCTGCTTTCCAGCAATATTTTTGTGGCGGCGAAAGCTTCTTCGTTGCTTAATAAACTGCGGGCAGGCGGCACTAATTTATAGCCGTTGATTTTTCTGTCATACAAAAGCTGCTGCGTAATGCCGTTTTGTTCACTTTGGTTTGCAATAAACGCCCTTAAATCATCAAAATCTCTTTGTATCGACCTTAAAGAACAGTTAAACCTTACAGCTTCTTCCTGTTTATAAAGCGTATGTCCCTCGGCAAGCCTGGCATACATACTAAGCAATCTGTTTTTAACGAATTGTAAATTTTCTTTGCGTTTTACCATGCTGCGGCAACTCCGTTCTAATTTGTTTAAATACACAAGTTATTGTTACTTATATAAATTATACAACATAACATGGCCGCAATGTTGGCTATCTTCATAAAAATACTAAAATTATCTCCATTGTTTTGCAGTTTACTTTAATAATAACAAGGCAACAATTTATAAGTAAAAAACCGCAGCCGAAGCTGCGGTTTTTTGTTTTATTAAGGGGATTTTCTGTGTAACTTTTCGTTAGCACACTTTATCAGAAGCTGAAGGTCAGGTTAGCCATCCATTTGTTGGCTTTTACGGTATCGCCTTTCTGATATTCATAACCCAAACCATAAGTTACGTTAGATTTTTCAGCTTCAATGCCGAGTCTGCCGATAAAGCTGCCGCTGTCAGCAGTTTCAAAACCGAAGCTGTCTGCCGCACCGTTAAGGCTTACGGTCATATCGGTATCACGGTCGCCCATCGTCCATACATAGCCTACTTCTGCAACCGGTTTAACCGTCCAGTCGCCGCTCTGTACTTCTGCGCTGTAGGTTACGCCTACCGGCAGCAGCCACAGGTTCTGGTCATCAGCGTCATAGTTCATGCCAAGGCTGTTGTCATAGTTGCCTGCGCCAAGGTGCATGTAGCGGATGCCTGCATACGGTACAAATTTGCCTGCGCCTGCTTCATAAGCCTGCTCTGCACGGATACCGATGCTGAATGCGTCTGCGTCAGCGGAAGCAGTAATTTCCTGACCGCTGTTGTTTTGGGTAATATCATTATCGCTGTGCATGTAGCTGATATCGCCAAGGATTGCGCTGTTGCCGTTGTCAATGCGGCCATACAGGCTTGCGCCGTAGTATTCAGCGTCGTTTTTGGTAGTAGCTGCAATGTTGCTGCCGTCAATGTTGCCATCAGCATAGCTTAAAGCAACGCCTGCGGTAACTTTGCCGTTTTTGTAAAGGTCGCTGCCGACTACAATGCCGTTGTACTGTGCATCATAACTGCCTTCAATGCCGCCCAAATCCATACCGTCGATATCTTCTTTGTTATGGATGTAGTGTGCCCAAATGTCTTTATCCTGTTCGCCGTGGGTTGCAAGACTTAAATGATGTGCAACAGCGTCGGTCATAGCATTGCTCATGCTGTAAGTGCCATGGTTAACGCCTGCAAGTTCACCCATATTTGCTGCGCTGTTGAAGGCTGCAATTTGAGCGTCTTTAGTTGCATTGTTATTGCTGTTGACTGCGGCATTAAAGAAGTCGAATGCTGCGTCGCCTTCATCTTTAGCAGCCAGGGTTGCATCTACAACATTGGCAATTTCTACTGCGCCTGCACCGTAAACATTGGCAACTTTATCGTATTCTCCACTTACATTAAACTGATTGCCAGCATTTTCACCGGTAAATACAAGCAATGCATTGTTGCTGATAATGTTTTCATCAGCCCAACTCTTATCAGTAACACCGTCAATTACATGATAAGTTTCATTCTTTTTAGCACCATCAATGTAGAGTTTGCTGGACGCATCAATAGTAACCTTTGTTTCATCAGTTATACCGGTAATTGCAGCATTTTCTTTAATGCTCTGCCCATCTACCATTACAACGGAATTTGCTTTTGCCTCAAAAGTACCATTAGCAGGAGCCGCAGGGGCTTTTTCCAAGCTGCCGTCAACTACAACAGAACCACCAGCTACATTTAAAGTTCCATTGATATACAAACCGGCAGTAACAGCATCCTCGCCCCAGGTTAAACCGGTTTTAGCAAAGGTTTCCTGCGCTTTTTCGTTGTTAGCAACGACAAAGCTCATTACGGAGTTCTGACCTACAACATAGTTGCCGTCAAGCGTTACCTTGCCGTCTGTACCTGCAACAGCCATTTTGCTGGCGTCGGTAATTTCAGTGCCGTTTTCCCAAGCCGGGTCAAGGAATACAGTTGCACCCTGTAAATCTGCATTAGCAACAGTTACATTGCCTGCTTTATCGGCGCTACCGATATTGATAACGGTTTTATCATCAGAAGCACTCAATTTTTCAACCTGTGCAGCACCAGTAATAGCAGAAGTGCCACTTGCAGTAATGTTACTTACTAACGTGCCGTTGCCAACATTAACAGCACCGCTGTTAAGTTTTACACCGCCAGTTACAGTAGTTTTACCGTTTACGTTAAGGGCACTGCCTTCATTAACAGTTACACTGCCACTTAAGTTATATACGGTATCACTCGTTGCTAAGCTGTTGCCAACAGTGAAGGAACCAGTTTTGGCAGCTTCACCATCAACACTCCTCGTCGTACCAACAACAACTTTAACATCAGCAGTTTTGCCGTCAACGGTAATCAATTCACCACCGGCCGTACCACCAAGGGTTACGTTTTTGTCATTGGTAATAACCATACCGGTAGAATCTGCTGCCAAATTTAATTTACCGGCACTAAATCCGTTGGCTACTTTATCTTCAACTTCTACACCGTCAATATTTCCGCTTGCAGAATCAGAAGTAGAACCAACAAGTAAATTCTTATCAGCATTAACAGTTACCTGATCAAGTTCAATATCATCACCAACAGAAGCCGCATCGTCAACATCTATTTCATTATTGCCACTATCGGTAACAAGTGTACCAGTCATAACAATTTTGGTTGCACTATCACTTTGATAATCAATAAGCGCATCTTTAGCGGAATTCAAATAATTCAAGCTGTATTTTTCATCGGTCAGGCTTAACGTGCCGCCTTCATAGCTGATAGCGTCATTGGTTACAGCACCGGAAGTAGAATTAAGCACAGCTTCATCACTGCTTACATCTACGCCATGTTCAAAAATCTGGTCGCCCTTGGTTTCGATAACGCCTTCACCTTTTAATACAATGCCGCCTTTAACAGCGTAGAAGGTTTGTTCTTCACCTTGATAGGATTCATCAAGGCAAGGATTCGTGTTGCCATTTTCATCGGGTCCAACACCAGTCAAATATCTTAAGTTTTCAATTTTTAAAGTCCCGCCGTTTATTTCAATTTTTGTTGTGGTATCAGCTTGATTAGTAGATGCAGCCATAAAGTAACCGTCTTTGGCAACCTCATAAACAGTATCGGCATTGCCGTTAAGATAAATTTTACCGCCTTCAGCTGCCAAAACGCCGCCTTTGGTTTTTACACTGCTATTAGTAACTGTCATTTTACTACCTTCACCATAAGCGGATAAGGAAGTATTAAGTACGGAATTTTCAACCGTTACTATGCCGCCAACTTCTGCCTGAAGTTCGGTATATCCCTCTACAATCGGCTTACCATTTTCATCCATTACTAACTGATAACGACCATCTATTGGCTCAGCGGCATAGAATACTCCTTCATTAACGGTACTGTTTTTAATATTAATTTCAGAATCTTTGTCTTCCGCCATAATATTACCGTTAACTTCCACACCATCCAAAGAAAGATAAGATTGCTCATTAACGCGGATATCTTCTTGGAGATATATCCCTTCTTCTTTTTCATAAATATCGCCAGTAATAATTTTTCCGCCCGTAAGCTCGGCTGCACCACCAGTAATATTAATATAGCCTTCAATATTAGCATCTTTAGCAATCAAAGACAGATCATCGCCTGAATGCATATAAATACCGTTAGTAATATTACCAGCAACATTAAGATTAACTGCTGATTCACCGGAAATTTCCAAATTACCAATTGTATACTTCCCTGTAACGGTCAGGTCATAACCTGATTCATGGAAATTACCCGGTACAATAACATCTTGACCAGTTAATTCTACGCCTGTTATTTCTTTGTTTGAATCAACAACATAAGGTTCATCTGCTGACACATTGCCGCAAACGCCAAAGACGCTGGCTGCTAAAACAGTACATAAAACTTTTTTCGTTAAATCCCGTTTTTTCATCAAATCATCCTCTTTCTAAAAATTTTTAAATTAAATTTATTTGTAAATAACATACTTGCTATCCGTATATTATTTATCAAAACAAGAGCTGCAAAACACAATCATACAAAGCGCGTCATATTACATTCCTTCCAGCAAATCATTAACATTTACATTCAACGCTTCTGCAATTTTAAATAATGTTTCCATAGAATAGCTTTGCCCTTTATTGCCACACTCAATTAAACTAAGGTAGTTACTGCTTATTCCCACCATTTCAGAAAGCTGTGCCTGAGTATAACCTTTTTTCTTTCTGTAATAAGCAATTTTTAAGCCTATTTCCTTGTATTTTAGCGCAAACAAATTCTTCCCACCTCTATAATAAAATTATCCCATAAATCAACACTTAAACAACAAAGGTATACTTTGAATTTTCAAGGTTATAATTTGAACAAAAAGGCTTATATCATGTTTGCTTCTTTAAACAGTTACCATTAACCACACGCCGCAAATGAAGCAATATTAGCCAATCTTATCAAAACAATTAAAGCACTAAATTTAAATGCAAAATCATTAATGATTTTCTACGCATAATTATAAAAGACGATATAGCCAACGCTTGGCCATATCGTCTTTTGCATAAAAATTTAATAAATCTTTTTTATTTCACCAATGGTATTTTTCTCCACGGCTTATTTTAAATGCACGATAGATTTGTTCAACTAATAAAAGCCGTATCATCTGGTGCGTAAAGGTCAGTTTGGAAAAGCTCCAGCGCATGTCGGCGCGCTTGCGCAAGGCGTCGGTATAGCCAAATGCGCCGCCGATGACAAAGGCGATATGGCTTTTGCCGGCCAGCGCCCACTCGTCAAATAAATCCGCCAGCTGGGGCGAAGTTACCTCCCTGCCCTGCAAATCCAGCAGTACCACATGTACGTTTTGCGGTATCGCGTTCAGCAAACGCTCTGTTTCCTTCGCCAGCACCTGCTCTTTTTCGGCGGGCGATGGATTGTCCGGCATTTTTTCTTCGCCGATGGCAATGGTTTCCAGCTTGCAGTACGGCGTCAGGCGTTTGGTAAATTCGGCAATGCCTTCGGTCAGGTATTTTTCCTTAATCTTGCCGACGCAGACGATGCTGATTTTCATCTCAGTTCTCCTGCGGCATTTCCTGCAAAGTTACCTGCAGGCTGCGTTCAATGCCTGCGCGCAGCACCACAATCGTCACCACGTCGCCGACTTTCTTTTCGGCCAGTTTCGCACGCAGTTCAGGCACGGTTTCCACCTTCGCGCCGTCAAACGTCAGAATAATATCGCCGGGGCGCATACCTGCGTTATAAACAGGGCCGTTTGTTACAATTTTCATTACAAAAATGCCGCCGTGCAAATCAAGGTCAAACCCATAGCGCGCGCTGATGTCCTTATCAATCAGGCTGGCGCCGATGTACGGGCGGGCAATGCGTCCATGGTTGGCAAGCTCGTCCAGAATAGGTTTGGCAGAGTTGACCGGAATGGCAAAGCCGATGCCTTCAACGCCGCTGACAGCAACTTTGGCGGAGTTAATACCCACAACCTCACCGTCCGCATTGACAAGCGCACCGCCGGAGTTACCGGGGTTAATAGCCGCGTCGGTCTGAATCAGCGTAAATTTGCGGTCGCCCAGCTCGATGGAACGGTTCAGCGCACTGATAACGCCCACCGTCACGCTGCCGCGGAACTCAAGTCCCAACGGGTTGCCGATAGCAATGGCAGGCTCGCCAACCTGCAAAGTGGATGAGTCGCCAAAATCAGCAACCGGCAAATCGCCGTCCACATCAATTTTTACAACAGCCAGGTCGGTCGCCGCATCAGCGCCAAGCACCTTGCCTTTAACGCTGCGCCCGTCCGTCAGGCTTACAATAATTTCCTGCGCGCCTTCAACAACGTGGTTGTTGGTAGCAATCAGGCCGCTCTTGTCGTAAATTACGCCGCTGCCCGTGCCGCGCTCCGTCAGCTGCACGCGGTTAAAAAAGTCACGCACATAAGCCTTGTTGGTAATGCCGACAACAGCCGGGCCAACTTTTTGCGCCGCCACAACTACCGGCGTGTTGCGCGCGTCGGAAAGCCTTACTTCCTGCTTCGCGGCGGGCGCTGCTTCTTTTTGTTTTTCGGCGGTATTGCCAACGCCGCAGCCGCCCAAAAGCACTGCGGTGCTTAAAATACCGCACATAACCAGATTAAGTGATTTTTTTAATATCGTCTTTTGCATTTTTACACCCCTCAAAAATTTTTTACTATATTGTCCTGCGAAGTCACATATATCTGCGTATCTTCGCCTAATTCCTTCGCGTCCAGAATGCCGCGCACGGTTTTCAGCGCCAGCTGCGGCGTGTTGTTCTCCTGGCTTAAATGCGCAAGGAAAACTTCGCCCGGCAAACGCTCCATCTGCGAAAGCAGCCACCCTGCGGCATTGTTGGATAAATGCCCGCGTGTGCCTAAAATACGCTGCTTTAGCGCGTAAGGGTACGTGCCTTTTTTAAGCATTTCTTCGTCGTGGTTGGCTTCCAGCACCAAAGTGTCTGCCCCCGCCACGTTTTCCTTAATTTCTTCTGTAATAAAGCCAACGTCCGTCAGGTACACGCAGCGCGCACCGGCGCAGGTAAACACGTAGCCCACGGTGCTGGCGGCGTCGTGTGGCACGGCAAAGCTTGTAATTTTCAGCCCGTCCGTTTCCAGCAGCTTCGGCATTAAACGGCAGTTAACGCGCTCAAGTTCTCCCCTTTGGGGGATATAACGCCACGTCGCCTCGTTGGCAAACACCGGCAAATGATAGTTGCGGCTGAACACCGGCAGCCCGTTAACGTGGTCGCGGTGTTCGTGCGTTAAAAGCACGGCGTCCAAATCTTCCGGCTGCAAGCCTACATCGCGCAGGCGCTGCACAAGCTGGCGGCAGCTGATACCGGCATCAATCAAAATATTTTTGCCGCCCGCGCTGATAACGGTGGCGTTGCCCTTACTGCCGCTGGCCAGAACGGAGATTTTAAATTCGCCCGTCATGCTTCACCTACGGCAATGGCTGCACCGGCGCTGGTACCAATGCGGTCGGCGCCTGCCTCAACCATCGCGCGTGCGGTTGCAGCGTCGCGGATACCGCCGGCAGCCTTAACCTTCAGGCCGTACTTATCGGCTTCCTCGCGCAGCAGCTTAACATCTTCAACAGTTGCGCCGCCCTTACCAAAACCGGTGGCAGTTTTAACAAACTTCGCGCCGCCGTCGGAGATAATGCGGCAGGCCGTGCGTTTTTCACGCGGCGTTAAATAAGCGGCTTCAATAATAACCTTTACCGGGCAGGGCGCAGCGGCCTCAACCACACGGCGGATGTCCTCCGTCACAGCGGCATAATCGCCCGTTTTAAAGGCAGATACATTCATAACCATATCAATTTCGTCGGCGTGTTCCTCCATCGCCGTTTTGGCTTCCAGCGCCTTAACGCAGCTGAACGTCGCTCCCAGCGGAAAGCCGACCACCGTAACAACCTTTACATCGCTGCCCTGCAGCAAATGTTTTGCCAGCGGTACATAGCACGGATTAACGCACACGGCGTACAGCTTGTGCTCCATAGCTTCGTTGCAAAGCTGCATAATGTCTTTCACGGTTGCTTCCGGTTTCAATAATGTATGTTCAATAATACGGGCAAGTTCCATGGTACTTCCTCCCAATTTTAAATCTGTACTATATCATTATAGCAAATGTTAAGCGTTCAGGGTTGATAAAAAAGTAAATTTTTATAAAACTTTATAAGGCAGCGCCGCCGTAAAAAACAAACGGGACCCCCAAAGGGTCCCCTGCGTTAAACGCTCAGTGTTTTTTGCGGCAGTCTTCGCAGATACCGTAAAAATAAAACTGGTGCCCGCTCAATTTGTAGCCGCTTTGTTTTTCGGCCTGCGCCATAATGCCGCTGTCGTCAACGTTAAACAAATCTTCAACCTTGCCGCAGCAGGTGCACTGCACATGATGGTGCTCGCTGATATCCGCATCATAACGGAAGCTGTCCTCACCGGTATTAAGAATCTGGATAACATGCAGCCTGTTCAAAATCTCTACGGTTTTATATACGGTAGCAAAACTCATAGAAGGATATTTGGGGCGCAGCGTTTTGTACAGCATCTCGGCGCTGGGATGTTCATGCATAGCGGCAAGGGTTTCGTACACAGCAAGGCGCTGAGGCGTAACCTTAAAGCCGTTCTCGCGCAGGATGGCGGTCAGTTCGCTGTTGGTTAACATAAGCTCCTCCTTCCGGTATTACCTCACGGCAATACGCTTTACAAGCTATTTTTTCAAAATAATTATATAAAATCGCCTATTCTTTGTCAATATTTATTATCCGTTGACAAAGATATTTCACATTATGTTGTTTCCGCTTACGCGGATGAAAAATAACCGGTCTTGCGTTTAGTAAGGCCGATTATTTTTTGCTTCTTTTTTATATTGATGGCAACTTTGTATAAAGGATAGAGCGTTTTAATTTTTACTATCTCATTCATCTTCATTCTTTTGACGGAGCAAAAGAACGAAGCAAGAAAACTCCCGCGGCTAGGCGGATTTCTTAACGCAAGCATGTTTGTCTAAAAACGGCAAAAATTGGCGGAACTCGCTGCGCTCAGACACCTGATTTTTGCCGTTTTTCTTAGAAAATCTTGCTAAAATCCGATGCCGCGTGTTGACGAGCGTCGGACTTCATTACTTCTTTTTGATTGATAAACGCATATCGTAGGATAGCAAGCTGATGAAAGTTCGGTAACATTGCTATCAAAATAAAAACGTAGCCATAGTGCGAATTTGGGCGGAGCGCGGCATTAAAAATTTAGCGGCATTGATAAAGAGCAATAAAAATTTCCCGGTGTCTGAGCGAAGCGAGTTCCGTGGAAATTTTTATTGGTTGCGGCGGGACGCGTGCGGATTTTTGCGCAAGCAACAAATCCGTAAATTTTTGCTAGCCGCGGGAGTTTTCTTGTTTCGTTCTTTTGCTCCGTCAAAAGAATGAAAATGAATGAGATAATAAAAACTAAAAAACACTATCCTCCATGCAATGGTGAAAACAAAATGGGCAATGTAGTAAATTAAAAGCAATATAGTAACTGCAAAGCCGAAAACAAAATTTAAGGAAAAAATAAAAAACTGCCTTACTAACGCAAGGCAGTTTTTTATTTTAAACTTAACAGCCACGATAACAGCACCGGCACTATTAAGGTAAGCACCAAACCATTGATGAAGGAATACATCCCCACATGCAAATTAGTATATTTTATTACCACCGGCAGGCCGCTGTCCATCGTCGCCGCGCCGCTGGGCGCAAGTGCCAGCAGTTTATGCACGCGCACTAAAAGCGGTATTAAAAAGAACGCCGAAAGCTCACGCAGCATATTTGCCAAAAAGGATACCGTGCCGATTTCCGTACTGTACATGGCGCTGATAACTACGGACGAAAAGCTGTACCAGCCAAAGCCGCTGCCCACCAGCACCGCATCATAAAGGCTTAACCCAACCGCCATACCGATAAGCGCCGCGCCGATAACGCTGCCCACAGCCACCGCCGCCGGTATGCTAAGCGCCAGCACCGCGCTGTGCAGATTGCATACGCGCTTTAAAATATCCCTGTTGCTGCCTATTTCAATACCCGCGATAAACACCATAATGTCCAGCGCCGTCATCAAAATAAAATCCAGCGTGTCCTTATCGCCTACGTCCAAAAACAAATAGCCTGCCGCCATGCCGCAAAACAGCGCCACAGTAATCGTCAGAATCATCCGGCGTCACCGTCCTCTGCTTCAACATCCGCCGGGCGGGCGATAAATTTAGTTACCAAAAACACCAGTGCCACGCTGCCGCATACAGCGCCAAAGGCAACTGCCCCTGCCTGCAAACCCAGCGTGCCAAGCTTTGCCAGCAGCGCATCGTCACAGCCGATTTTTGCTCCGAGGCAGAACAGCATGGTGCACAAACACACGGTAGAAAATTTATTTAAACCGGCTTTTATTTTATAGCTTAACAAATTAAGCAGCCCAATGGCGATGCCCAGAACAATCGCCAGCAGAATCTCCTGCATAATTCCCCTCCAAAACAAAAGGCATGCGGCGTGCATGCCTTAATTTTTGTTATTCCAATGTAATAATCAGCGGGTACAGCGGTTGTGCGCCGTTAAGCACCTGCACTTCCGCCCCGGGGCAGATTTTTTCAAGCTCTGCCGCCGCACTGTTGGCTTCGTCTTCGGTGATTTCGCTGCCGTAGTACAGGGTTAAAAGTTCCCAATCCGTACCGGCCTGATGCACTGCATCCACCGCCGCCGCGTTTAAGCTGCCGCCGGTGCAGACGATTTTATTTTCCAACAGCCCGATATATTCGCCCTTAATGATGGGCATGCCGTTTACAACGCTGTCGCGCACCGCCGTGCTTACTGCCGCACAATGCGCCTGCTGCATGGCTTCCGTCATCGCTTCCACGTTGGCTTCCATATCGGCCTGCGTGTCAAACGCCAAAATAGCGGCAATGCCCTGCGCCAGGTTCACCGTCGGCACATAAGCCACTTTATCCGCGCCAAGCAGTTTTTGCGCCTGCTGCGCCGCCAGCACAATATTTTTGTTGTTCGGCAAAATAATGTATTTGCTGTACGCGCCGTTTTCAATGGCGGTTACAAAATCTTCCACAGGCGGGTTCATGCTCTGCCCGCCGCTGATAATATCCGTTACGCCCTGCGCCAGCATAATTTCGGCAATGCCGCTGCCTGCCGCCACGCTTACAAGGCCTACGCCTTCTTTTTTGGGCTGCTGCGCCACAGCCGCCGCGCTGAACACGCGGTGTTCGTGCTGCTCCGCCATGTTGTCGATTTTAATATCGTGCAGCGTGCCCCAGCTTAAACCGTGCTGCAACACCGTGCCCGGGTTGGCGGTATGCACATGCACCTTAACAATGTCGTCCATCGCCGCCACAATCAGCGAATTGCCCAAAGGCAAAAGCGCCGCGCGCACCGTTTTTTCATCAACACCGGCGTTTTTAACAATAAACTCCGTACAGTACGGGTTGGTTAAATCAACTTCTTCCGCAGGCAATTCCGCCGCTTTCGCGGATGCCGCGCTTACTTCGCCGACGGGTTCTGCCTTGCCCAGAAGGCCGTTTAAGCAGCCCTGCAAAAAGACAATCAAGCCCTGACCGCCCGCATCAACCACGCCCGCAGCCTTCAGCGCAGGCAAAAGTTCCGGCGTGCGTGCCAGTTCCCTTTTGCCGCCGTCGATAGCTTCGGTTAAAATTTCCACAAAATCTTCGCCGCGGCGCACCGCATGGTAAGCCGCCTTGGCAATACCGCGCGCCACCGTTAAAATAGTGCCTTCAACAGGTTTGGCCACGCTGCGGTAAGCATATAAAATGCCAAACTGAAACGCCTTGCCCAGCTCGTTGCCGGTAACGCGCTCCTTGCCTGCCAGCCCGCGCCCAATGCCGCGCAAAAGCTGCGACAGAATTACGCCGCTGTTGCCGCGCGCGCCCATAATAGCGCTTTTGGCAGCCGCCGCGCCAACCGCCGCCGCCGATTCCGTATCCAGCGGCGTCACCGCGCGGTGCACTGCTTCCATTGTGCGCATCATATTCGTGCCCGTATCGCCGTCCGGCACCGGGAACACGTTTAAATCGTCAATCTGCTTATAGCTTTGCGCAAACGCGCCGTAAGCGCCAAGCAGCATATTTTTTATATCGCGGCCGTTAATAACAGCCGTCTGTTTCGCGTCCATCACTACCCCCAATCAGGCATGCGCAAAACTCCATGCCGCTTTGTTTTTTATCAATCCGGCCATGCCGGTAAAACTTAAATTTATGCTTTGGTGCGTATAAAAAGGCCAATACAGCCCGGCCCCAAATGCGAAGCCAGCACCGTACCGATGCCCGTCATCAAAACCGGCACACCGGGATAACGCTTCGTCATTTCTTCGTACAGATATTTAGCATCGTTTTCCGCTTCTTCGTTGGCAATGCAGATGCGTTCCGGCTCACCCTTGGCTTCCGCCAGTTCAAGCATCGTGTTCAGCACCTTGCTGCGCGTGCGGCATTTAGATGCCACCACCAGCTTGCCTTCCTTATCAAGCGTAATTACCGGGCGTATGCCGAGCAGATTGCCCACCAGCGCGCCCACCGCGCCGATACGCCCGCCTTTTTGCAAATATTCCAAAGTGCTTACGGAAAAGAAAGTTTCCGTCCTGTAAATAGCGTCGTTAATAAAGGCTTCCAGCTCGTCCATGCTGTCGCCCGCATCGATGTGTTCCAAAACGTCAAGCGCCAATGCACTGATAGGCGTTGCCGCCGTCCTGCTGTCGAACACGCGGATATCAGCGCCCGGCAACTCCTGCATTACCTGACGCGCCGCCATCTGCGCCGTCTGGCAGGTGCCGCTTAAAACGCCGTCCACAAAAATACCGATAACCTTCCTGCCTTCCTTGGAAAGTTCGTAAAACAAATCCAAAAAGTCGCCCACGGGCGGCTGGGAAGTTTTCGGCAGTTCGCCGCTGTCCTTCACCATTTTAAACATATCTGCCGTTTGTTTTTCGCCATCGCGCCATTCAATCGCGCCGTGGCGCACAATCAGCGGCAGGATATGGCAGCGTGCGTCATGCGCCAGCGGGGTTTCACCGGCGGAAGCAATGCTGTCAAGAACTATATGGATGTCATTATTCAAAGTGCCATCCTCCAATCTATATTAGTAAACTTTTTCGATAAAGCCCGCTCTATCTTATTATTTTACCATATAGCGATAATTTTTTCCAGCTGGCAAAACAAAAAGACCCCTGCCGGTATGGCAAGGGCCTTTGGTTAAGCCTTAATTAAAATTTGTTTTCCATAAAAGCTTTGTCAACGCGTTTCATTTCACGGGTTACGCAGCGGCCAAATTCTTCGCTTACCCAATCCCAACGGCTGGTCAGGGTTTCGTCGATTTCTTTGTCCTCATAAATGCGGTGTTCATAGAACTTGCCGTTAATTGCGCTGTAAGCGTAGGTTTTGCCGGTGATGTCCAGTTTCAAAATGCGTTCTGCGCTCGGAAATACCGGGTTGTCTTCGCAGGTATCCAGAACCATGCCAACTACAAGGTCAGCGCCGGAAGCTTTGGCAATTTTTACCATAGCGTCTTTGGAAGCACCGTCTTTGCCGATGTTGGCAGCAGCGATAGCGTCGTTGGTTACGTCGTTTTCAAGCAGTTCGTATTCAGGATAATCAAACAGCTGAATAGCGCCGCTGATATAAATCTGGCCTGCGGTTTCGCTGCCGGAGTTGTTAACCAGAGGAAGCACTACTACTTTAGCAGCTTCGGCTTTGCCCATAGCGGGGATTGCAAAGCAAACAGCCATCAGGGCTACCATTAATAAATTAAAAAATTTTTTCATTCTCTTACCTCCCAAGATAAAATGGCTATGAAATAATTTTAACACACTTCCGCGCAAAAATACAGCCTGCCGCGCAAAATATTGCAAAAAAAGTGCGGCCCCGAAGTATTTTCAGGGCCGCCTTAATTTTTTAAACTTATTTATTACGCTTTTGCCGTTTTGTTATGCGAACCTGCTTCGCTGCTGGTTAAAGTCCTTACGCTGTTGGAGGCAATCAAAAATGCCAGCGTAATAAGCGCAATGGCAACTACCAGTTGCAAGCCGTCGGTAAGCATGCCGAACGGTGCGCCCGTCATCAGCTTGTTGATAATGCCGTAAATCGACATTGCCAGCGCGCTCATGGTAGCGAGGAACATAAAGGTCATCGGCACATAAAGCATCCAGCCCTGGCGGCCGGTAACTTTAAGGAATACCGACAGCGAGATGAATACCAGTGCTGCGCAAAGCTGGTTGGCTGCGCCGAACAGCGGCCATACGTTCATATATCCGCCGAGGCAGAGCAGGTAACCGAAGAACAGCGTAATAACGGTTGCAAAATATTTGTTGGTCATCAGCTTCTGGAAGCCGCTCATTTCTTCCGGTTTGCCGGAGGTGAACAGTTCCTGGAAGCACATACGGCCGATACGGCCAACGGAGTCCAAAGTCGTCAGCGCCAGCGCGGATACGCACATGGTAATAACGCAGGTTGCCACGTGGGTGGAAAGACCGAACATACCCATAAAGCCGCCGACAGCGCCCGCAAAAATCTGGAACGGTGTGCCCTTCGGCATTACGCCGCCGGTAGCGGCAGCGCCGACAACGATTAAGGATACAACGGCGAGGATGGATTCAATCAGCATGGAGCCGTAACCGATAAAGAGCATGTCTTTTTCGTTGGAAACGGTTTTGGAAGAAGTGCCAGAGGATACCAGGCTGTGGAAGCCGGATACCGCGCCGCACGCGATGGTGATAAACAGAATCGGGAACAGCGGCTGTCCGTTTACAACAAAGCCGTTAAACGCAGGCAGCTCGATGGACGGGTTGGTAAAAATTACGCCCAACACGCCGCTGGCAATCATGCCTAAAAGCAGGAACACGCTTAAATAATCGCGCGGCTCCATCAAAAGCCACATCGGCATAACCGCTGCCATAAACATATAAGCAAAAACTACATAAAGCCAGGTGGTTTTATCAAAATACAGCGGGTATTCAATGCCGCCCCACAGCATTGCCAGCATCAAAACAATGGCAACAACCAGTTTCGGGCCTTCAGCCAGCGGGCATTTCTTTAAAAAGTAACCAAAAGCAATGGCTACAACAATGTACAGCATGGAAATCGAAGCAGCGGCAGCATTCGGGGTAGCCAAAGCGCCGTCAGCCTTAAAGCCGTTAAACGTGCTGGCAACGATATCCGCGAAAGCGGCGGTTACAAGCAAAGTAAACAGCCACGAGAACAAAAGGAACATTTTTTTGCCGGTTTTGCCGATGTACTGCTCAATCAGCATGCCCATGGATTTGCCCTCGTTTTTAACGGAAGCATACAGCGCGGTAAAATCCTGCACAGCGCCGAAGAAAATGCCGCCAATCATCAGCCACAGCATAACCGGCGCCCAGCCGAACATAGCCGCGATAATCGGGCCGGTTACAGGGCCTGCGCCCGTAATTGAAGAAAACTGATGCGCAAAAACCGTAAACTTACTGGACGGAACATAATCGTTGCCGTCTTCGTGCACATAGGCCGGCGTGCGCGCGTTGGGGTCAACGCCCCACAGCCTTACCAGCCAGCGGCCGTAAATAAAATAGCCGCAGGCACACACAACCAGCGCGATGCCTAACAACATTAATCCTGTCATTTTTCTTTACCTCTTTCCCTTAAAAATAAAATAATAATATAGTATGAAATTTATCACCAAACGGCAATAATGTCAACAAAAAGTGTAATTTTTTGTGAACTTTTGCAAACCGCACCGCAAAGTGTAAAGAATATAATAAAACAAAAAGGACTTTGCCATAACGGTGTTTATTTTTTCGCGCCCGCGCGGATAAAAAAACAAGCCGCCAGAAGGCGGCCGTAAAAAACAGGGTTTATTTCCAGATTAACTGCATCAGTTTTTTGTATTCGCCGTTTAAATGGCGGATGATAACGTCGAACATCGTGTAAATCAAATCGCCGTCGCTGTCATCCTTGAACAAAATGCAGCAGTCCAGAATAAGCGAACCGTTATCGTCAAAATAATATTTAAAGGATTTGTAGCCCTTGTTCAGGCGGTTCAGCTCTTTTAAAAGCTCCGTTTCGTTGGTTTCGTTAAGCACACGCTGCGCCACCAGCACGCGCACCATGCCGTAAATGCTGCTGTCCAGCACAACAATCGTCGGCAGCTGCTGCCCGTTAATTTCAATATTGCTGCGGAACACAACGCTGTTTAACGCATCATCCGCAATTTCATCAACGGTAAAGCTTTTAATCTTGTTGTCATCCAAATACTTTTTAAAGGATTCCGCTTTTTTATTCATCCAAACATCAACCTCCAAAATTATTTGTAATACCCGAAGGCATTTGCGCCCCCGGGTATTAAATTTTGTTAAGCCTCTACGGCAATTTCGTCCTCACCGGCGTTTTCTTCGGTAAAGTTCTGGTAATCAATCAGGCCGTAACGGTCGTGCAGCGATAAGCCGTAGCCATAAGCCTGTTTCCAGTCCTCATCAAGGTAACGCCCGTGCTGCCAGCGCAGATGGTCTTCCGCCGTAAAGCGCTGGTTGTAAGCATACCAGTAATTATCAAGGCTCAGCAGCCTGCCGTCAGTTTCAACGGTGTCTGCATCTACAAAGTTAATGAACATGGAAGGATAAGCCTGATAAATATGTACATTGGCATCGTCATCTTTTACCGGAATATTGCCGTAAACAGTTGCCAAAGTGCCGGTGTTTTCCAGCTTAGCCATTTCTTCAATCAGGATTTTGTTAAAGTCCATCTTGTCATCAACCGTGGTAACTTTGGCTTCTTCTGCCCACAAATCCGTAAATACGGATTTATCGTTAACGTCAATTGTTTCAATTACCAGCGATTCAATCGGGCCGTCGCCACTATTGGAACCGGTGTTGATAATCAGGTCGCCGCCTGCATCTTTATTCTGCGTAATGTTCTGCCCGTGAATCCTGTCGCCGTTCAGCGTTACGCTGTCTTTGGCAATGATGTTTACAAGCTCCTGCTCAATCGCCTGCATGATAACATCCTTACCGTTAACGGTATTGCTTTTAATTACGCCGTCAACTGCCGTAAACTCAATTTTTCCGGTGGCGTTCAAAATGCCTTCGTTGTTGATATCGGCTTTATCGGCTGTAACTTTCTTAGCCGTTACAGTCAGGCTGCCGTTGATGTTGGCTTCGTCCTGTTTTGTCGGGTCTGTAATATCCTGCGTGGTGATATTAACACTGCCGTCGCTGTTGGTAAAGCTTACATCGCCGCCCTTCTTATTGATAAAGCCGCCCATATCTACGTTAAAGCCTTCAGGGTTGCTTACCGCCAAAGCAAGGCTGCCGCCTACTGCCTGAATATCAACATTTCCAATTACATTATGTTTGTTGACAAGTTCTACATTGCCATTGATTGCCGCTACAGTCAGATTATCCACAGCAATATTTTCAGTTGCCTCACTTGTAGTCTGAATAATATCGCCGTTATAGGCATGCAGGTTCAAATTGCCATCGTCCTTATTAACATGCAGCATGCCGCTGATGATAATATCTTCCGCTGCGTGCAGGTTAACATCGCCTTTAGCGTCAATGTAGCCGGTTACGTTTTCATCTTCAGCAGTTTCAGCATTATCCTCACGCCCAAGGTAAATCGAGCCTTCACTGTCAACATTTACGCCGCCGTCAGCTTGTTTCATAGTGCCAAGAATCAGCGTGCCGTCCTGTTTAGCTTCAATGTTGATTGCATCCTGAACTTCAGTATTAACAACCGCGCCGCTGTTCTTAATGCGCAGGCCTTCAGTTTTAGTACCGATACCGCCGCCGGTAGATTTAAGGTTAATGGTATCACTGGCGTTAATGTAACTGATGTCGTCAGTTCTGCTTACAATATCGCCGTTAGCGGTAATATTTACTTCAGTACCTGCTACGCTGCCCAGTGTAAAGTTACCGCTGCCAACCTGCTGCAATTTAACATTGCCCGCTGCGTTGGCGCTGATGAAGCCGCCTTCATTCAGAGCAACCTGTACAGCCTGTTTAACATCATTCAAGCTGTTAATGCTGCCGCTGCCGCCTTCAAGATAAATGCTGCTGCCGGTAACTTCATTTACGTTCAAGCCTTTCTGACCGCTCAGGCGCAGGTCATTAGCAACAAATTCATCGGCATTAAGTACGGAATCCTTCGCCAGCAGGTAAATGTGGTCAGCCGTCGGAGTCTTATTGTCACTGTTCTTCACAGTAACAGTACCGCCGTCGCTGTTCAGTTTAACGCTTACCGGGGTAGTACGGCGGATAACAACATCATCAGCGCCCCAAACAACGTCGCCCGCTCTTGCGGAAGCAAGTTTTTCAAGGAAGCCCGTTGCGTCTTCTTTCTCACCCGTAAACAAATCTGCCAGATTTTCAGCTTTTAACCCAATTTCTGAAAGCGAACTTGCCTGATCATCTACTACGCCCAAATTGCCGGTGTTAGAGATAAACGTAATGTTGTTGCCGGTTACGTTGGCAGTTTTAACATCGCTTACGCTGCCCGCATTGGGGTTAATAACGGTATCCTGAACCGCGTACAACAACTGCTTATCAGTCCAACCGTAGTTGTCGTCTGCCGCGTTGCCGATAGCCTCGTAGCTGAGCAACCAGCTTACAGCCTGCTCATTATCTGCAAAGACGCTGTTTTCAATAAAGTTTGCTTTTTTCTGCTCATAATCAGCACCAACCTGTGCGTAATAGTCATAAGCCTCGTTGTATTTTTCAAGCGCGGTTTTATAAGCTTTCTTGCTTTCAAGGTCATCACCAAGGTTAGCAATGGCTTCATTCAAAGCACCCTGTTTAGCGTTCAGGTCTTCTCGTGCTGCCTGCACCTCAGCGTTGTCGCCCTTCATCAGCTTAATAAACTCATCACCTGTTTCAACAAGTATCGTACCCTGTTCTTGCGCTTTGTCCATAGTTAAACCATCGGCATAGAACATCGAACCGCTTTCAGCTGCCTTTTTAAGGTTAGCCAGCTGGTTATCCTTGCTGTTAAGCTGGCCGCCGTTTGTACCGTTGTCAAGCAGACCGAGTTTTTCCCATTCGTCAATGCGGGTGCTGTCCTTGTTCTCGTTGCTGTTATTTTTAATCGCATCTACAAAGCCTGCGCCATCGCCGGTAACTTTAAGCACAACATCGCCGTCTTCTGCAACAATCTCGCCAAGGTACATGTGGCCGTTTGCTTCCGTCAGGCTAATATTATCTACCGCATAAGCGTTAGTGCCTTCCGTACCGCCGTCAATAACAAGGTCAATACCTCCGCCGTAGGATTGCAGCGTAATGCCATCACCTTTTACAGCATAACCGTTTGCAGCAATATCACCGTTCAGCAGGCTGCCTTCGGCAGTAATGTTTACGTTGCCTTTACCGGTACTTACATTTTTAATGTAAACCATATCGTTAGCATTAGCTGCCACAGCCTGAATGTTGACATTACCGCTGTCAGTTGTTGCGTCAAGCGTAAGCGCACCATTAACATTCTTCTGGATTACGTCAATGCTGGTATGTGCATCAAAGCTTGCGTTATCGGAAATTACCGTTGCATCGTCAATATGCCCGATGCTGCCGGTAGTGCTGGTAATATCAACTTGTCCCATGTGGATATCGCCGCCGAGCAGGATATCGCTGTTGCTGATGATATCACCGGTACTGCCATTTTTGTTACCAACAAACTCAATGCCGATAGAGTTGTCAGCCTTTAAGCCGAAGTTATAGGCGGTAATCATGCCGCTGGTTTCTTTCCACCTGGTAGTAACAGTTTTGCCCCACCAGCCAAGAGGATCTTTATTTTCTGTGGTAGTTACCTTTTCAGAAATTATGGTCTCGTAAATATAATTACCATTCTCATCTCTGAGATAATAAGGATTACCTGTATCCTTAGTTGTTAAAATTTGGTTGCCAGTCTCAGGATCTACATCCCAATATAACAGGTTTTCCCCATCAGTACCCTGTTTCGGCTTGCCTTTGCGTTCAAACGCAATCTGATACAAAACATCTTTATCAGCATCTTCGATATCCTTGATAGTTTCACTGCCGGCAACATTGTCAAGAGGCTTATAATCTCCATCAAGGCTGCCATCAGTGATGATGTTGCCAACAGTAGGCAGCATTTCATCCTGTATGTCAGGTTCGCCAACCTGCATATTATTCTTGGTAACTTCATCCAGCGAGCCAACAACACTTTGCCAGTCTTTCTCCGCTAAACCAAACCAGCTGGTATCGCTAACGTGCTCATAAGTAACAGTTACACGGTTAGCAGTACCATTGCTCCAGATATAGTACTGGTCATCCTGCGGATTATAAGTAGTAGGTGTTATATTCGGATCGTTTTCAATAACACTTCCATTTTTAGTAACGATAATGTTAACGTTACCATCTTTATCTATAATTCTGTTATATTCAACTTTGTCACCGGTATTGGTGTCGTTAATTTCAATACGGCCTGCAACAGATTCGGCATTAATGCTGCCCAGTTTAAGCGTAAACCGGTTATCCATGTCTTTAACCGTGCTGTCAATATCATAACGAGAACCGCCATCCAGCACAATCAGCTTGCCGCCGCTTGCATTGGTATTGGCAATGGCACCGGTCAGGTAAATGCGTCCGCCGCCTGCCTGCTCAATGTCTTCGGTAAAGATTTGGCCCGTAGTGGGGTTATACCATGCTTTTATGCCGTAAACAAATTTGCCGGTAGTATCATCATAATAAGCGCCGCTTTTTTTAATGTCAGTTACAAGATATTCATCTGTTTTAAATTCAGCATCCGGCCGTTTTTCCGCCCCCGGCGTACCATCGTCAATAAGGTCTTTGGCTATGTCTTGTTTAATATTGAGCACATAATTCTCATAACCGCTCTGGATTTTGCCGTTTACGTTAATGCTTGCCGCATTGATGTAAATAGCGCCGCCTGCAGTAATGCCTGCCCTGCCGTCGTTAATTTCGCCGGTAAGCTGTCTTGCTGCCTGCAAGGCAGTAGTCTTATCCAGCGTTGTACCTTTAACTTCCAAACCGGTCAGGAATTCTGCCAAATCTTCAACCGAACTAAATGCCGCGTAATACTTACCGTCATCATTTATTTGCTTATTGTCCAGTTTCCCAATTAAAGCTTTCTGAATGGCTGCAATATAATTCTCATCCAACGCATTCTTCGGGTCGCCTGCTACGTCGGTAATACCATCGCTATAGCCCTGCGTTACAGCACCGCCCGCCGTTAAGGTTACGGTACGCCCTTTAACGCTGCCCGCTTCCTGCAATACGCCGGTATCGCCATCTACTTTACCTGCAACATAAATGCTGTTGTTCAGGTTATAAATTGTAATATCTCCGTAAGGATTGTAGATAGTGCCGTAAACACCAATATCAGGCGTGTAGTACTGAGATTCGCTTGCTTTTACGTTATTGCTGCTTGAGATATTGACTTGTGCGCCATTACCGCCGGTATCCGCGTTAACGGTAATATCGCCATGACTGCCGTTAATAGATGTGTTGTTGTACACAATGCTGCCGCCGTCATTATCAACAGTGATATTGTTAACCTTTAAGAAGAAATTGCTCTCGTTATCAATGGTTAATGTCGGGTTGCCGTTGGCAGTCATTGTACCATTACCGCTAAGGCTGCCGCCGCTGATATTAATATCGCCGCCGGAAATATTCAAATCCTGCAATTCAATAGTCGGCACAATGCTCTTTTCAGTAACTGCAAATACTCCTGTTTTTTCATCATAACGGCCAATGCCAAGCGCCTGCAGCTCGCTTTGTACACGTGCCAGTTCATCGCTATAAGTAGTACTTACTTCTGTTCCGGCATATTCCTGCATCATATCAGCAAGCTTGCTGTACCTTTCAAGCAAAGCAGAAGCGTATGCCGCCATGCCGATGTTTTCGGCCGGGCTGCCGTACAAATCTTCAAACCACTGCGGAGCTTCAATGCTTACATATTTATCCGAACCGGCATTACCAAAAATGTTGGCATTAATGTTTTCTTCGCTAAAGCCTTCTTTAAGCGCTGCATCATAAGCATCTTCAGCAGCCTCTAAAGCATCTTTAACTGCTTTAAACTCATCACTGTTAACAATACCATCAACACCATAGATTTCTTCAGTCAAAGCAGCAATTTGGTTACTCAGTTCAACGATATCATATTGTTCAAGGTTTTTATCGTTTGCTGCTTTTTGGGCGGCATAACCATCACGAATCGCCTGCAAACCGCCATCGCCATAAATTCTATTGTTGATAGCATTAATAGTATTGTTGTGACTATCATAATCATCGTGATAGTCATCATACCAGGCAGATGAAGGATTTGTTAAACCGTCAACAAAAGTATCTCTATCTATATCTTTGATTGTCGATGGTTTGTCATTGTAGTCCTCAAGCTTCTCATTAATCCATTCGTTTAAAGCCTTTTCGGCAGTGCTTAAATCGTTTTGGGCATTAGTAAGATTAGTTTCCGCTTCCTTAAGATTTGCACTAATAGTAACATCCTGAGCCGCAAAAATATCATAAGCTGTTTTATTATTTTCGTATTCCTTTTGCTTTTCTGCCAACTGCTGGCTCTTATCCTCAAGCCCGTCTTCTTTTTTCACAACTTTATCATAAGCCTCTTGCGCATCAATAAGAGCTTTTTCAGCCGTACCAAATTCTTCACCGCCGTTATAGTCCTTAATGGCAGCATCAAGCGCAGCTTCCTGATTTTTATTATCAGTAATGGTAATTGTAAGCTCGTTGTTTTTACCGGCTACAAGCTCGCCATCTACGGTTACAGAAGTTGTAACATCTGCATCAGTGCTGCTTAAAACACCATCGACAGTGGAAGCAACCGAACCGGTACCGGTTTCGCCGCCGGTAACCCAACGCCACATCTTGCTTTCTTTGGCAATGGTGGTGTCGCCCTCGCCTGCCGCTACATTAATATTGCGCAGGCTTTCAACAGCTTTGCCTGCAGTAAAATTAATGCTGCTGGTCTGTTCCATAATGCCGTTAATAGTGGGGTTAGTAGCAATCGGGGCTGCCGTTTTGTTATAGGCATTGCTCTTAAGCGTAAGATTAAGCACGCTGGTATTGCCTGCATCAAAGTTAGCATCATGGTTGCTGTCAACAGTAAAGATGTTGTTCTCGTTGCCGTTGTCAGCAAAACCTTCAACAGTAATAGTGTTCTCTCTGTTAAAGTTATTGTTAAGAACGCTGCCGGACGCACCAACAACACCGCCCTGGGTATCGGCCGTAACAATATCCGTAAAGTTGGTACGGTCTGCCGCTGTAAAGGTAATATCTGCCTTGTCAATCTCCTTGCCAACTGTTGCGACGGAAGAATCCTTATCAATTTTAATATTATTAATAAAGTCAATATTATCCGTGCTGATTGCATCTGTGCCTGCTATAACGCCTGCAGATTTAATAGTAACTTCCTTATCAACGCTTGCAACAGGCTCACCGTCAGGATTATATCCCGGATCACCGGTAAGCGCATCAACCGTAATGCTTTCTTCAGCCTTCAGTTTGGAGTTCTCAATGCTTACGTTTGTTTTCAAATCCAAATCGTCTTCAGCCCAAACTGCCGTAACATTAGCTGCACCGTAACCGCTGCCTTTAACAACGTTTGTATAATCAATGGTATTGCGCGCGCTGATAGTCTGGCTGCCTTCACTGTTTACAGTTGCATTGTTAAATTTAACGCCGGTATTATTCTCAATTTTATTATCGGCATGTACGCCGCTAAGCCCTGCTACAGCTGCTTTAAGCGCATCAGCATTCAGGTCAATTTCGTTTTCGTGCAGCGCTTTAACGTCCATATTGCCCGTAATGTCCCATCTGCCGCCAATATTAACATTGGTATTGCTGATGACACTATTCTCGGTTTTTGCTGCATACGGACTTACATCCAACAATGCGCCGCCATCGCCGTTAACCGCATTGTTAATATCAACACTGCTGTTGGCAGCGGCAGTTAAATTATCAATTTTACTATTGTAGTTACTGCCTTTAATATCAACCGTAGTATTCAGTCCGCTGTTAGTTTTGCCTACATTGGTGCCGGTTGCAAACAGCCCTGCCGCGCTTATGCCGCTGGTATCAGAAGTTTGCTTAACGGTGTTATTGGCATTAAAGCTTACATTGCCTGCGTCATCGTCCGCACCCGTATAGGTATTAGTGCTTTCGGCAGTTACTTCTGCATCGGCATAAGCACCAGCGGTTGTGCTGTTGCCGCTTGCCGCAGCGTAACCGCTAATAGCCAGCGCGTCCATATCCATGCTTTCGGTGATGTTAGAATCGGCTGCAAAAGCAATATCATCAGCAGCAAAAGTATTGCCGCCGCCAATGGTTACAGCAGTTTTAAGGGGGTCATCCGCCGTACCGGCGCTTACTTTGGCAATGCTTACCGCACCTGCTGCAAACCAGCCTGCACCGTTGTTAACAATATCCGCCTGAAGCGTGGAATTGGTTTTAGCATTAACGTCAATTAATTTATCCGCAAACATCTCGTTCGCAGCCAGATAAACCGTACTGCTGCCGGTATCGGTTACGGTTGCGCCCATGCCTGCGCCTGCAACTGCGCCGCCTGCGGTGTTAACCGCCTGTGCCGTTACGGTGTTGGCTTTGTTAGTGGTAATTTCAACTTTACCGCTTTCGTCATCGTCTTTATCTTCATTGGCTGTTACAGTTGTTCCGGTCATGTTAACGCTTACATCGCTGTCGTTAGCAGCTTCTGCCGCCAACGCGCCAAGGGCAGCCACACCTGCCGCAACGCCAACTGCCTGCAATGAAGTTTTAGCATTATCCTGCGCTGCAATGCTGATGTTTTTGCCTTCAATGGTTACGCCGTTTAAATTAATGTCACTGCTGCCGGTAGTATTTACACCTGCATAAGCAGCGTTTGCGCCAATAATGCCACCACTGCCCTGGTATACATTAAGTTCTGCCTCGCCGGTAATATCGGTGCCTACATCAACAGCGTTACCGGCTGTAATGCTGCCGCCGCTAATATCCACCCCAACGTTGCGGTTTACGTTAAGGATACCTACGCCTGCGTTAACAGCCGCCGCGCCTGCCGCTCCGCTGCCAAGCGTCATATTGATGTTATCGCTTTCTGTTGCATTAGCTGTTACATTATTCCCTGCGTTAATTTTGCTGCCAGTAATATTAACAGTAATTTGAGAAATCTTGTTACCATTTTTATCTTCAAGGCCGCCATAACCGGCACCAACGGAAAGTTTTATGTCATCAATACCGGCAGTTTCAAATGCCTCGGCAGAATCTCCCAATAAGGTTTCCGTATCATTAGCACCATAAGCATTATTAGCCTCTGCTATTTTATCTGCCGCAGCGTTATTTGTTTCTTTATAATTATCCGATTCATCTGAAGCTGTTTCGCTATCTGTCTTTTTAATTTCCTGCCCAACACTGGTAATGGCAATATTTGCGCCTGCTGCAATGCCGCCTGCTGCAATATTGGTTGCAAACTGCGTAATGTTGCGGTCTTCATCAGCGGTTAAAATTATGTTTCCGGCCTTGGCGTTAAGCGTACTATCATTAACGTTAGTCTGCACGGTACTGTCGATAGTATTAACCGTTACGTTGGCACCAACACCAATACCGGCTCCGCCAATTGCAATGCCGCCACTATAAGCTTTAACGTTAAAGGTATTGTTTGCCGTACCACTAATATTGCCGTTATTAGAAGTAATTTCAGCATTATTGATATTCGTTTTTACAACGCTGTTAAGGTTGTTAACAGAAGTTGCGCCTGCTACAGCTGCGCCAACGCCTGCACCGCCGGTTGCGGAAATCATCGGTTTAACAACAGCCGTATTTTCTGCTGCAATATTCACATCATTAGCAGCAGTTATATTCGTGCTTCCTTGAGTTTTAGCGTTTTCATCATCACCAACGGTAACTTCTGTTGAAGAATTATCTTTAAGCACGCCAACCGACAAGCCAACGCCTGCACCAACGCCGCCTACACCTGCGCTGACATTACCTGCATTAACAACACCTGTATGATTAGCGTTAATATTAACGGTATTTGCATTAACATTGCTGTTTAAAAGGGCCGCTTTGGTTGCATTTTCAAGTTCCGTAACCGTTACAATACCGGCTACGCCGCCGCCTACACCTGCAATGCCTGCACCAACTGCAAAGCTGGATACGCCCTGCTGAGAATCTGCGTCAACTTCAAAAGTATTTGCTTTAATATCGCTGTTTTCAACTACGGCTTCAACATTGCGGCTGAAGGTATTGGTATCACTGCCAAGGCCAACGCCTGCACCAATGCCACCTACACCGCCGCTGCCTACAAAGCCGGACATATTGGTATAATCACCGGCGTTAACAAATACATTGTCTGCACCAGCCGTACTTGCACTACCGCCGTTAACGATTGTATTAGCAACTTCCGCATTAGTAGCGCCTTTAATCATGTTAACGTTAACAGTACCGGTTACGCCTGCACCCATGCCGCCTACACCTGCAGTAAGCAGGAAGGATTTCATATCGCGCGTGGAAGAAGCATCTACAACTAAGCCGCTGCGGGTTTCACTTTCACGGTTAATAGTAGTGTTCATAGAAACCGTGTCCTGGCTGATTAAAGCATTATTAATTTGGCTGTTTTCTTTTTTATTTTCGCTGTCATAGCCATATTCATAGCCTCTGATGAAAGTGTTAGTATCTAAACTGCTGTTGCCTTTGGCGGTTACGCTGGTTTCTGCTTCATTTTCGCCTTCGTCCCCAACAGTCGCACTGGTAGTGCCTGCAATTTGGTTAACCGCAACCGATACACCAACGCCTGCGCCCTGCCCCGCAACAGAAGCCTGACCGGCATAGTTGGCAATCTGCTCATCACTGGTTGCCACAACGCCTACGCTGCCATCAGCAACAATGTTGGCACCGCTGCCGATGTGTGCGGTTACATCATTATCAATCATGTTAACGGCTACGCTGCCTGATACACCGGCACCCTGTCCGGCAACAGCGATACCTATACCAATATTTTTGATGCTCGGCGTACCATTAGCGTTAACGGTAAGATTATTAACATTCATTGTGCCGCCGTTTACTGCTGCACCGGTCTGCTGCTCAATGCGGTTAACCGCAACGCCTGCGCCTACGCCGGCACCTTGTGCAGCTACAGAAGCCGTATCAGCTGAAGTAGTAATTTCACTGTTATTCTGAGCATCAACAGTTACATCAGCATTTTTGCTGCCGCCATTATAATCAATATTAGTATTTTCAATAACGGTAGAAACATTTTTATTAATTAATGCAGTTGCCGCAGACCCTTGCACTGCAGCAGTGCCTGCCGCAGCTACACCAACAGCAATAGTGTTCAGTTCAGAGTCATCTTTTGCCGCAACATTAACACCAACAAATTTTTCACCGTCAGCAGCCACAGTTTCTTCACTATTAGCCGCCATAGTAATATCTGTATTTTTTACAGCTGCCGTGGTATTCTGGCTGCTGCTTCCGCTGTCAGCAGAAGAACCGCCAATGTCATTATACGCAACGCCGCCGCCAATTGCTGCCTTGCCGCTTGCGCTTACAGAACCAACTACTGCCAAACGGTAAGTCTCATCATCAGCCGTAACATTTACAGAACCTGCATCTGTAATTGCCGATTCTTTTTCATTACTCTCATCAATAATTGCTTCTGTATTGCTGCCGCCGCGGTTAACAGCAACGCTGCCGTTAATGGCAACTTTTGTAGAAGCAGCCACGCCCGCAGCAATGCCGTAAACCTTACCGGTATTATCAGCATCAACAATTACATCCACATCCGTACCTAAAGCATTAATTGTATTACCGCGCATATACGCGCCAACGGTATTATCCAAACCATTATACGCCAGTGTTGCGCCTATGCCTGCCTTTGCACCGTAGGAAACAGAACCGGCTACATTTACAGCCTGAGTGTTATTAATGGCCTTGGCTTCAGCCGTATTTGTAGTAATTATAGAATTTTCTATTTCCGCACTTAAATCATTATCAATATCCTGCCATGTTACGCTGCCCATACCGCCAAACGATTTAGTACCTGCAGCTACGCCGCCGGAGGCATTTACAATTAAAGTATCAGCATCGGCTTCTGCACGCACATTTTCAGCAGTAATGTTTGCATTATTTATTTTGGCAATAAAATCATTATCAATATCTGCAATATTAACAGCAGCGCCGCCGGCATTACTATTGCTGCCGGCTGTTACAACGGCTGCCGCACCAACTATGGTGCTTCCCTTACTACCGTCATAGTCAACTTTTTCATCTGCAGTATCCAAATCAGTATAATAACTGCTGCCGGTCGTATCAATGCCATTATCAGCAGCAAACTTGTTATGTTCTTTGTAATCGCCAAGCAAATTCTGATACGGCTGTGCTTCAGCAGAACTGCTTTCCGTATCTTTTGCCATAACGTTCACTAATCCGCCAGCAGTAATATCAGCGCCGTCAATACCGGCAGTAATATCATTACTTAAGCCGTTATAAACAACAGCTCCGCCAAAGGCGTTATTAGTGCCGCTGCCGCCGGCCGCAATACCTGCAGAAAGCGCCGCAGTAACCTGCGTTACAGCCAGCAGGCCTTTTACATTTACATCATCAACATTTGTATAAGTGCCGCGGGTAATGCCTGCGTTAATATTATTTTTAATATCCGCAACGGTTACGCCGCCGCCAACAAGGCTGCCGCCGCCCAATGCTATATTGGCATTAACGCCGCCGGTAACCTGCACATCACTTTCGTAAGCTGCAACATCGATATCGGCTTTACTACTTTCATCGCCGGTTAATGTTACATCTTCCATATTGGCATTAACGTTTTTATCCAGCAGGTTAACAGATACGGAACCGCCGCCGCTGTAGTTTTTACCTTGTCCTCCATCTTTTGTTAAAGTTGCACCCAGACCGGCTGCAACGGTTGTGCCGCCGCTTACTGCAGCTACATCAACATCTTTGGCGCCTGTTACAGTGCTGTCTTTAACAAGCGCGGTAATTTCATTATCAATATCATTAACGCCAACAGCACCAGAAACTGCAACACTGGTAGATTTCTGGCTTTGCTGTTCTTTCCTGAAGGAAAGTCCAGCCGCACCGCTCCACGCTCCTGTAAACGCAGAATCTCTTGCGCCAACCTGCAATGCGCCATCATTATTCAAAGTAATGTTTGCACCGTCAACTACGGCTTTGGTTGTATCACTTACCATATTAAGCGATACGCTGCCCGCACCGGCAAAGCTGAATCCCGGCGTACCGGCTTCTTCCGCGCCTGTAACAGTGCTTCCACCGGAAGCGTTTAAATTCATG
Source organism: uncultured Phascolarctobacterium sp. (assembly GCA_949299135.1). Classification (GTDB taxonomy): domain Bacteria; phylum Bacillota; class Negativicutes; order Acidaminococcales; family Acidaminococcaceae; genus Fusicatenibacter_A. Next base: position 80,665 of record CASFZG010000005.1, read on the forward strand.
GTAGAAATAACATTCTGCAATTTCTTGGAAATATTATTGATACCGCCAAGCGCAGAATCACTAATTTCAGTCATTTTATTATACGGAGCTTTAACTTTGTCAAGGAATCCTTCTTCGCTGTCCGTTCCGCTGCTGGTCATACCACCGGCAACGCTTACACTGTTAATAAGCCCTGTTGTTTCGGCATTAACATTTAATTCGGATGCAGAAATTTTACCTTCAAGTCCGTCATTTTCGTCTTCATTTCCGTCATTATCAATAATCTGCGCCGTGTTCTGCACATCTATATTGTTAATGGCAACACCCATGCCAACGCCTGCATTAGCTCCGCTTGCCGAAAACGTTACAATAGCATTTGTTACACTGGTATCATTATTGGCATCAATACTAATATTACCAGCAGTATCTTTTTGTGCCGTTAACTTAGCGTCAGTATCTACAATAACATTGTTATAGCTGTCACTGTCTGTTAAGCTTACCATTCCGCTTAACGCGCTGCCATCGCTCTTGCCTGCGCTAAGCATTGCGCCTACGTGGAAAACATTGCTGTCGCTGGCAATAGCAATATCGCCGGCAGTAAGTTCAGCGCCTTCTTCAACAACAACACTTGAATCTGTATCAAAATTCTGATAATTAAAGCTGCCGCCAATACCTACGCCGCCTTTAGCATCAGCGTTGTTTGTCCAGAACATGGTTTTGCCGGTAATGGTTACATCTTCAATCTCATTAGCAGATTCCAACTTCAAATCCTTACCTGCTTCAAGCTTTGTATATTTACCTACTTTTACGCCGCTTGTGCCGCTGAAATCGGATACCGCAACGGAACCGCTCGCCGCAAACTTGCTGCTTTCACTGCCGCCTTTGGCAGAAGCCTGTGCAGCTACGTTAGCATAGTTGTTAGGGTCGGCAAAAGCCAGTGCATTAGTAACAACAGCCAGTGAATTACTGATTATTGCAGAGGCCGCTGAAAGTTCATTGCTGCTTTGCACAGTATTATATTCTGTCTGCAATGTTACTACATTGTTATATAAAACTGCTGCTGCTGCTGCCATTTTAAAAATTTTATTCATTGTTCCTTCCGCCGTAATGGCATCAGGATTTTTTACAGCCTCGTTAAAATCATTGCTGTAAGTAGTTATATAGTCTTTCAGGCTTTGTCTAAGGCTTTTAAGGCCCTCCCTGTATTCTTCCATGCCTTGCTTTTGATATTCATCCAGCTTATCAAATGCAGCTATAGCGTATTCAATATTTTCTATGCTGCGCTGAATTTCACGGAAAATACGCTGCGGACGGTTGTATTCCATTATATTGCTGCTGGTAACATTAATATTACCGGTGGCACTAAGTTCAGCATGTTGTTCTTTGCCGCTGCCGTCACCATCAGCAAATTCAACAGAAGCCTCATTATCCATACCTGCATACACAACACCGGCACCTACCGTTACAGTAGTTGTCGAACCCGCCGATTTTTTATAAGAATTAGAAGTACCGGAAGCCGTAAAGCTGTAATCTACTACGCGCACATCGGCATCAGCAGTTATATCTCCGGACGTTGCTGTAACATCAGCCGTGTTACCAAAAGTTACATTGGCACTATTATTCTCATTGGTAACAACAACTGCTGCCCCGGCTTCAAATTTATCGCTCAATACCTGCGTTATATCAGTCTTACTCCCATCACCAGAGCTGCTGGAGCCAAGAGCCTTTTTAATATTGGTTGTTATATCTGTTACAATCTTGTTATTTTTTACGGCATTTTTAAGTCCATCAGGGTCTATTGCATTAACCAACTGTGCCTGAATTTTACCCATGCCAAGTTCATTATTGGCAGTAATGGTATTTTCATCTATTAAATTAGTTGCATCTATTGCAACATTCTGCCCGGTAATATCACCGTCTATTGCAATATTGGCATGTCCGTCATGGCTGAATACATTAACTGCAGCCGCGCCAACCGTATTATCGGGCGCAACGGATGCTGCATTAGCATTAAGAAGGTTTACAGTATCAGCAGTAATATCTACGTCGCCGTTTTTAGCATTTACAATGCTGCCGCTGCCAATAATAACATCAGCCGTGTTGCTGCTTTCCGTTACAGCAACTGCTGCCGCAATTAAAGAATTATTAGGCTTACTTGTCGTTGAAGAAATGTTTAAGTTTGCCGTATTGGCTACACTTTCTTCGGCATAGGCCGCAATATTAACAGCTTTTTCATCATCAGTTTTATTCGCACCATTAGCTGTAAGATTGCCCTGAATATTAACTTTGGCAGAATTTTTCACATCAGCATAGCCAACAGCTGCCGAAGGAAGGAAAGACCCTGCCTGAGACACAGTGGAAACCGTTACAAGTTTGCGCCCATTTACTGCCGCGCCTGCTGTTCCGTCCAAAACAGAATTTGCCGTTACATCAATAACACCATCAGCAGTTAAATCAGCATTTTCGTCAATATTAACCTCTGCCTTGCTGCCAAGTATCATTACATTAGCATTAACAGGAGTAATATATTGCAAAATATTACTTACATTATCTTCAATGCCCTGCCCGTTATCAACATAAGTATTATCTGCATTGGCAGCTACTTTAATGTCCTGACCGGCAGTTATATCTCCCTGCACTTCTACTTTGGCAACGGTCTGAGCATAGTTTCCTGCGTCAGCAGCCGGAACAGGTACATAATCAGGTATTTTAGTTCCCAAATCGCTAGTTTGTTTCAAAACTTCTTCTGCAAGGTCTTTATTGCCATTAGTAGCTTCAGCAGTAAGTTCTGCATTGCCGCGCGCAGTAATAGTGCCATAGCTTTCAATCGATGCTTCAATGGTTTTCGGTACATCAACATCAGGTAATCCTATAAATTTGCCAATATCATTAAATACCTGGTCAGTTGTATTGGCATATTCGGCTTTAGCAGCAAGTACAATATCGCCGTTACCGCTTTCAACAGCAGTTAAATCACTGCCAAGGCCTGCATTGGTAACTACATTGCCGTTTGCGTCCTTAATATTTACAAGGTCTGCAAAGTTAAACGTCTCACCATTAGCATTTTTAACAACTGTTTTAATATAAGCATCAGCATTTTCTGCGTTAGCAGCCATCATAACTTCGCCAGTAACTTCATCCTTAATTTCACCGCTGACATTTTTGCCTATGCCGATTTTAGCTGCCGCCATTTTAACGTCACCAGTGGCGTTAACTTTGCCCAAAACGCTGATAGTTCCGCTTGCATTCAGCGGTATATTAAGCGCCTGCATACGGTTTAAAGCAGTAGTAATATTTGCTTCCAAACCTAAATCAAAAGTCCCTTGCAAACCCTCGTAAGTATAGTTATATTCCTGCGAGTTAATATCAATTCCTGTAGCAGGCGTCATTACATACAGCGAGCCGGTGTTAATAACGCCGGATTTGCCGACAGCCATACCGTCCTTACTTAAGAAAAACAGGTTGCCGCCGATTTTGTTGTTTTGCACGGCATTAACCGTACCGTTAATATCAATACGGCTGTTTACAAAGTTAACAAGGTTAGCAGAATTGTGGTCAGTATCTTTTAAACCAAAATACATATTGGCAATATTGTTGGCATCAAGCTGAAAATCTTTAAAAGAATTTATTGCAGAATTGCCGACAACCTTATCTGCCCAGATATGTGTAACATTATTTTCAACTGTTATTGTTCCATTATTGCCGTTAACTTTATTGATAGACTGCGCAAAGCCTGCAAAAGGCTGCATAATAAAGCCGGCCGCCGTTACGGCAGAGATGATTTTCTGGCTTAAGGTATATTTACTTTTGCGGTTAAATTTTCTCTTGCTGCTCATAAGCCCGTCCTCCCGTTAAAACTGACCGTTAAGCATAAAGTGTATGCGGGTCTTATCTACTTCTTCGCCGTTAATGTCACGCATCAGCGGTACGCCGAGCGTTAAGCTTGTATATATCTTGCGGTCGATAGTGCTTTTAATGCCCACGCCGGTGCCTGCCAGTACATGGTCGTCAAAAGCGCTGTCGCCGTAAACTGCACCGTAGTCAAAAAAGCAAAATGCCGATGTGGTTCTGGCTTTATCCAGCGGCACGCTGTATTCCAAACTTGCGCTGTAGCCGCTGTCGCCGCCGAGGAAGCTTTCCTCGTATCCGCGCACGCTGTACATGCCGCCGATGTAAAACTGTTCGGCGCTCAGCAGGTAGTCGTCCGCGCTCCACTGCGCGTCAAGCCTTGCGCTTAACATCTGCCCGGCATTGTACATTTTTTGCCAGAAGCCGTTAAAAAAGTATTTGGTAAAATTGTCCGATTCGCCGTCAATGGTTTCGCCATCGCCGAAGCGGATATTATGTTTTTGGTAAATTAAGCTGCTTGTGCCGTAGTTTGTCATGCTGAAGCCTGCGGTGTAGCTTTTTACCGTGTCATCCACCCAGTGGATGCCCAAAAAGTCGGTCTGCGAATTCTGGTAGCCGTAATCCAGTGTCGCTTCCGTACGCAGGGTATCCGTAACCACCAGCGGCTGAATAAGCGAAACTCCGTATGCGTTGGAATGGCCTTTAATATCCAAATCTTCCAGTTCGCCATCCGTAATTTTTACACTGTTGGTGCTGTAAGTAAGGCCCAGTTTGGTTCCGCTGCGCCCTAACGGCACTGTGTACATGGCGCTGAACGATTTTGTACCATCGCTGCGCATGCCGCTCATTGTCAGCATATCGCGGCTGCCTGTTAAGCTGCGGTCAGTCCAGAACAGGCCTTCGCGCCATTCGCCGCTCGATTCGCTGCCGGCGTTATCAACATATACATTTATATAATTTTTCTGCGGCTCATAAGCCGAGATAACATAATCCGTCGTGCCGGGTTCTTCGCCCGCGTGCATGGTAATGCGCAGCTGCACATCATTGGTAGCATTAAAACGCAGAAGGTCATCGTTCAACTCGTTGATATTGCTTATGCTGCCGCGGTCAAGCCCGATGCGCCCGGCAATATAACCGTCATTTGTGCTTTCATTGCCGCTGATATGCACGTTGCCGGTTTTACCTTCAATAATTTTAATTTCCACCACGCCGTTTTTAATGGTTTGCGGCGGCAGATAAGCCCGGCAGGTTAAATAGCTTTTCTGCTGGTACAAATCGTTAATTTTGTTAACGATGTCGTACAGGTTTTGCAGCGTAATTTCCTGCCCGATATATTGAGAGGTTATGGCGCTTATTTCTTCCGCCGTCAGCACCTTGCTTTGTTCGATTTTAATATCGTTAAGCACAAATTTAACGGTGCTTTCGGCTGCCTGCTGCTCCTGTGCCGCTTCGCCTTCAACCTCGGCGCGCTGTTTGGCGCGGTCCTCGGCAATCTGGCGGGCAACGCGCTGGCGTTCCATGTATTCGCGCGTACGGTTAAGCTGTACGCCCGGGTCGTTGGTGCCGTACTGCGGCGGCGGGTTGTTTTCGCCATAAGGCGGTGCAGCATACGCCGCCGGTGCGGTGATAACGCCTGCCAGCAGCAGGCCGGTAATTATTTTTGCTAATCTTTTTGCAGCCATGGTTTTTACCTCGTCTTATCTTAATTTTGGCAATAGAAAAACATACGTATTGATTCAATTTTATTTTAGCATAAACGCCGCCTGCGAATTGCAAATGTTTTATTTGCAATTCATAAGCGTAACAATTGTTTACAAAATTGCACAAAATGTATTAAACTATATATGAAATGATTTATTTGCATTGTTTTGAATTTTGATTATAAACAGGGAGTTAAAACATGAACAACGTCATTGCCCTTACCAATGACAGCAAAATATTTAGCGATTTATTTTATTACAGCACTTTGTACGGCTACCGTTTTAAAATTACCGGCAGCACGGAGGAAGCACTGGCATATTTTGTGCAGCAGCGCACGTCTTTATTTGTGGTGGATTGCTCCGACACGGAGCAGCGCTTTTTAAAATTTGCGCGCCAGCTCGCGCCCGGTCTTGCCGTGATGGCAATATGTGGCGGGGGGGTGGACGAAGAACCTGCCATACAGGCTTTTAAAAACGGAGCGGACAGCGTTTTGCGTTTGCCCTGCGGCAGCCGCGAATTTTATTACCGCCTGCGCAATTTTTTAAGGCTGCTTAATTTAAACACCGGTCAGGAAAGCGTGCAGTTTATCACGCTGGGTCCGCTTAAAATTTACCCGCAGAACAACCAGGTAATACTGGGCGACGATTTTGTGCCGCTGACATCGACGGAGTTTAAGCTGCTGATGCTGTTTATTAACAAGCTTAACCAGCAGGTAAGCCTTGAAGAATTGTACCGGCTGATGTACGAAACGGACGAACTGCAATATACCAGCCGCGTGCTGGGCGTACACATCAGCAAGCTGCGGCGCAAGCTTAAACTGGCAGACATAGAAGAACTTGATTTGAAAAATATCCACGGCAAGGGCTATTGCCTTACCTATACAGGCGGCAGCCGGAACGGAGATGACTTATGAAACAGAGCGAATTTTGTAAAAAAGCACAACAAAACGCCATAGCTGTTTTAAAAGCCTATTTTGTCGAAAGCAATATGGAAAAAGCGCTGAGCTATTTTTCCAAGGATTGCAGTAGCTGGATTGGCTGGGGTGAAAACGAGCTTTACCTTAGTTACCCGGACGTTTTTAATACTTTTACCCGCCGCACCGGCGATATACTGCGCCATGCGATGGACGATACCAACAGCTGCGTTTTGTTTGACGGCGGCAACTTTTGCATGGTGCTTGTAACCGCAACCATTACGCCTGCGCCGCAGACGGGCACTTATTTTAAGGAAACCGGGCGCTTTACCTTTGCCTTCCGCGCAGAAGACGGCGAGCCCAAAGTTGTGCAGCTTCATTCATCCGCCCCGTGGCATAAATTGCAGGTTGGCGAGCTTTACCCGCAGGAGGAAGGCAGCAAGGCGTTTTTTAAACTGGAACAGCAGCTTGACGGCAGCAACCTGCCTGCCTTTACCGCGGCAAACACGCCCAACGGCTTAAAAAGCTGCCTGGTGGATAAGGACTACCCCGCCGTGTATATCAACAAGGCGCTGTATAAACTGGCAGGTTACAACAGCATGACGGAAATGCTGACGGCCACCCACGGCGAAATGAAAAACATGGTTTACGCCGCCGATTTGCCGAAGCTGAAAAAAGTTATGGCAACGCACTGCGGCAGCGAGCCTTACACCATTAACTACCGCCTGCTGCGCAAGGACGGCACCGCAGTGTGGGTGCTGGAACGCGGGCAGTTTACGCCGACGGACGGCGACGATGATTACTTTATCTGCACCATTGCCCCGCTGATGCAGGAGCAGGACAGCTTTAACTACGGCACGCTCGTCAATTACGACGATATCGCCAGCGCGCAGATACCGATGGATTTGTATTTTAAGGCAGCGCTGGATATTATCGAGCAGAATGACAAGCAGACGGCGATGGAAAAACTGATGAAGCTGTGCTGCAGCATGGCGCAGATAAGCGGCGCGTTTATTAAGGATATCCGCCACAGCGGAGAATTTATGCCCGTTGTTGCCAAATATTTTAACGGCAGCGACGAGTTTACCAGCCTTTTGAAATGCACGCCGGAGGACATTGTAAACCGCTTTAACAGCCAGGGGCTGAACCAGTGCAGCAACACCGTGCTTTTGCCGAAGGTTTACAAGGACAAGCTTGATATGCTTGACGTTAAGGCTTATTTAAGCAAAACCATCCGCACCGGCGGCAGCGACAGTTACGTTTTAACTTTTGTAAGCCTTGGCACGCCGCACAACTGGACGGACAGCGACAAGGATTTTATTACGCAGACGGCAAGGCTTCTGGCACTGCTGCTTGATAAATAACCGTAAAAAAACAAAAATCCCACGGAACAAATCCGTGGGATTTTTTACATTATGCGTTTTTAAGGCCGTTATTAAAATGCCGGTACAACAGCGCCTTTGTAGGTTTCTTCAATGAATTTTTTAACTTCGGGGCTGGTGAGGGCTTTAGCCAGTTTTTGCAGTTCGGGGCGGTTTTCGTCGCCTTTGCGGATGGCAATTACGTTAGCATACGGAGATTCCTTCGGTTCGGTAAAGAGGGAATCTTTAACCGGGTTGAGGTTAGCTTCCATTGCGAAGTTGGAGTTGATTACGGAATAATCAACATCGTTCATGGAACGCGGCAAAAGTGCTGCTTCGATTTCCACGATTTCGATGTTTTTCGGGTTGTCAACGATATCGCCGGGGGTGGCGGTAATGGTTACGCCGTCTTTAAGTTTCAACAGGCCTGCGCTTTGCAGCAGCATCAGGGCACGGCCGCCGTTGGTCGGGTCGTTCGGGATGGCGATTTTAGCGCCTGCGGGCATTTCGTCAAGGGATTTGAATTTAGCGGAATAAACACCCATCGGCTCGATGTGTACTTTGGTTAAGGTAACCAGCGGCATGTTGCGTTCTTTGGCAAATTCTTCAAGGTAAGGAATGTGCTGGAAGAAGTTAGCGTCAATTTCCTTGTCGTTAAGGGACAGGTTCGGTTTTACATAGTCGCTGAATTCGATAATTTGCAGGTCAACGCCTTCTTTGGCAAGCTGCGGTTTAACAAAGTTCAGCAGTTCGGCATGGGGCACCGGCGTTGCGCCGACTTTCAATACGGCTTTGCCGTCTTCGGATTTGGTTTCGCTGCCGCCGCAGCCGGCAATTAAAAGAGCCAGGGTCAGCACTGCGCACAGCACAAGCAGGATTTTTTTCATTGGTACATCTCTCCTTTAAATTTTTTACACACTGCACAATAACGAAAGTATTAAAAAAGCTCTTTCGCGAGGAAAGAGCGTAAGTTTTACTTTCCTCTCATCTATCAAGAATTTTCTTGCAGGATTTAGCACCATGGCACAGCCTGGTTGCCGGGTTTCATTGGGCCTGTCCCTCAACCGCTCTCGATAAGAGTGTGTTTATTAAGATGAAATTATAATACAGCAATAACAAGCGCTTGTCAATAAAAATTTACAAATTTATAAACTAAAGCGCAGCAAACCATAAAATGTTAAGTTTTTAACAATTGGCCTGCTTTTGCAAGTTATTCAACGCCAGCCCGATTAAGCGGTCTGTTTCATCTGCCAAAAATAAGGGTATATTCAGCAAATCGCCGTTAAGTTTTAAATTATCCAGTGAAAAGCATACGCGCAGTTTAACCTTATCGCCGAATTTTTCTTTATATTTTTTCAGGCTTCTGGCTTCGGTGTTGGCTTCTGCCTTAACCTCCACCGGAATAATATCGTTTTCGCGCTGAATGATAAAGTCAACTTCATACGGCGGGTTGCTTTGCGACCAGTAGCGCGGCACGGCTTCAAACTGCGGGGATATCGCTTCCAATACATAATTTTCGGAAAGCGCACCTTTAAACTCCGTAAACAGGCGGTTGCCCTCACCGAAAGCAGTAGGTGCAAGCAGCGCCAGACGGCGCAGCAGGCCTACATCGGCCAGATAAATTTTAAAGGCGGAAACATCGTCATAAGCAGCTATCGGCAGCCCCGACGCGGTGCTGCGGTATATTTTTTTTACTAAACCGGCATCCACCAGCCATTGCAGCGCGTCTTCATATTCACGCGCACGCGCGCCTTCTTTAACCACTTTATAGATAAATTTTTTGTTTTCGCGCGCCAGCTGCGAAGGGATGGACTTCCACAGCATGGAAATTTTGGGAAATTCCTTTACATCCGGATGTTTGGCAAAATCGCGCTCGTAAGCGGCAAGGATATTGCTCAACGCCGCCTGCATTAAATCAACGCTGCGTTCCTTTGTCCACATCTCCACTGCTTCCGGCATGCCGCCGGTAACATAATACATTTTCAGCTTTTCATACAGCGGGTTAAAAAACGCATCCGGCAGCGGCTCTAAAACGTCAACCGACTGTAAAAATTCCACAAGGTTGGCATCGCCGTTGGCCAGCAAAAATTCCGTAAAACTCATGGGGTTCACTTCTAAAAAGTCAACCTTTCCTACCGGAAAGGCGGCAGGTTTGGCAAGCGCAATGCCAAGCAGCGACCCGGCGCAGGCAACATGGTACTGCGGCGCGTTTTCGCAAAAATATTTCATGGCATTGATAACCTTTGGGCTTTCCTGCACCTCGTCAAAAATTATCAGCGTGTTTTCGGGCGTAATCTTCTGCCCGCTGGCAAGCGTTAAATTTTGCAGTATGCGTTCCACATATTTGGTGGTTTCAAAAAATTGTTTGTATTCTTCGTTCTCGTCAAAGTTAAAATAAGCGGTATTTTCGTAATAGCGTTTGCCGAATTCTTTTAAAAGCCATGTTTTGCCAACCTGGCGCACGCCTTTTAAAATTAGCGGTTTGCGGTATTTGGAGTTTTTCCAAGCCAGCAATTTCTTGATTATTAACCGTTCCATAGCACAGTCCTCACATTATTATTAATAAAAATGTGATAAAAATCACACTTTTATTAAATTATAACGCCATTTAAAATCACTTTCAAGAGTTTATCACCTAAAAAGCAATAAAAGTGTGACAAAAATCACACTTTTATTAAGAATTATGTGTTTTGTTTTATTCCTTGCGGTATTTGGCGATGCCGGCTTTGTAAAAGTCGTTGCCTTCGGCGTCGATGCAGACAATGGCGGGGAAGTCCTCCACTTCGTAGCGGCGGATGGCTTCAGGCCCCAAATCTTCGTAAGCAATCATTTCTTCGCCCTTAATGGACTGCGAAATTACTGCCGCCGCGCCGCCGACAGCCACAAAGTACACCGCGCCGTATTTAACGCAGGCTTCAATGACCTCTTTACTGCGCGAGCCTTTGCCAATCATGCCGCGCATGCCTTTTTCAATCAGCGTCGGCGTGTATTTATCCATGCGCCCGCTGGTTGTAGGCCCGGCGCTGCCGACTACTTCACCCGGTTTGGTCGGCGAAGGGCCGACGTAATACACAACCTGCCCGGTAATATCAAACGGCAGGGGTTTACCTGCTGCCAGCGCTTCCGTCATGCGTTTGTGCGCAGCGTCGCGCGCTGTGTAAACAGGGCCGGTAATGCGCACCACATCGCCTGCGCGCAGGTTTTTAACTGTATCCGCCGTAAGCGGGGTGGTAATGTGTTTAATTTGTGCTTCGCTCATCGTACCCCTCCTTACAAAACGGTGCCGGCACGGCGCGCCGCATGGCAGTTAAGGTTTACCGCCACCGGCAGTGCGCCGATATGCGTCGGTGCGTATTCGATATTTACGGCAGCGGCGGTGGTTGTGCCGCCCAGCCCCGCAGGGCCGATGCCGGTTTTATTGATGCGTTCCAGAAGCTCGGCTTCCAGTTTGGCGTAACGCTCATCCTTGTTATGCTCGCCAATCGGGCGGGTCAGTGAATATTTGGCAAGCTCGGCGCAGCGTTCCATATTGCCGCCGATGCCCACGCCGACCGTTACCGGCGGGCAGGGGTTAGGGCCTGCGTTACGCACGGTTTCCAGCACAAAGTTAATTACGCCTTCCACGCCGTCGGCAGGTTTCAGCATTTTCATCGCGCCCATGTTTTCACTGCCGCAGCCCTTCGGGGCGATGGTAATTTTTACTTTATCGCCCGGCACAAGGCGCGTGTGGATAATGGCAGGCGTGTTGTCCTGCGTGTTTTTGCGGTCAAACAGCGGGTCATCCACGCTGGATTTGCGCAGATAACCTTTGGTGTAGCCTTCCGCCACACCGGCGTGCACGGCTTTTTCCAAAGCGCCGCCGGTAAAATGTACCTCCTGCCCAATCTCCAAAAAGACAACGGCAAGGCCGGTATCCTGGCACAGCGGCACGTCCTTGGCTTTGGCAAGCTCCGCGTTTTCTATAATCGTGCCCAAAATTTCCTGCCCTAACGGGGATTCTTCTACCTTCCGGCACTCCTTAAAGCGGGCCAGCAAATCCTCCGGCAGGTAATAGCAGGCGTCGCAGCACAGCTTGGCAACGGCTGCAGTGATTTCCTTAACATCTAATTCACGCATGGCTGCTCCTTATCTGCCAACACGTTTTAAGGTGTTGTTATAAACTTCCTGCGGGTCAACCTGTACGCGTGCTACGCCGGTTTCCATGGCTGCTTTGGCAACTGCAGCTGCAACTGCCGGTGCAACGCGCGGGTCAAAAGCGTCGGGCACAACATAATCGGCACGCAGGTCTTTTTCGTCAATCAAATTGGCAATGGCGTAAACGGCTGCCACTTTCATTTCTTCGTTAATCGCACGCGCGCGCACGTCGATAGCGCCGCGGAACACGCCCGGGAATACGGTTACATTGTTAACCTGGTTCGGGCTGTCGCTGCGGCCGGTACCGGCAACGGCTGCGCCTGCTTCAATGGCAGCGTCGTAGGTGGTTTCCGGCACGGGGTTGGCCATGCCAAAAACAATAGCCTTATCCGCCATGCTGGCGATAATTTCTTTGGTGAACAAATTCGGGCCGGATACGCCGAGCAGCACATCCGCGCCTTTGGCAACGTCAACCAGCGTGCCTTTTTCCATGTTCGGGTTGGTAACTTCGGACAGATAGGTCTGGATTTTATCAAGTTTGGCATCGATGCCTTTGTACAAAGCGCCGACTTTTTCTACCATAATTACGTTTTTAGCGCCCATGCTTACCAGCAGACGGCCAATAGCAGAACCCGCAGCGCCGCAGCCGTTGACAACGACTTTAACGTCCTTGATATCCTTTTTAACATAGCGCAGCCCGCCGATAACGGCAGACAGGCAGGCAATGGCCGTGCCGTGCTGGTCGTCGTGGAACACAGGGATATCGCAGATTTCGCGCAGGCGGTCCTCAATCTCGTAGCATTTCGGCGAGGAGAAATCCTCAAGGTTAATGCCGGCAAAGGTCGGCTGCAAACGGCGCACGGTTTCAATAATTTCTTCCGTGTCCTTGGTATCTATGCAGATGGGGATAGCGTCCACATCGCCGAAGGTTTTAAACAGTACGGCCTTGCCTTCCATTACGGGCATGGCGGCCTCAGGGCCGATATCGCCAAGGCCCAGCACGCGCGTTCCGTCGCTGACGATGGCTACCGTGTTGCCGCGGCAGGTATATTCAAACGACAGCTCTTTGTTTTCCTTAATAGCCTTGCAGGGTTCGGCAACGCCAGGCGTATAAGCCAGCGACAAATCCTCGCGGTTGCGCAGAGGCACCTTGCTGGCAACAGCCAGCATTCCGTTTTTTTCGGCATGGAATTTAATAGCGTCTTCAACAAATGACATAACAAATACCCCCTCGTTGTTTTTATTGGTGTATACTACTTATTTTATATCGTACACTGTAATTTGGCAAGGCTTTTTACAGCGCCGCCAGTTTTATAATCTCCGCCGTGGGTTTCTGCCCCGCCTTCACGTTCAGCACGCCAAAGGTTGCACCCTCCGCGCTGCGCGGTTTGGCCGGGCTGCCGGGGTTAATCAAAAGCACGTCGCCATACCATTTTACCAGCGGCACATGCGTATGCCCAAACACAACAATGTCGGCTTCCAGCTTGTGCGCCCACCACACAAGCTCCTGCGGGTCGCCGCCGTGCAGATAGCGGTGCCCGTGCAGCAGCCAGATATTAAAGCCTTCTATCGTTACAAATTCGTCGGGATTTACGCTGTTATCGCCCACATCGCAGTTACCGGCAACCGCCGTTACGGGCAGTCCCGTCTGCGCCTGCAAATATAAAGCGTCGCGTCCGTAATCGCCCGTATGCAGCCACTGCTCCACCGGCGGGGCGGCGGCTATCACGCGGCGCATGGCCTGCATACTGCCGTGGGTATCACCCGTTAAACCTATTTTCATTTTACTTTCTTCCAGTTGGCAATCAGTTTTTTAACGGCCTTGCCGCGATGGCTGATTTTATTTTTTTCTTCCGGCGTTGCTTCACCAAGGCCCATGTGCATCTCCGTGGACCAGAACAGCGGGTCGTAACCGAAGCCGTTATCGCCCAAAGGCTCATGCAGCAGCATGCCCTCGCAGATGCCGTCGGTTTCCACCTGCACCTTGCCGTCAGCACCGGCCACGCACAAAGCGCAGCGGAAGCGGCAGGTACGTTTAACCTGCAACTTCATGTTGGCGAGTAACAAATCGTTGTTTTCCTTATCGGTGGCTTTTTCACCGGCGTAACGCGCGCTGTAAACTCCCGGTGCGCCGTCCAGTGCCTGCACCTCCAGCCCGCTGTCGTCGGCAATGCAGGTCATGCCCGTTGCCTTGGCGTAATAAGTTGCCTTTAAGCGTGCGTTGGCGGCAAAGGTGCGACCGTTTTCCACCGGCGCTTCAATGTCCGGCCACTCGGCTAAATAGTGAAGTTCCACCTCCATATCCTTTAACATTTCCTTAAATTCTTCCAGTTTGCCCGGGTTGCTTGTTGCAATTACAATTTCCTTCAATTTTAGTTACTCCAATCTTCAAATAGTTTCCACAACGCCCGTATCGGGGTGCTGTAACAGAATATATTTATAAGCGCAGCTCTGTTTGGCGCGCAGTGCGTCGTCATAAGCCGCCTTTTGGCAATCCGCACAGGTATCGCGGTGCAGGCACACAACGTAAGCGCTCTGGTCGCCGTAACGGGTGCCGCGCGCGTTGGTGTCAATGCTCATCCAGCCGCTGCATTTGGTGCAGTAATGCGCTGTTTCCAGCTGCTCCTCGCGGATGCCTTCCTCGTCATAATAAATTCCCTTGCGCCGCTGCCATTTGCCGCCGCATTTATCAAGCAGCATTCTGCCAACTTCCCTGCGCGTACGCCAGATGTTGCCCACCTGGTCGATAAGCTGCTCCACGCGCGTCATGCAGCGCGGGTCGGGCGTGCGCAAAGCGCGGATGTCCGGCTCAATAACCTTGCTGTAATCCATTTCTGCCATGGCAAGAATTATGCCGGTGTTAACATAAGGCAGCGCCGCTTCGATAGAATAGCCGCCTTCCAAAACGGCAATATCCGCCTTTAGCTTATCTGCCAGTGCCGCATAGCCGTGTGCCGTAACGCTCATGGAAGCAAGCGGGTCGCTGAAATGGTTATCCTGCCCGGCAGAATTAATGATGAGTTCCGGTTCAAAATCTTCAAGAATAGGTTTTATCAGCCCGTCAAACAGGCGGTGTATTTCCTTATCGCCGCTGCCGGGTAAAAGCGGCAGGTTGATGTTATAGCCCCACGCCGCCGGGCTGCCTGCTTCATCCGGGAAGCCCGTGCCCGGGTACAGCGTGCGCCCGTCCTGATGGAACGAAATATACAGCACGTTGGGGTCGTGGTAAAAAATATCCTGGCTGCCGTCGCCGTGGTGCACGTCCGTATCGACAACGGCAATTTTTTTAATGCCGTAGCGGCTCCGCAAATATTCAACCATTACGGCTTCAATATTAATGGTACAAAAACCGCGGATGCCATGCACTATACGCATGGCGTGGTGTCCCGGCGGGCGAACAAGCGCAAACGCACGCTTAACTTCGCCGCTCATTACAGCGTCGGCCGCCGTCATGCACCCTCCGGCAGAGGCAAGATGTGCAGGCGTAATCAGCTTTGCTATTGAAGGCACACCAACGTGGGCGCGCTGCAAATCGTTAATTTCCGCCATGCGCAGGCGGTATTCGCGTATTTCCGGGCGGTCAAACAGTCCTTCTTCCGTCAGCTGGTCGCGCGTATATAACAGCCTTTCCTGGCGCTCCGGGTGCCCGGGGCTGATCATCCAGTCAAAAGCCGGGAAAAATATCAGTCCTAAATTTGCCTGTTTCAAAATGCCACCTCCCTGCCGGTAATTTTATACAAAATGCCGGGTTTAAGCTGCATGCGCAGGTAAATAATTTCGCCGGTATCGTAATAACCGTGCACCGTGCGGAAATATTCGCGGCTGATAACTTCGGTATCACTGCTCTCCATCTGCCAGCCGCCTGCTTTTTCGTGCAGCCAGGCGCTTAAAATTTCTTCTGCCGCCTGCATGTTGAAGCGTTTGGGCAGGCGTTCGCGTTTGCCGCTTTCCGGAATTAAATAATAACCTTCGGTAGTATCGGCGCGCAGGCTTGCCGCCACGGTTGGCCGTGCCAGTGCCGCACCTATGGCGTTTGCCACCATGCCGCCGGGCGGAATTACAACCGGCAGCCCCATTCGTCTGCCAAGGGCGTGAATAAGCCCCGGCGCACCGCCCCCGACGCCTACAAGCTGCTGCGGGATAAAATCGCTGCCGCTCAAAACATCGCTTACCGTGTAAACAGGCTGAATGCTCCACTCGTGCAGCATATCTTTAATGGCGTTTTCAATAACGTCCAGTGCCGCGTCCAAAACAGCCTGCGCCGCCATCTCAGGCGATTCGCCTTCGTGGCACAATGCGCTCAAAGCTTTAAAGGAAGCACCGGCATCGCCAAACGAAGCAAGCCCCAGCACAATCAGCGCGTCAGCCAAAGTTGCCGCCGCGCCGCCTAACGCTGCCGCGCGCCCGGCACGCTCCGGCCCAACCTTAAAACCCTGCGGCAGTTTGGTTATGGCACTGTCGCCGCCAATGCCCACGCTGCGCATATGGAAAGAACGCACCGCTGTCGGGTATTTGCCAATCATTGCGCCTTTTTTCGCCAAAAGAGGCTCGCCGTTATCCCAAAAGGCAATATCGGTTGTAGTGCCGCCAACATCAAGCGAAATACACTTGCCCTCCGGCGCCGCACCGAGCGCTTCAATGCCCAGCACGCTTGCCGCCGGGCCCGTAAATACCGCTTCAACAGGCTGTTTAAGCGCCGCCTCCAAAGGCAGCGTGCCGCCGTCAGCCTTTAAAATCTGCACCGGCGCGGTAATATTACGCTCCTTCAGCGCCCATTCCACCTGCTTGCCGAAAGCTTCAAAGGTTTTATCTACCGCTGCCGCAAAATACGCGCTGTTGGTGCGGCGTATAAAATTCAGCTCACCGCTGAGTTCCGAACCCAAAAATACTTTTTTATACCCGCTCTTTTTCAGCTCGTGCGCCAAAACGTATTCGTTTTCGGGGTTGCGCACCGCAAATTTGCCGCTGACCGCCGCCACGGTTACACCGCTCTGTCTGTCCAATAAACCGTAATGCTTATTGAACTCCGTGCGCGCCGCAATTTTGCCGCGGTGGTCAACATAGCCGCTTACAAGGTACGGCTCAACCGGGAAGCACCCTTTTACGTTCATGCCGGGTCCGGTCATAACAGCTAAAAACACGGGCTGCGTTTTGCCCTCCGTCAGCGCGTTGGTAACAATCGTACTGCTGATAACCACGCGCTCAATCTGCGTTACATCTGCGCCGTCAAGCACAGCGTCCAGCGCGTCCAGTATGCCGCGCAGCACTTCGCCGTGCGTCGTCGGGTGTTTGGCCTGCGCGTAAACAGCGCCATTATCTACCAAAACGGCATCGGTAAAAGTTCCGCCAACATCTATACCTAAAAGCATAACTTCACCCCTTCCGTTAAACTGCAATAGTGTAATATTCAATGCGCGCGCAAAAAATACCTGCCTGCGCAGATAATAAATCATACTGCATCTTTCCGTTTTAACCCCTTGCTATCTTGACAAATGGGTAAAGCTATGCTAACATTCAAAGTAATAACACATCTTATTTAGTTTCTTCCCGCTTTTGGAAAGGAAAATTACCATGACTGCCTCTGACGACAGTGACCCTCACCGAAATAACGGTGCTTACAATTTAAAAACGCAAATTTTTAAAGGCATAACCTGCGTTCCGTTTGGAACTGCGGGCTATGCCTTTTTGTTTTAAGCACTTGCGCTAGGCGCTTTGGCTATAAAAATTTTTTACGAAGGAAGTGATGAATCCTTTATGGATTATCACAGTAACAATGCACACGCACAAAATTTACAACAGGTTTACCAACAGCTCGGCAGCAGCGCCGAAGGTTTGAGCGACGCGCAGGCGGCGGAACGGCTGCGGCAATACGGCTATAACGAACTGCGCGCCAAGCCGCCCAAAAGTATTGCCGCCATGCTTAAAGAGCAGATTTTTGACCCGATGGTTTTAATCCTTGTCGGTGCGGCGATAGTGTCCTTCGCGCTGGGCGAGCTGGCGGAAGCAGGCGTAATTTTTACCATCGTCATCGTCAACGCCCTTATCGGCATTGTGCAGGAGAAAAAGGCGCAGTCCGCACTGGAGGCTTTGCGCAGCATGTCCGCGCCTAACGCGCGCGTGTTAAGGCAGGGCGAGGAAAGCATTATCCCCGCGAGGGAAGTTGTGCCCGGCGACATTGTGTTTTTAAGCGACGGCGATATGGTGCCCGCCGACCTGCGTTTAGCAGACAGCGCCAATTTGCAGATTCAGGAGGCTTCGCTGACGGGTGAATCGGTCGCTGCCGAAAAGGAAGCAGAGGTTGTGCTGCCGGAAGATTGCCCGCTGGGCGACCGCGCGAACATGGCTTATGCGGGCTCGATTGTTACTTACGGGCGCGCCGTAGGCATTGCCACCGCCACCGGCATGAGGACGGAGGTTGGCAGCATTGCCGCGCTGCTGGACGGGCAGGATGAGTTTGACACGCCGCTGAAACGCAAGCTGAATGCTGCGGGCAAGACGCTGACGGTTATCGGTTTAATCGTTTGCGTGCTGATTTTTGCGCTGGGCGCTTTTTACGGACGCCCGCTGGTGCCGCAGTTTTTAATCGCGGTATCGCTGGCTATTTCCATCATCCCGGAAGGGCTGCCCGCCACCGCCACCATTGTTATGGCGCTGGGCGTACAGCGTATGGCAAAACAGAACGCGCTGATACGCAAGCTGCCTTCCGTTGAAACTTTGGGCAGCGCGACGGTAATTTGCAGCGATAAAACCGGCACGCTTACGCTGAACAAAATGACGGTGACGCAGCTGGCGCTGAACGGCGATTTTGAAAAGCAGAGCGCCACCCCTACCGACGCCGCTGCCATGCAGCACCCGGCGCTGTACAGGGAACTTGTTTACGCCGCTGCGCTGTGCAACGACGCGAGCCTTGACCCGGACCGCAAAGGCGAGATTATCGGCGACCCGACGGAGGGCGCGCTGATTTACCTGGCGCAGAAGTTTGGCGTTAACCACGACGCTTTGGAAGATAAATACCCGCGCCTGTTTGAGCAGCCGTTTGATTCGGCACGCAAGCGCATGACGACCGTGCATAAAATTGACGGCCGCTTTACCGCTTACACCAAGGGCGCGGTTGATGAAATGCTGCCGCTGTGCAGCCATATTTTAACGGCACAGGGCGTGCGAGCAATTACCGAAAGTGATAAGGAAAATATTTTAGCGCTGTGCCATAAGATGTCGCAGCAGGCTTTGCGCGTGCTGGGCTTCGCCACCAAAACGCTTGCTGCCGTGCCGCAGGATGACGATGAAAACATCGAGTACGGCTTAACTTTTATCGGCGCCGCCGGCATGATTGACCCGCCGCGCAAGGAGGTTGCCGCTGCCGTGCGCACCTGCCGCGAAGCAGGCATACGCACCGTGATGATTACCGGCGACCACAAAATTACCGCTGCTGCCATTGCGCGCGAGCTGGACATTTACCGCGACGGCGATATGGTTATATCCGGCAGCGAGCTGAACGCCATGACGGACACGGAGCTGGACAGCGCCGTTAAAAACACCACCGTGTTTGCGCGCGTATCCCCCGCCGACAAGCTGCGCATTATCCAGTCGCTGAAACGCACCGGCGAGGTTGCCGCCATGACCGGCGACGGCGTGAACGATTCGCCCGCGCTGAAAGCTGCGGACATCGGCATCGCCATGGGCATTACCGGCACCGACGTTGCCAAAAACGCGGCGGATATGATACTTCTGGACGACAGCTTTAACACCATTGCCTTTGCCATTAAGGAAGGCCGCCGCGTGTACCGCAACCTGCAAAAGGTTATTCAGTTTTTACTGGCAGGCAACATTGCCGAAATTACAACTTTGTTTGCCGCCACGCTGTTTAACCTGCCCGCGCCGCTGCTCGCCGTGCATATTTTGTGGGTAAACCTGGCTACCGCAACGCTGCCCGCACTGGCACTTGGCGTTGACCCTGCCAGCAAAAACATTATGAAGCACAAACCCGTAAAAAGCGGCACGCTGTTTGAACGCGGCCTTATCCACCGCGTTGTAACGCAGGGCGTGTTTGTGGCAATGCTGACCCTTGCCGCCTACTACATCGGCGCAAGCCACAGCCACAGCACCGGCCAGACGATGGCGTTCTGCGTGCTGGCGTTTTCGCAGATGCTGCGCGCCTTTAACCAGCGTTCCAACACAGAATACATCTGGGTGCGCGCCGAAGGGCATAACCCGTGGCTGTGGGTAAGCTTTGCCGTCAGCGCCGCGCTGCTGGCCTGCATTTTGCTGCTGCCCGCATTGCAAAGCGTCTTTAAACTCACCACGCTCAGCGGCAGTTTGTGGCTGACGGTGTTCGGCCTGTCCGCACTTTCCATCGTGCAGATTGAAGTGTGCAAGTTTTTTAAAAAAATCGGCGCAAGCAGGTTTTAATATACGTTTAATTTATTTATGTTACAATAAAAATAACAAAAACGCCCGCGGGCGGAAAGGAGTGGCAGCATGGCATATTTAACGCAGCTTGACGTACAGCTTTTGCTTTTTATACACGACGCGCTGCGCCACGAACCGCTGCACAACTTTTGGGCGGGCATAAGCTTTTTGGGCGATTTGGGCTGGTTTTGGATTTTTACCGCCGCCGTTTTGATTATAAACCCCAAAACGCGCAGCGTTGGCATTGCGGCAGCGGCGGCACTGCTGTTAAGCACGTTTATCAGCAATGTTATTTTAAAAAACGCCGTTATGCGCCCGCGCCCGTTTGAAGTGCTGACGCAACTTGCACCGCTCGCCGAAGCAAGCGGTTATTCCTTCCCCAGCGGGCATACAACGGCGGCGTTTGCCAGCGCTTTTGTGTACTGGCGGCTGCTGCCCAAATATTTCAGCGGCTTTATTATGGCGCTTGCCGTGCTGGTTGCGTTTTCGCGCCTGTACCTCGGCGTGCATTACCCGCTGGATGTTATCGGCGGAATTGTTACCGCCTACTTTGGCAGCACGGTTGTGTTAAACGTCCTGCCGCGCTTTAAGCAGAACTGAAATTTTACCTGCGCTTTACCTCCGTATGTTACAATATACAAAAACATACGGAGGTTTTTATGTTGCGCCAAAGCACAGCGGCGGACTGCCGCGAAGTATATAATTTAATCTGCGATATGGAAGCAACGGCACTGGACTATGAAAAATTTGCTTCAATATATTTGCAGCAACTTTCTGACGGAAATTACTACTGCCTGATTTACGAAGAAGGCGGCAAAACCTGCGGCATGCTGAACCTGCGTTTTGAACAGCAGCTGCACCACACCGCGCGCATCGCCGAAATTATGGAATTTGCCGTTGCGCCGGACTGCCGAAACAACGGCGTTGGCAAAATTATGTTTGCCGAAGCAGTTAAAATCGCCAAAGCGCAGAGCTGCGTGCAGCTTGAAGTTGCCTGCAACCG
Organism: uncultured Phascolarctobacterium sp.; assembly: GCA_949299135.1. Classification (GTDB taxonomy): domain Bacteria; phylum Bacillota; class Negativicutes; order Acidaminococcales; family Acidaminococcaceae; genus Fusicatenibacter_A. The sequence continues at coordinate 102,014 of CASFZG010000005.1, forward strand.
GCTGCGCCACGATACCCACCGATTTTACCTGCGCGAAGGCATGCACAACTTCCACTTTAAATTCTCCCTGCCGCTCAACGGCGATTGCGGTGAGGAGAACAGGTTGGGGAGGTAAATGGAGTATTCTTCATGCAAATGCGAAACCAAAACCCTATTTTTAATCCGCGTAAGCGGCAGGCTTTTTGCTTTGCGCGGCGAAGTATAATTGTAATTGCAAAAACTTTAACAAAGCGAGGTGTTATGTATGAAACAGGGTTATTTTAATACGGCGGACAGCGCGCATTTATATTACGAAGTGCGCGGCAGCGGCAGGCCGCTAGTGCTGGTGCATGGCTGGCAGTGCTCGCATTTGTTCTGGCAGCGCAACGTGGATGAGCTTGCAAAGGATTTTACCGTTGTTACGCTGGATTTGCGCGGGCACGGCAATTCGTCCAAAGGGCTGCACGGCATCACCATCAAGCAGTTTGCCTGCGACGTGTACGATTTAATCAACTACCTTGATTTGAAGGACGTTGTGCTGATGGGCTGGTCCATGGGCGGGCCGATTTTGCTGTCGTACTTCGACCAGTTCGGACAGGAACAAATCAAAGGCCTCGGCCTGATCGACATGACGCCGTTCCCCTTCAGCCCCGAGCCGTGGAACACGCAGGGACTGCACGGCTACAACATGGACGGCTTTAACGTAATTGTGCAGCGCCTGCTGTATGACCGCGAAGCGTACCTGGCAACCTTTGCCGCCAACATTTTTAAGGACGGCAAACGCCCCGAAGGCACGGACTGGGTAATTGAGGAGTTCAGAAAACTGCCGCCGTGGATTTCTTCCGCCATTTATTCGGACTACCTGAGCAGCGACTTTACCGGCGTACTTGGCACCATTGACGTGCCGGTGCTGGTCTGCAACGCCGACGGCCCAGTTTTCAGCGCCGGTATCAAACAGGGCGAATACATTGCCTCGCAGATTCCTTACGGCGAATTTGTGCCGTTTACCGAAAGCGGGCACATGCTGTTTTACGAAGAAGCGGACAAATTCAACGCCATGGTGCGCGATTTTGTCAATAAATGCAACGCATAAGGAGGTTACTGCCTGAACGATGAAATTGGTTTTACAACGTGTTACCGAAGGCAGCGTTACTATCGGAGGCGCGGTTAAAGGCGCAATCGGCCGCGGGTTTGTGGCACTTATCGGCTTTGGGCCGGATGACGACGAAACCGTGCTTACGTCGATGGCGGATAAAATGCTGAACCTGCGAGTTTTTGAAGATGATAACGGCAAGATGAATTTAAGCCTGCTTGATGTGGGCGGCAGCGTGCTTTCCATATCGCAGTTTACGCTTTACGCCGATTGCCGCCACGGACGGCGCCCCAGCTTCAGCGGCGCGGCCAAGCCCGATACGGCGGCGCAGCTTTACGATGAGTTTAACAAAATTATCGCCGCTAAAGGCGTGGACGTGCAAACCGGCGAGTTTGGCGCAGAAATGCACGTTAAAATATTTAACGACGGCCCGGTAACGATTATTTTAGACAGCGATGTCGATTTAGCGAAGAAAAAATAAAATTAAGGGAGCATATCAAAAGATACGCTCCCTTTTTTCATGCAGTTATATTTTAATCTTTTTCCACACGCCGCCGCTGTTTTCAAAGTACAGCGCCTGCATTAAAAGTTCCAGCCCCTGTGCCAGTTCCGGCGCAACACCGGTAAATTTAACCTGCACATCAGTGCTGCCCGCAAGGTTGCCAAGGTCGTCAATTAAATCCGTCCAGCGGATTGTAGTTTTGAAAGCGCCAGTTGCAGCCATTCGCCGCCATCGGCAAGGCTTACTGTTACCTGCGGAGCGGTAAAATAATGTACCTTTTTGGCAAAGATTAAGTCAAACGCCTGCTGCTCAAACGCGCGCAACACTTTGTAATCGTGCATTACCTGCTCCTCGCTGCCGCATAATTGCAGTTCGCCCGGCGTGGTGGCAAGGTCAACCGTTACTTCTACGCGCATAGTGCTTTTAACATAATCAAAATCGCCCTTGCGCACCGTTGGCAAATATTTAAGCAGCGTAAACAGCGGAATCTCTTTCAGCTCCGCAGATTCCTGCGAGATAAACACCTTCGTCATAATCGTTTTGGCCGGGCTGTAAGGCTTGGCCGCAAAAGTTGCCGCCGATGCCGGGTCAATGTAAGTATCAAGCGAAACATCAATAATAAAATGCCCCAGCGCCTCCTGCAAGGCTTCCGTGTCGTGCACCGCACCCATCGGGCGCGCGCCGGTTTCAATCAAAAGCGGTCCGCGTTCCGTCAGCATTATCTCAGTGTGCGAGGGCCCATATTCAAAGCCCAGCGCGTCCAGTACCTGCAAAGCGTAATCCATTACCGCCCGCTCGTCCGCGTCCGGCTGCGTTACCAGTTTGGCATAATCGTAAGCATTGCCCTTATCGCCCACGGCAATTTTGCGATAACGCCACACGTCGGTAATGGCATGCCTGCCGCCGCAGGATACCGTGTTGACAATAAATTCCGTGCCTTTGGCGAACTCCTGCATTAAAATCTGCGCGTTGCCGTAACCAAACAGGTCGCTATCTTTAAACACTTCTTCCGCTTTAGCGCGCAGTTCGTCCATACTGCTGCAAAAATGCACGCCTTTTGTGCCAGCACCGCTAAGCGGTTTAATAACAACAGGCCATGTGTTCCATTCTGCCGCCAGCTGCAAGCACTCATCAACACTGTTTAATTTTGCGCTGCGGATGGCAGGCACACCTGCCTTTTGCAGTGCTTCCACCATCGCAAATTTGTTGCGGCGGCACTCCGCCGTTGCGGGGTCGTTGCCCGGCAGACCGGCCTTGCGAGCCAGATAATCCGCCGCGATAACGCCCAGTTCGCTGCCTGCCACAACCGCCACCGGCTGAAATTTCTCCAGCAGTGCCTGATACGCTTCGCTGCTGTCGCTTTCCATAAAAATAATATCATCCGTAAATTTGCGCGCATAATCGCTGCCGCCGATGCGGTATTGCTTGTAAACGCCGGTGACATTTTCCAGATACGGATAGATAACCACCGGATGATAGCCGCGCCAGGCGATTTCCTTGGCGTAAAAGCGCCCTGTCGAAACGGCTTCTATAATAAAAATGTTCTGCATGTGCCCGCCCCCTTAATTTGTTAGTTTAATTATAACATAACGCCCGCACAAACACTAAAGCCCCGCCAAAAGGCAGGGCTTGTTTTTATTTCAGCAGGGCTTTTACTTCATCCGTACTGATGGTTATAAACTTTTTAACGGTGTACAGGTTTTCGCGCCCGCGGCATTCCCAAAACAGTGCCACGTCAAAGTCAGGCAGGCCTTCAACCGCTTCTTTCAGCGTCGCGCCGTGCATCGGGGTAACTTCAAATTTGGCAGTCATGGTTTTATGCTCGCCTTTGGGCATTACCAGCGCTTCAAAATAATCGTCGTCGCGCGGTACGTCCTTTAAATTAATTTTACCGCGGATGAGCGCTTTGTCGTACTGCTCCTGCGGCAGGTAAATGCGCATAAAAGCGTCCAGCACAAGGCCTTCGTCGCCGCCTTCGTTGGTAAAAGGCACGTCCACATTAAAGCACAGCTTATCATCGGTTTTGCCAGCCAGCTCCGCTTTGGTGCGTTTGGCAACGTCAAAAACAAATTTATGTTTGGGCTGCATGGCAATAAACACTGCCATCGCCGCTACGCCCAGCAGGAAAAGCCCTGCGATAATTTCCAATACCAGTAACATCACAAGCCCTCCTTATTCAGCGTAATTTTTAATAACAACAATCGGCGTTTTCTGGCTGCCGTTGCCAAAGGGGTTGTCAATCAAAATCTGCGCAACCTTGTCAGGGTCAACGCCTTCGCTCCAGCCCAAAACGGCGGCGCGTTTCAAATCGTTAACGTCGGCAATGGCCGCACCGTAGCAGCCCGCCGCCTTGCGGATTTCTTCCGACACCTTGTGCGGTTCAAACGGGCCGTAAACAATGTGTTTGTCGTACGGCGGCATGGTACCGGTAACATCGTCAATCAGGCGTGCCTGATAACCGGCCATTTCGTAAAACACGCCGCGTTTGCCTACGCATTTAGCGGCAAAACCGCAGATAACAGCGATAATAACCTTCATCGCGCCTTCAGCGTCAAGCAGTGCCTGCATGCTGTACCAGCCGCTGATGCTGCCCTTGGCAGGGAACAGATGGCACAAAGTTTTTGCCAGAAACGACGGTTTAAAATCCTCGCAGCGTTTTGCGCCGTCCTGCGTAATGGCAACAACGCTTTCGGCAGCGCAAACAACGTCGCGCGGGCCGATTTTATCCTTACCGTATTCCAAAATAGCGTCGACGATATTGTCATGGTGCGTTAAAATGCGCGTCGGCACCGGTATAATTTCGTATTTTTCTTCCATCAGTGCTTCTCCTCCGCCTGCTCTTTAAGGTAATAAGCGTTAATCCTGTCGTAAAAAGCTCCGCTTAAGCGGGTGATATGCCCGTTGCTGTCCGTAAACACATTGCGCGATTCGCCTTCTGCCAGCACAGCGCCGTCCTTTTTGCGGACAATTTGATATTTAAAATCCATCTTTGCGCGGGTGAACGCCGTCATCGTGGCGCAGATTTCAATTTCATCGTCGTACAGCGCCGATTCCTTGTAATTACATTCCACATGCGTAATGGGGAAAATAATATTGGCGTTCATCAATTCCCACAGTTCCACACCGGCGGCACGCAGCCACGCCACGCGGCCCATCTCAAACCAGCGGAAGTAGTTGCTGTGATGCACAACGCCCATCATGTCGGTTTCTACATAACGGACACGGTCACAAATGCTTACCATATAATAACTCCTTTATAAACAAAACTATCATATTATAATAAAATTTTTAACTAATAATCTTATTATGACATGGAGACCAAATGTCATAATAAAGCTATATAATTATACCACTGTTAAAGTAACGCTGCAAATTTATTTATGTTTATTTAGAACCGCAAAAAATTAAAGCAGGTTTCCCTGCTTTGCAAAAGTATCTTTTTGTGTTATAATCTTCAACATGAGATAATCTGATGGTCGGTCTCTCTCCGCTTAGCGAGGAGGTGGTTAAGCTATGAGTACCTATGAAGCCTTATCTTTAATGATAGCTTTCGGAATTCTCGTTGCTACCATTATTTCTGGCAAGCGCTGATTTAGCCCTGTAATGAAATAAGGCCACCGTGGCCGGCAGCCTTTCTTTCAATTCTCAAAAAATTCAGAGGAGAGGACTGACGCGCCAACATCAGGTTATCTCTCTTTCTTTATATTATAGCAAACCAAAACGCTTTGTCAAATTTTGCCGCCGCAGATTTCCACAATCTTATCGGCGGCTTCTTTTACAAGCTGGCTCATGGGCTTGTTATCCGTGCCGATAATTTCAAAATGGTTCTGCGCCACGGGCAAAAGCAGTTTGCGCGCGCGCGATGAAGCTACCGCCGCCGCCATTTGCGGCGTAATTTCGCCCAGCATGGAATTGGGCAGCACAATGCCGATAGGCCCGACGATAACGTCCGCCGTCTGCGACGTTACGCACACTGCGTTTTCACCGGTCGCGCCGCGTTTAAGCCCTGCTTTCAGCATCGCCGCCGTTGCCAAAGCGTTAGTGCCAAGCCCGATAAGCTCCGTATCCTGCGGCAAGCGCCCTATAACCTGGCTGATGACCTGCGCCACCAGTCCGCCGCCCATGCCGTCTATAAAAACAATCCTCATATTAACCTCCACGTAAGTGCCGCGCACTTTTTACATTATTATATCATCTGCGCAGGCAGTTTTAAACAGGCGTAAATTTTTTGTTAACTTTGCAATTTTTACGCTGCCGCTGTTGAATTTATGTTGTTTTTCCTGCATAATAAAAACAGGGTTTATCACCGGAAAGGAGTGTTTACCATAGAAGCATTAAACGAAATCAGAAACAAAAAAGGCTTTATCTGCGATATGGACGGCGTCATCTATCACGGCAACAAGCTGCTGCCCGGCGTTAAGGAATTTGTGGACTGGCTGTACCGCGAAGATAAAAAGTTCCTGTTCCTTACTAATTCCAGCGACCGCTCGCCGCGCGATTTAATGCAAAAATTGCAGCGCATGGGGCTGGATATCGACGAAACGCATTTTTACACCAGCGCCCAGGCAACGGCGCGTTTTTTAAAAAGCCAACAGCCCGGCTGCAGCGCTTACGTGATGGGCGAAGCAGGCCTGATGAACGCGCTGTATGAAGAAGGCATCACCATGAACGATACCACGCCGGATTACGTCGTTATCGGCGAGCCGAAATCCTACAACTACGAAATGATTATCAAAGCCGTTAAGCTGATTCAGAACGGCGCGAAACTTGTCGCTACCAATTCGGATTTGACAGGTCCGACGGAAAACGGAATTATCCCGGCGTGCCGCGCTTTTGTTGCACCAATTGAGCTTGCCACCGGCAAGAACGCTTACTTTGTGGGCAAGCCTAACCCCTTAATGATGCGCACCGGCCTGCGTATGCTTGGCGTGCACAGCGACGAAGCGGCGATGATTGGCGACCGTATGGACACCGACATTGTTGCCGGTATGGAAAGCGGGCTTGAAACGGTACTGGTTTTAAGCGGCGTCACCACGCGCGAAAACATGCAGGTGTTTGCTTACCGCCCGCGCCACATTTTAAACGGCGTCGGCGATATTGTACCGAAAGAATAAACAATTTAAAACAACAGCACCAACCTTTTTAAGCAGAAGTCTTAACGGCTTCTGCTTTTTTGCTTATAACAGCCAAGTAAAATATTGTTATTATATCTTTTTTCTAATATAATATATAGATATGAAAGAAAACTTACCGGAGGAAAACATGCACCCGTTTTTAAAGTGGGCTGGTGGCAAAACACAGCTTTTAGATGAAATAAGAAAATACTATCCTTTCATCACTAAAAACATTACTAAATATGCTGAACCATTCGTCGGTAGCGGTGCTGTTTTGTTTGATGTTCTTTCGCATTATACGCTGAAAGAAATATATATAAGCGATGTTAACAGAGAGTTAATCAATACCTATACGATTATTCGCAATAATATCAATGAACTTGTAGAATTATTGACAAAATATCAAAAAAAGTATTGGGGAATGAACTCATCTGAACAAAAAGAATATTATTTAAAACAACGAGACAGGTTTAATGATCTGAAAATAAACGGAAATACAAACGAAAATATCGAAAAAGCTGCATTAATGATCTTTTTAAATAGAACTTGTTTTAATGGACTTTATCGTGTTAATACCAAAGGCTTGTTTAATGTCCCGATAGGTTCTTACAAAAAACCTTTAATATGTGATGATGAAAATTTAAGAGTAATATCGGAAAAATTACAAAATGTAAACATTATATGCGGAGACTATAAATCATTGGCAGATTTTATTGATCAAAATACTTTTGTGTATTTTGATCCTCCGTATCGTCCAATTACTGAAACGGCTAATTTTACATCATATACGGAAAATATATTTGGAGATCAAGAACAAATTGAACTGGCTGAATTTGTTAAAAAAATTACGGGTAAAGGTGCGTTAATTCTTATTAGTAATTCAGATCCCAAAAACACCAATATCAACGATACTTTTTTTGATAACCTTTACAAAGACTACGATATAAAGAGAGTAGAAGCTAATCGTATGATAAACTGTAACGGTGAAGCACGCGGGAAAATTAACGAATTACTGATTTCAAATTTTAAAGGAGAAATGGGAATGGAAAACAGAGATTTTATTGTATGGTTAGCACATTTTAAAAAGAGCATTGCTAATTATGAATATTATACAGATTTCAAAAAAGTTTATCATAACGTTAATGAAATGAAAGTAGAATTAAATATTTTAAATTCCTTGATTGGTTCTAAAAGCATAGAAGAAGATTTTGATAATTTATTGTCTAAATATCCTGAGGTTTTAAAATGTATACCAATTCTTTTAGCCGTACGTTCAAACGAAATTGATGCTATTGATGAAGATGGTTCTTTTACTTATAATTTTGACGAGCCTAATCTTACAATAGAACAATATAAAAAATTTATGCGCAAGACAGGCTTGTTTGATTTAATTCAAAATCATATAATTAACAATCTTGTCGATTATGTTACAGGTGTAGAAACAGGCCTGGATTCCAATGGACGCAAAAATCGCGGCGGCCATTTAATGGAAAATTTGGTAGAAAGTTTTATTAAAAAAGCCGGTTTTATTAAAGACCAAACCTATTTTAAAGAAATGTATATCAGCCAAATTACTCAAAAATGGGGTATAGATTTATCTGCTATTTCTAATCAGGGCAAAATGGAAAAACGTTTTGATTTTGTCATAAAAACCGACAATATGATTTATGGTATTGAAACGAACTTTTACAGCAGCGGCGGCAGCAAGTTAAATGAAACTGCCCGTAGTTATAAAACTCTTGCGTTAGAAACAGATACTATAAATGGTTTTACCTTTGTTTGGTTTACTGATGGCAAAGGCTGGAAAAGTGCCAGAAACAATCTTGAAGAAACCTTTGATGTCATGAAACATATCTACAATATTAACGATATGGAAAATGGCATAATTACAGAGGTTTTTAAATAATGGTCAAAAAAATAAATACGTGGCAGCCTGAAGATTTTGAACTGGAAATGACAACGCATTGGTCATTTCCAAAACGAGGCAATTGGGCAACCCATGACGCAAAATGGCGTGGTAACTGGTCGCCTTATATACCGCGCAATATTTTGCTGCGATATTCGCAGGAAAATGATTTAGTATTAGACCAGTTTGCCGGTGGTGGAACTACACTAGTAGAAGCAAAGTTGTTAAAAAGAAATATTATAGGTGTTGACGTTAACGATTTTGCGCTTAACAGATGTAAAGAAAAAACAAATTTTGAATATCCGGATGCAACAGGTAAGGTTTATATCCGAAAAGGGGATGCAAGACATTTAGACTTTATTCCAAATGACAGTATTGATCTTATCTGTACTCATCCACCTTATGCCAACATTATAAAATATAGCGAGGACATAGAAGAGGATTTGTCACTTTTAAAAGTGCCGGATTTTTTAGATGAAATGAAAATGGTAGCTGATGAAAGCTACCGTGTTTTAAAAAAAGATAAATTTTGTGCGATACTTATGGGAGATACACGTCAAAAAGGGCATGTTATACCAATGAGTTTTAAGGTAATGGAAATTTTTCAAAATGCCGAGTTTAAATTAAAAGAAACTATAATAAAAGAACAACATAACTGTCGCGCAACAGGCTATTGGAAAACTAACAGTGTAAAATATAATTTTTTGCTATTGGCTCACGAGTATTTGTTTGTGTTTAGGAAGTAAGTTAGACTAAATCGTTTTCAATCAATGCATTAAATAGCATTTTCCTACCTGAATAATTCCAATAAGCACAATCCTGTTCCATAAATAGCCATTTTATAGCTAATAATATGATTTGTATTGGGTGTTCTTGCCCTGCAAAATCGGAAAAAGTTGCATTGATTTTTGAAAAATCCACATCTATGCAATTGTATATATTTACTATAGCATTTCTCACATCATCATAATTATTTTTAATATTGTTTTTACAAGCCATCAAAGCATTTATGATATCTTGATGACTTGGATTTGAATATTTTCTACTTTTTTTAAAATAAAGACCTTCAACATTAACCGTAAAATCAAAACCTTTATTTAATCTTGTTGGCCGTTTTAGAAAAATCTTATATTGCCCATACGTTTCAACCTCATACCTATATCTTGAAGCATTATTACCACTGCCTGTCCCAGGCTTTTCATTTAAGAAACATTTTATAAGAGTCTCTCGTTTATTTTTTCTATCACCAGTTGGTAAAGTAAAATTAGTATTATAATATACCATGGTTATTCCTCCAAAAATAATTTATAAGTTTCTATTTCAAGGGCATCTGCAATTCTTTGAATATTCTCCAAAGAAATACTACGTCTATAACATTCTATTGCACTGATATAAGTTCTATGCATACCACACATTTCTGCAAATGCTTCTTGTGAAATGCCCTTTTCTGTTCTATATTTTCTTACATTTGAACCAAAAACTTTTATAATATCCATCACAGCAATTCTCCTTTTTATTATTATATTAATTTTGCATACAATAATTCTACATACAATAAGTATCAGAATTTTAAACGGCGTCGGCGATATTGTGCCTAAAGAGTAAACAATTTAAAACAACAGCACCAACCTTTTTAAGCAGAAGCCTTAACGGCTTCTGCTTTTTTGCTTGCGCGGAAAATAAATTTTTTTGCGCTGCGGCTGGCGGTTGAATAGCGTATACGGTTATTATATAATGAAGTTGAATACCGGATAACTACCGGATTATGCGTTGCATGACAACGGACAAAGGAGCATCATTTTGATGGAATTGAAAACACCTCTTTATGATTGCCATGTTGCGGCCGGAGGAAAGATTGTGCCGTTTGCGGGTTACCTGCTGCCGGTGCAGTACACGGGCGTTATTAAGGAGCATATGGCAGTGCGTACTGCCTGCGGCCTTTTTGACGTATCGCACATGGGCGAATTTTTAATTAAAGGCGCGGACGCGCTGGCTAACGTACAGAACCTGTTCTGCAACGATTTTACCAATATGTACGACGGGCAGGTACGTTACAGCCCCATGCTGAACGGACAGGGCGGCATTGTGGACGACGTTCTGATTTACAAAATCAGCGGCGAGGAATACATGCTGGTTGTTAACGCCGCCAACCGTCGCAAGGATGCCGAATGGGTACAGCGCAACCTGACAGGCAGCGCTGCTTTTGAAGATATCAGCGACAGCATTGCGCAGCTTGCTTTGCAAGGACCGAAAGCCAAAGAGATTGCCGCCAAAGTTGTACCGGCGGAAGGCATCCCCACCAAATATTACAGCTTTGTAAAAGATGTGGACGTGCAGGGCATTAAATGCACCGTATCGCGCACCGGCTACACCGGCGAGTTCGGCTATGAGTTTTACTGCGCCGCCGAGGATGGACCGAAGCTGTGGAATTTGCTTTTGGAAGCTGGCGAAGAATACGGGCTTATCCCCTGCGGACTGGGAGCTCGCGATACCCTGCGTTTGGAGGCAGCCATGCCGCTTTACGGGCACGAACTTGCCGACGACATCACTCCGTTTGAAGCAGGGCTGGACTTTTTTGTCAAACTCGAAAAAGACCACTTCATCGGCATGGACGCACTTTTGATAAAGGGCGAACCCAAACGCATCCGCGTGGGCTTAAAAATTACCGGGCGCGGCATTGCGCGCGAACACTGCGACGTTTACAGCGGTGATGAAAAAATCGGCGTTGTTACCAGCGGCACGCACTGCCCGTACCTTAACGCGCCGGTTGCCATGGCCATGGTGCCCACCAAATACGCCGAAACCGGCACGCAGGTGGAAGTTGACGTGCGCGGGCGCAGAATTGCCGCCGAAGTTGTACCCCTGCCGTTTTACAAACGTTCTTAAAATTAACATAAGCAAAAATTAAGGAGGCTATTACTATGAACATCCCTGAAAACATGTGCTACACCAAATCCCACGAATGGGTAAAATTTGCCGATGACGGCAGCGCTACCGTTGGCTTAACCGACTACGCACAGAGCGAACTGGGCGATTTGGTTTTCGTTAATCTGCCCATGGCGGGCGATACTTTTGCCGCTGGCGATACCTTTGCCGATGTGGAATCCGTTAAAGCGGTAAGCGATGTTTACAGCCCGGTTACCGGCGTTGTTGCCGATGTTAACGAAGAACTGGCCGACGCGCCGCAGACCATTAACGAAGCGCCTTACGAAGCATGGCTGGTGCGCTTTGACCAAATTACCGACCAGGAAGATTTGCTGACTGCCGAAGAATACGCAGCCTTTGTAGAGTCCGAACAAAAATAAGGAGGCTCGCTTATGGGAAGCTATATTCCTTCCACCAAAGAAGAACGGCGCGAGATGCTTGCGGAAACCGGCTATAAGGATATCCGCAGCCTGTTTGCCGATGTTCCCGACGCCGTGTACCTTGACAAACCGCTGAACCTGCCCGCAGGGATGAGCGAAATGCAGGTACGCGCCAAAATGCAGGAGCTGGCCGGTAAAAACACCGTGTTCAGAACCATTCTGCGCGGCGCAGGCGCTTACGACCACTACATTCCTTCCATTGTAAAATACATCACCGCCAAGGAAGAATTTGTAACCAGCTACACGCCCTACCAGGCGGAAATGAGCCAGGGCATCCTGCAATCCATTTTTGAATACCAGACGATGATTTGCGATTTGACCGGCATGGACACCGCCAACGCTTCCGTTTACGACGGTGCTGCCGCTGCGGCCGAAGCCATTGCCATGTGCCGCGACCGCAAACGCACCGTAGCGCTTGTAAGCGCAGCCGCTAACCCGGACGTTATTGCCACCATGCAGACCTACTGCTACGGCGCTAACACCGAGCTGCGCATTGTGCCTGCCAAAGACGGCAAAACCGACATGGACGCGCTGAAAGAAATGCTGACGCCGGATGTTTGCTGCGTTTATGTACAACAGCCCAATTTTTACGGTCAGTTTGAAAACGCAGAAGCTATCGGCGAAGTAACCCACGCAGGCGGCGCAAAATACATCATTGGCGTTAACCCCATGGCGCTTGCGCTGATGAAAACACCGGCCGAGTGCGGCGCCGATATCGCCGTTGGCGAAGGGCAGCCCCTTGGTTTGCCGCTGGGCTTCGGCGGCCCCTACCTTGGTTTTATGGCTGCAAGCGGCGCTATGATGCGCAAGCTGCCGGGACGCATCGTCGGCGAAACGGTTGATGCTGAAGGCAACCGCGCTTACGTGCTGACTTTGCAGGCACGCGAGCAGCACATCCGCCGCGAAAAAGCCAGCAGCAACATCTGCTCCAACGAAGCATTATGCGCGCTGACCGCATCAGTTTACCTTGCCACCGTCGGGCCGAAGGGCTTAAAACAGGCGGCAACGCTGTGCCTCAGCAAAGCGCATTATTTGGCGCAAGGCCTTTGTGAAATCCCCGGCGTGGAACTTGTTTACACCGGCGAATTTTTCCACGAATTTGTTACAACCCTGCCCAAGCAGGACGAAGTTTTAGCAGCGCTTGCCAAAGAAGGAATCCTCGGCGGACTGCCAATTAAAGAAGGCGTGCTGTGGTGCGTAACCGAAAAAGCAGACAAAACTGCGCTTGATAAAGTAATTGCCATTGTGAAGGAGGTGTGCGCGTAATGGAACTGTTATTTGAAAAAAGCACGCCCGGCCACGGCTGCGATATTTTCCCGGAATGCGACGTGCCTGTAACCACACTTCCCGCTGAACTTGCGCGCAAGACTGCTTTGCCGCTGCCGGAACTGAGCGAAACAGAAATCAGCCGCCACTACACCGCGCTTGCCAAACGCGCGCACGGCGTTAACAACGGTTTTTATCCGCTTGGCAGCTGCACCATGAAATACAACCCGCGCATTGATGAAGAAATGGCAGCACTGCCCGGCTTTGCCGCCGTCCATCCCTTGCAGCCGAAGGAAACCGTTACCGGCTGCACCGAAGCGCTGGAACTTTTAGATAAATACCTGTGCGAAATTACCGGCATGGATAAAATGGGCTTTCAGCCTGCGGCCGGTGCGCACGGCGAATTTACCGGGCTTTTGCTGATAAAAAAATATCACGAAGCACACGGCGATTATAAACGCACAAAAATTATCGTGCCCGACAGCGCCCACGGCACCAACCCAGCCAGCGCTGCCATGGCAGGCTTTACCATTGTTAATGTTGCTTCCGGCGCAGACGGCTGCATTGACCTTGACGCACTGCGCGCCGCTGTGGACGACACCACGGCAGGGCTGATGCTGACGAACCCGAACACCGTCGGCCTGTTTGACAGCAACATTCTTGAAATTACGGACATCATCCATCAGGCAGGCGGCCTGTGCTATTACGACGGCGCGAACCTGAACGCCGTTATGGGCATTGCCCGCCCCGGCGATATGGGCTTCGACGTTGTCCACCTCAACCTGCACAAAACCTTCTCCACCCCGCACGGCGGCGGCGGCCCGGGCGCAGGCCCTGTCGGCTGCAAAGCCCTGCTGGAAGAATTTTTGCCTGAATCCGCCCTGGGCGATGGCGCAGGCGAAGGGCATTTGCAGATGCGCGCTTTTTACGGCAACTTTTTGGTATGCGTAAGGGCGCTGGCCTATGTGCTGACGCTCGGCGCGGAAGGCGTGCGCGAAGCCAGCGAAACGGCGGTGCTTAACGCCAACTACATGATGCACAAATTAAAGGGCACCTACGATATGGCTTACGACCACACCTGCATGCACGAATTTGTCATGAGCCTGGAAGAACTGAAAAAAGCCACCGGCGTTACCGCGCTGGACGTAGCAAAATCCTTAATCGACCGCGGCATCCACCCGCCGACGATGTACTTCCCGCTGATTGTACATGAAGCGCTGATGCTGGAGCCGACCGAAACAGAAGCCCGCAAGACTTTGGACGAAGCGGTTGACGCACTGCTGGAACTGCACCAGCTGGCGCACACCGACGCGGACTACATGCACCACGCACCGCACAACGCGCAGATTAAACGCCCGGACGAAGTGCAGGCGGCACGCAAGCCTGTTTTAAAATATGTACACCGGTAAAATACCGGTTTCCTGTTACATCACCCGCTGCACCGACCCCTACCGCAACCTTGCGGCGGAGCGTTACCTTTTGGAGCACACGCCCGCAGGCAGCGTAACGCTGTACCTGTGGCAGAACAAAAACACGGTCGTCATCGGGCGCAACCAAAACCCGTGGGCGGAATGTAACATGGCGCTTTTACGTCAGGACGGCGGGCATCTTGTCCGCCGTCTTTCCGGCGGGGGCGCTGTGTACCACGACAGCGGCAACTTAAACTTTACATTTTTGACGGACGCCGCCACCTATGACCTTGACCGCCAGCTTGCCGTCATTATCACCGCGCTCAGTTCGCTCGGCATTAAAGCCGAAAAAAGCGGGCGCAACGATATTCTGGTAGACAAGCGCAAGGTATCCGGCAACGCCTTTTACACAAGCGGCAATAAAAAATACCACCACGGCACGCTTTTAATCGACGTTAAAACGGACGTGATGGCAAAGTATTTAACCGTATCGCCGCTAAAATTGCAGGCTAAAGGCGTCAGCTCCGTTAAAAGCCGCGTGCTTAACTTAAAGGAAGCCTGCCCCAATCTCACTGTTGCTGCCCTCTCGCAGGCGCTTATCACTGCCTTCGGGCAGATTTATAACAGCGTTCCGCAACAGCTTGGCGCAGATTTTTTTGACGAGGCAGAACTGGCAAAATACGAAGCAGAATTCCGCGGCGACGCCTTCCGCCTTGGTAAACGACTGCCCTTTACCTGGCAGACGGAAGCGCGCTTTGACTGGGGCAGCTTTACGCTGGCGTGCCGGATTGACGGCGGCATTGTGCAGCAGGCGGAAGTTTACACCGACGCTATGGACTGGCAGGCGCTGCAAAACGCCGGGCGCTGTTTTACCGGCGCAGCCTTTACGCCGCAGGCACTGGCACAGGCGGCGCACCAAATCCCCGGCGCAGCAGGAACCGACATTGCAGAATTTTTAGCACAACTATCAATATAGAAAGGTACATCACCATGCAATACGATTTAATTGTTATCGGCGCAGGCCCGGGCGGCTATGTGGCTGCCATCCGCGCAGCGCAGCTGGGCTTGAAAACCGCTGTGGTTGAACGCGCAGAGGTTGGCGGCACCTGCCTGAACCGCGGCTGCATACCCACCAAAACCTTAATGCACAGCGCCAACTTGTACCATGAACTGGACAGCGCAGCCAAAATGGGCATTAACGTAACCGGCGCTTCCGCCGATTTTAAAGCCATGCACGCACGCAAAGCGCAGGTTGTGGAACAGCTCCGCGGCGGCGTGGCACAGCTTTTAAAAGGCAACGGCGTTGACGTTATCGAAGGCGAAGCAGCTTTTACATCCGCCGGGGCGATTTGTGTTAACGGCGAAACCTACACTGCCCGCGATTTTATTATTGCTACCGGCAGCAAGCCGTTTGTGCCCCCCATCCCCGGTGCGGATTTGCCCGGCGTTGTGACGAGCGACGAGATGCTGGACACCGATGCCTGCGATTTTAGCGAGCTTGTAATTATCGGCGGCGGCGTTATCGGCGTGGAAATGGCGAGCGTTTATAACGGCATCGGCCGCAAGGTTACGGTTATTGAAGCGCTGGACAGGATTCTGGCGAATATGGACCGCGAGATTTCGCAGAACCTCTCCATGATTTTGAAAAAACGCGGCGTTGCCGTGAACACCGCCAGCACTGTTACCGGCATTACAGCTGAGGGCGGCAAGCTGACCTGCACTTTTGAGCGCAAAGGGCAGACCGAAAGCGTTACCGCCGACGGCGTGCTGATTTGCGTAGGACGCCGCTCCGTTACCGAAGGGCTGAACACCGAAGCGGCAGGCATTGAACTGGACCGCGGGCGCGTTAAGGTTGACGGTAATTACCAGACCAATGTGCCGCATATTTACGCCATCGGCGACGTTACCGGCGGCATCCAGCTGGCGCACGCAGCCGAAGCGCAGGGCATTGCCTGCGTTGAACACATTTGCGGCGTAACCCGCAGTATTGACCCGAACCTTGTACCTGCCTGCGTTTACACTTCGCCCGAAATTGCCACCGTTGGCATTACCGCGGACGAAGCCAAACAGCAGGGCAAGGCCGTTATTACCGGCAAATATATTATGAGCGGCAACGGCAAATCTATTATTGAAAACGAAGAACGCGGCTTTATCAAGCTGGTGTTTGATGCGGAAACAAAAAAACTCATCGGAGCGCAGCTGATGTGCGGACGCGCCACCGACATGATTGGCGAACTGGTAACTGCCGTCAGCGCCGGGCTGACCAAAGCGCAGATGGCAATGGCACTGCACCCGCACCCAACCTTCTGCGAAGGCATTACCGAAGCGGTACACGCCGCAGACGGCCACAGCATCCACACCATGCCACCAAGAAAAAGGTAAAAAAATAACAGCAGGCTTTAAAACCTGCTGTTATTTTTTATATTTTTATGCTATAATATTTTTCATTGATAGCCGGAGTCGGTTCCTCTCACTATGGGAGGTGATAGCATGACTGTTTTCGAGGCATTGTCTTTGATGATTTCCTTCGGAGCATTGATTGCTGTTATCTGCTTATCAAAAAAGTAATTACTTTTAGATAAAAAGAAACCGCCTACTGGCGGTACGCGGCTTCCTTTCACTCTAATAAGTTTCGAGGGAGAGCCGACGTTTCCCCAAACCGGCTATCTCTTATGTATATTATACCAAACTAAAAAGCATTGTCAAACACAAAAACTTGCAGAAGCATTTGCCTCTGCAAGTTTTTTTATTGTATATAGAAAACCCCGCGTTAGACGCGGGGTTCCAGAAAGCTTAAGCGATAAAGAAATGATAAGACAAATTCCTCCTTTGATAAAATAAATTTGCGGTCTGCCAATCGCAAAATATCAAAGGAGGAATTTGTCA
>CASFZG010000006.1 GCA_949299135.1 uncultured Phascolarctobacterium sp.
GGTCCACCTGTTCCCATCCCGAACACAGAAGTTAAGCCCTTATACGTCGAAAGTACTTGGCTGGAAGCGGCCCGGGAGGATAGATAGCTGCCGGTTAAATAAAAGAGCCTGTGCAAAAGCACAGGTTCTTTTATTTTTACTTTACAAATGAAATCTATCCGAGCGGGGTGACTCCGGGAGGCATGGGCCACCTAGCGCTTAAGCGCGTGTGGCACAGCCCGCACAGCGCAGGCGAGTCGCCAATTAGCAGCGAGTGTAAATGAAGCTGATAATTGTGCCAGCGAGACTTCGCGCAATATGCGACTGAATAAGGAGCATATGACGCGTATAGATAGCTGCTTTCATTATTTTAAAAAACCATAAAAATAACCCATACCATTTACTTATACAGTAAATTCGGTATGGGTTTAACTTTAGTATTTCATTTCTTCCCTGTCAGCAAATAACGCAATGGAGCGGAATGTTTTGATAATTTTGTGAGGATAACGCTTGTTATGAGCGAAATGATAAGTAACAAAACATACGCCGCTATGACGCGTTTTGTAGTCATAACAATGTCAAAATGATGGCTTATTCTGTCAATCATGCTGAGCCAGAATGGGTGGCAGAAATAAACCAGCATGGAATTGTCCGAGATAAAATCAACTGCTTTGGTAAAATAATTTGTTGCTTTTTGCCTGCCGAACACGGCGCAGAAAAACAGGATTGAAGCAATGGTATAGAAAAATCCCTGCGGGCTGAGTTGCTGGAAGGTATTGGTCAGGCTGATGAGGTCATAGCCGTGTTTGTAATAATACCAGTAATAGCTGCCGCAGATGTAGGCAACGGAAAGCAGATACAGCACCATTACCGTTTTGAATTTTGTCGTCACCGTTTGGAAGAATTCTTTTTCTTTTATCGCCGCAAGGCCACCAAGCATAAATATAAATAAGTAGTGCAGCGGCAGGTAGTTTAAGCGGTAGGTGAAAAAGTCCTGCAAGACAAGGGGCAGCTGCTGCGCCGTTATGCCGGGGTGCATTGTCCAGTAGTTGAACAGCATTTGCAGCACAAACAGCATGGCAAAGCCGGTTTTTAAACCGATGCGCTGCATGAACGCCATCAGCTTTTGGAACAGCGGGAAGAAGACATAGAACCACAGCAGGATTATCATAAAGTACAGGTGGTAGCATGCCAGCCCCCAAAAGAGGATATGCAGCAGCCCGAGCGGTGAAAACCACGGTATGCAGCCGGGGACGACGGTGGTAAAATATACCATGTAAAACAGCGACCAGCTTAAATAAGGCACGCCGCTGCTTAGAAAGCGTTTTTTGATAAATTGGCGGTAGTTAAGCTCTGCGCCCGGTTTATAATGGCAAAACAGTCCGTAGCCCGATATAAAAAAGAAGGCAGGTACGCTGTAGCGCGAAAGTATCTCAAGCAGCATATATAAATGCGGGTTGGGCGCAGCGCACATCAGCGCCAGCGAACCGGTGTGGATGCCAAGCACGCCCAGCATGCAGATGCCGCGCAGTTTATCTATTGTTCGGTTGCGTTCGATCATAATAACTCCATAGTTTAAAATTTAACATTTAAAATTGTATCATCATCCTGCCAAGTTGTCATTAGTTTAAAGCAGGATATTTTTTATTTTTAGCGAAGTTGAAAATATTATAGTATAATCAGGTGATTTTATGGAGCTTTCTTTTACACATATTGCCAGCCTGGTGCTGACGCTTGCCGTGGTGCTTGGCAGCGGCATTTATTCGTCGCGCCGCGTTAAATCGGCAGATGATTTTGACGTCGGCGGGCGCAGTGCGGGCGTTATTATGGTTGCCGGTTCCATCGTTGCCACCATTATCGGCGGTGCGGCCACTATCGGTACGGCGCAGGGCGGTTTTACCTTTGGGCTTGGCGCGTGGTGGTTTACCATGGGCAGCGGCATCGGCTTTTTAATTATGGCTGCTTTTTACGCGCGCCCTTTGCGCAAAAGCGGATTAACGACGATATCGGAGTATCTTGTTATCAACTTCGGACCGGCGGCAGGGCCTTTGGCAAGTGTTGCCGCATCGCTGGGTATTTTTTTCAGTATTGTTTCCAGTTCGCTCAGTTCCGTGCATTTAATAGGCGGCGTGCTGCACCTTGATTTTTTATCTTCTGCCGTTATTGTGGTGCTGCTGGTTACGGGTTTTGTGTTTTTTGGCGGCATTAACAGCAGCGGCATGGCCGGATTATTTAAAATATGCCTGATATTTGCGACCGTATTTGTCGGCGGCTTTTTGGCGTTTAACGATATGGGCGGGCTGAGCGGCATGCACGAATCGTTTCCGGAGTTGCCGTGGTTCAGTTTGTTCGGTATTGGCGCAGACCACGCGCTGTTTAATTTGTTTTCGATGATTGTCGGCGTTATTTCTACTCAGAGCTATGTGCAGGCGTTGTTTTCGGCGCGCAACAGCAAAGTTGCCGCTATGGGCTGTTTTTTTGCAGCGTGCATTGCCATACCGGTCGGGCTGCCGTCCGTAATTATCGGCATGTTTATCAAGCTGCACCATCCGGAACTTAACAGCATTGAAACGCTGCCGTATTTTATGTGCAATTACCTGCCGGACTGGCTGGGCGGCGCGGGGCTGGCTGCGCTTGTTCTTTCGTGCGTCGGTTCAATCGCCGGTCTGGCGTTGGGTGTTGGCACACTGTTCAGCCGCGATATTTTCGGAGCTGTGCTGAAGGTGCATGACAGCAAAAAGCTGATGTGGATTAACAAGCTGACGGTGCTTGCCGTTACGTTTCTGGCGCTGGTGTTCATCCATTCGCATCTGGATTCTTCCGTGCTGCAATGGAACTATCTTTCCATGGCACTGCGCGGAGCGGGCGTGTTCCTGCCGATGACGGCGGTTATCTTTTTTAAAGGCAAAGTAGGCAAAATCGCAGGGCTGCTTTCCATGCTGGGCGGCGTTGCTTCGGGGTGCATCTGGCATTTTATGTTCCCGACGTCGCCGTACACATTGTTTGTAAGCCTGTTTTTCAATCTGCTGTTTCTGGTGCCGTCCATAGGTTTCAACCTGTTGCACGGCAAAAAATAAAGTTTTAAGGAGAAGCATATGTCCGGAAAATTTACACATCTGCACGTCCACACGCAGTACAGCCTGTTGGACGGCGCTTCTAAAATAGATTTGCTGCTGGCGCGCGCCAAAGAGCTTGGCATGGACAGTATTGCCATTACCGACCACGGCGTTATGTACGGTGCTGTCGATTTTTACCAGCAGGCGCAAAAAATAGGCATTAAGCCGATAATAGGCTGTGAGGTTTATATAACGGAATCGCGGTTTGACCGCAGCCAGCGCGGCGGCATTTACCATTTGATTTTGCTGGCGGAAAACAACACCGGTTACCACAATTTGATGAAGCTGGTTTCACTGGGGCATTTGGAAGGTTTTTATTACAAGCCGCGTATTGATAAGGATATTCTGCGCAAGTACAGCGAAGGGCTGATTTGCCTGAGCGCGTGCGTGGCAGGCGAAGTGCCGGTTAAAATTTTGCAGCGCGATATTGACGGCGCGGAACGTGCGGCGCAGGAATATATTGATATTTTCGGTAAGGAAAATTACTTTTTTGAAATACAGGACCACGGACTGGACGAAGAACGCATTGTTGACCGCGAATTAAAACGCATGGCGCAGAAGTTCGGCGTCGGCCTTGTGGCGACCAACGACCTGCATTACGTTATGCGCGAGGACGCAGAGGCGCAGGACGTTTTGCTTTGCATTCAGACAGCGAGCACGGTGGACGACCCTAAGCGCATGAAGTTTGCCAACGACCAGTTTTATTTAAAAAGCTATGACGAAATGGCAGAGCGCTTTGCCGATTGCCCTGAGGCGTTGGAGAATACCGTTAAAATTGCTGAGCGCTGCAATGTGACGCTGGAGTTTGGGCATTTGCTGCTGCCGGAGTTCCCGATACCGGGTGAATTTGCCAATGCCACGGAATACCTGCGCAGCCTGTGCATGCAGGGTTTGCCTGCGCGTTACCCCAATGCGGATGAAAAAGTAATGCAGCGTTTGGATTACGAGCTTGATATCATCGACCGCATGGGTTACAGCTGTTACTTTTTGATTGTGTGGGATTTTATCAATTACAGCCGCCAGAACGATATCCCGGTCGGTCCGGGGCGCGGCAGTGCGGCGGGCAGCATTGTGGCGTATCTGCTGGGCATTACCAACATCGACCCGCTGAAATACGATTTGCTTTTTGAACGTTTTTTGAACCCGGAACGCGTAAGCATGCCGGATATTGATACTGATTTTTGCTACGTGAACCGCGGGCGAGTGCTGGATTATATCATCAAACGCTACGGCAAGGAGCGCGTGGCGCAGATTATTACCTTTGGTACCTTGCAGGCACGTGCCGCCGTGCGTGATGTAGGGCGCGCGCTGGATTATACCTACGGCTTTGTGGACAATGTTGCCAAAATGATTCCGCGCGAGCTGGGCATTACGCTGGAAAAAGCGCTGGAAACGAGCAACGATTTTAAAGCGCTGTACGACAGCGATGAAAAAGTGCGCCGCCTGATTGACATTGCCAAAAAGGTTGAAGGCATGCCGCGCAACAGCGGTACGCATGCTGCAGGCGTTGTAATTACGCCGCGCGATTTGATTGACTGTGTGCCCTTGCAGCTGTCAAACGAAGGTCTTGTCATTACGCAGTACGATAAGGATAAAGTTGAAAACCTCGGCTTGCTCAAAATGGATTTGCTGGGGCTGAGGACTTTGACCGTTATCGGCGACGCGGTACGTTATATAAAAGAAACAACCGGCGAAAAAGTTGATATCGAAAACATCCCGCTGGACGACGACGCTACCTGCGCCATGCTGCGGCGCGGCGATACGCAGTGCGTGTTCCAGCTGGAATCCGAGGGCATGACCAAGCTGGTTATGGATTTGGCGCCGGAAAAATTCAGCGATTTGATTCCGCTGGTGGCGCTGTACCGCCCCGGTCCGCTGGGTACAGGCATGGTAGAAGATTTTATTGAAGGCAAGCACGGCACGCGTACGGCGGAAATGCTGCACCCGCTGCTGGAGCCTGTTTTAAAAGATACCTTCGGCGTTATCCTGTATCAGGAACAGGTTATGCAGATAACATCCGTGCTGGCGGGCTTTACGCTGGGTCAGGCTGATATTTTGCGCCGCGCAATGGGCAAAAAGAAAGCCAAAGAGCTGGACAGCATGAAGCAGAAATTTATCGACGGTGCGCGTGAAAACCACGGCATCAACGAAGAAACCAGCAAGCAGATTTTTGCGCTTTTGCAGCATTTTGCCGGTTACGGCTTCAATAAATCACATTCGGCGGCGTATGCGCTGGTTGCTTACCAGACTGCATATTTAAAACAGCACTGGCCGACGCAGTTTATGGCGGCATTTTTGTGCAGCGTTATGAACGACAACGATAAATTAAGCTGGTATCTGGGCGTTACCAAACGCATGGGCATTAAAATTTTACCGCCGGACGTTAACGAAAGCGGCAAGGAGTTTTCACCGGTTAAGGGCAACGCTATCCGTTTCGGTATGGCGGGTATTAAAAGCGTGGGCGAACAGGCGATTGATGCTATTATCAAAGCGCGTGAAAGCGGCGGGCGTTTTACGTCGATACTGGATTTCTGCCGCCGCGTACCGTCACGCCTTATCAACAAGCGTGTGATTGAAAATCTTATTTACTGCGGCGCAATGGATTCCTTCGGGGCTAAACGCTCGCAGCTGCTTGCTGTTTACGAGCAGGCTTCCGATTTGGGCAGCGCGTACCAGAAGGATTCTGCCAGCGGGCAGTTAGGTTTGTTTGGCGACGATATGTTTGAAGAAGTGCAGGATATTAAACTGCCGCAGCTTGATGAAATGCCGAAGCGTCTGCTTTTGGAAAACGAGAAGAAAATTGTCGGTTTTTACGTAACAGGCCATCCGCTTGATGCGTATGCCGGGGCGCTGGCAAACTACACGCCGGTGTATAAATTAAACGAAGCCGATGAAGCCAGCAGCGACAAATTCTTTAAGGTGGCGGGGCTTATCAGCGAAATGCGCCTGCGTACCACAAGGCGCGGCGATACAATGGCAGTTTTAACGCTGGAGGATTTCAGCGGCAGGCTGGAAGTTGTTGTGTTTGCGCGCCAGTACCATGATTATATGCGCTTTTTGGTTAAGGAAAACGTAGTTGTGATAGAAGGGCGCTTGAAGGTTGACGAACGCGGCTCATCCTTGCAGGCAACTGCCGTGCGCCAGCTTAACGAAACCGGCGCGGATATTCATTTGAGAATTACGCCGGACAAGGAAACGGGCGCAGTGCAGAAGGAAATGCGCCGCATTTTTGCCATGTACCACGGCAGCACGCCGCTGTACCTGCATTTGCTTTCTTCCGGCAAAACCATTAAAACCGACCGCTGCTTCTGGATTGATGCCGGTGCGGAAGGGTTTTACAAGGAAATTACCGCACTGCTGGGGCCGGGCTGTCTGCAATAAAAAGTTAAGGCTTGCCAGCAGGCGTTAAACACTGTAAAATAATAAGTATGAATAATTTGTAATTAAAGATTCTGGGAGGTCGCTTATGAATATCGTAGTATGTCTTAAACAGGTTCCGGATACTTCCGAAGTAAAGCTTAATCCGGAAACCAACACCCTTATCAGGGACGGAGTGCAGAACATCATGAACCCGTTTGACCGTCAGGCACTGGAAACGGCGCTGATTTTAAAAGACGCCGGCGGTGCAAAGGTAACGGTTGTATCCATGGGGCCTCCGCAGGCTGAAGAAATTTTGAAAGAAGCAATCTCGATGGGCGCAGACGAAGGAATTCTGGTCAGCGACCGCGCATTGGCAGGCAGCGATACGCTGGCAACCAGCTTTGCACTGGCAGGCGTTGTAAAAAGCCTAGGCGATGTTGACCTTGTGCTGTGCGGCAAACAGGCCGTTGACGGCGATACCGCCCAGGTTGGCCCGGAAATGGCGGAACATCTCGGCATGCCGCAGGTTACCGGTGCATTGAAAGTAACCATGGACGGCGAAAAAGTTTTGGTTGAACGCGAAAACGAAAGCACCAGCCAGACTCTTGCCGTTGAACTTCCTGCCCTTGTAACCGTTACCAGAGCAGAAAAAGAACCGCGCTTTGCCAGCATCAAAGGCAAAATGAAAGCCAGAAAAGCCGTTATCCCCGTTAAAACGGCGGCAGAGCTTGGCATCGACACCACCATGATTGGCCTGTCCGGTTCCCCGACCAAGGTAAGAAAAGTATTTACGCCGCCTGTTCCGCAGGTTGAAAGCGAAATCATTACCGAAGAAGACGCAGATAAAGCAGTAGACATGCTGCTGGAAAAACTCGTTCAGGCAAATATTATTACTCGTTGAGGTGAAATGACATGGCAATTAAAATAGATAAAGAACAGTGCATCGGCTGCGAATCCTGCGTGGCAACCTGCCCGACGGGCGCGCTTTCCATGGAGGACGGCAAAGCAAATGTTAACGAAGATACCTGCGTTTCCTGCGGCGCATGTGTGGGCGAATGCCCGGTAGGCGCTATCAGCCTTGGCGGCGCTGCCGAAAAGAAAGAAGCTGCTGAAGGCAAAGACCTGTGGGTAATGGTTGAGCTGGAAAACGGCGAACCTGTTGGCGTAACCTATGAGCTTTTAGGCGTAGCCGCTGACCTTGCCGCTAAATGCGGACAGCGCTGCTGTGCTGTGCTTGTCGGTGCTGAAAAAGGCGATATCCCCGCCAAACTGTTTGCGGCAGGCGCAGATGTTGTTTATGCTGTTACCGGCGCAGAATACGCCGAATACAATACCGACCTTTATACCAACGCTTTTTGCGAACTGGCTGAGAGCTACAAACCGAACGCAGTTATGTTTGGCGCAACCGTTGACGGGCGCGACCTGGCACCGCGCATTGCGGCACGTTTAAAAACCGGCCTTTGCGCAGACTGCACCGGCCTTGACATGGCATGCGACCTTGTTGAATGGACCCGTCCGGCACTCGGCGGCAATATTCTGGCAACCATCGTCTGCGACGAACACCGCCCGCAGATGGGCACCGTCCGCCCGAAGGTGTTTAAAGCCAAAGAGGCTGACGCATCCCGCACCGGCGAAGTAGTTGATTACGAAGTTAAAAATAAAGTTGCAAGCAAGGTAACCATTGTCCGCAAGGAAGCGCTTACCGAAGCAGGCAGCATTAAGATTGAAGACGCTGAAGTTGTATGCAGCGGCGGCCGTGGGCTTGGCAGCTGTGATAACTTTAAAATGCTGGAAGAACTGGCAGCCCTGTTTGAAAACGGCACTGTCGGCGGCAGCCGTGCGGTTGTTGACGAAGGCTGGGTTGACCATGCGCATCAGGTAGGCCAGAGCGGTAAAACCGTAACGCCGAAGGTATATTTTGCGTTCGGTATTTCCGGCGCTATCCAGCATCTGGCAGGCATGAGCTCGTCCGATGTTATTATCGCCGTTAACAAAGACGCTAACGCGCCTATCTTTAAAGTAGCGCAGTACGGCATCGTCGGCGACGCCAAAGAAATTCTGCCCAAACTTATTGCCAAAATTAAAGCTTTTAAAGAGGCATAACGGAGGTTTAACATTTGTGTGGAAAGTAGTTTATATTGCGCAGACTAAAGAGAATGCGCAGGAGATACAAGAACTGCTTACAAACAACGGCTTTCTGATACAGGTTAATGTAGCGGGAGCCAACAAAGGTGGACAGGGGGGCGCTTACGAAATAAGCGTCCCGTACTCCGAAGCGGAAGATGCTTACGAAGTGCTTTGCGAGAACCGTTTTCGCGCATAAGCGGAGGTTATAATGAAAAAAACTAAAATTATCTGCACTATGGGCCCCAGCACCGACGATGTCGGTTTGCTGGGCCAAATGATGCGCAGCGGCATGGACTTGGCGCGTTTTAATTTTTCGCACGGAAGCCATGATGACCATGCACGCCGCGTGGAACTGGTGCGCAGAGCTGCCGCCGAAGTTGAAAAACCAATAGCTTTAATTGCCGATACCAAGGGGCCTGAGATGCGCCTTGGTATTTTTAAAGCCGGTAAGGTTATTTTAAAAGAAGGCGACAGCTTTACGCTTACAACAGAAGAAATTGAAGGAACTGAAGAAATTTCCTACGTTAACTATGCCGGCCTGCCGGAAGAATTGCAGTCGGGCAACGCTATCCTGCTTTCGGACGGTTTGCTTGCGCTGGAGGTAACTTCCGTCGATGTGGCAGGCGGCAAAATTTACACCAAAGTTGTGCATGGCGGCGAAATCAGCTCTCGCAAGCGAGTGGCCTGCCCCGGTGCGGAACTGAAACTACCGTTTTTATCGGAGCAGGATATCAGCGACATTACCTTTGCCGCTGAGCTTGGCATGGATTATGTGGCGGCGTCCTTTGTGCAAAAGGCGGACGACGTGCTGGCCATCCGCCGAGTTTTGGAGCAGTGCGGCTCGCAGATGGGCATCATCTCCAAAATTGAAAATCATGCCGGTGTAAAAAATATAGAAGAAATTATCGCCGTTTCGGACGGCGTTATGGTAGCGCGCGGCGATTTGGGCGTGGAAATTCCCGCCGAGGTTGTGCCGCTGGTACAGAAGGATATTATCCGCAGCTGCAACAGGTTCGGCAAACCGGTAATTACCGCCACGCAGATGCTTGAAAGCATGATTAACAGCTACCGTGCCACGCGCGCAGAGGCGAGCGATATCGCCAACGCTATTTTTGACGGTACGGATGCGATTATGCTGAGCGGCGAAACTGCATCCGGCAAATATCCGCTGGAGGCGGTGCAGACCATGGCAAAAATTGCCGAGCAGACGGAAACAGCGTTGGACTATGCACGCATTTTTAAAAACAAGGGCATTGGCGAGCGTATCCATTCTACCGAAGCAATCAGCCACGCAACTGTGCAGATTGCACAGGAGCTTGGCAGCGACGCTATCGTCAGTGTTACGGAATCAGGCTTTACGGCGCGCATGCTGGCAAAATACCGTCCGGCGGCAGGCGTTATCGGCGTATCGCGCCACCCGCAAAGCGTAAGGCTGATGCAGCTTTACTGGGGCGTGTGCCCTGTGCTTGGCCCGTGGAGCGAGAACACCGACGAACTTATTGAAGAATCGCTGGCGTGCGTTAAAAAGCACAGGCTTGTTAAAGACGGCGATAACGTAATTGTAACCGCAGGCGTGCCGGTCGGGCGCAGCGGAACCACCAATTTAATCAAGGTTGTAACCATGAGCAAAAAACTTGTCAGCGGCGTTGGCATCGGCTTGCAGTCCATTACGGGCGTTATCTGCAAATGCGAAAAGCCGGAGGACTTTACTTCTAAATTTAAAGCGGGCGACATTCTTGTCGTTGGCGTGCTGCCGGACGAAGCGGGCAAATATGCAGCTGCAGCAGGCGCGATTATTGCGGAAGAAGGCGGGCTGACATCGACCGCGGCGATTGTTGCCGTAGGCTGCGGCGTACCGGCGATTGTTGGCGCGGCAGGCGCAATGCAGAAGCTGACTGACGGCGCGACTGTTACGGTGGATACCGTCAGCGGCATTGTGTACGAAGGCACCAGCAATATTATGTAAGAGGTTATTTATGGCGGCAGATATCGGACTGGAAAACTTAAAAGCGGAATGCATTGCCGCGCTGCGCAATGGCGACGAAGATGCCTTTGAAGCAGCGGCGGTAAAGTTGCAGGAATACGCACCTGACGGTTTGCATTTTAAAATGGAAACGCTGGGGTTGCTGACCTGTCTTGCGTTAAAGCAGAACTGCCGCCGCAGTGCGTTAAAAGCGCTGAATTTACTGTCGGTGTGCTCGCTGGACATTGCAGCAGGCGACGCGGAAGCAGAAAGCATATTTTTGCAGAACCTGCGTTTTGCGGCGGTAATGGCGGCGCGCACGCACGATAAAGATATTTTCGCAGCGGCTGTCAGTAAGCTGGCGGTGCGCTATGCAACCATCGGCTATGTTAAGGAAAACGCCGAAGCGTTTGTAAATCTTTTGACGGCGCTGATGTTTATCGCGGCGGATCGCCGTTATACAAATGTGCTGCCGATGCTGCGGTGGCTGAGCCTGCGCCTGTGCAAAAATGAAGCGGTTGGCGAAGATTTGCTGCTGCCGTTTCTGCGCGAATGGGCGTGCCTGGCGGCGCAGGCGGCAAGGCGCGGCTGGCAGGACGTAACGGCGCAGCTTTTAAACGGGCTGTTTTACCTTTTGCTTAAGCAGAACAGCTTTGCCTTAACGCGCAGCATGCTGCTGTATGTAATGATGCACATGCAGATGTACGCGGCGTGGGACGGTGCAGAAAAAGCATTTACTGTTTATACGCCGGTGCAGAAATTTTCGCTGCTGTTCTTTGACCGTTCCGTAAAGCTGAAAGATGAAAAGCAGCGTGTTGAAGCGGTAAGGTTGCTGCTCCGCGCATGGCGCGATTTTATCGCCGCGGCGGCAAGGCAGACCATGCAGGACGAAATGGAGCTGTACCAAAGCTGGTTTGCGTTTGGCGAAGCAGCAGAAAGCGAAAAATACAACAAACGCTGCCGTCTGTTTATCCAGCTGACGCTGGGCTATTGGGCGGCGCAGCAGCCGCGCACCAGCAAAAAGCAGCTTAAATACTTAAAAAATATTTTTGAACCGGACCTTGTAAAGGATAAATACCTGCGGCTTTTGGAAGCCGTGCGTTAAAACTTCGGGCAGTTACCTGTGTAGCTGCCCGTTTTGTATAATCCATGTAAAATTTTGGCGTAAAACGGCGCGGCACACCTGCAAATGATATAATAAAATTAACCGTACATTTGGAGGGATGGCTTAATGAGCAACTATTCGCTGCCGCTGTTTATGCAGGTTAAGGAAAACGCAGTCAGCGACCTTAATAAAAACCTAAATTTATACATGCCGAAGCTGGTGTTTGCAAATGCGCTTATTTTAACGACGGAAGGGCTTTTGCAGACGCTTGATAAAAAAGTAAAAATCCTTTTGAACCAGCTGCGCAATTATGAAGTTGTCACCGTAAAGGAAAGCTCGTTTGATTTTGCGGTGGAAGTTGCCAAGAAAGTGGCGATGAACAACATCCGCCTTGTTATCGGGCTTGGCGGCGGCACGGCGCTGGATACTGCCAAGTACGCGGCTTTTGTTGCCAACGTGGCGTACATTGCCATACCGACGGCGCTCAGCAACGACGGCGTGTGTTCGCCGGTTTCCGTTTTGCTGGCGCAGAACGGGCGGCGCCATTCGTTTACGTCTAAAATCCCCGACGGGCTTTTGATTGATACCGATATTATTTTTGAAGCGCCGCGCCTTTTGCTGAAAGCAGGTGTGGGCGATACTATCAGCAACTATACTGCTTTGTATGACTGGAAGTTGGGATGTGAGGAAAACAACGACCGCCCTAATGACTTTGCCTATATGCTCAGTGAAACAGCGTTTAACTCGCTGTTATATTCGGAAGCCAAATCGCTGACGAGTATTGAAGGCATTAAAATGCTGGCGCAGTCGCTGGTGTTAAGCGGACTTTCCATGCAGTTGGCAGGCAATTCGCGTCCGTGCAGCGGGTCGGAGCATCTTTTCAGCCATGCCATGGATGAATTATTTGACCACAACATACCGCACGGCATTTTAGTGGCAATGGGCAGTGTGGTAGCCTGCAAATTGCAGGGGCGCGACCACCGTGTAGTGCTGAACTTTTTAAAAGCTTATGATATTTCCGTTAACCCCGCCAAACACGGCATTACGGAAGACATGTTCATTAAAGCGTGGATGTTTGCCAGAGAAGTCCGCAAGGAACGCTATACAATTTTAAACAAAATCAACTTAACGGAGGAACTGTTCCGCCAGCTTTATGTAACAATGCTGGAAGAATGTGAATGAAACCGCCGATAAATTTTTGTAAAAATTTTACAAAATGGCTTGCCTGGCGTTGAAGGCTTGTGATATAATATTACGCGTGTAAAAATACACACGCCTGTGGATTTGCCCGCTGTCCAATTTGGTTAGGGCAGAGAAGAAACAGGCGGAGGAAAAAACAGGAGGAATAAAAAATGGCAATCATCTCTATGAAACAATTACTCGAAGCCGGCGTACACTTCGGTCATCAGACCCGCCGCTGGAACCCGAAAATGGCTCCGTACATCTTCACCGAAAGAAACGGTATCTACATTATCGACCTGCAGAAAACCGTTAAAAAGGTAGAAGAAGCTTACAACTTTATGCGTGACGTTGCTGCAAGCGGCGAAAGCATTCTGTTCGTTGGTACCAAAAAACAGGCTCAGGAAGCTATCCGCGAAGAAGCTCTGCGCTGCAACATGTTCTATGTAAACGAACGTTGGCTGGGCGGCATGATGACTAACTTCAAAACCATCCAGGGCCGTATCAAACGCCTGCGTACCCTTGAAGCTATGGAAGCTGACGGCACTTTTGACGTACTGCCGAAAAAAGAAGTTATCGGCCTGCGCCATGAAATGGAAAAACTGACCAAATACCTTGGCGGTATTAAAGATATGAAAAAACTGCCGGGCGCTCTGTTCATCATCGACCCGCGCAAAGAAAACATTGCCGTTATGGAAGCTCGCAAACTGAACATTCCTATCGTTGCAACCGTTGACACCAACTGTGACCCGGATGTTATCGACCATGTAATTCCGGCAAACGACGACGCTATCCGCGCTGTTAAACTGCTGACCGCTAAAATGGCTGACGCAGTTCTGGAAGGCCGTCAGGGCATGCAGACCGAAGAAGCTGCAGAAGTTCCGGCTGAAGAAACCGCTGCTGCTGAAGACGCAGAATAATTTTTAAGATTTCAGGAGGAAAAATAAATGGCTGAAATTACCGCTGCATTAGTAAAAGAATTACGTGAACGCACCGGCGCCGGCATGATGGACTGCAAAAAAGCCCTTGCCGCTACCGAAGGCGATATGGATAAAGCAATTGACTTCCTGCGTGAAAAAGGCCTTGCTGCCGCAGCTAAAAAAGCCGGCCGCATTGCTGCCGAAGGTTTGGTAGAATCCTACATCCATGGCGGCGGCCGTATCGGCGTTTTGGTTGAAGTTAACTGCGAAACCGACTTCGTTGCCAAAACCGACGATTTCAAAAACCTCGTTAGAGATATCGCAATGCACATTGCTGCTGCAAACCCGAGCTACCTGCGCCGCGAAGAAGTTCCGACCGCAGAACTCGAACATGAAAAAATGGTTCTTTCCGAACAGGCCCGCAACGAAGGCAAACCGGAAAAAATCATTGAAAAAATGGTTTCCGGCCGTATTGAAAAATACTACAAAGAAGTTTGCCTGTTAGAGCAGCCCTTTGTTAAAGATCCGGATAAAACCATCAATGACCTGATTACCGAATCCATTGCCAAAATCGGCGAAAACATTTCCATCCGCCGCTTCACCCGTTATCAGCTGGGCGAAGGCATTGAAAAGAAACAGGAAGATTTTGCAGCAGAAGTTATGTCTTTTGTAAAATAATACTTGTTGAATAAAGAGAGTGCTTAGGTACTCTCTTTATTTTTTGCCTTTTGCAAAGTTCTTTTGAATTTTGGCGCCTAAAAAGAGGAAAAACAGAGTATTTGTAGAATATAGAACAAGATGTAAAAGTATGTAAATTTTACGGTATAGGGGGCGTGCATTTTGGCAGAACAAAGTAAATTTAAACGTGTGGTTTTAAAATTAAGCGGCGAGGCCATGGCAGGCGAAAAGGGTTTTGGCATTGACCCGCTGGTAGTAGATTCCATTGCCAGACAAATTAAGGACGTAACTGAAGCAGGCCTTGAGGTTGCGGTTGTTAACGGCGGCGGCAACATCTGGCGCGGACTGTCCGGCAGCTCGAAAGGTATGGACAGGGCAACTGCGGACTATATGGGCATGCTGGCAACGGTAATCAACTCGCTGGCTTTGCAGGGCGCGCTGGAAAACCTTGGCGTGCCGACCCGTGTACAGACCGCTATTGAAATGCGCCAGATTGCCGAAACTTATATCAGGCGCAGGGCTATCCGCCACATGGAAAAGGAAAGGGTAGTTATTTTTGCAGCAGGCACCGGCAACCCGTATTTTTCTACCGATACGACTGCTGCGCTGCGTGCGGCTGAAATAGAAGCCGATGCCATCCTGATGGCTAAAAAAGGTGTGGACGGCGTTTATGACAGCGACCCGGCCAAAAATCCGGACGCTAAAATGTTTGAGGAGCTCGATTATATCGAAGTAATCCAGCGTAAGCTGAGCGTAATGGATTCTACCGCTATCAGCCTGTGCATGGATAACAAAATACCCATTGTTGTGTTTAACATTGATAAACCCGGCAATATTTTAAAAGCCGCTTTGGGCGAGAAGATTGGTACTTTGGTGGGAGGAAAGTAAGATGGCAGAAATTAAGGAGATTTTGGAAACAACACAGACGAAAATGCACAAAACCGTTGACGTTTTGCGCGTTGACCTTGCTTCCGTGCGCGCAGGCCGCGCCAGCGTTTCGCTGCTGGATAAGGTAATGGTTGAATATTACGGCACGCCGACGCCTGTTAACCAGGTTGCCAGCGTAACCGTGCCTGAACCGCGCATGATTATCATTCAGCCGTGGGAAAAGAACCTGCTGAAAGATATTGAACGCGCTATTATGAAATCCGATTTGGGCCTGAGCCCGAACAGCGACGGCAGCGTAATCCGTTTGAACCTGCCGCAGCTGACGGAAGAAAGACGTAAAGAGCTGGTTAAAACCGTACATAAAAAAGCGGAAGACGCACGCGTAAGCGTAAGAAACCTGCGCCGCGACGCCAACGACGCCGTAAAGAAAGCTGAAAAAGCTAAAGAAATTACGGAAGACGAGGCTAAAAAGGCCAATGACGATATCCAGAAAATGACCGATAAATTCATTAAAGAAGTGGATACCGTTATGGAACACAAGGAAAAAGAGGTTATGGAAATCTGATGGGGTTTCCTGACGTTTTGGCGCTGGAGGTTAGTGAGGCGCTGCGCATTTTAAAGCAGGCAGGCTATACCTGCGAAGTTACTGCCACCGAGCCGCCGAAATCCAAAGGCGTGCCGCAAGAGGGCAGCATTAGCGAATATGTGGTTAGACAGCGCGAGCTGGATAACAATAAAGCAGAAATCATTACTGTAAGAAGATACAGGAAAGGAGGCGTACAGGATGGCTCTGAAAATCAATAAAGATGAATGTGTAGGCTGCGGCACTTGCGCTGCTACCTGCCCGGTTGGCGCAATCAAAGAAGTCGACGGCAAATATGAAATCGGCGAAGAATGCGTTGAATGCGGCGCTTGCGCAGGCGCTTGCCCGGTTGGTGCAATTTCACAACCCTGATTTATTGCGTAGAACTGAAGTAGCCTCCTCTTTTCAGGGGAGGTACCTCAGTTTTATTGCCTTTAACGGAAAGGTGATACTGTGTTTAATACTTTATTTAAATTTAAAACCGGCAATAAAGATATTAGTGTAGATACAATCGGCATCGACCCGGAAAAAGTTCCGCAGCATATTGCCATCATTATGGACGGCAACGGGCGCTGGGCCAAGGCGCAGGGCAAGCCGCGCACATTTGGGCATCAGGCCGGGGCGGAAACCTTAAAAAATATTGTTAAAACTGCCGATAAGATTGGCGTTAAAATTATCAGCGCTTACGCTTTTTCTACCGAAAACTGGAAACGCCCGGTAACTGAAGTTAATTTTATTATGGAGCTGTTAAGCCGCTATTTGACCAGCGAGATTGACGAGTTCCACAAAAACAACGTGCAGGTGCGTTTTATGGGCAGCCGCGAAGGATTGCCTGATGTTGTGCGCCAGAAAATGGAGCACGCCGAAAAGGTAACGGCAGAAAATACCGGCATTATTTTAAATTTGGCTATAAACTACGGCGGACAGGCTGAAATTCTGCATGCTGTGCAAAAAATTGTCACTGACGTGCAGAGCGGTTCGCTGAAGGTTGAAGATATAGACGCTGCGCATTTTGAAAACTATCTGTATACCCAAGGGCTGCCTGCGCCGGATTTGTTAATCCGCCCGGGCGGTGATTTGCGCATTAGTAATTTTATGCTGTGGCAGATTGCTTACGCCGAAATTTGGACGACAGAGGTTTACTGGCCTGCTTTTACGCCCGAAATGTTTTTGGAGGCGGTAAAGGCTTATGGCGGGCGCGAACGCCGTTACGGCGGTTTGATTACTAAATAGTTGGCGGTGTGGTAATGTTAAAAAGAATTATAACCGGCATTGTTGCTTTGCCGGTAGTTATATTTTTAATCCACCAGGGCGGATATTTATTTGATGCCGCTATTTTTGCGCTGGCAACGGTGGGTTTGTTTGAGTTCAGGAATATGGCGCGTGCCAATGGGCAGGACGTATACTGGCTTTCGACCGGCATGACGATGATTTGCCTGATTTATGCGGCGGCTGTGTTCCGTTATATCAGCGTGTATTCGTTTTTGCTGTTCCCGGCTATTTTAATGCTGGGCGTGATACTTGTAATGCTTGAAGGCATGGCGCGCCACCATGCGGACGGCAAGTGGGCGTATAATACGGCGCTTTCCGTAATGGCTGTGGTGTATATCGGCTTTGGCTTTGCGCATTTTATCCTGCTGCGCGACGCTTTGTATTTTACGTCTGCGGATTTGCAAGTTAGCCTGTGGGGCTTGCCGATTGACCGTGGCGAGATTTTGTTCTGGGTTATTATGCTTGGCGTTTGGGCAAGTGATACCTTTGCGTATTTTGCAGGTTCTGCCTTTGGTAAACACAAGCTGTGCCCGACCATCAGCCCCAATAAATCGGTAGAAGGCGCAGTTGCAGGTTTTATCGGCAGCGTGGCTGTGATTATAGGTGGCATGCACTATCTTAATACTGCCAATGTGTTCCAGGGCTCGACGCTTCTGGCGGTGATGCTGGGCGTTGGCGTGGCAATTGTGGCGCCGCTGGGCGATTTAGTGGAATCCATTTTAAAACGCAACTTCGGCGTTAAGGATTCCGGTAAAATTTTCCCGGGTCACGGCGGCGTGCTGGACCGCTGCGACAGTTTGCTGTTCGCAATACCGGTCGGCTATTATGTATTTTTGTTAAGCGTTATGGTTAACAGCTTTTTTATGTAATCCCCTTGGAGGTATGGCGATGAAAAACGTAGCTGTTCTTGGCAGTACGGGCTCGATTGGCAAACAGACGCTGGAAGTGGCGGCTGCTAATCCCGATAAGCTGAAAATAAAAGTGCTGGCGGCGCATGTAAACGACGCTTTGATGGAGGAGCAGATTGAACAGTTTGCACCCGATATGGCGGTGTTGACCGATGAAAAGGCGGCGCAGCGTTTAAAAGCGCGTTACAGCGGCAAAACCAGAATACTGGCAGGCAGGGAAGGCCTGCTGGAAGCAGTTACTTATGACGGCGTCGATACGGTGCTGGCTTCCATGGTTGGTTACGCAGGGCTTTTGCCGACGCTGGAAGCAATTAAGCACGGCAAGGATATTGCCCTTGCCAACAAGGAAACGCTTGTTGCAGCAGGCAGCATCGTAATGGAAGCCGTAAAAAAACACGGCGTTTCGCTGACGCCTGTTGACAGCGAGCACAGCGCTATTTTTCAATCGCTGCAGGGCGGCAAAAAAGATGAAGTTAAACGCCTGATTATTACTGCCAGCGGCGGCCCGTTTTTAGGAAAAACCAAAGAAGAACTTGCTGATGTAACGCTGGCGCAGTGCTTAAAGCACCCTAACTGGAGCATGGGCAGGAAGATTACTGTGGATTCTTCCACGCTTGCCAATAAAGGGCTGGAAGTTATTGAAGCACACTGGCTGTTTGACATGCCTTATGATAAAATAGATGTTGTCGTGCATCCGCAAAGCATCGTGCACAGCATGGTAGAGTTTAACGACGGCTCCGTCATTGCGCAGATGGGTTTGCCGGATATGCGCCTGCCGATACAGTATGCGTTTTCCTATCCGCAGCGTTACGGCAACGCTTTTGGGCAGCTTGATTTTGTTAAAGCAGGCACGCTTACATTTTTAGCGCCGGATACGGAAGCGTTTCCCGCGCTTAAAATCGCCGTTGAATGCGGCAGGCAGGGCGGCACGCTGCCGTGTGCCTTTAACGCCGCTAACGAAGAAGCGGTTTACGCCTTTTTGGACGGCAAAATTAAATATCTTGATATAATTAAGACGATTGAACATGTCGTTGCCGGGCACAAAAACATTTTGCAGCCCGAGCTGAGCGACATTGAAAATACAGACGCCGCTGCACGTGAAGCAGCGCGCGGATTTTTGAGCAGCTTGTAATACAGGAGGAAGTTAGTGACAACTTTGCTTGCGGCCCTTTTTGTGTTCGGCGTACTGGTAACGGTACACGAATTCGGGCACTTTATTACCGCAAAAATGACGGGCATGCGTGTCGATGAATTTGCCATCGGCTTCGGCCCGAACATTTTTCAGAAGAAATATGGCGACACGCTGTACAGTTTAAGGATTATCCCGCTGGGCGGGTATAATAAAATTGCCGGCATGGAGCCGGATGAGCCTGCCGATGAGGGCGCGTTCAAGTCCAAGCCGATACCGGCGCGTATGCTGGTTATACTGGCGGGCGTTTTGATGAATTTTATTTTGCCGGTGTTTTTGTTTACCGGTATTTTTGCAGCCAACGGGTTGGAAGTACCTGTCGATAAGCCGGTGCTTGGTTATGTAATGCCGGGCAAATCTGCCGTTGAAGCAGGTTTGCAGGCAGGCGACAAAATTTTGGCTGTTGGCGGCAAGCCTGTAGCTACGTGGTCCGAAATGGTTACGGAGCTGAATGCTTACGGCGAAAATGAAGTTACGCTGACGGCTGAGCGCAACGGCGTGACGAAGGATTACACCTTAAAACCGGAATTTGATAAGGATTACGGCAAAGCGCTGGTAGGCATTTCGCCGCAGGTTGAGCATAAGGACTTCGGCATTTTTGAATCCCTGCAAATGGGCTTTAAATATACATACTACATTATGGTGATGATGCTGGACGGTTTGTATAAAATCGTAACCGGCGCTGCCCCGGCAGATGTTACCGGCCCTATCGGCATTGCCAAAATAGCGGGCGAGGCTGCGGAAAGCGGCTGGATGCCGCTGCTGAA
Source organism: uncultured Phascolarctobacterium sp. (assembly GCA_949299135.1). Classification (GTDB taxonomy): domain Bacteria; phylum Bacillota; class Negativicutes; order Acidaminococcales; family Acidaminococcaceae; genus Fusicatenibacter_A. The sequence continues at coordinate 20,035 of CASFZG010000006.1, forward strand.
CCTTGTCGGGCTTTTAAGCATCAACCTTGGCATTATCAATTTGCTGCCGCTGCCAGCACTGGACGGCGGGCATTTTGTGCTTTTGATTTTGGAAGCGCTGCGCGGCAAACCGTTGGGCGAAAGAGCGGCGACGATGATTCAAAGCATCGGCGTCGGTTTGATTCTGACTTTAACCGTGTGGGCAATTTTCAGTGATATATCCAGATAAAGAGGTGCCTGATGGAACGCAGGAAAACAAGGCAAATAATGTTGGGCAATGTAAAAATCGGCGGCGGCGCGCCCGTTGCCGTGCAGTCCATGACCAACACCAGAACGGATGACGCGGCGGCAACGCTGGCGCAGATTAACGAGCTGGCGGCGGCAGGCTGTGACATTGTGCGCTGCGCCGTACCGGATATGGCAGCGGCGGAAGCGCTGAAAGAGATTTGCAAAAACAGCCCGATACCGGTAATTGCCGATATCCATTTTGATTATAAACTGGCACTGGCGGCGGTGGAAGCAGGCATCAGCGGCCTGCGCCTGAACCCGGGAAACATCGGCGGCGACGATAAGGTGCGTGCCGTGGTGGAAGCGGTTAAGCCGTTGAACATACCAATCCGCATCGGCGTAAATGCCGGTTCACTGCCTAAAGATTTGCTGGAAAAATACGGGCATCCCACGCCGGAAGCGCTGGTTGAAGCGGCATGGCGGCACATCCGTATTTTGGAAAGCATGGATTACCGCAACATTAAAATATCGCTTAAAGCGCATGACGTGCCTTTAACTATTGCTGCTTACCGTTTGCTTGCTTCGCAGTGCGATTATCCGCTGCATGTTGGCATAACGGAGGCAGGCACTGTAAACTCCGGCATTATCAAATCGGCAGTTGGCATTGGCACGCTGCTGGCTGAAGGCATCGGCGACACCATCCGCGTATCGCTGACGGGCAACCCGGTGGAAGAAGTTAAAACCGGTTTTGCTATTTTAAAAGCGCTGGGTCTGCGTGAATACGGCCCGACATTAATTTCGTGCCCGACCTGCGGCAGGACGAGGATTAACCTTGAAAAGCTGGCGCTGACGGTGGAAAAGAAGCTGGCGGATATTACCGAACCGATAACCGTTGCCGTTATGGGCTGTGTGGTTAACGGCCCGGGCGAAGCGCGCGAAGCCGACGTTGGCATTGCGGGCGGTATCGGCGAAGGGCTTTTGTTCCGCAAGGGCGAAATTTTGCGCAAGGTGCGCGAAGATGAAATTGTTGATGAATTATTTAAAGAAATAGACAAAATTTTGACGGAAAGGAAGAATAAATAATGAGAGTATCCCAAATGTACGCTCCTACTTTAAGGGAAGTTCCCGCCGAAGCGGAGGTTATCAGCCATCAGCTGATGCTGCGCGCAGGCTTTATACGTAAAGCAGCCGGAGGTATTTACAGCTATCTGCCTTTGGCATGGCGCGTGCTGAAAAAAATAGAAAACATTGTGCGCGAGGAAATGGACGCTACCGGTGCGCAGGAACTTTTAATGCCGATTGTGCAGCCTGCGGAAATCTGGCAGGAAAGCGGCCGCTGGGATGTTTACGGACAGGAAATGTTTAAGCTGATGGACCGCCATGAAAGGCCGTTCAGCCTTGGCCCGACGCACGAAGAAATGGTAACTACCCTTATCCGTCAGGACGTGCGCTCTTACAGGCAGCTTCCTTTATGTGTTTACCAGATTCAGAACAAATACCGCGACGAAAAAAGACCGCGTTTCGGCCTTCTGCGCGGGCGCGAATTTATTATGAAGGACGCTTATTCCTTTGATAAAAATGTTGAAGGTTTGGATGTTTCCTATCAGAAAATGTATGACGCTTACAGCAAGGTGTTTACGCGCTGCGGTTTGAACTTCCGCCCGGTTGAAGCAGATTCCGGAGCGATTGGCGGCAGCGGCTCGCACGAGTTTACCGTTATTGCAAACAGCGGCGAAAACGAAATTGTTTTCTGCAGCAAATGCGATTACGCAGCCAATGTTGAAAAAGCGGAACTGAAACCGATTGCAGCGGCTGACGAAGAAGTTAAACCGATGGAAAAGGTTGTTACACCGGAATGCAAAACCATTGCAGCTGTTTGCGAATATCTGAAACTGCCTGTCGACCATTCCGTTAAAGCTGTTGCCTATAACAGCAATAAAGGTTTGATTTTGTGCTTTGTACGCGGCGACCATGAAGTTAACGAAATTAAAATCGTCAACACCTGCGGCGTGCTGGAAGACAGCCTGGAAATGGCCAGCGAAGAACAGCTTACCGCTGCCGGCACCGTTGGCGGTTATATGGGCCCGGTTGGCATTGACCTTACCAAAGCTACCGTTGTTGTTGACAGCACCGTTATGAATATGCACAACATCTGCTGCGGCGCTAACGAAGAAGGCTATCACTTTGTGAATGTTGACCCGAAACGTGATTTTAACGTAACCTATGTTGCCGATATCCGCATGATTCAGGAAGGCGACCCCTGCCCGCACTGCGGCGCGCCGGTTGTTAAGGCACGCGGCATTGAAGTAGGCCAGGTATTTAAACTGTTTACCAAATATAGCGAAGCGCTGCACGCAACCTTCCTTGATGAAGAAGGCAAGGAATGCCCGATGGTTATGGGCTGCTACGGCATCGGCGTAAGCCGCACCATGGCTGCTGCCATTGAACAGAACCACGACGAAAACGGCATCATCTGGCCAGTAACCATTGCACCGTATGAAGTGCTGGTTGTGCCGATGAACGCTAAAGATAAAGAATCCCGGGATAAAGCGGAAGCCATTTACGAGGAACTTAAAGCTGCCGGTGTGGAAACCGTTATTGACGACCGCAACGAGCGCCCGGGCGTTAAATTTAAGGACGCCGACTTAATCGGCTATCCGGTACGTGTTGTAGTTGGCCCGAAAACTCTGGCAAACGGCCAGCTGGAAGTTAAAATCCGCAAAAACGGCGAAATTAAATATTTGCCGTTGGACGGCGATTATGTAGCCGGTATTAAAAATATTCTGGCGGAGCTGGCTGTTAACGCTTAATTTTGTTGGAGGTGTTTCGTATGATGGAGCACTTTGCCTTTAATGTCCATAACTGGGACATGATTCTGCGCCTGCTGGTTGCCACGGTTTTAGGCGGCGCTGTCGGTATCGAACGCGGCAGCGGCGACCGCCCGGCAGGCTTCAGGACGCACATACTGGTGTGTGTCGGCTCGGCGCTGATTATGCTGGTATCCATGTACGGTTTTGACGATACTTACGTCAGCGGTATCAGCAACGCCAACAACAGGGACTCGGCGCGTATTGCGGCGCAGGTTGTCAGCGGCATCGGCTTTTTAGGTGCGGGCACTATTATGCACGAGGGCGTAACGGTGCGCGGGCTGACGACGGCGGCGAGTCTGTGGATGGTATCTGCTATCGGCCTTGCGGCCGGTGCGGGTATGTATGTGCTTAGTTTCGTATCGACTGCAATTATGCTGATAACGCTGGTGTCGTTCCGCAAATGGGAAAAACGCTTCGGTGTTGCTGCCAGCAACGGACGACGTTATATCCGCATTGTGGCGAACAATGAACCGGGAATTATAACAAATATTACTTCGTATCTGGCGGAAAACGACATTAAGGTTAAAACCCTGAATGTCAAAAACAACGCGCAGAAAAACGAGGTTGTGCTTGAGCTTTATTTAAAAATCGGCAAGAACGCCGATAAAGAAGGAGTTGCCCGCGGGCTGCAAAGCATCAGCGGCATTATTACGATTGAAAATATAGGTTAATTTTATGGAAGGTAAGGTATGAAGGCTAAATATTGCATTATCCCCGATACAGCCAAGTTTTTTGAATTTTTAGCCGGATTGTCCTTGACGGAGTCAGACCTTTTGCATACCCGCCTTATCCGCCCGCTGAAAATTCTGGTGGATGTTGAAGGGGCGGAATGGGAAATTGAGTATAAGGCTGCTGCTCCGGTTGAAGAAAGGCTTACTTTGGCAGTGGCAGAAAAACTTGCCGCTGCTTTTTCTTTGCACGGCGGCGTTAAATTTACCTGCTGCAATGCGGAGGTAAATACCAAAACGGCAGTTAACGGAAAGGCGAAGGCGGACGAAGTGCCGCTGCCGCCAGAACCGCAGGAAGAAACGGAATTTGTTGTAACCGATTGCAGCGGCCAGCCCGTGCCAGAGGAAATACCTCTGCCGGAAGAACCGCCGCAGAACGATTTGGAAGGTTACACCTATGACGAGCAAGGCAGCTGCGGTAGTGAGGCTGATGCCGAATTTGCCAAAGCATACGAACTTTTGTACGGCAACGGCAAAAAAGATGATAATCTGCTGTGGGGCAAGCGCATTAAAGGCAAGCCGCGCCCGCTGGATGACATTACCGAAGACGAAAACAACGTTGTTGTGGAAGGCCAGTTTGTAAAATGCTTCGATAAGGACGGCGTGCTGACTTCGTTTAATGAGCGCGAGCTGCGCACCGGACGCATTAAGCTGACCTTTAATTTAAGCGACGATACCAACGGCATTTACGTTAATATGTACTTTGATACGCTGGAAGAATGCCATAAGTTTAAGGGCAGCATCAAGCCGGGCGTTTACCTGCGAATTATGGGCGACGCAAGACGCGACCGTTATGCCTTTGAGGAGATGGCGATTGAGCCGAAGGGCATTATGCGTATTGAAAAAGAAGAACGCATGGATAACGCCGAGGTTAAAAGGGTAGAACTGCACTGCCATACCAAGATGAGTAAGCTGGACGCTCTGACGCCTATGGAAGATTTGGTTAAAAAGGCAATCAAATGGGGGCATAAGGCGCTGGCAATTACCGACCACGGCGTAGTGCAGGCATTCCCGTTCTGTTATGACGCCGCCGAAGGCAGCGATTTGAAGCTGATTTTCGGCATGGAAGGGTATCTCATCAGCGACAGCGGTGTTGAAGGCGCCGATATTGAACCGACGGATAGCCTGAAACCCAAACGCGGCAAAAAAACGCCGCTTGACCATATTATCATTCTGGCTAAAAATGAAACCGGACTGCGTAATTTGTACAAACTGGTTACACTGAGCCATTTAAAATATTACAACAACCGCCCTGCACTGCCGCGCGCCATTATTCAGGAGCACCGCGACGGTTTGATTTTGGGTTCTGCCTGCGAAGCGGGTGAGCTTTACCGCGCCGTAAGGGCAGGCAAGAGCGACGAAGAACTGATGAAAATAGCATCGTTCTATGATTATCTGGAAATTCAGCCGTTGGGCAACAATATGTACCTGGTGCGCGAAAATAAATGTACCATTGATGATTTGAAGGCTTACAACCGCAAAATTTACGAGCTTGGCAAACAGATGGGCAAAATGACCGTTGCTACCTGCGACGTGCATTTCTTAAACCCGGAAGACAGTAAGTTCCGCACAATTTTGCAGGGCGTGCAGCATTACCGCGATGCTGACGAACAGCCGCCGCTGTATTACCGCACGACGGAAGAAATGCTGGCGGAATTTGAATATCTCGGCAAAGACGTTGCTTACGAAATTTGCGTAACCAACCCGAATAAAGTTGCCGATATGGTTGATAAAATTAAGCCGGTGCCTGACCGCGATCAGCTTTATTCTCCTTCGATACCGGGCGCGGTGGAAGCGCTGCCACAGATGGTTTACGACAAGGCGCACGAATGGTACGGCGACGAGCTGCCGGAAATTGTAGAAGAACGAATTAAAACAGAACTTCATTCCATTATCAGCAACGGTTTTGCGATTTTGTACTACATTGCGCACAAGCTGGTGCGTAAATCACTGGACGACGGTTATCTGGTAGGTTCCAGGGGGTCGGTAGGTTCATCATTGGTTGCTACGCTGATTGACATTACCGAAGTTAATCCGCTGGCGCCGCATTACCGTTGCCCCAAATGCCGTTACAGCGAATTTTTTACCAATAACGAATATGCTTCCGGCTTCGACCTGCCGGAGAAAGACTGTCCGCACTGCGGAACACCGATGTGGCGCGACGGGCACAACATTCCGTTTGCCGTATTTCTTGGCTTCCACGGCGACAAGGTTCCTGATATCGACCTTAACTTCTCCGGCGAATATCAGCCGGTGGCGCATAAATACACCGAAGAACTGTTCGGGCGCGATAATGTTTGCCGCGCCGGTACGATATCGACGGTGGCAAGCAAAACCGCCTATGGTTATGTGCGCAAATATTATGAGGAAAAGGGGCTGACCAAACACCCGGCATTTATGGCGGGTCTTGTTGAAGGCATTGCCGGGCTGAAACGCACAACGGGCCAGCATCCGGGCGGCATTATGGTTGTGCCGCGCAACATGGATATTCATTACATCACGCCGATGAACCATCCTGCCGATGAAAAAGACAGCCCGACGGTAACGACACACTTCGATTACCATTCTATCAACGACAGGCTTGTTAAGCTTGATATACTCGGACACGATGACCCGACGGTTATCAAGCTGCTGGAAGAATTTACGCATATCAAGCCGACCAAAATTCCTATTGGCGACGAAGCCACGATGTCTATCTTCCGTAATACGGAAGCACTGGGCGTAACACCGGACCAGATTAACAGCAGCGTCGGCACATACGGCATACCTGAATTTGGTACACGCTTTGTACGCCAGATGGTTGAGGACGTACAGCCGAAAAACTTCGGCCAGATAGTGCGCGTATCCGGTTATTCTCACGGTACGGACGTATGGCTGAACAACGCGCAGGATTTGATTAAGGAAGGCAAGCCGCCTGAAGATACCATCGCCACGCGCGACGACGTTATGAATAATCTTATCGCCATGGGCGTTGAGCCGAGCCTAGCGTTTAAAACGATGGAATATGTGCGTAAGGGCAAGGCTGCCAAAAACGGATTAGAGCCGAAAATGCTGGAAGCTATGAAAGAAGCGGGCGTTCCGGAATGGTTTAAAAAATCGTGCGAAACGGTTAAATATCTGTTCCCAAAAGCACACGCCATTGCTTATGTTTTGATGGCTTACCGCATTGCTTACTGTAAGGTGCATTACCCAAAAGAATTTTACGCCGCATATTTCAGCGTGCGCGCGCCGGAATTTGACGCAACCTATATCGCCAAGGGCAAAGAATACATGAAGCGTTTTATTAAAGACGTGTATGCTCAGGGCGGCAAGGCCAACAACAGGGATAAGGATACCGTAACGTATCTTGAACTTGCGGTTGAGATGATGGAACGCGGCTTTGAATTTGAGCCGATTGATTTGTATAAATCACATGCTACGCGCTTTTTGCCTACGGAAAAAGGCGTGCGCATACCGCTCGGCGCGTTAAGCGGCATCGGTACGGCGGCAGCGTTAAGCATCGACGAAGCACGCAAAACGGGCGTACCGTTCATCTCTCAGGAGGATTTGCGCGTACGTTCCAAAGTATCAAAATCGGTAATCGATAAACTGGCAGAGTACGGCACCTTAAAAGACCTGCCGGAAAATGACCAGATAGATTTGTTTTAAAGGAGGTCCATTATGTTAGAAGCAGGAATGAAAGCGCCGGATTTTACGCTGGAGGATAAAGACGGCAACGAGGTTTCGCTGCACGATTTTGCAGGTAAAAAAGTGGTTGTGTATTTTTACCCGAAGGATTCTACGCCGGGCTGTACCCGTCAGGCATGTGCCTTCCGCAACAATTATGGCGAATATAAACAGCTGGGCGTGGAGGTTATAGGTATCAGTAAGGACAGTGTAAAATCGCACAGCAATTTTGCCGCCAAACAGGAGCTGCCGTTTATTTTGCTGAGCGACCCCGAACGCAAAGCCATTGAAGCCTTTGGCGTATGGCAGGAAAAGAAAATGTACGGCAAGGTAAGCATGGGCGTTGTACGCAGCACCTTCATTATCGACGAGAACGGCGTGATTGAAAAGGTTTACCCAAAAGCCAAACCTGATACCAACGCTGAAGAAATTCTGGCGTACTTAAAAGGTTGATTTGTTAATTTTAATACAAAAAACTTGTCAGCAAACAAGTATAATGGTATAATATATTAAGAAAAATTATGACTTCTTTTGAGAGAGTGGGTATTTTACCCGCTCTTTCCTCTTATAGGGGCAGGAAAAAGCGGAGGTGAATATATGCAGAGTGTGGAAATTGAAAAACTGGTAAGCACCCTGGCGGAGCAGATTTTGGAAGGAACGGAAATTTCGCTGGTGGACGTTGAGTATGTACGCGAAAAGGATTGGTACCTGAGGATTTACATTGACAAACCCTGCGGCATTGAAATTGACGACTGCCAGATGGTCAGCGAAAAGCTGACGGAGGTTCTGGACGAGCGCGACCCTATCAGGGATAAGTATTATCTTGAGGTTTCTTCACCGGGTATCGACCGCCCGCTGAAAAAGGACAAGGATTTTGAAAGCGCTTACGGCAAAAAGGTAGATATTAAATTTTTTGCGCCGTGGGAGAAAAACAAGGAGATTGTTGCTGTGCTGGTAGCGCACGATGAGGCAACCATCAGCGCAAGGCCCATTATTAAGGGGCGCGAAAGCAAGAACCCTGTTGTATTTGACAGAAAACTGATTGCTATGGTCAGACCGCATATAGATTTTTAAGATTTTAGGGGGAGTAAAAAAAGTGAACGCAGATTTTATTATGGCAGTACAGGAATTGGGCAAGGAAAAAGGCATTGAGCCTTCCGTGCTGTTTGAAGCTGTTGAGGAAGCGCTGGTAACTGCTTACAAAAAGAATTTTGGCAGCAGCCAGAACGTGCGCGTTGATTTAAACAGAACAACCGGCGAGCTGCATGTATATGCGCAGAAGCATGTTGTGGAAAATGTTGAGGACGACGCTAACGAGCTTTCGCTGGAAGATGCGCGCAAGATTGACCCGCGTTATGAACTGGACGACATTGTTGAGCAGGAAGTAACGCCGAAAAACTTTGGCCGCATTGCTGCACAGAATGCAAAACAGGTTGTTGTGCAGCGCATCCGCGAGGCAGAACGCGGCATGGTGTTTGAAAAATACTACAACCGTGAAAATGATATTGTAACCGGCGTTATTCAGCGCATGGAAAACAGAAATGTATATATTGACCTTGGCAAAGCCGAAGCAGTTTTAACTGTCGGCGAGCAGATTCCGGGCGAAATTTACGAATACCACGACAGAATGAAAACCTACATTCTGGAAGTACGCAAAACCAGCAAAGGTCCGCAGATCATGGTTTCCAGGACTCATCCGGGACTGCTGAAACGCCTGTTTGAGCTGGAAGTGCCGGAAATCCACGACGGTTTGGTGGAAATCAAATCCGTTGCGCGTGAACCGGGTATGCGCTCCAAAATCGCAGTGTACACCAAAGATGAAAACATCGACCCGGTAGGCGCCTGCGTTGGACAGAAAGGCATGCGCGTACAGGCAATCGTCAACGAACTGCGCGGCGAAAAAATCGACATTGTTAAATACAGTGAAGACCCGGCGCAGTATGTTGCCAACGCACTTTCACCGGCAAAAGTTATCAGCACCGAAGTGCTGGAAAACGAAAAAATCTGCCGCGTGGTTGTGCCGGATTACCAGCTTTCGCTTGCAATCGGCAAGGAAGGGCAGAACGCACGCCTTGCAGCCAAGCTGACCGGCTGGAAAATTGACATCAAGAGCGAAACCCAGAGCAGGGAAGAACCTTTTGAACCCATCGGAGGTGAATCCGGTGAAGCAGCAGAAGATTAAAAAAATCCCGCAGCGCAAATGCGTCGGCTGCGGCGAAATGAAGGATAAAAAAGCGCTGCTGCGCATTGTTCGTTCGCCGGAAGGCGAAATTGCGCTGGATTTGACCGGCAAAAAATCCGGGCGCGGCGCGTATGTTTGCCGCAGTAAGGACTGCATTAGCAAAGCGGTGAAGGAAAAACGCCTTGAGCGTGCTTTGGAAAAACCGGTGAGCGAAGAAGTTTACGCCAAGCTGCTGGAGGATTTGCCGGATGGACAGTAAACAGGTAGCATTTGCACTGGGGCTGGCGCAGAAGGCCGGTAAGGTTGCCAGCGGTGATTTTGCGGTACGCAGCGCGTTAAACGGCGGCAAGGCCAAGCTGATGCTGATTGCCTGCGATGCTGCGGAAGCATCGCGCAAGGAACTGGAATACCTTGCCGAAACGGCAGATGTGAAAACGGTAACAGGCCCCGCCCGTGCGGAAATCGGTTCGGCAATAGGCAAATCGCCGCGGACGGCGGTTGTAATTACGGATAATAATTTTGCAGTTATGATATATAACAAGTGCCACGACTAAGTTTGGAGGTGGATGAATGGGTAAGCATAGAGTATATGAAATAGCAAAGGAACTTGGCAAAACCAATCAGGAAGTAATTGATGTTTTGGCCAAAAATAACATTCAGGTAAAAAGTTTGAGTACGGTTGACGATTCTGCCAAAGATTTGGTAGTGCGCGCATTTACCAAAAAGCCGGTTCAGCCGGAGAAGAAACCTGCGCTGCAGCCCAAGCCGCAGAATAATGCGCCTAAAGCTGCACCGGTTAACAACGATAACAAAACCAATGCGCAGAAGCATGATAAACCGCAGGTGCAGAACCAGCCAAAAGCTGCTGTGCCCAATAAGCCGCAGCAGGATAACAGGCCGAAAAACCAGCCTAACAATAAACCTGCCAATGCGCATAACGACCAGCGCAACCAGAATCAGAACAGAAATAATAACCAAAATCAAAACCAGAATCAGAAGAAAAATAACCAGCCCATGCAGCAGCAGGGCAAAGGCAATCCGCAGGGGCAGCATAACAAAAACAACAAACCTAACCGCCCCCAGCGCCCGCAGGGAGGAATTTTTATCGGACCGCGTGACAAACAGCAGGCAGCCCAGCCGAACCGCGGCGCTAATGCGCAGCAGAACCAGAACCGTTTTGATAATCAGAACCGCGGCGGACAGCAGCAGGGTAAAGGTAATCAGCAGTTTAACAAAAAACGCAACGAAAAACCGCAGATTAAAGGCCAGTACGCCAGCCGCGACAGCCGCAACATGCACAGCCGCGACCATATGATGAAAAAACGCCCCGGCAGCAGCAAACCGCAGCAGCCCGCGCAGCCGGTTCAGGTTGTACGCCCCAGCCGTGTTGAAGTTGGCGAAAGCATTAATGTAAAAGAGTTTGCCAACCTTATCAAACGCGAGGTTAACGAAGTTATTAAAGCCCTGTTTATGCTGGGCGTAATGGTAACCATTAACCAGGATATTGATTTTGAAACCGCAGAGCTTGTCGGTACTGAATTCGACGTTGAAGTAGTACCGCTGCCGCCGGAAGAAGACCCGACCGAAATTCCGGAGGTTGAGGACGACCCGTCCAAGCGTTTGCCGCGCCCGCCTGTAATTACCGTTATGGGCCACGTTGACCACGGCAAGACTTCGCTTTTGGACGCTATCCGCAAATCCAACGTAACCAGCCGCGAAGCAGGCGGCATTACCCAGCATATCGGTGCATATATGGTTAACTACCAGGGCAAAAAGATTGTTTTCCTCGATACCCCTGGTCACGAAGCGTTTACCGCCATGCGTGCCCGCGGCGCACAGGTAACTGACGTTGCCATCCTTGTAGTTGCCGCAGACGATGGCGTTATGCCGCAGACCATTGAAGCAATTAACCATGCCAAAGCTGCCAAGGTGCCTATTATTGTTGCCATCAACAAAATGGACCGCCCGGGCGCAAACCCCGACCATGTTAAACAGCAGCTGGCAGAGCATGAACTGATCCCTGAAGACTGGGGCGGCGATACCATCATGGTTCCAGTTTCCGCACATCAGAAAACCGGTATCCCCGAACTTTTGGAAATGATTTTGCTGGTTGCCGAAATGCAGGAACTGAAAGCCAACCCGAACCTGCCGGCACACGGTACTATCATCGAAGCGCAGCTTGATAAAGGCCGCGGCCCTGTTGCCACCGTTCTGGTACAGCGCGGTACTTTAAGTATCGGCGATACCATTATTGCAGGCACGGCTTACGGCAAAGTGCGCGCCATGGTTAACGACCGCGGCGAAAAAGTAAAAAAAGCGCTGCCGTCTACCCCTGTCGAAGTGCTTGGCCTGAACGAAGTGCCTATGGCAGGCGATATCCTTGACAGCACGGACGAAAAAACTGCCCGCAGTGTTGCCGAAAAGCGCCTTGCAAAACGCCGCAGCGAAGAAATGCAGCAGAACGCCAAAGTATCTCTGGACGATATCTTCCAGCGTATTCAGGAAGGCGAGCTGAAAGAACTGAACATTGTTGTTAAGGCTGACGTTCAGGGCACTATCGAAGCACTGAAATCTTCGCTTTCCAACATTAAAAACGATGAAGTTAAGGTTGTCGTTGTTCACTCCGGCGTAGGCTCTATTACCGAATCCGACGTAATGTTGGCATCCGCTGCCAACGCACTGATTATCGGCTTTAACGTCCGTCCGGACGCCAACGCGCGTAAGGCTGCCGAAACCGAAAAGGTTGACGTACGCACTTACAGGGTTATTTACGACGCTATCAACGACGTTGAAGCTGCTATCAAAGGCATGCTTGCGCCTAAATTTAAAGAAGTTATCACAGGGCGTGTGGAAGTCCGCCAGCTGATTACAATTTCCAAACTGCTCATCGCAGGCTGCTATGTGCTTGAAGGCAAAGTTACCAACTCCTCCAAGGTACGCGTAGTACGCGACGGCATTGTAGTACACGAAGGCGAAATAGACTCCCTGCGCAGATTTAAAGATGATGTTAAAGAAGTTGTGGCAGGCTTTGAATGTGGCATAACACTTGATAAATTCCGCGACCTTAAAGAAGGGGACGTATTTGAAGTTTATTCCATGGAAGAAGTTGCCGCAGAATAACAGGTACTTGTTATGGCAAGATTAAGAGTAGAAAAATTACAAGAAGCAATCAAGCAGGAAATCAGCAAGATTTTGCTGCACGATATTAAAGACCCGCGCATTAAATTCGTTACCGTTACAGGAGTGGAACTGACTGACGATATCAGCCAGGCGAAGGTTTATGTAAGCCTGTACGGCAGCGAAACCCAGCAGGAGGAAGCATGGCAGGGGCTTAATAAAGCCGTAGGCTATATGCGTACGGAAATTGCCAAACGCATCAGGCTGCGCTTTGCCCCGGTGCTGATTTTTACCAAAGACACCTCCATGGAATACAGCGCGCATATCGAAGAATTGCTCAGAAAAATCAAACAAGAGGAAACCCCGCATGAGTAAAAACTGTACGCTTGAAGAAATTGCCGCCCTGCTGCTGGCGCAGGATAAACTGGTTCTGTGTCCGCATGTAAGCCCGGACGGCGATGCTTTGGGCTCTACGCTGGCGCTGAAAATGGCGCTGGAAAAAGCCGGTAAAAAGGTAACGGTAATGGTGGATGACGATGTTCCCAAAGCCTTTGGCTTTTTGCCGCAGATAGATTGTTTTGTAAAACCTGCCGACGGCGAAGTGCTGGAAGCAGATTTGCTGGTAGTATTGGACGCCAGCTCGCTGGACCGTATCGGCAAGGTGGCGCAGGCTGTTAAGGCTAAAGCTGTTGCCAATATCGACCATCACATTTCCAACACGCAGTTTGCCGATTATCTGTATCTGAATACGGAAGCGGCGGCAACGGCGGAAATTTTGTGCAATCTGGTGGAAAAACTCGGCATTACGCCGGATAAGGATTTGGCAACCTGCCTGTACACCGGCATTTATACGGACTGCGGTTCGTTCCGCTATGCCAATACCACGCCGGGCACAATGCGCGCGGCGGCAAAGCTGTTGGAATACGGCGCACGCCCGAATGAAATTTCGGACGCTTTGGGCACGAACACCCGCGCCAATATTGAAATGCTGGGCAAGGTTTTGCAGACTCTGGCTTTTTACAACGACGGCAAAATCAGCACGCTGGAAATCAACACTGATTTGTACGATAAAGACGTGAATACGGATAATTTTATTTCGTTTGCGCGTTATATCGAAGGCGTTGATATTGCAGTGCTGTTTAAAGCTGTTGAACCTGCTGTTACGCGCGTCAGCATGCGCTCGCAGGATACCGACGTTGCGGCAATTGCTTTGTCGTTCGGCGGCGGCGGTCATGTCCGTGCGGCGGGCTGCACCGTTGAGCTGCCGCTGGAACAGGCCAAAGCCAAAGTGCTGGAAGCTATCGGTAAAGCGTTATGACAGCCGGTATTATTAATGTTTTAAAACCCTGCGGTATGACAAGCCATGATGTTATCAGCTTTATGCGCAGGGTACTGAATACTAAAAAAATCGGGCACTCCGGTACGCTTGACCCTGATGCGGCCGGTGTGCTGCCTGTTTTTGCGGGTACTGCCACACGCCTTTTGGAATACGCGCTGGAGGACGGCAAAAGTTACCGTGCGGAAATTACCTTTGGTGTAAAAACCGACACAGGCGATGACAGCGGTACGGTAGTGCAAACAAGCGCTTTGCCAACATGCAGTGCGGAAGAATTTACCGCTGTGCTGCAAGAATTTACCGGCGTGCAGAAGCAGATGCCGCCGATGTATTCCGCTTTGAAGCTGAACGGACAGCCGCTTTATAAGCTGGCGCGCAAGGGGATAGAAGTGGAACGCGAAGCGCGCGAAATTTTTATCAGCCGTTTAGAGCTTATCAGCTTTAATCCGCAAAAAGCGGTGCTTGATGTGGAATGCAGCAAAGGTACTTATATTCGCACTTTGCTGGAAGATATCTGCGCAAGGCTGGGCGTTTGCGGCACAATGAGTTTTTTGCTGCGTACTTCCGCAGGCGGCTTTAAAATTGAGGACGCCGTTACCTTGCAGGAGCTGGAAGCAGAACCTTTGCGTTACCTGCTGCCGGAGGAAACTGCCGTTATGCACCTTGCGGAAGCTGTGCTGACAGAGCGGCAGGCGTGGCGCATTACGCAGGGCGTTGCCACCAGCATGGCAGGCATGGCGGACGGATTATACCGCCTGAAAGGGCAAAGCGGCGAATTTTACGGCATCGGCAAAGCTGCTGAAGGCGTAATGAAAGGCGTAAAAATTCTGCATCAGGCAGATAAACCGCAGGAACTTATTTGAGGTAGTTCATGAAAATTATTACATCTCTGGATGCTGATTTAAAAAATGAATATCCAGCAACGGTTATTGCGCTGGGCACGTTTGACGGTTTGCATTTAGGGCATAACGACGTTATTTATACGGCGAGGAATTACGCGCGCCAGAACGGGCTGAAGCTGGCTGTATTTACGTTCAGCAACCATCCGCTGGCGTTAATCCGTCCGGATCTGGTGCCGGTGAGGATTATTTCCGCCGAAGAAAAAATCCGGCTTCTGGAAGCCGACGGCGTTGATTACCTGATTAACATACCGTTTACGGAAGCGTTTGCGTCGCTGTCGCCGGATGAATTTTTGGAAGGCTTGAAGCATTTTAACTACCGCTGTTTGGTTGTGGGCGAGAACTTTACCTACGGCTTTTTGGGCAGCGGCAAAACCGAAACGCTGGAACGCAGCGGCAAAAAGAACGGTTTTGAAGTTATTGTGCGCCCGCTGGTTAAGATGAACGGCAACATCGTCAGCAGTACCGGCATCCGTAATTTAATCCGCGCAGGGCATATTGAATACGCTAACGAAATGCTGGGGCGTGCTTACAGCATTACCGGGCAGATTGTGCACGGCGAGCAGCGCGGGCGCAAGTTAGGCTTCCCGACTGCGAATATTGAACTGCTGCATGGCGAAATGGCTGTGCCTGCGCCGGGTGTGTATGCCGTTACGGCAGAAATTGACGGCGCTGTTTACGAAGGTATGGGCAATATTGGCAACAACCCGACTTTTAACGACGTGGAGCACGTAAGGCTGGAAGTAAATTTGTTTGATTGCAGCGGCGATTTATACGGCAAACAGATGAAGGTCTATTTTTATAAATATATCCGCGCCGAGCAGAAGTTTAACGGCGTGGAAGCATTGTGCCAACAGATTGATGAAGACAAAAAAGCTATAAAAGCTTACTTTTTAAATAAAAAATAGTTGCCCTGCGGCTGATTTTATGTTATACTACTAAAGTATTATTTTTGAACCATTGCTTGGAGATGCGCTGCTCCGGCGGTTTCTATGCTTTGGCGATTACAGAAAAATGGAGGAATTACAATGTTAACACCTGAAAGAAAACAACAAATCATTCTTGAAAACGCAAGACATGAAGGCGACACCGGTTCTCCGGAAGTACAGATCGCAGTTCTTACCGAACGCATTAAATACCTTACCGAACATCTGAAAGACCACAAAAAAGACCATCATTCCCGCCGCGGCCTGCTGAAAATGGTTGGCCAGCGCCGTGGTTTGCTGAACTATCTTATGGCTAAGGATATCGAGCGTTATCGTGCAATCCTTGCAAAGCTCGGCCTGCGTAAATAATTGGCAAATAAAGGCCTGCTTCACTGCGAAGCAGGCTTTTTTACAAGATACTTATTTTTATTGTAACCGTTTGCCGGTTATGATAAAATAAAAAGGTAATTTAGTTTTAGGAGGAAGCCAAGTTGATTACAGCGTTAAGTGTATTGGACGTTATTGTCAGCATAGCATTAATTGGCGCTGTGCTTGCACAGTCCGGCAAGGGCTCCGGTTTGTCCGACGCTTTTGGCGGCGGCGGCGGTTATTTTGGCAAAGGCAACGATATGGACACGATGATGGCTAAGGCTACTATTGTTTTAGGCATTTTGTTTGCCCTTATTACTTTGGTAATTGCCAAATTAAGCATGTAATTTTATAAAACCATAAGCAAAGCTTTTGTAAAATCCTGCATCCTACCGATGTAGGATTTTTTTGTATGTGATATAATTATTATATATGTCAGGAGGTAGTAACGTGGCTAAACTTGGCGCAGAACCTTTCTTTTTTGCGGGCGGCGAAGAAGGTGTGCTTTTAATACATGGTTATACCGGCGCACCGGGAGAAATGCGCCTGCTGGGCGAATTTTTGCACCGCAAAGGCTATACCGTGCTGGGCGTGCTGCTGCCGGGCCATTGCACAACTCCCAAAAATTTATCTAAATATACTTTTGACGACTGGTATGCGGAAGTTAAACGTGGTTACGCACGGCTTAAAGCCAGATGCAGTAAGGTTTATGTAGCGGGGCTTTCGATGGGTGGATTGCTTACACTGCGGGCAGCGGCAGAGCTTGAGCCGGATAAGGCTGTCGTTATGGCAGCGCCGATTTATGTGCACGACCGCAGGCAGTTTTTGCTGCCGTGGCTGCATTTTTTAATCCGCTACGTTAAAAAGCATCAGCGTGTGTTTGACGGCGTGCCGGAGGAATACTGCGTGCAGTGCGAGGCAATGCCGACGAAACCATTAATCAGCATGTTTAAATTTGTTAAGGAATGTAAGCGCGGCTATTTAAAAAATATCACCGTGCCGTGCCTCATCATGCAGAGCAAAATTGAACATACCGTCCGCCGGCAGAGCGCGCAGTTTATTTATGACAACATTGCTTCCAAACGGAAAGAACTGGTGTGGTTTGAACACTGCGGACATATTTTGACATTAGATAAGGAAAGGGGAGCCGTATTTAACAAAATACTGGCTTTTTTACAGGAATAGAAATGTTTGAAGATAAAGAGTACCCGATGTGTTTTGCCTGCGGCAAAAAGAACCCCATCGGCTTGAAAATGACTTTTGAAATGAATGAAAAAGAGTGCGTATCGTATTTTACGCCAAAGCCGGAGCACCAGAGCTACAACGGCATGATGCACGGCGGTTTAATCAGCGTGCTGCTGGATGAAATTATGGGGCATTACCTGTTCTGCATGGAAGGCAGACCAGCCTACACCGCCAAAATGGAACTGCGTTACCGCCAGCCGCTGAAAATTGGCGAAGAAGTAAAATGTGTGGGTACGCGCGTTAAGCAAAAAGGACGCCTTGTGGAAATGCACGGCGAAATTATAACGAAAGAGGGCATTGTTGCGGCGGAAGCTACTGCCAAAATGATGCTGGAGGAATGAAATGATAAAAAGTAAGGAAAAAATACTGGAGTTTATGCGGCAAAGCAGTTATGCGCCGCTGACTGCCGAAGATTTAATTGAATCCATACCCATAACCGGCAACCTGAACACGTTTTGGCAGGATTTGAAGGAATTGCAGGAAAACGGCGAAATTATCAAAACCCGTTTCGGCACTTTCGGTTTGCCGGAGCGCATGGGGCTTGTTGTTGGGCGCGTGCAGCTGACGAGCAAAGGCTTTGGTTTTGTTATACCAGATAACAAGGGCGAGCGCCCGGATGTATTTATCCCGCCGCGCCTTTTGAACGGAGCTATGAACAATGACCGCGTTATGGCAAGGGTAGAAACCGCAGGCGGTGATAAGCGCAAGCCTGAAGGCGAGATAATCCGCATTATCAAACACGCCAATAATAAAATTGTCGGTACGTTTAAAGCAAGCCGCGATTATGGTTTTGTTGTGCCTGACGATAAACGCATCGGGCAGGACGTTTATATTTTAAAACGCAATTTTAACGGCGCAAAAACCAACCAGAAGGTTGTGGTTGAAATTACCGAGTGGGCGCCGGACAGCCGCCGCAATATCGAAGGCAAGATTGTGGAAGTGCTTGGCAACACCGGCGACGTCGGTATGGAACTGCTGTCGCTGATTAAGCAGTACGACTTGCCGCTGGAGTTTCCGGAGCAGGTTATCACGGCATCTAAACGTGTGCCGAAAACCATTAAAAGCACGGAGCTTGAAGGCAGGCGTGATTTGCGTGACCGTTTGATTGTAACCATTGACGGCGACGATGCCAAAGACCTTGACGACGCTGTTTTTGTGCAGCCTGCGGAGAATGGCGATTTTACGCTGGGCGTTTACATTGCCGATGTCAGCCACTATGTGCGTGAAAATACTATTCTGGACAGGGAAGCACAGGAGCGCGGCACCAGCGTATACCTTGTAGACCGCGTGCTGCCTATGCTGCCGGAACGCCTTTCCAACGGTATTTGCAGCCTTAACGCCGGTGAGGACCGCCTGGTAATGTGCTGTGAAATGCTGATAGACAAAAAAGGGCGCATAAAAAGCTACGATATTTTCCCCGGCGTTATCAACGTGCGCTACCGTTTAAGCTACCGCATTGTGCGCGAGATTCTGGTCAATAAAAATGCAGAATTAACGGAAAAATACCGCGACGCGCTGCCGATGCTGAACGAAATGGAAAAGCTGTGCGTAATCCTGCACAAAAAACGCGTAACGCGCGGCGCGATAGATTTTGACCTGCCGGAGCAGAAAGTAATTCTGGACGAGCAGGGCAGGCCGCTGGAAATTGTTCAGCGTGAGCACGGCCTTGCAGAATCAATCATTGAAGAATTTATGCTGGCCGCCAACGAAACCGTGGCGCGCCACATGGCATTGCAGAAATGGCCGTTTATTTACCGCGTGCACGACAAGCCGCAGGAAGAAAAAATGCGCGACCTGTCGCTGCTGCTGTCACGTTTTAACGTAAAAATGCCGGTTGCGGCAGAAGTTAAACCGCTGGCGCTGCAAAAAGCGTTAATCGCTATGGAAGGCCGCCCCGAAGAACGCATGGTATCAACTGTGGCGCTGCGTTCGTTAAAACAGGCCGTTTACCAGACGGATAATATCGGCCACTTTGGCCTTGCGGCAGAATATTACACGCATTTTACTTCGCCAATCCGCCGTTACCCGGATTTGATTGTACACCGCCTGCTGCATAAATGGCTGGTTGACCCGTACATGAAGGAAAAAACAAAAGACGAATACATCGATAAGCTCGACCATATTGCCGAACATTCTTCAATCCGTGAGCGCACGGCTGCAGAAGCCGAACGTGCCACCGTCGATTTGAAGAAGGCAGAATATATGGCAGGGCACATCGGCGAAGAATACGACGGCATCATCAGCGGCGTTACCGCTTTCGGCATGTTTGTCGAGCTGGAAAACGGCGTGGAAGGCCTGGTGCATATTTCCAGCCTGCTGGATGATTACTACGAATTTATTGAAGAAAACTACGCGCTGATGGGCACGCATACACGCAAGTGCTATCGACTTGGCGACCCGGTACGCATTGAAGTCTTTCAGGTTAATATTGCCGAACGTAATATTGATTTTATCCTCGCGGGCGAGGACGACAGCGTGCGCGAGCGTATTAAAATGCAGCTGGCTGAACAGCGTAAAACCGCACCGCGTTATAGCGCCGAGCCGGAAAAGAAAGGCAAAAATAAAAAGGGCAAGAACAAATTTGCCAAACGCGGCAAGGGCGGCACCGGCGGAAACAAATATTTGAAGGACGCCAAGCCCAAGCGCGGCAAACATAAGAAAAAACAGAGGAACAAATAGTGGAACAGAAGATAAAAATAGTTGCTGAAAACAGAAAAGCGCGACACGATTACACCATTCACGAAACCTACGAGGCAGGCATTGCCCTGACAGGTACGGAGGTAAAATCGCTGCGCGCGGGCAAAGCCAATATGAAGGACAGCTATGCCCAGATTACTAAAAGTGCGGAAGTTATTGTTTGCAACCTGCACATCAGCCCTTACGACCAGGGCAACCGCTTTAACCATGACCCGCTGCGCGACCGCAAGCTGCTTCTGCACAGGGCGGAAATCCGCAGGCTCATCGGCAAGGTTAAGGAAAAAGGCTACACCCTTGTGCCGTTAAAAATGTATTTTACGCACGGGCTGATTAAAATTGAAATCGCGCTGGCGACAGGCAAAAAGCTGTATGACAAACGTCAGGACATGGCTAAACGCGACGCCAAACGCGAGGTTGAACGTGCTATGAAAGAGCGTAATAAATAAAAACAAAGGAGATGTTGTTATGAAGAAGATGTTGCTGCTTGTTTTGGCTGCCGTACTTGCAATATCGGCAGTATGCTTTGCGCAAAGCCCAGCCAATGCGGAAGGCTACCAGAAAATTACGCCGCAGCAGGCAAAGGCACGCATGGCTGAACCCGGCGTAATTGTGTTGGATGTGCGTATGCAGCAGGAATATGACGCAGGGCATATCACCAACGCTGTTTTGCTGCCGCTGCCGTTAATTGAAGCAGGCGACGCAGCAGTTGCCAAAGCGCTGCCGGATAAAGACGCTGAAATTCTGGTTTACTGCCGCAGTGGGCGCCGCAGTGCGATTGCTGCCAACGCTTTAATCAACATGGGTTACACCAATGTTTTGGACTTCGGCGGCATTAACGACTGGCCGTACGAAGTGGTAAAATAACAAACGGCAAAAAATAAAGGCTGGTTACAGTTGATACTGTAATCAGCCTTTTGTGTATTATAACAGCTGTTGAAGAAATCCGTAATCAGCTGTTTCCGTGGCGATGGTGGAGATGAGGGGAGTCGAACCCCTGTCCGAAAATATTGCAATATAACTTTCTCCGAGCGCAGCGCATCATTTTTTATTTCGCTTCAAAATCACCTGATGGCGGGTTACTTCGTCGCTATCCCGAAAAGTTTCCCCTAAAGCCCACGGGAGAAAGCTTTAAAGTATCCTGCTGTTGGCGTCCATATCATTCCCGCAGGAAAGGAACGAAAGGACGTAGCATTAAGCTGCTAAAGCGTAATCGTTTTTAGCGTTTATTTTTAAACGTCCGCCGTTTAACGTGCTGACGGAAACACGGCTCGCTTATCATACCACACCTATCCCCGTCGAAACCAGTACATCCCCGAGGTAAGTGAATTTCATTAAAATATTATAGCATATCTGTAACAAAATGTACAAGTGAAATTAATAAAATCCGCCGCAGCGGCAAGATTTGCAATTTTCTTTTATTTTTATACAGCAAAGTGTATAATATACTTATATAACTATTTTAATAAAGGAGAACGGCGATGAAGGAATACTCTCTCCCGTATGGCAGCGGCGAACAAAAAGTAATGCTGCCCGAAGAACATATATTGTATGATATTCACGGCAACAAAGCAGCCGTTGCCGGCGATATTAAAGCGGCGACGCTGGAAGCACTGCGCAACCCGATTGAAAGCGCACCGCTGAAGGACGTTGTTAAAGCAGGCGACAAAGTTGCGGTTATCGTTAGCGATATTACGCGTTTGGTACGCACCGCAGATTTTTTACCAGTTGTTATTGACGAAATCAACGCGGGCGGCGTGCCCGACAGCGATATTACCATTGTTGTGGCAACCGGCACGCACCGCGCCCACACGCCGGAAGAAGACGTTATGGTTTGCGGCGCCGATATTGTAAAGCGCATTAAAATTCATCAGCATGACTGCCGCAATAACGACGAACTGGTTGACCTTGGTGTTACTAGCCGCGGCACACCGATTTTAATTGATAAAACCGTGCTTGACGCTGATAAAATAATCATCACCGGCGCGTTATCCCTGCACCCGATGGCAGGCTTCGGCGGCGGGCGCAAAGCAGTTATGCCGGGCGTAAGCGGCTATGCTACCATTATGCACAACCACGCCATGGCACTGGCCGATGAAGTCGGTGCTGGCTGTAACCCGCTGTGCGAAACCGGCGTTTTGGAAAACAATCCGCTGCATGAGGATATGACCGAGGTTTGCGCCAAAATTAACCCTGCCTTTTTAGTAAATATGGTGTTCAGCCCCGAAGGCGACCTGCACGAAGTTGTGGCAGGGCACTGGTACAAAGCGTGGGAAAAAGGCTGCCACGATTTACTGGCTATGGCTGGCGTGCATATTAAAGAGCAGGCGGACGTCGTTATCGCTTCCGCAGGCGGCAGCCCGAAGGACATCAACCTGTACCAAAGCTGCAAAGCGCACATGAACGCAGTTTTTGCAGTTAAACCCGGCGGCTACCTCATCTGCACGCTGGAATGCCCGGATATTAAAGAGCCGGCAATATTTACCGACTGGTTCTCAAAATCCGACATTCTGCAATTTGAAAAAGACGTGCGTGCCGATTTTTCCATTCCGGCCTTTGTCGCGTTTAAAACGCGATGCATTGTAAATTCGCTGCATACCTATCTGGTAACGAAACCGGAGAACTTTGATTTTGTCCGCGCGACGGGGCAGACGCCGGTAACTACGCTGGAAGAAGCATGGCAGCTGGTGCAGCACGATTTAGCCAAAAATAACAAACAGGATTACACAATTACGATTATGGGGCACGCCTCCGCGACGCTGCCGATACTGGACAAGTGAGCAAAATGAAAGAATACAGATTAAAATACGGCAAAGGCGAACAAAGCATCAAGCTTGATGAGAACAAGGTGCTGCAAATTATCGATGCTGAGCCGGGAGTAAAAATTACCGATTTAAAACAGGCGGTGCTGGATGCTATCCGCAATCCGGTTGGCAGCGCACCGCTGAAGGAAGTTGTAAAAGCAGGCGACAAGGTTGTAATCCTCGTCAGCGATATCACGCGTGCGTGGACAAAAACCAGCCAATACCTGCCGATAGTGGTGGAGGAGCTGAACAACAACGGCGTGCCCGATGAGGATATTTCCGTTATCGTCGCTGCCGGTACGCACCGTGCCAACACCGATGAAGAAAAGAAAATCATTCTGGGCGAGGATTTATTCCGCCGCTTAAAGGTTTACGACCACGACGCTTACGATATGGAAAAGAATGTGTACCTTGGCACTACCAAACGCGGTACGCCGGTGTACCTTGACAAGCGCGCTGTGGAAGCGGATAAGGTCATTCTTACCGGCGGCATTACGCCGCATCTATTTGCAGGCTTCGGCGGCGGGCGCAAAAGCGTACTGCCCGGCATTGCCGCAGCGCAAACCATTAACCACAACCATGTTATGGCGCTCAGCGATACGATTGGCGGCGGCATTAACCCCGATACCTGCCTTGCCAAAACTTGGGATAACCGCGTCAGCGACGATATGTGCGACGCAACCGCCATGCTGAACCCGTGCTTTTTAGTTAACTCCATTATGGATGCCGACGGCGATTTTTACGCAGTCGTTGCGGGCAACTGGCATGACGCATGGCTGGAAGGCACGCGCATTGTGCTTAAGCAGCAAAATGCAAAAACCAAAGCCAAAGCTGATATTGCAATTACCAGCGGCGGCGGTTTTCCTTACGATATGAATCTCTATCAGGGAATGAAGGCTTATGTCCCGGCGGCGATGTCGCTGAAAGAAGGCGGCGTAATGATTGCCGTGCTGGAGTGCGAGGACATTGCCGAACCGCCGGTATACTTCAACAGTTTCCATTATGATGATTTAAAGGAAATGGAACAGGACGTGCGCGACGGTTTTACCATACCTTTTTATGTGGCGTTTTACACCTGCTGCCTGGCGGAACGTTTTACCGTTATTTTGGTGACGAAGCCCGAAAACTTTGAAAAAGCACGCAAAACACGCGCCGTACCTGTAGCTACGCTTGAAGAAGCAATGGCGATGGCGGAAAAAATTGTCGGCAAGGATTACACCGTCAACATCATTCCGCACGGCATGGCAACAATACCTGTTTTTGATTAAATTAAAATAAATTTTTTCAGGGGAAAGGAAGATGAATATGGCATTGAAAAATTTTAAATTCGGTTTTGGCGACGGCTATCAGGAAGTAGCCCTGCCGGAAGAACACATTTTGCAGGTAATTGAAGGCAACGAAAGCGAAAAAATTACCGACGTTAAAGCGGCTGTTTTAAAAGCCTTGCGCGAGCCTATCAACAGCAAACCCTTGCAGCAGTGTGTTAATAAGGGCGAAAAGGTAGCAATCGTCGTCAGCGACATTACCCGCCTTGTGCATACCGACCAGATTCTGGTGCATATCGTTAACGAACTGAACCTTGCCGGTATTCCGGACGAAGATATCAGCATCGTTGTAGCTCAGGGCACCCACCGTGCGCAGACCCATGAAGAAGACGTTATCGTTTGCGGGCAGGAGGTTGTAGACCGCATTAAAATTTTCCAGCACAGCAGCAAGGATTCCGAATGCGTGCATGTCGGCGATACCCCGCGCGGCGTGCCCGTATGGATTGACAAACACGTAACCGACGCCGACAAAGTAATCCTTACCGGCGGCATTACCGTACATCTTCTGGCGGGTTATGGCGGCGGGCGCAAAAGCATTCTGCCTGGCGTTGCCAGCGACGAAACCATTCAAAAACATCATTCCCTGGCACTGGCCGATGAATTTGGCGGCGGCGTATATCCCGGCGTTGAAACTGCCAATATCGACGGCAACCGCTTCCACGAAGAACTGTGTGCAGCATGCGAATTTATCAATCCGTGCTTCTTGGTAAACAACGTGCTGGATAACGACGGCGACTTTGCCAAAATCGTCGGCGGCCACTGGTATGACGCATGGCTGGAAGGCACCAAAGAAGTGCTTAGAATTCAGGGCGTAAAATGCAAAGGCCGTGCCGATGTTGTTATCGCATCTCCGGGCGGCTTCCCGAAGGATATCAACCTTTATCAGGGCAGCAAAACTTATGATACCTCTGTGCTGGCGCTGAAAAAAGGCGGCATTTTGATTGCTGTCCTCGAAGCGCGCGAAATTAACGACCCGCCCGCATATATGGAAAGCTTCCGCTTTGATAACCTTACCGACATGGAAAGAGCGCTGCGCGAAGAATTTACCATTCCGTTTTATGTAGCGTTTGTTCTGGCCAATCTGTGCCATGACAACACCGTTTACCTTGTAACCAAACCCGAAAACTTTGAAGCCGCAGCAAGAACCGGACAAATTCCGGTAGCGACGGTTGCCGAAGCGTGGGAACTGGCGCAGAAAAAACTGGCAGAGCAGGGCAAAACCGATTACACCATTAACGTAATGCAGCACGCAGCCAACACCGTGCCGATGATTGAAGAATAAGAGAAAAATAAAATAACAAACAGCCTTTTACCTACAAGCGCAGGTAAAAGGCTGTTTTGCTTATCTCGTATTAAGTTTTAATCCGCCTAAGCGTTGAGTTTTTAATTAAATCCAAGCATCTTGCCGATGTGGTATACTGCAAAGGCCATCAGCCAGGCGATGGTGATTTCATATGCCATGATGCAGAGCGTTGCAATGCCGGAGTTCATTTCGCGCCTGATGGCGGCAAGTGCTGCCACGCAAGGCGGATAGAGCAGGGCGAAGGTTAAGTAGCTGAGCGCTGTAAGCGGGCTGAAGATGGTTTGCAGTGCGCTGCCGACCATTTCGTCGCCGCTGCCGGTAAGCACGGAAAGCGTACTGATAACGACTTCTTTAGCGGTGATGCCGGTAATAAGCGCCGTTGCCGCACGCCAGTCGCCAAAGCCCAGCGGTGCAAATACAGGGGCGATAAAGCTGCCAATCTGCGCCAGCATGCTTTGTGCTGGGTCTTCAACCATGTAAAAACGGGTGTCGAAGCTTTGCAGCAGCCAGATGACGATGCTGGCAAGGAAGATTATGGTAAAGGCTCTGTATAAAAAGTCTTTGGCTTTGCTCCACATGTGCAGGCCGATGTTGCGAGCGGTCGGCAGGCGGTAGGCAGGCAGTTCCATTACAAACGGTACGGGCTGGCCGTTGAACACAAAGGCTTTTAACAAAAGGCCGGAGAGTATTGCCATGCAGATGCCGGTGAGGTACAGGAACATCATTACCTGCGCGCGGTTATCGGCAAAGAAGGCTGCAATAAACACGCCGTAAACAGGCAGTTTGGCGCTGCACGACATGAACGGCGTTAAGATGATGGTGATTTTTCGGTCGCGTTCGCTGGCGAGAGTGCGGGTTGCCATAATGGCCGGTACGCTGCATCCGAAGCCGATAAGCATCGGCACGAAGGACGAGCCGGAAAGCCCGATTTTACGTAGCAGCATGTCCATTACAAAGGCAATGCGTGCCATGTAGCCGGTGTCTTCCAAAAGTGAGAGAAAGAAAAACAGTGTTACGATGGTGGGCAGGAACGAAAGTACGCTGCCGACGCCGGTGAATACGCCGTCGATAATTAATGAATGGATTGGCGCGCTGACGCCTGCCGCCGTTAACCCTGCGTCTGCGGCGTCTGTTACTGCGGCAATGCCAAGTTCCAGCCATTCGCTAAGCGTTGCGCCGATAACGTCAAAAGTCAGCCAGAACACGGTGAACATTGTGAGCAAAAATATCGGTATCGCAAAATATTTGCTGGTTAAGTAGCGGTCCATTTTAACGGAACGCTGTTGGGCGATGCTTTCGTCCGGCTTATGTACTGTCTCGCTGCACAGTTCTTCAATATAAGTGTAGCGCATATCGGCCAGAGCCGCTTCCTTGTCGGTGTCCAGCGCTGTTTCCAGCTCCGTCGTCAAATGGCCGATGATGTCTTTTTCGTTTTCCGTCAGTTCAAGCTCTGCGCTTAAAAGGTCGTCGCCTTCAATCAGCTTGGTTGCCGAAAAGCGCAGCGGCAAACCCTTTTGGCGAACTTTATGCTCAATTAAATGGGCGATAGAGTGAATTGCCACATGGGCAGGGCCTTTGCAAAAGTCAATGCGTTCCGGCAGCTGGCCGGTTTCGGCAACAGTTTTTGCTCGGCGCACAAGCTCATCAACGCCTGCGCCGGAGTTTGCGGTAATGGGTATTACCGGAATGGTGAGCTTTTTCTCAAGGCTCTTGATATCAATACTGCCGCCGCTGGCCTGCAATTCGTCCATCATGTTCAGGGCGATGACCATCGGCGTGTTCAGCTCGATTAATTGCAGCGAAAGGTAGAGGCTGCGTTCGATATTGGTAGCGTCAAGCACGTTGACGATAACGTCCGGCTTGTTGCGCAAAAGCAAATCGCGCGTAACAATTTCTTCGGACGTATAAGGCGAAAGCGAATAAATGCCAGGCAGGTCGATAACGGTAATATCCTTATCCTTCAGCAAAATGCCTTCCTTTTTTTGTACCGTTACGCCCGGAAAATTGCCGACATGCTGGTTGCTGCCGGTAAGATAGTTAAACAGGGTGCTTTTGCCGCAATTCTGGTTTCCTACAAGTGCAAATGTCAGGCTCATGCTTCCTCCGGCTGTACGGTTATTTTTTTAGCGTCATCCAGTCGCAGAGTCAGCTCGTAGCCGCGCAGAAAAATCTCAATTGGGTCGCCCAAAGGCGCGCGTTTGCGTACCATAACTTTGGTTTTGGGCGTCAGCCCCATATCTAAAAAGCGGCGCCGCAAAATGCCTTCGCCGCCAACGGTAATAATCGTGGCCTTTTGCCCAATGGCCAGATTATTTAAGGTAATAGCGTCCATATTTTATGTTCTCCTTATTGAATTACTCATAACTAACTGCAAATTTATTATACCACTAATCTATGAGCAATCAAACAAATTTGTTGCGTAAAACGCGATAAAATGGGCTTAAATAAAATTATTACTTATTGCACACCGCAAGATAAGTAAGCAAAAGCTTACTTAAAAACTTATCAATTTTATTAAAAATTACAGCTAAAATCACCGTCACGGTGAAAAAACAGTGAAGTTACTTGACAAGATTTCTTTTGGGTATATAATTGTAAATGAGAATAAGTTTTGTTAGAAGGGTGAGACAGAATGAAACGCAATACTATTCAAAGACAGCTTGTAATTGCTGCAGTACGCTTCCTGGCGGACCATCCCACAGCTGACGAGGTTTATGAGCGCATAACGATGGAATACCCTGATATCAGCAAGGGCACGGTGTACCGCAACCTTAACTCGCTTGTTGAAAGCGGGCTGTTGAATAAAGTTTCCGTACCGAGCGGCGCGGACAGATTTGACCACATGCTTACCAAGCATTACCATATCAAATGCAGTGGCTGCGGCAAATTTATGAACGTTGACAACATGGATTACATGGAAGACCTTGACGAAAAGGTTGCCGCCGTAACCGGTTTTAAAATGCAGAACCACGATATTGTGTTTAATGGATTGTGCCCCGAATGCCAGAAGATGGCAGCGAAGGAAGCGCAATAAGTGCAGCAGCACAGATAAAAATTTTATTTTATGGAGGTATGTACAATGGAATTTAAAGGAAGTAAAACCGAAGCTAATTTGCAAACCGCTTTTGCAGGTGAATCCCAGGCAAGGAACAAATACACTTATTATGCAGGCATTGCTAAAAAAGAAGGCTACAACCAGATTGCCAATATTTTTGAAGAAACTGCCGGCAACGAAAAAGAACATGCTAAAATCTGGTTTAAACTTTTAACCAGCGGCGGCGTTGCACACAGCAGCCTGCCCGATACCCTGACCAACCTGAAAGATGCAGCTGCAGGCGAAAACTACGAATGGACCGAAATGTACGCTGAATTTGCCAAAGTTGCAAGGGAAGAAGGCTTTGATTACATTGCGACCCTGTTTGAAGAAGTTGGCAAAATCGAAAAAGAACATGAAGAACGCTACAACGCTCTTGTTGCCAACATTGAAAACGACCGCGTATTCAAACGCGAAGAAAAACAGGTTTGGATTTGCGGCAACTGCGGCCATATCGTAATTGCTGAACAGGCTCCGGAAGTTTGCCCGGTTTGCGACCATCCGAAAGCTTATTTTGAACTGCGCAAAGTTAACTACTAATCCGCAGCGCGTAAAGCTTAAAACTTAATTTTAAACACCTCTTTGCAGATATTTGCGGAGAGGTGTTTTTAATATTTTAAAATGCACGCTTGCAAAGCTTTTTTTATAATGGTATGATGAAGCTGTTATATTTTTAAATGCGGAGGTAGAAGTTTTGATTTTAATTACCTGTGTTGATGATAAAATGGGTATGCTGTTTAACAAGCGACGCCAGAGCATGGACAGCATCCTGCGCGAGCGCGTGCTTAAAATGTGCGCCGGTAAAAAGCTGTGGATGAACGAATACAGCCGTAAACAGTTTGACGCTGTGGCGGAAGGCATATCGGTTGACGAGGACTTTATGACAAAAGCGGGCGAAGACGATTACTGCTTTGCGGAAAACATCAGCCCTAAGGCTTATGAAGGGCAGTTTAAACAGATTGTGTTATATAAATGGAACAGGGTTTACCCCGCCGATTTATATTTTGACATAGATTTAAATGACTGGCGGCTTGCGCAGAGCAGTGATTTTGCAGGTTCGTCGCACGATAAAATTACAGAGGAGATTTACGTAAAATGAGAAGAATATTTGCTTTAATCTGTTCGCTGCTTTTAATTGCCGGTATGTTCATCAGCGGGTGTGGCAGCAGCGGCAGCGCGACCAATACAAACAGCACGGCGGCTGCCATTACGCTTACTTCGGTGCCGCAGTTCACCAACCAGCCTTATGTTGCCGTTAACAACAATGTGCCCGGCTTTACCGAAGAAGATTTAACGACCAAAAGCTTTGAAAAATACAGTGAGCTTGATAAATACGGACGCTGCGGCGTTGCTTATGCCAATGTCAGCAAAGATACCATGCCGACCGAAAAGCGCGGCAAAATCGGTCAGGTTAAGCCTACCGGCTGGCAAACCGCTAAATATGACTCCGTCGACGGCAAGTATCTGTTTAACCGCTGCCATTTAATCGGCTTTCAGCTGACGGCTGAAAACGCAAATGAGCGCAACCTGATTACCGGCACGCGCTATATGAATGTGGACGGCATGCTGCCATTTGAAAATATGGTAGCCGACTATGTAAAAGAAACTGGCAACCACGTTTTGTACCGCGTAACGCCGCTGTTTACGGGCAACAACCTCGTTGCCGACGGCGTGCAGATGGAAGCCATGTCCGTTGAGGATAAGGGCGAAGGCATCAGCTTTAATGTGTTCTGCTACAACGTGCAGCCGGGCATTGATATAGACTATGCAACCGGTTACAGCAAGCTGGCCGCACCCGGCAGCGTCGGCGGTAAAATCTGCCCCGCGGCGGATGAATTTGCCGTTAAAAACTTTGTGCTGAACAAGAGCAGCAAAAAGTTCCACAAACCGGACTGCAGCGGTGCTTATGACATCAACCCCAAAAACAAGGAAAACTATACCGGTACGCGCAACGAGCTGACCAGCAAAGGCTACGAGCCGTGCGGGCTTTGCAAACCCTGATTTAAAGAAGTGTAGTAAATGGGATTAGTAGACGATTATTTATCAACATTTAAAGTAGGCAAAAAAGAACAGATGGCGGCGCGCATGGCGTTTTTTATATCCGGCTTTGCCGTTGCCACCTGGGCGCCTATGATACCCGCCGTTAAGGAAAAATTGCAGATTGGCGCTGACGTTTTAGGGCTTTTACTTTTAAGCATCGGCATCAGCGCATTTATTTTTATGCCCCTTGCGGGGATGTTAAGCCGCAGTTACGGCTGCAAAAAGGTGCTGCGTGTGGCAATAACAATTATGGCGCTGGATTTGATAGTGCTGTCGCTGCTTGGCAGTATCTGGAGCTTTTTGGTGTTTCTGGCGGTGTTCGGCGCGGCGATGGGCTGCATCGACGTTAACATGAACCTGAACGCCGTTATTGTTGAAAACGCCAGCAAAAAACGCATGATGAGCGGCATGCACGCACTGTGGAGCGTTGGCTGCTTTACCGGTGCGGGGCTGTTCAGTCTTCTGGCAAAAGCGGGGCTTGGCATAACGGTTATTGCCGTTATGCATTGCTTTGTTGTGCTGTTGTGTACCGTAATTTACAGCCGCCACTTTTTAAATTTTAAGGGCGCAGGCAACGAAAAGCCAATCGCCATACCCAAAGGCATTGTGGTGTTCTTTGGGCTGCTGGCGTGCATAACCTTTTTGGGCGAAGGTGCCGTTATGGACTGGAGCGGAGTTTTGCTGACCGAAGTTAAAAACACGGAACTGTCGCTGGCAGGCGTTGGTTACGCTGTGTTCAGCGTTGCCATGCTGGCCATGCGCCTTGTGGGCGATAAGGTTGTTGCCGTGCTGGGTGAAGAAAAAACGCTGATTTTTGGCAGCCTTACCGGCGCGCTTGGCTTTTTAAGCGTTATCTTTTTAGATAACTTTTACGCCTTACAGCTTGGCTTTGTGCTGATGGGTCTGGGGCTTGCCAACATTGTGCCGACAATTTATTCGCTGACCAAATATCAGACTGTAATGCCCATCAACGCCGCCGTTACGGCGATAACAAGCATGGGCTACACCGGTGTTATTTTAGGACCTGCCGTATTGGGCTTTGTAGCGCACGGCTTCGGCATAACGCAGGTGTTTTACCTGCTGATGGCACTCCTTGCAGCGCAGGCAGTTGCCGTTAAATATTACTTCAGTAAGATGGGGTAATTGTTTTAGAAATATTGCAAATAACAAAATAGTAATAAAAAATCCTGCCCGGCAGATTTGCTGAGCAGGATAATTTTTTATTTGTTTTTAGCGCATATGCTTCATAAAGTACATGATGTTTTCAACTGTTAAACGCAGGTCTTCCTTAGCGCGCAGCTTAAGCTGTTCGTAAGGCAGGGCGACGCGGTTAATGCTGAATATACCGGTAACGCCTTCATCATACGCCTTTTGTATGTCGCCGCCGATATCGCCGACAACAGCAATAAGCGGAACATGCGATTGTTTGGCACGGCGCGCAACGCCGATAACAACTTTGCCTCGCAATGATTGTGTATCAATTTTTCCTTCGCCGCTGATGACGAGGTCTGCGCCTTCGAGCAGGTTATTGAAGTGTACTGTATCAAGTACTGTTTCTATACCTGGCTGCAAACGGCTGCCAAAAAAGGCTGCCATGCCGCCGCCCATACCGCCGGCCGCACCGCTGCCGGGCAGCAGTAAAACATCTTTTTCAAGGTCGCGTTTGATAATATCCGCCATGTGGTGCAGTCCGTTATCCAGCATTTCCACACATTCGGCGTCAGCGCCTTTTTGCGGGCCAAATACTGCCGATGCGCCGTACGGTCCGCAGAGCGGGTTATCAATATCGCACATGGTGATGATGGGTACCTGCTTTAACAGCGGGTCAAGCCCTGTCATATCAATAGCGGTAATGTCCTTTAAGGTTTCGCCGACCGGCACAAAGCTTTCATGGTGTTTGTTGATAAAGCGCACGCCCAGTGCCGCCGCCGCACCGCAGCCTCCTTCGTTGGTCGCACTGCCGCCAAGGCCGATAATCAGCTTTTTGCATTTGTTGCGCAATGCGTCCTTAATGAGCTGGCCAACGCCGTAAGTAGTTGTTTTTTCAGCGTGGCGGTTTTCGCCGACAAGGGGCAGTCCTGCCGCAGCAGCCATTTCTATAATAGCAGTGCCGTCCGGCAGAATGCCGTAAAAAGAATCAATTTCCTGTCCGTAAGGGTCTTGCGCTTTAACTGTTACTTTTTCGCCGCCGAGCGCCTGCAAAAAAGCGTCCACGCTGCCTTCGCCGCCGTCGGCTACCGGTATGCTGACAACTTCAGCTTCCGGATAGTGGTGGTGGATGCTTTCAGCCATGATGCCGCAGATTTCCAGCGAACTCATGGTGCCCTTAAACGAATCGGGGATTAAAAGGATTTTTTTCATGGTTTACCTCTCAGCAGAACAGCGACAGCAGCCAGATGCCGAGCATAGCGGAAACGCCGAGGATAAAGGTGCAGACGGTCTGGGTTTTGTAGCCCTGGTCAGGGGTCATTTCGCCAAAGTTGGTAACAACCCAGAAGTAGGAGTCGTTAGCGTGCGAAACAACCATCGCGCCTGCGCCGATTGCCATAACGGTAAGGGTGGTAAGCATCGGGGTATCAAGCCCAAGCACGCCCAGAAGCGGGGCAACAATGCCTGCGGTTGTGGTAAGCGCAACGGTAGAAGAACCCTGCGCGGTTTTGAGAATTGCAGAAAGAAGGAAGGGGAAGAAAATACCGATAGTTTCCAGAATGCTGGCGTTTGCTGTAATGAACTGCACCATGCCGCTTACGGCGATAACCTTGCCCAAAACGCCGCCTGCAGCGGTAACAAACAAAATCGGGCCGGTAACTTTTAATGTTTCGTTGGTAAGCTCATAAAATTCACCGGTTTTGCCTGCGCCGACAAGCTGGAAAATAGCAAAAATTACGCCGACAGCCAAAGCGATAACCGGAGTTCCTAAAAATACGCACAGTTCGCCGAAGAAGCCACCCCATTTAGCCATGTTGGAAACAGAACCCAAAGCCATCAGAAGAATAGGCACAATAATCGGCGCAAGAGAGCTGAACGCGCCCGGGATGTTTTTGTGGGCAGCCATAATTTCTTCGTAAGTTTTTACAACTTCGCCGTCGTTAATATCTTCAGGAGTTTTAACCTTTGGACCGATGTATTTAACAAAAGCGTAACCTGCAATCAGCGGGAAGATTGAAACAACCATGCCCATCCCGATAACCAGCAGCAGGTTGTCGCCAATGCCCAAAGTGTTGGCAGCGGCAATCGGCCCCGGCGTAGGCGGAATGAATACGTGCGAAATATAAAGGCCTGCGCTTAATGCCACGGACATGCCGACGCTGGGCACCAAAGTGCGTTTAACCAGCGCTTTGCGGATAGGGTTTAAAATAACGAAACCGGAATCGCAGAAAACAGGAATGGAAACAACCCAGCCCATCAGTTCGATGGCAAGTTCAGGGTTCTTTTTGCCAACTAATTTGATGATGAGGTCGGCTAGTTTAAAGGCCGCACCGGTAATTTCAAGAATACCGCCGATTAAAGCACCCAAAATAATTACGATACCTATACTGGTAAACGTGCCGGAAAAGCCGGAACCGATAACAGTGGCAATGCCCTGTACGGTTTTGCCGTCCACTTTGGTATCTACCAGCGGAATACCTGCAACAAGGCCAAGTACAAGAGAAACCGTCATAATAGAAAGGAACGGATGAATCTTATACTTTGAAATAGCTACAATCATGACGATGATAGCGATTACAAACGCTATCATTAAACCTAAACCTGACATACAAAAATTCCTCCTTAGATATATAAGTATAAAAATATCTTTTATATAATAAATCAATTTTGTCCGATTGTAAATTAAATTCTACAAAATTTAACAAAAATTTTACACTAAAAGCTATCATATAAATAAAACAGCATACACTGTTTATTGGCAAATTTGCTTTTTGGGTTTGTCACTGAGTTGTGGTAAAATAGAAGAAAAACTTTGACGGAGAAAATTATGAATAAACTTTATTGTATCCCTTTGGGGAGCAGTGCCAGACAGTTTTTTATAAATGAAATTGAGCAGCAGGGCTGGGATAAAGCGCTTTTGGTGTTACCCAGCGGCGTGCTGCAAAAGCGCGCTTACGCGGAAGGCGCAGTACGCGTGAAAAACTTTGACGATATTGCAGGCGGGCTTTTAAATGCCAACGGTTACACCAATTTGAAACGCATATCGCGCCGCACGCAGGAGCTGATTGTTGAAGAATTACTGAAAGATTATGCTGCCGAAAATCAGCTGCCGTATTTTAACGTGCTGGTAGAAAAGAAGGGCTTTGTGAAAGCCGTTACCGGTTTGATGGGGCAGTTATCGCGCAGCGGCGCAAAAATGGAAGAAATTTACGAAGCGCTGAACAGCTGGGACAGGCAGGGCAAGCTGGGTTTGAAGGACCGCGAAATTGCCGCCGTTTACACCGCTTACCGCCTTAAATTAAAGGAAGAAGGCTGGTTTGACGTTGAGGGCTTGTACCGTCTTGCCGTTTACGTTTTGCAGCAGGAGCACCCGATTGTGCCGTGGCAGCATTTGTATTTCAGCGAATTTTACCAGTTTGACGGCTTGCAGGTGGAGCTTTTGCGCGAGCTGAAGAACCACTGCGGCATTAACGTGGGACTGATGTATGACGGAGCGCGCCCTGAAATTTTTGCGGCTACTGCCAACGCTTACCTTGATTTAAGCGGCTTTTTAGAAGTTGAAAAATTAAACCCACCGGTGCCGCCGCGTGCCGAAGCACTGACCGTACTGGCGGAAAACCTTGGCGAAGAAAGCAATATCGCCTATGATGGCAAGGGCATACGCTTAATTGAAGCCAATACCCGTGAACAGGAAGTGCGTACCGTTTTGCGCAGCGTTAAAAAGCTGTTGCAGCAGGGCGAAAGCGCGGACGATATCATCATTTTACTGCGCGATTTCAGTTTTTACGCAGGCCTGCGCCGTTTAAGCGACGAATACGGCGTGCCGGTATCGCTGCCGCAAAGCGCCAAATTAAATAACCAGCCGCTGACGGAACTGGTTTACCTGCTGTTGAAAAAAGCAGTGCCATCCGCGCCGGCATTGGACGCTGCCAATTTGTGGCAGGTGCTGGGCTGCCAGGCGCTTAAAATGCTGTTTAAGCTGGACGCCGAAAAATTACTGCGCTTAAAAGCGGATAAATATTACCAGACTACAGCCGCCTTTATTGAGGACGGCATGTCTGCGTTGGATGAGGAAAACAAACAGGAATTTACAAGACTACTGGAACTGGTTGACAGTTTGCCGCAGGCGGCGAATATAAGCGATTACTGCAACGCCGTCAGCAATTTACTGGAGCAGTTAAACATTGCCGATGTGCTTGGCGCTGCCTTTAAAAACGGCACGGCAGACCACGCCGCCATTAAAAATTACCTGCTTGCCGAAACGGCTATAACCAAAATTTTAACGCAGTTACAGGCCGATTACGAAGCAGGCGGCATGCTGCACAAAAAAATCAGCGCGCAGGACTTTGCCGATATTTTTTACGAGGCAGTGCAGGGCGTGGAGCTGACTTTGCAAAAGGGCGACATGGGCGGCGTGCTGATTACGGAAGCCTCCGGCATACAGGGTGTTTACTACAAACACGTCTTTTTGCTGGGCGTGCGCGAGGGTGAGTTCCCTGTATTGAAAACCGAAAACTGGATTTATAACGACTACGAGCGCGCCATGATGGTGTCGCTCGGTATCGACCTGCCCGGCACGATTGCCGGTTTAAACGAGGACCGTTACTTTTTCGCCGCTGCTGTCAGCGCTGCGCTGCAAAGTTTAACGGTAAGCTGGTACAGCGACGACCAGGGCGGCGCATCCGCATATGCGGAAATGCTGCAAAACACCTTTGCGGAAGGTACTTTAAAAGTAGAAAGCTGCGAAGCCGTTACGGTTGAAAATGCGCTTTCCGCAAACGAACTGGCAGAAAAACTGGCAGCTGCCGACCGCGATAACGAGTGGCTGGCGGAACGCTTTAATAACTGGAACGAGCGCACGGAACTGGAATATTGGCGTGACGGCGGTTTTGACAATTACAGCGGCGTGCTGGTGGATAAAAACCTGCTGGCACAGCTGCAAAAACACCTTGGCAGCAGTTTCAGCGCCTCGCGCCTTGAAACTTATGCCGCCTGCCCGTTTAAATTTTTGGTCAGCTATTTGTGGCAGCAGCAGGAATACGCCGAAGCGGACGAAAATGTTACGAGCATTGACCGCGGCAATTTGCTGCACGCCGCCGCTGCGGAATTTACAGAGCGTTACTGCGGCAAGAAGCTGACAGATTTTGCTTTGGACGCTTTGCAGGCAGAAATGCAGCAGATTTTTGAAAAACTGTGCGAGGAGTATCTGCACAGCGGCAAATTGAAGGACACGGTTTTGCTGCCTTACCAGAAGGAGCGCTTTTTGCAGACGCTTTTTGATTTTGTTAAGGCGGAATACGCCTATGCACAAAGCTGGCAGGGCTATACGCCGCTGGCGGTGGAGCGTGCCTTCGGGCCAAATACGGATTTATCGGTTAGCATCGACGTTGACGGCGCGCCAATCAATTTGCAGGGGCGTATTGACCGTATTGATACCGGCGACGGCGGCATTTTTGTTACCGACTACAAAAGCGGCGAACCGCCGAAACCAGCTAAAATGCAGCAGGGGCTTGACATGCAGATGCCGCTGTATCTTTTGGCGGCACAGCAGCTTGGCGGCAAAGTTTTAGGCGGCGGTTATTACAGCTTTAAAACCGGCAAACGCGAAGGCGGCATATTTTTTGACGATACATCCAAACCGCCGTTTTATGGCAAAAATGCCAAAGCCGCAGATTTTAACGGATTTATATCCGCCACAGGCGAATTTATCAAAAATTATGTAACCGCTATGCGCAGCGGCGATTTTAAGCCGCAGGCGGTTGACGGCTGCGATTATTGCCCGGCGTGCGATATCTGCCGCCGCTATGGCATAAAAGCTGCGGGAGGTGCAGACGAAGATGTTTAATTTTACCGAAAATCAGGCCGCAGCAATCAACACTTTAAACTGCAACGTGTCCGTATCGGCGGGCGCTGGAAGCGGTAAAACGCGCGTGCTTGTCGAACGCTTTATTAACATTCTGGCGCAGGGCATTAAAAATCCGCAAAACGCGGTAGTGCCCAAAGAGATTTTGGCAATAACCTTTACCCGCAAGGCCGCCGCGGAAATGAAAGAACGCATCCGCAAACGCCTGTACGAGCTGGAAAAAGAGGACGCGCTGAACCGCGAGTTCTGGCACAAACAGCGTCAGGGCTTTGACCAGGCGCGCATCAGCACGATACACGGCTTCTGCAACGGCATTTTAAAGGAGAACCCCGTTGAAACGGAGCTTGACCCTGCCTTTAACGTCGCTGAAGAAAACGACATGACGGACTTTTTGCAGACCGGCATTTTTAACTACATCAAAAAAGCACTGGCAGAACGCAGTAACGCTGTGGAAACTTTGGTGCGTGCATATGGCATCGACGGCTTTAAAAGCCAGTTATATACAATTTACGCCTATGCGGATGAAGTTTTGGCATTTGGAGATTTGGCTGCGCCGTATGCTGTTGACGAAAACGCCGTGCGCGATAAGCAGGCAGAGCTGGTACAGCTTGTTGATGAGCTTATTGCCGGTGCGGATAATTTTAAGAAGAACAGCCCGCACTGGAATGAACTGAAAAAACTTGAAGAAAACCGTGCGCTTGTTATTGAAGCCGTCAAGGATTTTGCTAACGCGGAAAATCAGGCTATACTTGATGAACACCTGCAATCAATGAGTAAGCGCGGTAAGGATAAAGAAACCGTTGCTGCCGCGCAGGAAGCCTTAAACGCTTTACACCAGAGCATTACCGACAAACGCGCGCAGGAGCTTGTTATCTGCTGGCAGCAGGTTTTGCAGGGCTGTACTGATTACATTAAAACCTTGCAAACGGAACAGAACTTAATCGGCTTTGACGATTTGGAAAGCATGGCGCTGAATCTTCTGGCAAACTCGCCGGAAATCCGCCATAAATACCAGCAGAATTTTAAATATATCATGGTGGACGAGTTTCAGGATGCGGTGATGATAAAAACAAACTCTGCGGCAATAAGCTGTTCATCGTCGGTGACCCCAAACAGTCCATTTACCGTTTCCGCGGGGCGGATGTGAACGTATTTGCGCGCGTGCGCCGTGATATAGAAGTGGGCGGCGGCAAAAACATTACTATGGATGACAACTTCCGCACGGTGGATAAAATACTTGATTTGTGCAACGAAACTTTCCCCGATTTGCTGGGGTTAGACGCAACGAAGGACGTATTTTTTGAAGCTTTGCAGGCTAACCGCGAAAGCGAACTGCTGCCGGAGATGCTTGTTATCAGCTACGACGCTGAAACCGCGCCTTATAGCGAACGCCAGACGGAAGCCAACGCCATAGCGCAGAAAATTAAAACGCTGCATGATGAAGACGGCGTGCCTTACGGCGATATTGTAATTTTGCTGCGTGCCATGACGCACGTCAGCACTTACGAAGCAACCTTAAACGCCGCCGGCATACCCTGCACCGTTGTGGACGGCAAGGGCTTTTACGGCAGGCAGGAAATTGTTGATTTTATCAATTTGCTGACGGTGTGCGCTGACAGCCGCCGCGACTTGGAACTGGCAGGCGTACTGCGTTCGCCGTATTTTGCGCTTGATGACGAAACAATTACTACGCTGTTCTTTAAAATGCAGGACGATAAAATCTGCGAAAGCCTGTGGCAGCAGCTGCAAAACAGGGCTTACCCGGATTATTTAAGCAAAGCTAAAAAAGCGCAGCTTGCAGACTGTGCCCAAACATTAAGTAATATTTACAACGCCGCCGCATTCCTGCCGCTGACGGATTTACTGATATATATTGAAGAAACCTTAAACCTTAACGCACTTTTGGCGGCGCAGCCGGGCGGGGCAGAGCAGCTTGCCAATGTTAAAAAACTGTTCAGCCTGGCGGGCGATTTTTGCCTGCACCGTCAGGGCGGCCTGCGCGAATACCTTGATAATGTAAAAAAATTGCGTGCCATGGCGGCGCGCGAAGCTTCTGCACCGGCCGATAATGAACGCGAAACCGTTACGATTATGACCATCCATAAATCAAAGGGGCTGGAGTTCCCGACAGTCATTTTGCCGGTATTGGATGGCAAAATCCAGTCGGATAAAACGCAAATACGCTTTAATAAAAACATCGGCCTTGGCATTAAGGCAGATGTTAACGGCAGCCTGCTGGCAAGCAGCGTGTTTAACAAAATCAGCGAGCTTAACAAAGAACTGGACGACGCGGAAAAGCAGCGCCAGTTTTATGTTGCCGTTACGCGCGCCAGGGACAGGTTAATAATGTCCGGTATTGTTAAAACAAATAAAAACGGCAAAGAGCCAAATAACTGGTTTACAAGACTGCGCAGCATTTTGCTGGGTTACACCGGTTTAAACTTTAATGCGCTGAACGCTGCGGAAATCCCCGCGCCGGAAGAAATAACCACTTTAACCGAAGGCGTTGAGCTGACTGACGAAATAAAAGCTAATATCAAACCACTGACTGCTTACGGCAAAGCTTGGCAGCAGAACTTTTCGGCGTCAGCCTTGCAACAGTATGATATCTGCCCGCGCAGCTATTATTACCATTATATTCTGCAAATGCCGCAGGTCGAGCCGGTGCTGGAAGGTGAGGGCAGTATGGACGCGCGTACGCTGGGCACCTTAATCCACGCCGCGCTGGAAAAATACAACGGCGATGCACACAAAGCCATAATGCAGGCCGCTTACGAAAATGACATAGCCGCCAATCCCACCGAGGCGGAAAATTTGCTTAATGCTTATTTGCAAAGCAATTTATATCCGGGCCTGGAGGCTAAACAGATGCACGAAACCGGCTTTACGCTGCCGGTACTTGCAAAATACGGCATATATGCGCAGTGCTACGGCTTTATAGATAACATTATTTATAATTCTGACGGCAGTTTAAGCATTATTGATTATAAAACAGGTCATGTTCCTGACGTACTTCCCAAAGGATATAAATATCAGCTTGCCTTATATAAGCTGGCGGCAGAAGAAATGTTTAACATGCCTGTTAAAAGTGCGGAGCTGCACTTTCTGCGCGGTTGTGTAAGTTTTGAACTTCCGGCAGACTTTAACCCGGAAGAAATTGCCGCCGAACTGCAAAGCATTTTTGCCAAAACAGACGAGCAGAAATTTACATGCAGCACAGCTTATTGCCACAGCTGCCCGTATGCGTATTTCTGCAAAAAAATTTAAGGCGGGCGCGCATATAGTAAAATTTGCTTTAGTATAGTATAATGTATACAAAAAAGAATAAGAGGTGTTTACATAATGAAAACAAAAATTACCGAACTTTTAGGCATTAAATATCCTGTTATCCAGGGCGGCATGGCATGGACTTCCGACGCTAACCTTGCTGCAGCTGTTTCTAACGCAGGCGGCGCAGGCATTATTGCTACCGGCGGCCGTACCACAGAATGGACCAAAGCAGAAATTCAAAAATGCAAAACCTTAACCGATAAACCTTTTGGCGTAAACTTAATGCTGATGGCACCGAATGTTAACGAAATTATCGAAGTTGTATGCGAAGAAAGAGTTGCTTTTGTAACTCTCGGCGCAGGCAACCCGGTTCCGCATATTGAAAAACTGCACAGTGCAGGTATTAAGGTTATCCCTGTTGTGCCGAACGTAAAACTTGCAAAACGTGTAGAAGCGGCAGGCGTAGACGCAATGGTTATTGAAGGCATGGAAGGCGGCGGACATATCGGCCAGCAGACCACCATGGCGTTGATGACAAACGTACTGCCTCTGGTTAAAAACGTACCTGTACTGGTTGCAGGCGGCATTGCCGATGGCCGCGGCATTGCAGCAGCACTTCTGATGGGTGCAGACGGTGTACAGATGGGCTCCCGTTTTATTCTTACCACTGAATGCCCGACTCATCCGCGTGCTAAACAGGCAATTATTGATGCTACCGACACCGATTCCGCTGTTACCGGCTTCAGCCGCAACAACGCAGTACGCTGCCTGAAAAATGAATTTACCAAAGAATATCTTGCCAAAGAAGTTGCAGGCGCTCCGCAGCAGGA
Source organism: uncultured Phascolarctobacterium sp. (assembly GCA_949299135.1). Taxonomy (GTDB): domain Bacteria; phylum Bacillota; class Negativicutes; order Acidaminococcales; family Acidaminococcaceae; genus Fusicatenibacter_A. Next base: position 61,952 of record CASFZG010000006.1, read on the forward strand.
ACTTAATGATTTTGCAACCGGTACCAACCGCATGGGTGCAGTAGACGGCGACATTGAACATGGCGCAGTGCTTGTAGGCCAGAGCCTGAACGCTCTTAACGAAATTCTGCCCTGTAAGGAAGTTATGGAAAAACTTATTGCCGAAGCAAGAGAAACCCTTGCCAACGCTAAAAATATTGAACTGTAATTAAAATAAAAAAACAGCCCTTTACTTACAAATGTAGGTAAAAGGCCGCTTAATGTTAAACTTTATATCTTTATAAGTCCGTTACGCTATATTATTGCGTAAAATTTTTAACGCCTGTTTATGGTTTTTACTAACCATAGCAGGCGTTATTTTTTGTTTGGCGGCAATTTCCTTACCGCTGTAACCGTCAAAGTATAAGGCTTTGATGGTGTTTCTTTGTTTCTCGGTCAATTTCTTTAAAGCCAGTTTTAATAATATGGCGAGTTCTTCGCGCTCAATCATGTTATCGGCAAGGGCGGGCGTATCGGTATCATCGCCAACCGGGATTGCGGTTTCGTTATTCTCACGTTTCCACGCTTTTTTCATTTCATCATACAAAGCGAAATGAATACGGCAGCGGACATAACCGGCAAAATGCGTAAAATCAGCACCGTTATAATTTAAAACAATTTCTATAAATTTAAGCCTTGCTAAACTTAAACCTTCTTCATAACCGATAGAGTTATAAAAAATTTCCCTGCGCATCTCTTTTTTAAATAAAGGCTCATAAAAAATACACAGCCTTTCCAGCGCATTGCGGTCGCCGTTTTGCGCGGCGGTAACAAGTGATTTGGTAAGCTCCGTCTGCTTGTCGTAATCGGTTTTGCTTGCCTCGTTGGGCAGGGGGTTGTTAATAAAGTGATTATTCGCTTTCAAATTAAAAGCCTCCTGTACTAAAAATTTTATCCGCTTAATTGTGGCCACGCAAAAGCGACGTGAAAATGATTGTAACTGAAAATAAAAATTTTGGCAAGCCCTTTGGCGAAAAAATTTAACAATTTTTTAAAAACGCCATAAATAACTTAACACGCCGCCGTAAACGGGCGGGTTACCGCATACTGCGCCGCCGCGCAAACCTACCGGCAGGGAAAAAGTTACCACAAGACCAGAAGAAGTAAGACTTACGCCAACCAAAATGTCTTGATGGGGGGGAAGATTGTGATAAAATAATTTTACATAAACTGCATTTGTATAAAATGCCAAAAGCAAAGGAGCGATTATGATGACGAAGAAAAATTTAGCAAAGGCGGTTACGTTAAGCGTCTTGCTTATGATGCCTTACGGTATGGCGTGGGCAGCAGAGTATGATACTTATATTCATGTCGGTGGTAATTCTGATAATTATCAAAATGTGGAAAATGCAAAAGGCGAAAAAATTAAAACTGTTGATGGAAATACTTATATATATGATTTTGGTGGTGAAGCGGATTTAAATATAAAAACATCAAAATCTCAGATTAACAATGATTGTAACAGAGGTATTGGTATAATCAATAGGAACAGTAAAGTTATTATAAAAGACCGGTTGAATGTTACAGTTAGTAAAGGTTATGATAAACCATTAAGTAAAAATATATCAGTATTTGGTATTTTAATAAATAATTCTGGTAGTTTACTAGATAGAAGGTTTGGTGGAGATATTGTAGTAAACGAAGGTACTCAAGGTATATCTATATCTGGCAGTAAAAATATCATTTATGGTGGTAGTGGGAACATAGAAGTTACAGGTAGATATAATGGATTTGAAACAAATAGTGAAGCGACATATGGTATTAATATTGGAAATGCTGGAGATGGTTCGGCAATTTATTGGGGGGAGGGAAACATTAAAGTTAGTGATAGTACTACGAAATATGACCAGAGTAGAAAGAAAAGTGAAAATACTTATGTAAATGCAATTAATTTAACACGCGATAAATTTTCAGTAAGTTATAATAGAGATGTTGTTTTGGGAATTAAAAATAGTGATGATTACGATAATGTTGATAAGTATAAAAATATTAAATCTGATGAGTATTCAACATTGGTTAATGAACTCGGTACAGTAACACTAAATGCAACAGCTGAAAATATTTCAGAAACAGTTCAGAGTACGGTAAAAGCAAATGGTATAGAGTTTAATAATAGTAACGGTAATGTAATAGGTGGTAGCATAATTATAAATTCTACAGCTGTTAATAATGGAAATTATAAAGAGGGGGAAAAAACAGAAGCTAACGGCATTATTTCTAATCTTGGGAATACCATATTTAATAATGCAACAATAACAGCTACTGCAAGTAGTAGTAATGGAATGAGTGTATCTGCAAATGGTATAAATTTATATGGCTCTGAATCTTATCCGATGAGTTATTTAAATGATGATAGTACTATTAATGCTACTGCTACAGGTAGTGGCAATGTAGAAGCACATGGTATTTTGTCGAACTTTGAAAAAAAGACTAGAAATAATAGTGATAATATTAGTGTAAGTACTATTACAATTAATACTGTTACTAATGGAGGTACAAAAGTTGAAAATGTTGGTATTAAAGCAAGTGGTGCTGACGTTAACGTAAATGGTACTGCCAATATAACTGCAATCGCAAAGGATTTGCAGGATAAAGAAAACAATAAAGTTTACGGTATATGGTCTACCAACGGCGGTAATATTAACATTAACGGCACAACAACTATCAGCACTACCGGCGGGCAGGATATTGCCGTTGTGGCAGGCACAGAAGGTTGGAAACTAGGCGAAGATGGTAAACTGCCTGTTGTTGAAGAAAATGGCATAAATACAGTAAATTTAAATTATCAAAATGGTGCAGGTAGTGAGATTACAGGCGATATTATCAGCGGTTACGGTGGCAACATTACAATCGGCAATGCAGACGGCATCAGCACTTTAAGCACCCGCAATAACGCAGGCACGCTTAAATTAACCGGCGACGCACTTTCCGCCAACGGCGGCAAATTAAGCATTAACTTAACAAGCGGCAGTACGTGGACAGGCCGTGCGGACGACTATCAGGACGCTGATTTGAAAGAACAGGTAGAGAGCAAATTTTTTAACCCTAAATTCAGCCATGAAATTGCTGCCAGCGGTACTGTAAATGTAAACCTTGCCGAAGGTGCAAAATGGGATGTAACCGGCCAAAGCTGGCTTACAAAACTTGAAGGTACCGGCGGCGTTATTGATATGCGTAACGGCGGTGCTGATGATACATCGCATGCGGTACATATTGGCGACCTTGAAGGCAGCCATACCTTTGTAATGGATTTGGATACCGAACACAGCGTTAGTGATATGCTGTTTATTAAAGGTAATGCAGGTGGAGAGCAGAAACTGTGGATTAACAGCATTAACGGTTTGGAAAATTTGAAAGACGGTGACAGCCTGCGTTTTGCAACGGTAAATTCTGCAGGTTTGACCTTTAGCGGCGATTATAATTTTGGCAGCTATGAAAATGCCAAAAACGGCATTATGCTTGCAGATAACGGCGTAATGAATAATGCGTTTGTTATTAAAAGCGAAAAATATGATGTAAATGATAGCAAAAACGAAAATGAAGGCTACAATGGCACTGAATTTGACGAAGTAAAACCGGGCGACGAGTATGTTGATGAAAATTATGCAGATGCTACCAACTGGCTGCTGGCTAAAGACAGCTCCGGCGATAAGGTAAGTGACGCGGGCAAAACCATTATTAACATGAGTAAGGTTAACTACAACAACGCTATCTACATGGACAGGTTGAATAAACGCCTTGGCGAAGCACGCTACATCAGCCCGGAAGATGAACAGGGCATGTGGGTGCGCATCCGCCACGACAGAATCGGTAAGGACGACGCCTTCCGCAGCCAGAACACCATGTATGAAATGGGCTACGATGTTAAGCAGGACTGCGACAACGGTGAACGCCGCGTAGGTATGGCTATTGACTACATGGACGGCAAGGCAGAATACACCGGCATTGCGGGCGACGGCGATGTAAAACGCTACGGCCTGTGGCTGTATGACACCTGGCTGGGCGACAAAGGCCATTACACCGATTATGTGTTAAAATGGGGACACCTTGAAAACGATTTTGATATCATGGCGCGCAGCACCGGCGAAAAAATTACCGGCGATTACAGCAACAATGTGTTCAGCGCCAGCGCGGAATACGGCAAGAAGAACGACATGGGCGGCGGCTGGTACTTTGAGCCGCAGGCACAGCTGCAATTTGCGCGCGTAACGGGTGCGGATTATGTAACAAGCCAGGACACCAAAGTAAGCCTTGACGGCATTAACAGCTTAATCGGCCGCGCGGGCTTCCGCCTTGGACGTGACCTTAACGAAAACAGCACTGTTTACATTAAAGCAGACCTGCTGCACGAATTTTTGGGCGACCAGGATATAACGGCGACGGATATTACCGGCACTTTGCGTGAAGAATACGAAAACGAAGGCACATGGTATGATGTAGGCTTTGGCTTTGCAACGGCGCTTGGCAACAATAGCTATGCGTTTTTGGATTTTGAAAAATCCTTCGGCAACGACAACGACGAAACCTATCAGATTAACGCCGGTGTACAGTGGACGTTCTAATTAAATAACAAAAGGGAGCAAAAGCTCCCTTTTGTTTTAAACTGCTTTTAATATGAAGTTATAGGTTTTAAATTTTAAATATCGCCTTTATATAAAGAAAGTAATTTTTATATTTTAGTTTTTCGCTCATGTTCGTTCTTTGGTTACAAAGAATGAACATGAGTAAAAGAACTAAATTAGTAATATTAAACTACCTGCAAAGACGAAAAAGTAAATGAGGTAATAAATATGAATAATGAACTAAACCCCAAATTCTTAAAACAAATCTGCGGCGACGCCGAAGCAGAATTCTGCCTGTATAATCCTCGCAGTAAAACCGGCATCCAAACATGGGAAATAAAGGTGCGAAACACCGATAACACCCGCAAAATTATCGTTGTGCGCGATTACGGCTATAAAATAGACCACGAAGAAATACAAATCCACCCCTTTAAAACCCGCGCGGAGCGCAATAAAGAAATTTATCGCTTGTACCATGAAGAAGGAATATCACAAATCTTCCTCGGCAATTTGTTCAACATAAGCCAGCCTTCAATTTCACTTATCGTAAACGGTAAGGGTGTAACCGATAAGAAATAAATAAATAAACAGGCTTTTACCTATATTTTTGGTGAAAGCCTGTTTGCTATCTTTACAGGTTTATATTTTTCTGTTATCATAATAAAGCAAATGTGCTGCCATTAAACGGTAGGCGGTTAGCCCTCCCCGCGGAGGGACTGTGACCCTCCGATAAAATAGAAATCCGGCATAAGCCGGAAATACTATGAAGGAGGGGATAGCATGAATGTTATTGAATTGTTAACCGTAATAGGTTACACTGTAACAATCTTTTCCTTCGGCTATGCCCTTGGGAGAGAACGACGCTATAAAAGCAAGTAACCGCCACAGCCTTCGAAAACTTGTGACGGTTACTTCGTAACATGAACAAATTTTAAATCGGGCTGACCGTCTATCGGCAGCCATTTGTGTTTCTATAAATATTATAGCAAAAGTGCGCAAAAAGTCAAATAAACTGAAATTTTGCCGTTTACCGTAAAATTCATAATTTTAAAATGAATTTTACCCGCAAAAAATTTGACTTACGCTGCCGTAAAGTGTTACAATAATAACAGCATAAAACTTACCTTTAAATCGGTCCTGTGAGACTGTAAGGTAGACTTTTAGGTAACTTGTACTACAAGCCTTCCTATCCTCATGGGGACCGGAAGGCTTTTATTTTTTGTAAGTAGGCGGGCGTGCCCGCAGGTTTTGCTTAAATAATCATACAGGAGGTTTCTGCAATGGCAAAAGCAACAGTTTCTCTCGGCGGCCGGGATATACTGGATTTGGATTCACTTTCCGTTGAGGAATATGAACTTATCCTTAAAACTGCAGCCGAGATGAAAAGAATTATGAAGCGTGATATCAAAAAGGTTCCCTCGCTGCGTGGCAAATCTATCATCAACCTGTTTTACGAACCAAGTACCAGAACGCGTACTTCGTTTGAGCTGGCAGGCAAATACCTGGGGGCGGACGTTGTAAACATTACAACTTCCAGCTCCAGCGTTGTTAAGGGCGAATGCCTGCGCGATACCATCCTTACCGTGCAGTCCATGGCGTGCGATGCGATTGTTATGCGCCACCCGATTGAAGGCGCTGCTGCTTATGCTGCGGATGTTTCCAAAGCGGTTATCATCAACGCGGGCGACGGTGCGCATGCCCATCCTTCGCAGGGCCTTTTGGATATGTTTACTATCCGTGAGCAGGGCAAGGATTTTAAAGGTCTCAAAATGGCGATTATAGGCGATATTTTATACAGCCGCGTTGCGCGCACCAATATTGCCGCATGGACGAAGCTGGGCGCCGATGTGCATGTTGCAGGCCCGATGACATTAATGCCGCATGATATTGAAGCTTTGGGCGTTACAGTTCACAAACGTGTTGAGGACGCTATTGAAGGCGCGGACGTTATCGACATTCTGCGTATTCAGCTTGAACGCCAGCAGAAAGGCCTGTTCCCTTCGGCACGCGAATATGCACGCATTTTTGGCATTAACGAAAAACGCCTGGCACTGGCAAAACCGGACGTTACCATTCTGCATCCGGGCCCGATGAACCGCGGCCTTGAAATTTCGTGGGACGTTGGTTACTGCGACAACGCCAAAATCAGGGACGAAGTACAAAACGGCGTTGCTGTGCGCATGGCTTTGCTGTTCTTAACGCTGACGGGAGGGAAACAAATTGAAAACATTAATTAAAAACGGACGTGTGGTTGACCCTTCGCAAAACCTTGACGCGGTAATGGACGTGCTGATTGAGGACGGCGTTGTTGCTGCGGTTGATAAAAAAATCGAAACCGCTGCCGATGAAGTTTTTGACGCCAGCGGCCTTGTAGTTGCACCGGGCCTTGTTGACGTGCATACTCATCTGCGTGAGCCGGGTTTGGAAGCAAAGGAAGACATTGTTACCGGTACGATGGCGGCAGCGGCAGGCGGCGTTACGACGATTGCCTGCATGCCGAATACCAAACCGGTTGTTGATAACAGCATCATCGTAAGCGGCATTAAAGAACGCGCCGCACGCGAAGGCTATGTAAATGTTGAAGTTATCGGCGCAATCAGCAAGGGCGAGCAGGGTAAGGAACTGGCAGAACTTGGCGATATGGCCGAAAAAGGCGCGATGGCTTTCAGCGACGACGGGCATTATGTTGAAAGCAGCCGCCTGTTTTTGCTGGCAGCACGCTATGTAAGCGCTTTTGATAAGGTGCTGATTTCCCATTCTATCGAAGAAGAACTGAACCACGAAGGCTATATGCACGAGGGTGCTGTTTCCGCGCGTATCGGTGTGCCGGGCATTCCGTACATTTCCGAAGATATCGCGGTTGCGCGTGACTGCATAATTGCTGAATACACCGGTGCGCATGTGCATATCGCGCATGTTGCTTCCAAAGGCGCGCTGGATATTATCCGCCGTGCGAAGGCAAGGGGCGTAAACGTAACATGCGAAGTTACGGTGCACCACCTGACGCTGACTGACGAAGCGTGCAGCGGTTACAGCACCGCAACGCGCGTATCGCCGCCGCTGCGCAGCATGGACCATGTTGAAGCCTGCCGTCAGGCATTAAAAGACGGTACGGCCGATGCGATTGTTACCGACCACGCTCCGCATGCGCCGGAAGAAAAAGACGTTGAGTTCCGTTATGCGCCGAACGGTTTTACCGGTCTGGAAACTTCGCTGGGCGTAATTTTAACCGAACTTTATCATACAGGGCTCTTCACAATTAACGAAATTATTGATAAAATGAGTACAGCGCCTGCGAATATTTTTGCATTAAATGCTGGAAGTTTAAAAGTAGGCAGTCCGGCAGATGTAACTGTCATCGACCTTGACAAGGAATGGACAGTTGATAATACGAAATTTTATACACGCGGCAACGTAACGCCTTTTAACGGCAAACACTGCAAAGGCAAAGCGGTTGCCACCATGGTAGCAGGTAAATTTGTTATGAGAGATGGTGTAGTATGCGGCAAGTAGGAAGAAAGGGTAAACTGGTTTTAAAAGACGGCAGCGTTTACAGGGGTACTTTGTACGGCAAACGCAATGCTGTCGGCGAAGTTGTTTTTACAACGGGCATGAGCGGGTATCAGGAAACTTTGACCGACCCGTCGTTCTGCGACCAGATTGTCGTTATGACTTATCCTCTGGTTGGCAATTACGGCATTAACCCCGAGTTTAATCAGGGCAGAAGGTGCTTCTTCCAGGGCTACGTTATCAGCGAGCTTTGCGACCACCCGAGCAACTGGAAAAACGAACAATCTCTGGAGGATTTTCTGGATGAGCAGGATGTGCCTGTGCTTGTGGGCGTAGATACGCGCGCGATTACCAGAAAACTGAGAAACTACGGCGTATTGCAGGGTGTTATTGTGCCCGAAGAAATGCCGCAGGAGGAAGTAGACAAACTGCTGGCACTGCCCGAAGTGCATGACCAGGTGGCAAAGGTTACCACGCCGGAAATTTATACAATGGGCGAGGGCAAATACCATGTTGCCGTTATGGACTACGGTATTAAACAAAACATCCTTAATTATCTGGCAAGCTTCGGCTGCCGCCTGACCGTGTTCCCGGCATTTACCGATGCGCAGGAAGTTCTGGCTTCCCAGCCGGACGGAATTTTCCTTTCCAACGGACCGGGGGACCCGAAGGATTTGACTACTGTTATCGAAGAAGTTAAAAAGTTCATCGGCAAACGCCCGATTTTCGGCATCTGCCTTGGCCACCAGCTGATGGCGCTTGCCAACGGCTGCGATACTTATAAAATGAAGTTCGGCCACCGTGGTATTAACCACCCGGTTAAGGATTTGCTGGAACACAAAGTAATGATTACCTCCCAGAACCACGGCTATGCTGTTGATGAAAAATCGCTGGAAGGCAAGAATATTGAAATTACAAATATTTCGCTGAACGACCACACGATTGAGGGCGTGCGTTACCTTGACCACCCGACCTTTACCGTGCAGTACCATCCGGAGGCAAGCCCCGGACCGGGCGGCCACGAATATTTGTTTGAACGCTTTATTAAAATGATGGGAGGCCGCTGATTATGCCGAAGCTGCAAAATGTAAAAAAAGTACTGGTTATCGGTTCGGGTCCGATTATTATTGGGCAGGCGGCAGAATTTGACTATTCCGGCACACAGGCCTGCCGCGCTTTGAAAGAAGAAGGGCTGGAGGTTGTACTGGTTAACAGCAACCCGGCTACCATTATGACGGACGTGCATATTGCCGACCGCGTTTACGTTGAGCCTGTCAACGTAGAATTTTTGGAAAGCGTTATTAAACGCGAACGCCCGGACGCCATGCTGGCAACCCTGGGCGGGCAGGTTGGCTTGAACCTTGCCATTGACCTTGACAAACAGGGCATTTTGCGTGAATACAATGTAAAACTGCTGGGTACCCAGATTGAAAGCATTAAACGCGCCGAGGACCGCGAGCTGTTTAAGGAAACGATGGAAAAAATCAACCAGCCGATTCCGGAAAGCACGATTGTTGAAACCGTATCCGCCGCTAAGGAATTTGCGCGCGAAGTTGGTTTCCCGCTTATCGTGCGCCCGGCTTATACTTTGGGCGGCACCGGCGGCGGCATTGCTGAAAACATGGACGAGCTGGACGATATCGTAAGCAAAGGTTTGCTTTACAGCCTTATCGGCCAGGCGCTGATTGAACGCAGCGTTGCCGGCTGGAAGGAAATTGAATATGAAGTTCTGCGTGACGCTGATGACAACTGTATTACCGTCTGCTCCATGGAAAACCTTGACCCGGTTGGGGTGCATACCGGCGACTCTGTTGTTGCCGCACCGGCACAGACTTTGAGCGATCATGAAGTACAGATGCTGCGTCAGGCTTCCATCGACATTGTTCGTGAGCTTGGCGTGCGCGGCGCTTGCAACGTACAGCTTGCGCTGGATCCGAATTCCTACCGTTATTATGT
>CASFZG010000007.1 GCA_949299135.1 uncultured Phascolarctobacterium sp.
CGGCGCTGTTTACAGCCCGGCTCTGACCGACTTCATCTACATGGTAAAGAACACTTCCAAAATGTTCATTACCGGCCCGGCAGTTGTTAAATCCGTTACTGGCGAAGAAGTTACCCAGGAAGAACTCGGTGGCGCTATGACCCACAACCAGACTTCCGGTGTAGCTCACTTTGCTGCTGAAAACGACGAAGACTGCATCAAACAAATCCGTTATCTGTTAAGCTTCCTCCCGTCCAACAACATGGAAGGCGCTCCGATTATTGAAACCGGCGACTCCCCGACCCGTACGGACGAAGCTCTGAACACTTTGATTCCTGATAACTCCAACCATCCTTATGATATGAAAGATGTTATCAGAAGCATCGTTGATAACGGCGAATTCTATGAAAACCAGCAATACTACGCTCAGAACATCATTACCTGCTTCGCTCGTATGGATGGCCAGACCGTAGGTATTATTGCTAACCAGCCGAAAGTAATGGCAGGTTGCCTTGACATCAATGCATCTGACAAATCTTCCCGCTTCATTCGCTTCTGCGACGCTTTCAACATTCCTCTGTTGAACCTGGTTGACGTACCGGGCTTCCTGCCGGGCACCAACCAAGAATATGGCGGCATTATCCGTCACGGCGCTAAGATGCTCTATGCATACTCTGAAGCAACCGTTCCTAAAATCACTTTGATTACCCGTAAAGCTTACGGCGGTTCTTACCTCGCAATGTGCTCTCAGGAACTTGGTGCTGACCAGGTTATCGCTTGGCCGACTGCTGAAATCGCAGTTATGGGCCCTGCCGGTGCAGCTAACATCATCTTCCGTAAAGATCCTGATGTTGAAGCTAAAACCGCTGAATACATTGACAACTTTGCAACCCCGTATCAGGCTGCAAAACGTGGCATGGTTGATATCGTAATTCAACCGAAAGATTCCCGCCCGACCATCATCAATGCACTGCAGATGCTGGAATCCAAACGTGAAAGCCGTCCGGCTAAGAAACACGGTAACATTCCGCTCTAATGCATAGAAAGGGGAAATCGTAATGGGATTTTTTGGATTATTTGGTAGCAGCAAGAAGAAAGAAGCTCCGAAAGCTGCTCCCGCTCCGGCTCCTGTAGCTGCAGCAGCTCCTGCAGTTCCTGCCGGTACTCCCCCCGAAGTAATTGCAGCTATCAGCGGTGCAATCGGCATGGTTATGAACGACGATGAAATGATTGCAGCAATGGCAGCAGCTATCCAGCATGCTGGCGGCGGCGTAGCTGTAGTACGTATCAAAAAACCGAGTACGCTTTGGGCTCAGACTGGCCGCTTGTCTTTGATGAACAAAAGACAGGAATGCTATTAATTTTTAGTTTTGACTGCGGCAGGTTCTCATTGCCTGCCGCACGAAAATAAAAAATTTTTAAAAATTGAAATGGAGGAATTTCAAATGAGAAAATTCAAAGTTAACGTTAATGGTGTAGCTTACACTGTTGAAGTTGCAGAAGAAGGCGTTGTAGCAGCTCCGGTTGCAGCAGCTCCGGCTCCTGCAGCAGCTCCCGCTCCGGCTCCGGTAGCAGCTCCTGCTCCGGCTCCCGCAGCAGCTCCGGCTCCCGCTCCGGCAGCAGCTCCTGCTCCGGCAGCAGTAGCAGCTGGTGACACCCCGCTTACCGCTCCGATGCCTGGTAAAGTAAGCAAAATCGTAGCTAAAGCTGGCGACGCTGTTAAAAAAGGCGACGTAGTTCTTATGCTCGAAGCTATGAAAATGCAGAACGAAATTGCTGCACCTGTTGACGGCACCGTTAAATCCATCAACGTAGACGTTAACGAAAACGTAAAACCTGGCCAGATCATGGCAGTTATCGGCTAATTTCCTTCAATTCTTCAAACATAATAGCGTGCCGGCAGTTAGCTACCGGCACTGCTATCAGATGAATTTATAGGAAAGCAATTGAATATTGGAGGTTTAAGAATGGATTCTTTACTCGTACAATACCCTTATCTTGAAGAACTCCTGAAGGGTATTCTTGGTCTTCACTATACTCATATTATTATGTGGATCATCGGCGGCATCCTGATCTGGCTCGCAGTTAAATACGACTACGAACCTGCTCTGTTGCTTCCTATCGGCTTCGGTGCTATCCTGGCTAACATTCCGCATTCTTCTGCAGTATCCACTGAACCGGGTGCTGAAGGTTTCTTGATCACCCTGTACAATGCAGGTATCGCAAACGAACTGTTCCCTGTACTTATCTTCGTTGCTATCGGCGCAATGTGCGACTTCGCTCCGTTGATTCGCCGTCCGTCCGTAATGCTGTTCGCAGCAGCTGCACAGTTCGGTATTTTTGCTACCGCTATCGGCGCTACCTTCCTGGGCTTCTCCTTCCCGCATGCTTCCTCTATCGGTATCATCGGCGCAGCTGACGGCCCGACTACCATTTATGTAGCAAGCCGTTATGCAGTAGAACTGCTTGGACCTCTGTCCGTAGCTGCATACTGCTACATGTCTTTGGTACCAGTTATCCAACCGCCTGTTATCAAAGCTGTTACCACTAAAAACGAACGTTCCATTCGCATGGGCTTCGAAAACGAAGAACCTGTATCCGACACCACTAAATTCTTGTTCCCGATCATGATCGTTATCGTAGCAGGCGTTGTATCTCCTCTGTCTGTTGCTCTTATCGGTGCTCTTATGTTCGGTAACGTTCTTAAAGAATCCGGTGTTGTTGACAACCTGTCCAACTGCGCTCAGAACGAACTGTCCAACCTGGTAACCCTCGTACTTGGTATTACCATCGGCGGCACCATGACTGCTGAACGTTTCCTGAACTTCCAGGTACTTCTCATCATGGCTCTCGGCGCTGTTGCATTCGTATTCGATACCGTTGGTGGCGTAATCTTCGCTAAACTGCTCAACATGTTCAGTGCTAAGAAGATCAACCCGATGATCGGTGCTTGCGGCATTTCCGCATTCCCGATGTCCGGCCGTGTAATCGCTAAAATGGCTTTGAAAGAAGACCCGACTAACTTCATCATCCAACATGCTATCGGCGTAAACGTTGCTGGTCAGGTTGCATCCGTAGTAGCAGGTGGTCTGGTTCTTGCTATGATTCCTGCTCTGGAAAAAATGTAATCTGTAACTTGTAACTTTACTTATTAGCGTGCTTTCCACTGGAAATTTTTTGGAGGTGTAAAAATGGGAGCAACTGAAAAAGCTGTTATTATGATGGCTGTAGCTCTGCCGACCATGTTTATCGTTATTGGACTTTTCGTTGGTTTAACGAAATTGCTCCATAAATCTTTCCCGGCAGAAGAAGATTAATTTAAAACCTGTGACTGAAGGTTAAATCAGTTATTAACTAATTTATAAGCGAAAGCACCGGGTAGGGGAGACCTTACCCGGCGCCGGAGCTTAAAAGCCGTCAAGTAAATACTTAACGGCATTATTATGTTTTTAGCTCTTTTGGGCTAATTTATGAAGATTGGAGTGACGAAATTGGATATTTCACTTCCTGCATTAATGTCCATCCTCGCATTAGTTATTCTTGTAGGTATTTCCTGCGTGAATGAGGATCTTAACGTAGGCTTCCTTGGTATTGCATTCGGCATTATCGTAGGCGGCATCTTCGGCGATACGACGGCAGCAAAAATTATGAATGCCTTCCCGCTGAGCCTGTTTATGATTTTGGTTGGTGTAACCTTCCTTTTTGGTATGGCACAGACCAACGGCACCATGGAAAAACTCACTGCTTATTCCATCCGTGTCTGCAAAGGTAACACTGCTTTAATTCCTATCATTATCTTTTTACTTTCCGACTTCTTGACTACTATCGGACCTGGCAACATTGCAGGCTGCGCTTTGATGGCCCCTGTTGCTATGGCAATTGCAGGCAAAGTTAGAATGCCTGCATTCCTGATGACCCTGCTTGTTGTAGGTGCCTGCAACGCGGCTGCATTCTCTCCGTTTGCACCGACCGGCATCATCTCCAACGGCATCATCGCTAAAGTAGCTCCTGAACTCGGTATCCCGGCTACTGACCTTGACGCACTTGCATGGATGGTATACTTCAAATCCACCATTGCTCAGGGCTTCGTAACCGTAGTAGGCTTCCTGGTAATGGGCGGTGCTAAATGGCTGAAAGAACAGAAAGGTGCTTCTCTGGATATCGACGAACTGGCTCCGAAACCGGAACCGTTCAACGCTGCACAGAGCACCACTCTTGCTATCGTAGCTATTCTGGTTCTTTTGGTAGTTGTTCCTGGCCTGCCTGGTATTAAAGGTACCCTGCCGAAAATGCTTACCAATATGCTTTCTAACGTAGGATCTATTTCCTTCGTACTTTCTATTGTTCTTATGCTCACCGGTTATGGTGACTCCAAGGCTGCTGTTAAAGTAATGCCCTGGTCCGTTATCATGATGGTTTGCGGTGTATCCGTATTGATCGACGTTATGGATAAATCCGGTGGTCTTAACTTCCTTGTACAGATTATGTCTTCTGTAGCAGGCCCGACCACTATCTGCTTCTGGGCAGCCTTTGTTCCGGCAGTTCTGTCTGCATACTCCAGCTCCTCTGGCGTAATCATGCCGATGTTCCTGCCGATGACTCCTGGTTTGGTAGAATTGACTGGTGGCGATGCTATCTCCATCATCTCTGCTATCAACGTAGGTTCCCACCTGGTAGATACTTCTCCGCTTTCCACTTTGGGCGCTCTGTGTATTGCAGCTGCTCCTGAATATGAAGATAAAGGCGTTCTGTTCCGTAAACTTTTGATTTGGGGTCTTTCCATGTCCATCGTTTCCGGTATCGTATGCTTTGTATTCTTCGGTGTGCTTGGTCTGTAAAAAGTACAAGAACTAATCGGCTATTTTCGAAACAATCTTTAAATAGTCCTAAATACGAATGGTATTATCGCAAAGTGAAATCATCCGATTTCAAGCCCCAGCTATTTATCACAAATAGGAGGGACCAAACAAATGGATATTTCACTTCCTGCATTAATGTCAATTCTTGCATTAGTTATTCTGGTAGGTATTTCCTGCGTTAATGAAGATCTCAACGTAGGTTTCCTCGGTATCGCATTCGGTATTATTGTCGGCGGTATTTTCTCTGACATTACCGCTGCAAAAATTATGAACGCTTTCCCGCTGAGCCTGTTCATGATTCTGGTAGGCGTAACTTTCCTTTTTGGTATGGCGCAGACCAACGGCACCATGGAAAAGCTGACTGCTTATTCCGTACGTGCCTGCAAAGGTAACACCGCACTTGTTCCTTTGATCATTTATGTGCTGACTACCTTTGTTACCACCATCGGCCCTGGCAACATTGCCGGCTGCGCTCTGATGGCTCCGGTTTCTATGGCTATTGCTTCTAAAGTAAAAATGCCTGCATTCCTGATGACCCTGCTTGTTGTAGGTGCTGCTAACGGTGCTGCATTCTCTCCGTTTGCTCCTACCGGCATTATCTCCAACGGCATCATCGCTAAATGCGCTCCGGAACTTGGTATTCCTGCTGATTACCTCTCCACTCTGGCTTGGAAAATTCACTTCAACTCCACTATTGCACAAGGTTTCGTTAACGTTGGCGGCTTCTTTGTAATGGGTGGTTTGAAATGGATGCGTGAACAGCGTGGCGCTGCTCTCAACATCGACGAACTGGCTCCGAAACCGGAACCGTTCAACGCTGCTCAGAAAACCACTTTGCTCATGGTAGCAATCCTGATTCTCTTAGTAGTAGTTCCTGGCCTGCCTGGTATGAAAGGTATGTTCCCGAAACCGATGCTGAACATGCTCTCTAACGTAGGTTCTGTTTCCTTCGTTCTTTCTATCGTACTTATGCTCACCGGTTATGGTGATTCCAAAGCTGCTGTTAAAGTAATGCCTTGGGGCGTTATCATGATGGTTTGCGGCGTATCCGTACTTATCGACGTAATGGATAAAGCTGGCGGCCTGAACTTCCTCGTTGAAATCATGGCTTCCGTAGCTGGCCCGACCACCATCTGCTTCTGGACCGCATTTGTACCGGCTGTAATTTCCGCTTACTCCTCCAGCTCTGGTGTAGTAATGCCGATGTTCCTGCCGATGACCCCTGGTCTGGTAGAATTGACCGGCGGCGACCCGATTGCTATTATTTCCGCAATCGACGTTGGCTCCCACCTGGTAGATACTTCCCCGCTGTCCACTCTGGGCGCGCTGTGCATTGCATCTGCCGGTGAAGAAGAAGACAAAGGCGTTCTGTTCCGTAAACTTTTGATTTGGGGCCTCTCCATGTCCATCGTTTCCGGTATCGTTTGCTACGTATTCTTCGGCATCCTTGGCTTCTAAGAATAAATACCGGTTATCCTGAATAACTGAAAACTTAATAGAGTGGTATATTTTGCATAGTGCAAATGTCCGATTTCCGAATTCCGTCTTATTCTATCAATAGGAGGAAACAAATTATGGATATTTCACTTCCTGCATTAGTGTCCATTCTCGCGCTGGTAATCCTCGTAGGTATTTCCTGCGTAAATGAAGACTTGAACGTAGGCTTCCTCGGTATCGCATTCGGTATTATCGTTGGCGGTATCTTCTCCGATATCTCCGCAGCTAAAATTATGAACGCTTTCCCGCTGAGCCTGTTCATGATCCTGGTCGGCGTAACCTTCCTTTTTGGTATGGCGCAGACCAACGGCACCATGGAAAAGCTGACCGCTTATTCCGTACGTGCCTGCAAAGGTAACACCGCACTTGTTCCTTTGATTATTTATGTACTTTGCACTTTCGTTACCACCATCGGCCCTGGCAACATCGCAGGCTGCGCATTGATGGCACCTGTTTCCATGGCTATCGCATCCAAAGTTAAAATGCCGGCATTCCTGATGACCCTGTTAGTTGTAGGTGCCTGCAACGGTGCAGCATTCTCTCCGTTTGCTCCTACCGGCATCATCTCCAACGGCTTAATCGCTAAAATGGCAGGCGAACTCGGCCTTGCTCCGGATTATCTGAACACTTTGGCATGGAAAATTCATTTCAACTCCGAACTTGCACAAGGCTTCGTTAACATCGGCGGCTTCTTTGTAATGGGCGGTTTGAAATGGTTGCGCGAACAGCGCGGCGCTGCTCTGGATATCGACGAACTGGCTCCGAAACCGGAACCGTTCAACGCTGCACAGAAAACCACTCTGTTGCTCGTATTCATCCTTATCCTCTTAGTAGTAGTTCCTGGCCTGCCTGGTATGAAAGGCGTATTCCCGAAAGCTGTTACCAACATGCTCTCCAACGTAGGTTCTATCTCCTTCGTTCTTTCTATCGTACTTATGCTCACCGGTTATGGCGACTCCAAAGCTGCTGTTAAAGTAATGCCTTGGTCCGTTATCATGATGGTTTGCGGCGTATCCGTACTTATCGACGTAATGGATAAAGCAGGCGGCCTGAACTTCCTCGTAGAAGTTATGGCTTCCGTAGCTGGTCCGACTACCATCTGCTTCTGGACTGCATTTGTACCGGCTGTAATTTCTGCTTACTCCTCCAGCTCTGGTGTAGTAATGCCGATGTTCCTGCCGATGACCCCTGGTCTGGTAGAATTGACCGGCGGCGATCCTGTAGGTATTATTTCCGCTATCGACGTTGGCTCTCACCTGGTAGATACATCCCCGCTGTCCACTTTGGGCGCACTGTGCATTGCATCTGCCGGTGAAGAAGAAGACAAAGGCGTTCTGTTCCGTAAACTTTTGATTTGGGGTCTTTCCATGTCGATCGTTTCCGGTATCGTTTGCTACGTATTCTTCGGCCTGCTTGGCTTCTAATTTAATTAGAACTGAGTTTTCGGATTTTTGCAGGTACGGTATATCCGTACCTGCACTTTAATTAATAACTGTTAACGTAAAATTCACGTTACCGGTTTGCATTTTTGATGTTTTTTTGCTAAAATTAATTTTGTAATATTTGATCTGTGCGGCTCTCACAGAATAAATATTGTTTGGCTGATGGGCAACGACTAAGGAGAAATCTGGATTTGTTGCTTGAATCAGAGAGTTTTGACAAACAGGAGGAAAATGATAATGAAACCGTTGGAAAATGTAGTTGTTCTGGACCTCACTCGTGTATTGTCCGGCCCTTATGCTGCTATGATGCTTGCCGACATGGGTGCAAACGTAATTCACATCGAGCAGCCGAACGTAGGCGACGACAGCCGTGCTTACGGACCTTTTATCGGGAAAGAAAGCGCGTATTTCATGAGCTTGAACCGTAACAAACGTTCCATGACCATGAACTTTAAGTCTGATGAAGCTAAAGCCGTTTTTAAAGAAATGGTTAAAAAAGCTGACGTTGTTGTCGAAAACTTTAAACCCGGTACCATGAAAAAATTCGGCCTTGATTATTCCGTACTGAAAGAAATCAACCCGAAAATTATTTACGCATCCTGCTCCGGCTTCGGCCAGACCGGCCCTTACACCATGAAACCTGCTTATGACGTAGTTGTACAGGCTATGGGCGGCATTATGAGCATCACCGGCCCGGATAAAGATACCTTCTGCCGTGTAGGCGCTTCCGTAGGCGATATCATCGCAGGTATCTTCCTTGCAACCGGTATCACCAGCGCTCTTTATAAACGCGAAGTAAGCGGCATCGGCCAGGAAATCGACGTATCCATGCTTGACTGCCAGGTAGCTATCCTTGAAAACGCAGTAAGCCGTTATTTCGTAAACGGAGAAAACCCGGTTCCTCTCGGAAACCGTCATCCTTCCATCACTCCGTTCGAATCCTTCACTGCAAGCGATGGCCTTGTAATTGTTGGCGCAGGCAACGACAGACTTTGGAAGAAGCTCTGTGATTTGATTAACAAACCGGAACTCCTTGAAGATCCGCGCTTCCTTACCAATGCTGACAGAACCAACAACGAACCTGCACTGAAAGAAATTCTGGACGCAGTATTCGTAACCGATACCATTGAACACTGGATTGAAAAACTGGAAGCAGCTGCAATTCCGTGCGCACCTATCAACACCATTGATAAGGTTGTAACCGACCCGCAGGTTAACTTCCGTGAAATGATTGTCGAAGTTGAACATCCGACTGCCGGCAAGATGAAAATCCCCGGTGTGCCCATTAAATTCTCCGAAACTCCGTGTGCCGTTGAAAAACCGGCTCCGATTCTCGGTCAGCACACTGATGAAGTGCTGAAAGAATTTGGCTTTGACGACGCTAAAATTGCTGAACTGCACGAACATGCAGCAATTTAATTTCTCAATCAATCCAACTTAAAATTTTATTGATATACAGGATGGGAACTTGTTTCCCATCCTTTTTTGCTGTATAATAGTAGCGTTGAGTATATTTAATTTTAGGAGGCTGTTTGATGAGCTTAGCTGTTGATACAACCAAACGCAATAAAAAATATGTTATTACTTACACCGTTGTAGGTATTGCATGTTTTGTTATGTTTATCGTTTCCATTTTACGTTATGTATATCTTAACGTGCTGGAACCCGTGCCTATTTTCTTTTACGCAATGCTGGTATGGATTTTGCTGCTGCGCTGCAAACCGACTTATGACGTCAGCGTAGAGCGCAAATATTTAAAAATTGTCAAGCACGATATCTGGGGCAAAACCAAGGTTTTTGAAATCCCTTACCGTGAAATTGCCGCTATTTTCAGCTATCAGCCCAA
Source organism: uncultured Phascolarctobacterium sp. (assembly GCA_949299135.1). GTDB lineage: Bacteria > Bacillota > Negativicutes > Acidaminococcales > Acidaminococcaceae > Fusicatenibacter_A. The sequence continues at coordinate 9,624 of CASFZG010000007.1, forward strand.
GCTGATGCGTACCGTTAAGTTCCGCTATTCTTACAGATTGAACAGTGCGCTTGATGCGCGTACTTTGTGGACGCTGGCATGGCGCAGAAGTTTTGACGACGGCAGCGAAGCCAATGTACGCATTTATTTTAAAGCTTCCAAAGAAGTTATGGACGCTTTGGCTGAAAAAATGCCGAACCGCGTTAATGTGCCTGAAGAACTGGCTGATTTTAACATGCTGGTTAAAGAGGGCGTAATTGTTAATAACGAAAGAAAATTGAAAGAAGCCGAAGCCGAAATTCTGGATAAGAGCGTAGAACAGATTGAAGCTGAAGCAAAAATTGCCGGGGAAATGGTTGCCGAGGCAGAGGCTAAAGAAGACGCAGCCGAAGCTAAAAAAGCCGAAAAGAAACAAGAGGTGTGACGGATGTATTGCAGATTTTGTGGACAAGAGCTGCCGGACGATTCCGCATTTTGCAGTAAGTGCGGCAAAGCTGTACAGCATGAAGGTGCGGAAGCTGCACCGGTAAAAACGGAACCCGTAAAACCGCCTGCGCCGCCGAAACCGGCCGTTGAACACTGCCGCATGGAGCTGGTGGAAATGGACAGCCCGTGGTCGCTGTTTGGCAATACCCGCAACAGATTTGAGGTTATAAATGATAAGGGCGAGGTAATTTACCAGTCTGATAAATTTAAGGTAAGCGGTTTCAGCTATGACGGGCCGGAGGAAGTAAGTAAAAAATACCGTGACCTGGTGGAAAAAGCGGTTTTGACTTTGGCCGTTGACGGCTGGAAGAAGCTGCCCGGTTACCGCCGCCGCTGGTTTGAACTGGATTTTGAAAGAAAAATAAAAGATAAAGAAGATTGATTTTAACGCTGCCTGCGCAAAAACGCGGGCAGTTTTTATTATATTAAGCTTTTTTGTGAAATTTTTTGCAGAATTTTAGCAATATATACACAGAAGCCGAAAAATTTGATATAATAAATTGGAGTATCTGTAAACAGGCTGCAAAGTTTTGTTGATACTTGCGACGCTGATTTTTGAAAGGGTGATTATTTATTGAGCCACAACAAGATGATGCTTTTACCGGCCGACGACAGGCCGCGCGAGAAGCTGATTGAACATGGCCCGGATATATTAAGCAATTCGGAATTATTGGCGATTTTAATCAGGACGGGTACGACGGAGCGTTCGGCGCTTGATATTGCACGTGAGCTGACGGATAACGGCGGTTTGTACAGCAATATCGCGCAGGCGCGCAGCGTGGCCGACCTATCTAAAATAAAAGGGCTTGGCCCGGCAAAAGCGGCGACTATTTTAGCGGCCGTGGAGCTGGGCAGGCGTGTTGCCGGTGCTGACCCGCAGAAGAAAGTGAAGCTGTCATCACCGGAGGCTTGCGTAAATTATTTAATGCCGCGTATGCGTTATGAGCAGCAGGAAAAGTTCTTGGTACTGCTTTTGGACAGCAAGAACCAGCTGCTTAAATGCCAGCAGGTTTCGGAAGGTACATTGAACGCATCGGTGGTGCACCCGCGCGAAGTGTTTGCCCCGGCGATGCTGCATCGTGCGGCGTGCGTGCTGGCGGCGCATAACCACCCTTCGGGTGACCCGGCGCCGAGCATTGAGGACCGCAAGCTGACGCAGGCGCTAGAAGCAACCGGCACGGTAATGGGTATTCCGCTTCTGGACCATATCATTATCGGTGACGGCAGGTATTTCAGCTTTAGAGAAAATGGGTATTTGGATGAATGAGGTGTAGTTAATGATTAGTTTTTTCAATAAATTTTCGCATGACATGGGTATCGACCTTGGCACTGCCAACACGCTGGTGCATGTAAAGGGCAAGGGCATTATTATCCGCGAGCCTTCCGTTGTGGCGGTTGACAAGGCTAACAACGAGGTACTGGCAATCGGCGCGGAAGCCAAGCAGATGATTGGCCGCACGCCGGGGCATATTATTGCTATCCGCCCGATGAAGGACGGCGTTATTGCCGATTTTGACATTACGCAGTCCATGCTGAAATTCTTTATCAAAAAAGCTATCGGCAGAAATTCGCTGGTACGCCCGCGCATTGTAGTAGGCGTTCCTTCCGGCGTTACGGAAGTTGAAAAACGCGCGGTTATCGACGCTACTGTGCAGGCAGGCGCGCGTGAAGCATACCTGATTGAAGAACCGATGGCGGCCGCTATCGGCGCAGGCCTGCCGGTGCAGGAAGCAACTGGCAGCATGGTTGTCGATATCGGCGGCGGTACCTGCGAAGTTGCGGTAATTTCGCTGGGCGGCATTGTTGTCAGCAAATCCATCCGCACGGGCGGCGACGCTATGGACGATGCTATTGTGCGCTATATCCGCAAAACTTTTAACCTGTTGATTGGCGAGCGTACCGCTGAACAGGTTAAAATCAATATCGGCACGGCTATGCCTTTGGAAGCAAAAGAAGAAATGGATATCCGCGGGCGCGATTTGTTAACCGGCCTGCCGAAAAATGTTACGATTAACAGCAACCAGGTTTGCGAGGCCTTGGAAGAACCTGTAACCAATATTATTGACGCTGTTAAAAATACTTTGGAACGTACCCCGCCTGAACTGGCGGCTGATATTATGGACAGGGGCGTTGTTATGACGGGCGGCAGTTCGCTTTTGCGCAACCTTGACCGCATTTTGAGCAGGGAAACCGGTATGCCTGTATATGTATCGGACGACGCGCTGAGCTGCGTTGCGCTGGGCACCGGTCTTGCCGTTGAAAATGTTGACGTTTACAAAAAAGGCTTTATGGCCTCCAATACTACTGACTGAAGGAATAAAGTGTGAACAAGAAGTATTTAAGCCTGGGGTTAGCTGTGGCAGTGCTGTTGGCGCTGTTTGGCATGGCCTTGCAGGACCCGCTGCGTTTTCCGGTTATTAACAGGGCAGTAACGGCTGTTATTACGCCTTTTGCGGCGGCAACAAACGCCGTCGGCGGATTTGTGGATGACACCGGCAAAGCCATGACGACTGTTGAAAGCCTGCAGCAGGAAAACGAAACACTTCACAACGAAATAAACGAGCTGCGCTATGCCAACCTTGCCATGGCGGATATTTACGCCGAAAACCAGCGCCTGCGCGAGATGCTGAATTATAAAAATTCGCACCCGGATGAGCAGCTGGTTGTGGCCAAGGTGCTGGGGCGTGCCCCCGGCGAACTGCGCGACAGCCTGTATATCGACAAGGGCACTGAGGACGGCGTGCAGCAGGACATGGCAGTGGTAACACCAGAAGGGCTGGTGGGGCTTGTCGATGAGGCCTATGCTTCTTCTGCCAGAGTAATGCTGGTGACGAGTACGCGCTGCAATGTAGGTGCGCGCATTTTGCGTGCCAATTCGCGCGCGGTGGGCATTGTTGCGGGTCGCGGCGGCGATAACGTACCGCTTTTAATGGAACATCTGCCGCGCGAGGCGGAGGTTTATGCGGGTGATGTGGTAGTAACCAGCGGTTACAGCCAGAACCATCCTTCCGGCATTGTTATCGGCACGGTTAAGGAAAGCAGTCTTGATGCGGCCGGGCTTCTGCGTAATGCGACGATTGAGCCTGCGGCTGTAAGAAGCGGCATGGAAGAAGTGTTTGTGGTTATCTGGCATCAGCAGGACGGTATTGCAAAATGAAAAAGCTGATGTTTTTTATAGTTTATTTAGTGTTGTTTGGCATCCAGCTGACGGTGGAGCAGCCTGCGTGGTTTAAATTTGACCTGGTGCTGCTGTATGTTTACGCCATGGCGATGGTTTACGGAGCGCAGACGGGCGCGGCTATCGGCGGTGCGACCGGTCTGCTGTATGATTTTCTGAGCGGGGCCGTGTTTGGGTTTCATACTTTAACGCGCAGCGCGGTGGGCTTTGTAACCGGCTATATTAAGGAGCAGGTTTTTAAGGAACATTTTGCCTACCATTTAACTGCGGCACTGGTGATAACAGCAGGCATACGCGTGCTGTTTTTCTTTGTGGCGCTGTTTTTAACGCCGCTGGCGGACGGCGGCTTTTTATACGCTTATTTGCAGGACACCCTGGCTTATTGCCTGGGCAATATGGTATTTGTGATACCTGTTTACAAGTTGTGCCTGTTAATTGCACACTGGCACAGGGAATAACAGGCTTATTTTGAAGGAGTTTGGGCTATGCTGAACAAAAGATATGCCAACCGCTTGGAAGCCATGCTGATTGCGGCCGTTTGCATTTTACTGGTGCTTTTGGGACGCATGGCCTATTTGCAGCTTTTTAAGGGTGATTTTTACGGCGAACAGGCCGACGGCAACCGTTTGCGCCGTACAAAGGTTACAGCGCCGCGCGGCATTTTTTACGACAGGGACGGCGTGGAGCTGGTAAACAACCTGCCGGGCTATGTAGTGGCGCTGCGCAGGCAGAACAACCCTTACGACGAGGAGCTTTTGCGCGCACTGTCGGATATTATTGACATGCCGGTGGCGGAAATGCGCAAAAAGCTGGAAGAAAACAGCGACAGCTACGAGCCGACACGCCTGAAAAGCAATATTACCCCGGAAATGCTGACGAAGCTGGAGGAAAAGAAGCGCGAACTGCCCGGCGTGATGATTGAAATTCAGCCGGTGCGCAATTATTTGTTTAAGGAACTTGGCGTGCATGCTATCGGTTACGTGGGCGAGGTAAGCCAGTACGATATTACGCAGGGTTCTTACAAAAATATGCCGGTGGGCAGTGTGGTAGGCAAGTTTGGGTTGGAAAAAACTTATGACCGCTATGTGCGCGGCATCGACGGCAGTTATGACGAAGAAGTTGACGTTGCAGGCAATGTTGTCAAGCAGCTGGGGCAGATTGACCCCGTGCCCGGCAAAAGCTTGCAGCTGACGATAGATAAGGATTTGCAGCAGGTAATGGAAAATGCTGTGGATGACCATCTGGCTTATCTGCGGTCATCGGGCATCGCGCCCGGCGCACGTGCGGCGGCGATTGTGGCATTAGACCCTAAAACCGGCGCGGTGCGTGCCATGGTAAGCCGCCCGGCTTTTGACCCGAACCTGTTTGTACACGGCATCAGCGAAAAAGACTGGAACATTATCAATAACGACCCCAATTACCCGATGACCAATAAAGTTATCGGCGGCGAATACCCGCCGGGCTCGCCGTTTAAGATAATTACCGGTGCGGCGGCGCTGGAACTTGGCAAGGTAACGCCTGACGAACTGATTTTTGACAGCGGCAGGCACTGGCTGATTGATATGCGTAACGCAGGCGGCGAGGCGCTGGGCTGGCTGAACTTCCACGAAGCGCTGCGTAAATCGGATAACGTATATTTTTACGAGATGGGCAACCGCCTTGGTATTGATAATATTATAACTTTTGCCAAAAAATTCGGCATCGGCTCGCCGACAGGCATTGAACTGGAAGGTGAATTAAGCGGCCTTTTGCCGACACCGGAAAATAAAAAGAAAGCCTTTCCGGGCGAAACGTGGATGCTGGGCGATACCTTTAACGCCGCTATCGGGCAGGGCATTAACCTGGCAACGCCTTTGCAGCTGGCAATGGTAATGAGCTGCGTGGCGGCAGACGGCGTATACCATCCGCCGTATCTGGTGGAAAACCTGCTGAACAACGACGGCAGCATTTATCAGAAGGTTGAGCATAAGCCTGCAAGGGATATCGGCATTTCGCAAAACACCTTGCATTTGATACAGAATGCACTGGAAGGCGTAGCGGAAGAAGGCGGCACGGCGGCGTACTTTGCCAATCTGCCGAGGCAGATAGCGGCTAAAACCGGTACTGCCGAAAACCCGCATGGACAGGACCACGGTTTATTTGTAGCTTATGGCCCGGTTGAAGACCCGGAAATAGTTGTTGCCTGCATTGTAGAGCAGGGCAGTTTTGGCACTTTGGCCGCAGGCCCGATTGTATATAAGGTTTTTGAAGAATGGTTCAGGCAGGAGGGCTTTAACAGCAGCGCCCCGGCCGTGAAATAACGGAGGCAGTATGCAGCTTAACAGATATTTGCGTAATATAGACTGGTGGCTGGTGTTTGCGGTAGCTGCGCTTATCGGCATCGGGCTGATGCTGATTGCCAGCGCGACGCACAGCTATGCTACGGCAACCGGCAAGGCGTGGCATGTTGAGCGCCAATCCATGTTTGTCGGCATTAACGTGCTGCTGATGATTTTTTGCCTGCGCTTTGATTACCGGCTTTTGCAGCAGATTGCCAAACCCTTATACATTTTTAATTTGGTGCTTTTGCTGGCGGTAATGTTTGTGGGGCATTCGCAGCTGGGCGCGCAAAGGTGGATTCAGATTGGTCCTGTAACAATACAGCCTTCGGAATTTGCCAAGGCGATAATCATCGTGTGCCTGGCGGCATTTTTAGCCAAAAGGGCAGAGATTTACAGTGACTTTACGGATTACCTGCCAGCGATAGGTTATGTGTTTGTGCCGTTTGTGCTGGTTATGCGCCAGCCTGACCTTGGCACGGCGCTGGTGTTTGCCGTTATCGCGCTGGGCATGCTGATTATGAGCGGTTTTAAAATGCGCTGGCTGGCCATGCTTAGCGGCGCGTTTGTGGTGCTGATGCCTGTCTTTTGGATGATACTAAAGGAATATCAGAAGAACCGCATCCGCGTATTTTTAGACCCGGAGCTTGACCCCTTCGGAGCGGGTTACCATGTCATCCAGTCCAAAATTGCCATCGGCAGCGGGCTGCTGACAGGTAAGGGCTGGTTTGCCGGTACGCAGAGCCAGCTGAACTTTTTGCCGGAAAACCATACGGACTTTGTTTTTGCCGTGGCGGGCGAGGAGTTTGGCTTTTTGGGCGTGTGCGTAATACTTTTACTGTACGGCATTATTATCTGGCGCGGGCTGACCATTGCGCTGAACGCCGAAGACGATTTTGGCACGCTGCTGGCGGTGGGCATAACCTTTATGTTTACCTTCCACATGTTTGTCAACATCGGCATGACGGCCGGCATTATGCCTGTAACCGGCATACCGCTGCCGTTTTTAAGCTACGGCGTAAGCTCGCTTACAACAAATATGTTTTTGGTAGGGCTTTTGCTTAATATACGCCTGCGCAAGCAGCAGCTGCAATTTTGAGGAGGAACGACGTGAACAAGGACCTGACGATAGATATTTTAAGCAGTGTTTCCAAGCCTGTCCGCTATACGGGCGATGAGTTCGGCAGCATTGTTAAAACGCCGGAGGAAACGGAAGTCAGCATTGCGCTGGCATTCCCCGACGTGTACGAAATTGGGATGAGCTATCTGGGCTTCAAAATTTTGTACCATATTGTAAACAAACAGCAGGGGCTGGCGGCAGAGCGCGTGTGCGCGCCGTGGACCGATATGGAAGTCAAAATGCGTGAGCATGATATCCCGCTGCGCAGTCTGGAAACCGATAAAGTGCTGCGCGATTTTGATTTTGTGGGCTTTACCTTACAGTACGAATTATCGTACAGCAATATTTTGAACATGCTTGATTTGGGCAAAGTGCCTGTGCTGGCAGCTGAACGCGGCGAGGATGACCCGTTTGTGGTTGTCGGCGGGCCGTGCGTGTATAACCCGGAACCTTTGGCAGATGTGTTCGATATGGCCGTTATCGGCGAGGGCGAAGAAGTTTTGGTAGAGCTTTTAAATGCTTACCGCGACTGGAAAAAAGCAGGCTGCCCCGGCGGACGCAGAGGCTTTTTAGAACGCGCCGTTGCCATTAAAGGCATTTATGTGCCAAGCTTTTATAAAGTAGAATACAATGAAGACAATACTGTAAAAGAGGTTGTGCCGGTGTATGACGGCGCGCCTAAAACTATCGAAAAACGTGTTATTGCCGATTTGAATGATGTGGACTTTCCGACAGCGCCGGTTGTGCCCTTTGGCGAAATTGTACACGACCGCATTATGCTGGAAGTGTTCCGCGGCTGCACGCGCGGCTGCCGTTTCTGCCACGCCGGTATGGTGTACCGCCCCGTGCGCGAACGTCATCCGGAAGTGTTAAAGGCACTGGCACGCCAGCTGGTGGATAACACCGGTTACAACGAAATTTCATTGGTATCGTTAAGTACGGCGGATTACACCTGCCTTGCGCCGATGATTCACGATATGATTGCCGAGTTTAAGGACGAACGCGTGAGCGTATCGCTGCCTTCCCTGCGCATCGACAGCTTTTCCGTTGACCTTGCCAAAGAAGTGCAGGCAGTCCGCAAAAGCGGCCTTACTTTCGCACCGGAAGCAGGCAGCCAGCGCATGCGCGACGTTATCAATAAAGGCGTAACCGAAGAAGATTTGATGAACGCCGTCAGCGCCGCTTTTAAATCCGGATGGAGCAGCGTTAAGCTGTACTTTATGATTGGCCTGCCCGGCGAAACCGACGAGGACGTGCTGGCTATTGCCGATTTGGCTAAAAAAGTACAGTGGAAATACCGCGAAATTACCGGCAAAGGCGGCTGCAAGGTAACGGTAAGCGCCAGCAGCTTTGTGCCCAAGCCGTATACGCCGTTCCAGTGGAGCGCGCAGGACAGTATGAACGAACTGCGCCGCAAACAGTACCTTTTAAAGGACGCCTTGAAGGTTAAAAACATTACCTTCCAGTATCACGACCCGGAAACCAGCATTATGGAAGCCGTTTTTGCACGCGGCGACAGGCGTCTGGGCAAAGCGTTGTACCTTGCATGGCAGCGCGGCGCCAAATTTGACGGCTGGAGCGAACAGTTTGATTATGAGCGCTGGTTAGAGGCGCTGGCAGACTGCGGTCTTGACAAAGACTTTTACATCGCGCGTGAGCGCGGCGAAAACGAGGTTTTCCCGTGGGAGCATATCCAGCCTGCGGTATCGCGCGCGTTTTTGCGCAACGAATATAAAAAAGCACAGCGCGGCGAGCTGACGCACGATTGCCGCCGCGGAAGCTGCACCGGCTGCGGCGTTTGCCAGAAGCTGGGCGTAGAAGTTAAAGTGGAAGGTTAACAATATGAAGCTGAGATTAAAAATAACCAAAGATAAAAGCATAAGGTTCATATCGCACCTTGAATATGTGCGCACTATTGAACGCGCCATCCGCAGGGCCAAGCTGCCTGCTGCATACAGCGAAGGCTTTAACCCGCACTTAAAATTTTCGCTGGCGTCGGCGCTGGGCGTTGGCGTGGTAAGCTACGCGGAATTTTGCGAAATTGAACTGGCAGAGCCGATGATGGCGGAAGAAGCAGTGGAAAAAATGCAAAAGGCACTGCCGCGCGGTATCCGCATTTTGGCGGCGGACGTAACGGCAACCAACGCGCCCGCGCTGATGTCGGAAGCAGGCGGCGCAGATTACCGCGTAACGCTGCCTTATGATAAGCCGGTGGACGAAGCGGTTCAGGCGTTTAACGCGGCGGAAAGCATTGTTTACGCCAAAGCAGCGCCCAAAGCCAAAACCAAAGTCAAGGAAATTGATGTTAAGTTTTTTATACCGCATATCGAAGCACAGCAGCAGGACGGCGAACTGGTACTTACCTTTAGTTGCCGCATAACCCCTAACGGCAGCATGAAAGCCGTTGACTTAATCAATACCTTAAACCAGCAGTACAGCTTAAACCTGCCTGCCGAAAAAGCAGACATCGAACGCCTCGACCTTTACAAATACGACCTCCGCGGCAACAAACATCCGATGCTTGGTGAAGATATGGTTGTTGTTGGGCATTAAACTAAAATAATTAAACAATCTGTTGACAAGGCTGCAAGTTTGTGTTATTATACTTGGGTAACAAAGTAGAAGCCGCTCGCTTCTCACCTTGCAGCTACGCTCGACAGGGTTGGATAAGATTTAACGCGGGTGGATTTGTTCTGCCCGCTTTTTCTTTTGATTGAAATATTTTGGAGGTGACTTGTCATAGCTAAAGAAAACTTGCGTATCAACGAAGAAATTCGGGCACGTGAAGTGCGCGTTATCGGCAGCGAAGGCGAACAGCTCGGTATTATGTCCGGCCGCGACGCCCAGCAGCTTGCTTATGAAAAACATCTTGACCTGGTGGAAATTGCACCTACTGCCAAACCGCCTGTGTGCCGGATTATGGATTACGGCAAGTATCGTTACGAGCAGCAGAAACGCGAAAAAGAGTCTCGTAAGAAACAGAAAACCTTTGACATTAAGGAAGTTAAGCTGCGCCCCGGCATTGAGGAACATGACTTTAATGTTAAGTACAAAAATGCCGTGCGTTTCTTAGAAGATGGCGACAAAGTAAAAGTTACCATTATGTTCCGCGGCCGCGAGCTTTCGCACCCGGAACTGGGCGAGGTACTTTTGAACAAAATGGCTGAACAGCTTAAGGATACGGCCGTTGTTGAAAGACAGCCCAAACTTGAAGGCAAAAACATGATTATGATAGTTGCGCCGAAACCGAGTAAATAAGGAGGATTTTTTAAATGAAATTGAAAATGAAAACCCGCAGAGCTGCTGCAAAACGTTTCAAAAAAACCGCTTCCGGTGAATTTAAACGTGCTAAAGGCTATAAGAGCCATATCCTCGAGAAAAAAGCTCCTGCCCGCAAGAGAAATCTGCGTAAAGCTACTTTAGTGCATAAAACTGACCATGAACGCGTAGTTAAAATGCTGCCGTACGCATAATTGAGGGACTTAAGGGAGGAAATTACCAATGGCAAGAATTAAAGTTGGTGTAACTGCACACCGCCGTCATAAACACATTTTAAAACTGGCTAAAGGCTATCGCGGAGCTAAACATTTACAGTTCAAAAAAGCTAACGAAACTGTAATGAAAGCTCTGAGCTATGCACGCCGCGACCGCCGCGCTAAAAAACGTGAATTCCGCCGTCTGTGGATTGCACGTATTAACGCTGCAACCCGCGCTAACGGCATGAGCTACAGCCGTTTCATCTGCGGCCTTACCAAAGCAGGTATTCAGCTTGACCGTAAGGTTCTGGCAGATATGGCTATTTTCGACGCAGCTGCATTTGCAAAACTGGTTGAAACCGCTAAAGCTGCTCTGTAATTTTGCTTTAACAGGGACCGACGTTGTAAAACGCCGGTCTTTTTTATTTTCTGTAAAAATTTGCAAAAATTTCATAATCTGTTATAATCTTTTGTAGCAAAGTTAATAAAAATTGCTTTTGATGGGGTGAGAATCCTTGGGTAAGGAAAATAAGTTTTTGCGCTGGCTGGGCGAAGTGTTTAACGGCACGCAGCTGGTGGCGCTGAGCTTTATGCTGGTAATATTGGCGGGCGCGTTTTTGTTTACGCTGCCGATATCGACGCAGAACGGCGAAGGGCTGACGTTTCTGGACGCCATGTTTACGGCGACATCGGCGACCTGCGTAACTGGCCTGACGGTTATCGACGTCGGCAACCAGCTGACGTGGTTCGGCAAGATGGTGCTGATTGTGCTGATACAGATAGGCGGCCTCGGCATCATGACGATGACAACGGTGGTAATGGTTATCGCCGGACGCAAGGTAAGTCTGCGAGAGCGCCTGTTATTGCAGGAATCAATGAGCCAGACGGAAATATCCGGCGTGGTGCGCATTGCCATTAACATTATTAAATACACCGCGTGCATCGAATTTGTTTTCGGCACGATTCTGGCGCTGCATTTTGCGCTGGTGAAGGACATGGGCTGGCTGGGCGTTATGTACGGCTACTGGCATTCGGTATCGGCCTTTTGTAACGCGGGATTTGACCTGATGGGCGATTACAAGAGCCTGATTGATTATTCCGGCGACGTGGTTGTCAACTTAAGCATTGCTCTTTTGATTACGCTCGGCGGTTTGGGCTTTATGGTGCTGGAGGACATTAAGCGCGCCATTAAAAAGAAAGACCTGTCGTGGACGAAATTTGCGCTGCACACCAAAATCGTACTGGTCAGCAGCGTTGCGCTGAACGTTATCGGCACGGTGCTTCTGTGGCTGTTTGAAAGCGATAACCCTTATACCATGGGCAATATGTCGCTGTTCGACAGCTGGATGGCAGCGTTTTTCCAGGCGGTGTCCGCACGTACTGCCGGTTTTAACACGGTTGATTTGATGCACCTGCATGACAGCAGTTTGTTCATCCTCATTATCTGGATGTTCATCGGCGCGGGCAGCGGCTCTACCGGTGGCGGTATCAAGACAACTACCTTTGTTGTTCTGATGGCTTCGCTGTGGTACATGCTTAAAGGCCAGCGCGACGTGGTAATGTTCGGCAGGCGCATTGATGAAAAGATTGTCGATAAAAGCTTCGTCATTACCGTTTTATGTATGTTGTGGGTAATGTGTGCAACTATGGCGCTGCTCGTCATCAACCACGAAAATTATCCGTTTGTAGATATTTTGTTTGAAGTTGTATCCGGTTTCGGTACGGTAGGTCTGGGCATCGGCATTACGCCGGATTGGGCGCCGTTTGGCAAATGGATTTTGATTTTGACCATGTATATCGGCCGTATCGGCATTTTGACCTTTATTTTAAGCTTTTTAAGCACAGGCAACAACAAAATCAGGTTCCCGTCGGAACATATCAACATAGGTTAATGGGGTGTAAACAATGGCAAAAAACAATAAACAAAAACAATTTGCGGTGCTTGGCCTTGGGCGTTTCGGCACCAGTGTGGCGCTGACTTTGCACGAGCTTGGCTATCAGGTGCTGGGCGTTGACAGCGACGAAGAAATCGTACAGGATTTATCGCACGACCTGACCCATGTTGTAAGTGCAGACGCTTCGGACGACAATACGCTGCGCAGCCTGGGCATTAACAATTACGAAGTGGTTATCGTCGGTATCGGCGCGCTGGAGGACAACCTTCTGACGACGCTGAACCTGAAGGAAATGGGCGTGCCGTTTGTTGCTGTTAAGGCTACCAGTGCCGTACACGGCAAAATGCTGGAGAAAATCGGCGCGGATAAAATCATTTACCCGGAACGCGATATGGGCAAGCGCGTGGCGCACAACCTGATTTCCAGCAGCATTGTTGACTACATTGAAATGAGCAACAACATCAGCCTGATGAGCACTAACATCCCGCCGACGCTGGTGGGCAAAAACCTCATCGAATCCGAACTGCGTAACCGCTACAATGTTAACGTCGTTGCCATCAAGCACGACGGCGTAACCTACATCAACCCGAAACCGACGCAGGTTTTGCAGGAAGGCGACGAGATGATTGTCATTGGCGAACACGAAAACGTTAAAGCCTTAGAGGAAATTGTTTAATGAAAGAAATTGCAAGCCTGAACAACGCCGTTGTAAAGGCTGTAAGTGAGTTGAAACAGAAAAAATACCGCGAGCGCGAAAACTGCTTTGTGGTGGAAGGCCTGCGTGCGGCGGAAGAAGCAGTAAGCTATGCCAAAGTGCGTAAAATTTTCGCTGTGGCGGATAAAACTAACGCACGTCTGCAAAAACTTTTGGCTGATGCGGAAGCGAAGGGCATTGAGCTTTACAGCGTTACGGAAGCCGTTATAAAAAAAATGAGCGATACAGAAGCGCCGCAGGGCGTACTGGCAGTGTGCGAAAAGCCACAGGGCGTGAGTATCGGCGGCGGCGACGTGCTGGTGCTGGATCGCGTGGCAGACCCCGGCAACGTGGGCACCTTAATCCGCACGGCGGAAGCTGCCGGTATGGCGGGCGTTATTTTGCTGGCGGGCTGTGCCGATGCTTATGCGCCCAAAACGGTGCGCTCCACCATGGGTTCGCTTTTGCGTGTGCCGGTGCTGGCAGACGTGCCGGAAGCTGATTTTATCGGCTGGGCTAAAGAAAACGGCTATGAAATTATGGTAACCTGCCTTGACGGCGCGCAGGATTTGTACCAAACAGCCTTTGCGCCGCGCACGGCGATAGTAGTCGGCAGCGAGGCTTACGGCGCGAGCGAAGGGCTGAAAACAGCCGCAGCCAAGCGTGTGTTCATCCCCATGCAGGGAAAGGCGGAATCGCTTAACGCGGCGATGGCGGGCGGCATAGTAATGTTTGAAGCGCTGCGCCGCCGTCTTGCAACAAAGTAAGCGCTGTGGTATAATAATAAGCGTCAATTTTAAACAACTTTTGCTATGAAAAAGAGAGTAGGCAGCGCCTGCGACTTAGAGAGCAGGGCCACGGCTGAAAGCCCCGTGATACAGGTTTTGCCGAAGTTCACTTTGGAGCATCCGTTTTGAAATTAAGTAGGGACGGCGTTTGCCGCGTTAAGGCGTTATGAGGTACAAAACAGGGTGGTACCGCGGAAGACATTGCAGCTTTCGCCCCTTTGATGGGGCGGAGGCTTTTTTATTTACCGCCTGCCCCTGATACTGAATTTTTGGGAGGTTAAGTATGAAAGAAGAACTGCAAGCACTTAAAGAGCAGGCGCTGGCAGAACTGGAAACAGTGGCAAGCGTGGACGCGCTGAAGGATTTGCGCGTTAAGTACCTTGGCAAAAAAGGGCAGATGACGGACATTCTGCGCGGCATGGGCAGCCTGCCGGCGGAAGAAAGGCCGAAAGTTGGCCAGATGGTGAACGAAGTTAAAAAGGTTCTGGAAGAAGCCATCGCCGCCAAAACCGAAGTGCTGGAGGCCGAAGCATTAAAGCAGCGCCTTGCAAGCGAAAAAGTTGATATTACGCTGCCGGGACGCAAACCGCAGTGCGGTCATCTGCACCCCATTACGCTGACGATGCGCGAAATTAAAAAGATTTTTATGCGCATGGGTTTTGAAGTAATGGAAGGGCCGGAAATTGAAAGCGATTACTACAATTTTGAAGCGTTGAACCTGCCGAAAGACCATCCGGCAAGGGATATGCAGGATACCTTTTATATTACCGAAGATATTTTGCTGCGTACGCAGACTTCGCCGATGCAGGCGCGTAAAATGCAGGCCAGCGTTCCGGATTCCCCTATCCGCATGATTTCGCCGGGCACTGTTTACCGCAACGACTACGATGCTACCCATTCGCCGATGTTCCATCAGGTGGAAGGCCTTGTGCTTGGCAAGGATATCAGCCTGGCTGATTTAAAAGGTACTCTGGAAACCTTCTGCAAGGAAATGTTCGGCAGCAGTGTCAGCATCCGCCTGCGCCCGAGCTACTTCCCGTTTACGGAGCCGAGCGCCGAGGTTGATATTTCCTGCGTTATCTGCGGCGGCAAGGGCTGCCGTGTGTGCAAAAACAGCGGCTGGTTGGAGATTTTGGGCAGCGGCATGGTACACCCCAACGTATTGCGCATGAGCGGCTATGACCCTGAAAAAACCAGCGGTTATGCGTTCGGCATGGGTGTAGAACGCATTGCGATGTTGAAATACGGCATCGACGATTTGCGCCTGTTCTTTGAAAATGACCTGCGGTTCATCCGCCAGTTTAAATAAGGAGGGATACCATGTTAGCATCTATTGATTGGCTGAAACAATATGTAGATATTGATGTCACTCCTGAGGAGCTGGCTGAAAAACTGACCCGCGTGGGTCTGGAAGTTGAAAGCGTTAACTATCTGGGCGAGGGCATTGAAGGCGTAGTTACCGGTAAGGTAACGCAGATTGAACGCCACCCCGATTCCGACCATCTGTGGGTTTGCATGATGGATGTGGGCGGCCCGGAAATTTTACAGATTTTAACCGGTGCGCAGAACGTGCACCAGTATGATAAGGTGCCTGTTGCTGTTGTCGGCTCGCACCTGCCCAACGGCATGACGCTGAAAAAAGCGAAAATGCGCGGGCTGGATTCCTTCGGTATGCTGTGCAGCGCAAGCGAGCTTGGCATCGACGCCAAACTTCTTCTGCCGGAACAGCGCGAAGGCATTTTCATCCTGCCGCCGGATACTCCGATTGGCGTGGATATTAAAAAAGTGCTGGGCCTTGACGACGTTGTGCTTGACATCGACTTAACCGCTAACCGCGGCGACTGCACCAACATCATCGGCCTTGCGCGTGAAGCTGCTGCCGTACTTGGCAAAGAACTGCGCCTGCCGGACATGAGCGTGAAAGAAGCTGCCGGCGGCAACGCTGCCGGTATGGCTGCTATCGAAGTGCAGTGCAAGGATTTGTGCAGCCGTTTTGCCGTACGCGTACTTAAAAATATTAAAATCGGCCCTTCGCCGGAATGGATGCAGAAACACCTGCGTGCCTGCGGTATGCGCCCCATCAGCAATGTGGTTGACGTTACCAACTATGTAATGCTGGAACTTGGCCAGCCGATGCATGCTTATGATTACGATAAAGTCGGCGGGCATAAACTGATTGTACGCCGCGCCGCAGAAGGCGAAAAACTGGTAACGCTGGACAGCCAGGAACGCATTTTAACGCCGGATATGATTACCATTGCCGACACGGAACATGCAGTTGGCCTCGGCGGTGTTATGGGCGGTCTGGAAACCGAAGTTACCGGCGCAACCGTAAACGTAATGCTGGAAGCCGCAACCTTTAACGGTCCGTCCATCCGCCGTACCTCCAAGGCTTTGGGGCTGCGCAGCGAAGCGTCCGGACGTTTTGAACGCGGCGTTGACACCATTCTGAACCACAACGCGCTGAACCGTGCCGTACATCTGCTGGAACAGATGGGTGCCTGCGAAACAGTTTGCGGCATTGTTGAGGATTATCCGGAAGAAGTTAAACCGGCCGTTATCCGCGTAACGCCGAAAGCAATCAACACCCGCATCGGCGTGGAAATTGCCGCTGACGAGATGGTTGACATCCTGAAAAAATTGCAGTTTGGTGTGGAATATGACGGCAATGAGCTGGTTGTTACCGCTCCGAGCTGGCGTTACGATATCAGCTGCGACGCCGATATCAGCGAAGAAATCGCCAGAATGCACTCTTATGATAAAATCGAATCGCACAATCCGGAACTGCCGCTGGTACAGGGACGTCAGGCCGTTATCGACGACGTGTGCGAAGAAATTGAAGATTACCTTGTGGCCGCAGGTTTGAGCGAGGTTATGACTTATAGCTTCATCAACCCCAACAATTTTGACAAAATGCTGCTGGCTGAAACCGACAGCCGCCGCGCTGCCATTGAGCTGATGAACCCGCTGAGCGACGAGTTTAAGGTAATGCGCACCAGCATGCTGCCCGGTATGCTGAACACCGCGGCGTATAACCAGGCGCGTCAGGCTGATTCCGTCAAGATTTTTGAAATCGGCAAGGTATTTTTGCCCAAAGCGCTGCCGCTGAAAGAGCTGCCGGAAGAAAAACAGGTGCTGTGCGCCGTGCTGACGGGCCGCCGCAGCGCGCTGAACTGGACGGAAAGCAAGGATGAAGTGGACTTCTACGATATGAAAGGTATTGTGGAAGGCCTTTTGGAAACCGTACAGCTGACCGGCGTTAAATTTGTGCCGGTAGCACAGCCTTACCTGCATCCGGGCAAGAGCTGCGCCATTGAAGCTGACGGCAGGGTAATCGGCTGGTTTGGTGAACTGCACCCGACTGCTGCGGAAAACTTTGATTTGAACGGCAGCGTCTGCGTGCTGGAACTGGAAGTTGCGCCACTGGTAGCAACCGCAACGCATGTGCCGCAGTTTGAACATCTGCCCAAATACCCGGCAACCTCGCGCGATATCGCCGTTGTTGTACCGCTTGAAGTGGCAACGGAAGAACTGGAAAATGTTATCCGCGCCAACGCGGGCGAGCTGCTGAAAAAAGTGCAGGTATTTGACGTTTACACCGGCAAACAGGTTGAAGCCGGCTATAAATCCATGGCCTTCAATTTAACCTTCCAGGCTGACGACCGCACTTTGACCGATGAAGAAATCGACGCCGTTATTAAAAACGTGGTTGAAAAAGTCGGCGAAGCCTACAAAGCAAAACTGAGAGATTAAAATATTGCATGCCGCCGGTTCAGCACCGGCGGTTTTGCTTTTTATGGCGTGCCGTAAAGGTTGCCGCGGCGGCGATAACAGTTTATAATTAAAGCAAAGGATACAGAAAGAAGGTGCGTTTATGAAACTTTATGTATGGCGCCATAACAAAACCTACCACAGCCACAGCATGATACAGGAACCATGCGTGAACAGCGAGTTTTACCTTGATGCCATCGCCATTGTAGCGGCAGAAAGCCTTGATGAAGCGCTGGAGCTTCTGGCGGCGCAGCATAAGGGCTGGCGCACCGAAGACCTGCGCGAGCTGGAGCCGCAGGTGTACGAGCTTGACAAGGGGCAGGTAATTTTTACCGAGCTGCGCGGCTCAATAGCATAAAAGGAGAGAACCATGTCCGCAGAAATTGAAGTGAAACTGATTATAGAAGCAGAGGCTTTGCAAAAACTGCTGGCGTCACCGCTGATTACGGAAAAAATTGTGCAAGGCAGCGAAGCGGTGCAGCATCTGGCGACGAGCTATTACGACACGGCGGCGTACAGCCTGATGAAAAACGGCATTGCCTACCGCGTGCGCCAAAACGGCGATAAATTTGAAGCAACCATTAAAACCGAAAAAGAAGCACACGGCGCGTTCAGCAGCCGCAACGAATACAACATTGATTTGGCGGATGCTACGCCGGTATTGCAAGGCTTTGAAGCGGTTGGCTTTAATAGGAATTTAGTAAAAATTACCGGCGGCGAACCGCTGCAAAAGCTGTTTATGGTCAGCGTGGAGCGCAAGCTGTGCCTGCTGCAAATTACAGAGGCAACAACGCTGGAACTGGCGGTGGACTGCGGGCAGATAACTTCGCCCTTCAGCACGGAGGTTTGCCCGATTAACGAAACAGAGCTGGAAATAAAAAGCGGCACCAAAGAAGATTTGCTGGCTTACGTCGATAAAATTGCCAAACTTGTGCCCATATCCGGCGAGGAGCGCAGCAAATACGAACGCGGCATGAAGCTGTGCGGCGTTAATTTAAAATGAGCAAAAAAAGAACGGTACTACCGAAATGGCAGTACCGTTTTTGTATTTGGTTATTAAATTAAAACAGGCTGTCCAGCATTGGCAGCAGCACAGGCGCCAAAAGGGAAGTGGCAATGCCCGTCAGCCCGATGGATGCGCCGCCGATAGCGAGCTGCAAAGCATTTTTGCTTGCGCAGACGCTGGTGCCCAAACCGTGGCTTGACGCGCCGATGGAAAGGCCGATAGCGATGTTGTTTTTTACCTTTAATGCTTCCAGCAGCTTGTGGTTAATGGTTGCGCCGAACATGCCGGTAAAAATTACGCAGGCTGCCGTTAATGCCGGTATGCCGCCTATAGCAGACGAAATATCCATGGCAATCGGCGTGGTGACGGATTTGGGTATCATGGAAAGCAGCACCTGGTCGCTGGCGCCGAAGATTTTGCCGCAGACAAAAATGCTGACGATGCCGGTAACGGTGGCAACAATAATGCCGCTGGCGATAACAAACAGATTATCCTTAATGATATGGCGGTTGTTGTATAACGGCAGTGCCAAAGCTACCGTGGCAGGCCCGAGCAGGAAGTTGATAAAGCCAGCGCCGTTTTCGTAATCATCGTAAGTAATGTACGGCTCCTGAAAATAAATGAACAAAATAATCATAGGGCAGGCCAGCACAAACGGCGGTACAATGTTCAGTTCAAATTTATCGACAATCAGTTCGCACAGCACGTAAACCACAACGGTCAGCGCAATGCCGAACAGCGGCGACTGGATAAAGGCTTCGGGTAACAAAGTCATTTGCCCTCACCGCCTTTGCCTTTTAACATAAAGTTTAAAAACAGCGCCGTCACAACTAAAATCAGCAGGCTGCTGATAAGCACTGTGGCGATAATGGCAGTGCTTTCGGCGACGATGATATCAAGGTACAGCAATATGCTGACGCCTGCCGGTAAAAACAGCATGCCCATTTTTTCTATTAAAATATCGCATACATCCTCAACCGTGCGCGGGCGGATAATGTCCTTCAACATCAGCGCCAGCAAAAGCAGCATGGCCAAAAGCGCCGGCGGGAACTTAAAGCCGCACAGGTTAAGCACGATTGTGCTGACGCCCTGCAATAACAGCAAGACGGCCGTTCCTTTCAGAATAGATGATGGTGTCATAAAAAATTCCCCTCTCAAAAAAATAAAGTAATGTGTATATTTTGCTTCCGTGACAACAATTTGTCAAGAAAAAAAGAACAAAAAATCAATAAAATTTTGTTTGACTTTTTGACTTTTATTGCTATAATATAAAACAGGAGCAGAAAACTGCCCCTGTTATTAAGGCGTTGTTACCTGAGTGCAAGGTAAATCAGCAAGAACATGATTACTACCAGCAGCGTAACGGCGCTCATACCGATAAATTCAAAACGGTACATGGAAACTTCTTCGTTAAGAAGATTATAGCTGCGCTGGATGACAAGCAGTTTGTTTTCGATGTTGTCCTTCCAGACGGAAGCACGCAGCAGGTCAAGGTAACGCGTGTAAATGCGCGCGTAGAAAATATCTTCCGTAACCTGCAGGGCGTTGTTGATGTTGCTGGTCAGCATGCTGACATCGGCCATCAGTTCCATCAGCCTGCCGCGGATGGCGCGGTAACTGGTCTGGCGGCTGCCGGCGCTGCCTTTTTCGGCGGCTTCCAGCTCGTCATAGGTGCGGTCGATGGCGTTGTTCAGCGCGTTGTCGTAGTAACGCAGCTCCAAAAACTGGGCGTTGGCAAATTCCAGCAAATCCGGCACGTCAAGGCTGCCGCTGGGGTCGTACACAACGGCGGAATCCCACGCCAGATAGCAGACGTCATCTGCGTAAGCAAAACGGTTGCTTAGTGTTTCCGCACGGGTTTCCTCGCTGACGGGTGTGCGGTCCTTCAGGAGCAGCGGCACAATATCCCAGTCTTCGGGCACTTTGTCCTGAAAATAATAAACGACAAAGTCCTCGTCGAAGTCGGAAACGCGCTCGTTGCTGCACGCCGGGCGGATGGTTTCCAGAACGGCGTCGAGATAGGAGCGGATTTCATCCTCCGGCATATTCTCGCTGACGATGGACATGTCCATGTATTCGTCAAAAGTTACATCATCTTCAAAATGAATACGCAGAATAAGGCTGATAACGCCCAAATCAAAAATGCGGGCTTTAACCTCGGTAAGGTAAGTACCGTTGCCGAGCTTCATATCGTGAGAGCCGAGCTCAACCAGCACCGGCGGGTCCTTAAAAGTAATGGACTTGGTGGATATGCGGTCGAGGCGCAGCCTGGAAGCGATTTTGTTGCGGCTGGTCCACAGGGCCTGTACCAAATCAAGGTCGATTTCATCGGCAACGTCAAACAGACGGTATACAATCATGGATGTATTCATAAAATATCCTCCGTGAACAAAGCATTTACTTTGATATTCTCCGCCGCGCGGCTTTTCCCTGCGTATTTAAAATAAAAATTTATGTAAAATATTTTACTGTTTTGACAGTTTTAAAGGAGGTTAGCGCTATGAACGAACGCTACAGTGAAGAAGTAAAAAGCATTTTGGAAGCTGCACAGCAGCAGGCCGTTATAAATTATAATCAGGAGCTGACCTGCGCCCATATTTTACTGGCGCTGGCCGGAAGTGAAGGTTTCTTTCCGTTCCTGTTAAAAAACAGCGGCGCTGATGTGGCGGCTTTTAACGCCGAGGCCAAACGCCTTGTGCAGAAAATCCCCGCCGTTAAAGGGCAGGACCGCGCTTTGATGATGAGCACCGGCGCAGCCCGCGTGCTGGCCATTGCCGCGCAGAACGCAGGGCAGGGCGAGGTTAACATCTGCCACTTGGTCGGCGCGCTTGCCAGCGACGGCGACAGTGATGTTATCGCGCTTTTGAAAAAATACGGCATTACCAAAAACAAAGCCGACGGCCTGTACATGGCTTATACCAACAGCGCCGAAGGCGATGAAAACAAACAGACTCTTGAAAAATACGGTCAGGATTTAACCGCCAAAGCCAAAGAAGGCAAGCTTGACCCTGTTATCGGCAGGGATGAAGAAATCCGCCGCGTTGTGGAAATCCTTTCCCGCCGCAAAAAGAACAACCCTGTTTTAATCGGCGAGCCGGGCGTCGGCAAAACCGCGATTGTTGAAGGGCTTGCCCGCCGTATTGTGGCAGGCGACGTTCCCGAAAGCCTTAAAAACAAAACTCTGTACGCGCTTGACCTGGCGGCACTTGTTGCCGGTGCCAAATTCCGCGGCGAGTTTGAAGAACGCCTGAAAAAAGTTTTGAAGGTCGTTTCCGAATCCGGCGGACAGATTATCATGTTCATTGATGAGCTGCATACCGTTGTCGGCGCGGGCGCTGCCGAAGGCGCAATGGACGCAGGCAACATTTTAAAACCGATGCTGGCCCGCGGTGAATTGCGCTGCATCGGCGCAACTACGCTGAACGAATACCGCAAATACATTGAAAAAGACAGCGCTCTGGAACGCCGTTTCCAGCCCGTTATGGTTAAAGAGCCGGATGTTGAGGATACTATCTCCATTCTGCGCGGCTTAAAAGAACGCTACGAAGTGCACCACGGCGTGCGTATTAAAGACGCCGCCCTTGTTGCAGCGGCTGTATTAAGCAACCGTTATATTAATGACCGCTTTTTGCCGGATAAGGCAATAGACCTTGTGGACGAAGCCGCAGCACGCCTGCGTACCGAAATCGACAGCCTGCCTGCCGAGCTTGACGAAAGCAAACGCCGCATTTTGCAGCTGGAAATTGAAGCACAGGCTTTAAGAAAAGAAAATGACGACCAGAGCAAAGACCGCCTTGCTAAAATTGAAGAAGAACTGGCGGAACTGAAAAAATCCAACGACGAGCTTGTTAAACGCTGGGAAGCGCAGAAAGCAGCCATTAGCCGTGTGCGTGAGGTTAAAAAGGAAATTGACGCCGTTAAACACGACATGGAAACCGCAGAACGCAACTACGATTTGAACAAGCTGGCCGAACTTAAATACGGCCGCCTGCCGGAATTGCAGAAGGAACTGGCCAAACTTTCCAAAGGCGACGCCGAGGATAAAGACGGTGTATTGCTGAAAGAAGAAGTGGACGAGGAGGACATCGCCAAAGTTGTCAGCACGTGGACTGGCATTCCGGTTGCACGCTTAAACGGCGGCGAACGCGAAAAACTCATCCATCTGGAAGAACACCTGCATCAGCGCGTTGTCGGTCAGGACGAGGCTGTTAAAGCTGTCAGCGAAGCTGTTATCCGCGCGCGCGCAGGCATTAAGGACCCGAACCGCCCGATTGGCTCGTTCATCTTCCTTGGGCCTACCGGCGTCGGCAAAACGGAGCTTGCCAAAGCGCTTGCCGAAATTTTGTTTGACGATGAGCGCAACATGATCCGTATTGACATGAGCGAATACATGGAGAAACATACGGTTTCCCGCCTGATTGGCGCGCCTCCGGGCTATGTCGGCTACGATGAAGGCGGCCAGTTGACCGAAGCGGTACGCCGCCATCCGTACAGCGTAATTTTGCTGGACGAAATTGAAAAGGCCCATGCCGATGTATTCAACGTATTGCTGCAGGTGCTGGACGACGGTCGTTTGACCGATGGTCAGGGACGCATTGTCGATTTTAAAAACACGCTGATTATTATGACCAGCAACCTCGGCTCGGCGGAGATTATGCAAAAGAAGGGCGAAGTAACGCGCGAAGAAGTACAGAACATGCTGATGCGTTTCTTCCGTCCGGAATTTTTGAACCGCGTTGACGATATTGTGGTATTTAAAGCTTTGCAGGAGGAACAGATTAAGGATATTGTCAAGGAACAGATTAAGGATATTGTCAAACTCATCCTTAAAGAGCTGAGCGACCGCCTGCAGAAACAGCTTGAAATTACGCTTACCGCCAGCGACGAAGCGGTGGCCTACCTTGCAAGCGCAGGCTTTGACCCTGCCTTTGGCGCGCGCCCGCTGAAACGCCTGATTGTACACACCGTTGAAAACATCCTCGGCAAGAAGATTGTTGCAGGCGAAATTACCGGCGGCACCAAAGTAAAAGTAGTGCTGAAAGACGGCAATATCGAAGTTGAAACCGAAAAATAATTTAATATGTGTTATTAGGGACGGAGCAATCCGTCCCTTTTTGCTACTTTAATATATAATTTCTAAAATATAAAGGATTTCTTATAAACTTGTCGAATTATTTATTATATATTTTTGTTGTACGGAGTTCATTATGATAGATTATACTTTACTTGCCAAAGCGGCGATGCTGCATGATATCGGTAAACTGTGCTACCGCGCCGGTATGACGGACGATTCTGAAGCGTATGCACAGTTCGGTGCGCAGTGGCTGGCACGTTTGCTGCCGCAGGACGATGAGCGCGCGCAGCAGCTTTTGCGCTGCGTATCTTACCACCGCAGGCGCGATTTAAAAACAGCAGGCCTTGCGCCTGATGACTGGGCGTATATTATTTATCTGGCTGACGCCATTGCTTTTGGCGCGGAAAAAGCGGAACGCACTGCCGATGCGGAATTTGACGCCGGGCTGTGCCTGGAATCGGTGTTCAATTATTTTTCGGACAAGGAAACGCACAAGCGCTATTTTTTGCCGAAGGAAATGAACATTGCCAAAGAAATTAATTACGCCGTGCGCGATGATATAAGGGCTGGCGCAGAGGATTACCGCCGCATTTTGCAGATTACCGAAGCGCGCTTGAAGCAGAAGCCGCTGCTGGAGATGTACCCTTACGAGCTTTTGCAGCTGTTGGAGGACACGCTGTACTACCTGCCGCTGACGGTGCGCAAGGATTTGCCGAGGGATATTTCCCTGTATGAGCATGCTAAGTACGCGGCGGCATTGGCGGTAAGCATTGCTCATTACTGCGAGGCAAACGGCATTACGGATTACGCCGCAATGTGCAGCGACGAAGGCATTGCCAAATTGCAGGACGAGCCGCTGTTTTTGATAGTTTCGGCAGATATTGCCGGTATTTACGGCTTTTTGACGACGCCGGCTGCGCAGGCGCCGCTGGCTTCCATGCGCGGGCGCTCGCTGTATCTGGAATATTTTTCGCAGCTTTTGGCTGACGAAATGATATATCATTTAAAACTGACGAAGGCAAATGTTATTTATACAGGCGGCGGGCGTATTTATTTAACAGCGCCCAACACGCCGCAGCTGAAAAAAGAACTGGACGGCCTTGCCGAATATGTTAACAGCTGGCTGCTGGAAAATTACGGCAATCAGCTTTATGTGGCGTTCGGCACGGCGGAATGCACGCCGCTGGAGCTGGCGGGCAGGCGTTTGGGCAGCGATATTCTGGCGCGCGTGGATTTAGAGGTGGAAAACCGCAAAAAGAACCGTTACCCTGTCAGTGTGCTGAAAGAACTGTTTGACCCGCAGAGCAGCCTTAACGCGGCGGAAACCGGCACGGAATGCAGTGTGTGCCACCATGAACTGAGCCGCGGCGACGAGAACCGCAACGACGGCTTATGCAGTTTTTGCAGGTCGCTGCTGGAGCTGGGAAAGTCATCCTTCACGGAGGACAGGGTGCTGGCAATATGCACCAACCATGCCGGTGGCAGTGCGGCAGTGCCGGGCTGGCAGCGCCCATTATATTTAAAACTTGTTGCTGCCAAAGATTTGGAGAAGTTCAAGGCGCATAATAAAATTCTGCACATTTACAGTACCAAGGGCGGCGATGCGGGCGAGTACCCGATAATGCGCCTGCGCCGCTGCGATTATTTTGTGCGCGACGCCAAAAGCGGCAGGGTGCTGGACGCAGAAAAGCTGGCTGAAAGCAGCATGGGCGAAACCTACACCGGCGTTAAGCGCCTGGGTGTATTGATGGCGGACGTCGATGCCATCGGCATGGCGTTAAAAGTCGGTTTTTACCGTAACGATTTGCCAGACCCGCTGCATTATCTGACATCGGCAAGGCAGATTACGCTTTCTTCGCGCTTGTCGTTCTTCTTTAAAGTTATCTTAAACAAAATTTTCAAGGGCGAAGCGCAGACTGCTTCCGGCAAGGGGCGTCCGCCGTTCCGCCTGTTCAATAAGCCGAAGCAGGCGTGGCGCAACATCCACGTTATTTACAGCGGCGGCGACAATATCTTTTTGCTGGGCGCATGGGATGACGTTGTGGAGGTTGCGGTGGATATTCACCGCGCGTTTACCGCTTATACCAGCGGCAAGCTGGCGTTTTCGGCAGGCATCGGCGTTTTTACGCCCGATTTTCCGATGAGCCAGATGTTCATTCAGGCGGCGCTGCTGAAAAAGACTGCTAAGAACGTGCCGGGCACGGGCAAAATTGCCTTGTTCGGTCAGGGGGCGGATTTTGTCAGCGGGCCGGGCGAAAGCCTTGCGCATGTGTATGACTGGGATGATTTTGAAACGCAGGTCTGCGCAGGCAAGCTGCACTTTTTAACAGATAAATTAAGCTTTGGGCTGAACACGGTGCCGGGCAAAATAAAAACGGACAGGAACACGCTTTACAAGCTGCACGGCGTGCTGGCATCCGCCGGAGGCAAATTTAATTTAGCGGAATTTGCTTATGCCGTGGCGCTTTTAGAGCCGAGGCAGGATAGCGCGGAGTCGGCGGAAGTTTACAACGAGCTGCGCAGGGCGTTATACGGCTGGGCGCTGGATAAGGAAGGGCGCAGACAGCTTTTAACGGCGCTGGAGCTTTTGATTTACAGCCTGCCCAACGCACCCAAGGAGGATTTTTGATGGATATTATAACCAGAGCCGAAAATGCCATTAAAGGCATTATGGTAAAAGATAAATTTAATAACAACGTGCTGCTTTTAAGGACGGGGCATATCCGCAAATTTTTAACTTCGGTCAATCTGGTGCGCGACCGCGTTGAGGTTTATAAAATGCAGAGCGCCGAGCCGGACAAGCTGCCGCCGGAGCTGGTGGCAGAAGTAAAATTTTTAAAGGTTAAGCTCTTGTATCTGGCGGGGCGCGACAAAAACATCGTCGGCGCTTTCGCGGATAAAACAGGGCTGCCGGAGATGATTGACAACATCGGCGACAGCACGGAGCGTTTTACGGAGTTTGCCAAATACGTGCAGGCTTTGGGCGCGTTTCATAAATTTTACGGAGGCAAGGATAAATAATGAAGCAGGGTGTTTTAAAAGGTAAATTTTTAATAGAGGCCGTTATTACTCTGGTGACGGGGCTGCATATCGGCACATCCAGCGATTTTACCCCTATCGGCGCGGTGGAAAGCCCCTTTGTGCGCGACCATTTTACCAAGGTGCCCATCATTCCGGGCAGCTCGCTGAAGGGCAAGCTGCGTACTTTGCTTGCCAAAATGCGTTCGCCGGGCTATGTGCTTAACAAAATTGAAGATGATGACGACGTTATCTGCCGCCTGTTCGGTTCAACGGGCAAAAGCGGCGTTGTGGGCGCGCGCCTGCAATTTTACGACGTGTTTGTAACGCCGGAAAGCATCGAAAAAATCAGCCGCCTCGACACCGATACCTACATGGGCGAAGTAAAGTTTGAAAACTCCATTACGCGCCTGACGGCGACGGCTATCCCGCGCCAGATTGAAAGGGTGCCTGCGGGTACGGATTTTGCCTTTAAGCTGGTGTACAACATCGAAAACGAAGAAGAAATTGAAGAAGATTTTGCTACCCTTGCGGCGGCGCTGATGATGCTGCAGATGGATTATCTGGGCGGTCACGGTTCGCGCGGCTACGGCAGGGTGGCGTTCAGTGATTTTTCGGTGCGTTACGCCGGTTTAAACAAAGGTTTGGAAAGCTTTACGGAAAAATTAAAAGCCACGCTTGAAGGAAGCTGCTTAAAATGAAATACTACGTTTTGCAGTTTAAGTTTTTAACGCCGGTGCATTTCGGCACGGCGCAAAATAAAAAAAGCGGCAACCTGCAATCGTTTAACTGCTGTGCGGATACCTTTTTCAGCGCGCTGGCGACGGAAGCGGCGGCGCTTGATACCGCGCTGTGCGGAAAATTTATCGCCGCGGTACGGGAGGGCAGCCTGCTTTTCAGCGATTTGCTGCCTTATTACAGCGGCAGCGAAGAAGAATTTTACGTGCCGGTGCCTTATTACCGCAGCGAAAAAATCAATACGCTTGATTACGGCCTGTCGTTTACGGATTTGTGTTTGCAGTACGAAGCAAGGCGCGATCACGAAAACCTTGCTTATATCCGCGCGGGCGGCGTAAAGGCCTATTTGCAGCCTTTTGGCGAAGACGAAGCGCCGGAGCAGGAAAAACACAGCTTTGGCTGGAGCGGTGTGCAGCGGCGTATGGATTTCAGGGACGGCGGCACGGCGTACTATGTAAGTAATTACAGCTTTGCGGAGGGTGCAGGGCTGTACTGCATTGTCGGTTTGAATGATGACAGTCTGCTGGACGAGCTGGTAAAAACAGTTGAGCTTTTGGGGCTCGGCGGCATCGGTGGCAGGCGCAGCAGCGGTTTTGGAAAGTTTGTGCTGCGCAAAGCGCCGTTTGCTTTAAACGCCGGTTGCAGCGGCGATGCAGGAGTGCTGCATGAGCTGCTTAACAATAACGCCAGCAGCTTGCAGATGACGCTTTCCATCCTGTGCCCGGTTGCGCAGCAGCTTGACGCCGTTAAGCAGGGCGCGTTCAGCCTTATGCGGCGCAGCGGTTTTGTTTATAACAGCGAAACCGGCGGCTACGAAAAACGCAGCAGCGTGTATATGATAAAAGCCGGAGCCTGCTTTGCCCAGAGGATTGACGGGCAGGTGCTGGAATTTGCGGCGGGCGCGGGGCACCCGGTTTACCGCTACGGCAAGGCTTTGTATATGGGGTTGCCTGTATGAGTATCAGTAATTTTGAATATAAAAAATTGGTTATAACCTGCCTCAGCCCGGTGCATATCACCGACGAGGTGGGCACGGTGTACAGCTATCAGTACCTGTACGACGCAAGGACGCAGCGCGTATATTTTTTGAACGAACGCCTGTGGGTTAAGTTTTTGTTTGAAAACAACCTGCTGCCGGAGTTTGAAGAACTGATTAAAACCAAAATGCGCGCCGGTACTTTGTGCGAATGGCTGCTTGCCAAAGGGTACGATATTGACGCTTTGGGCGGAGCAGTAACGGAATACGCCGATGTAGCAGTGCTGCCGGAGGTTATCGCTGCCAACAAAATGCGCCTGACGGAAATTGTGCGCACGGTCCATTCCGTTGACGGCCAGCCGTACATACCGGGCAGCAGCATTAAAGGCGCACTGCGCACGGGGCTTTTGTTCAGCCTGCTTTTGCAGGAGGACAGGCTGCGCGCACAGGCGTGGGACGAAGTGACGCGCCTTTTAAGCGATAAGCGTGTGCGCGATAAAAACGCAGCTTTGTCGCGGCTGGCGCAGAAGCTGGAGGTTACGCTGCTGCACCGACTGGAAATACCTAAGGGTGAACAGAGCAGCGAGCTTTTGCCGCAGGCAGGCATGAACTGCAGCATTATGAAGGGACTATCCGTCAGCGACGCTTACGGAAGCGGCGATATTGTGCCGGTAGTGGTACAGAAGCGTGAAGCCGTGTACATCAACAAAACCGGTCAGGTCAAAAACAAAAACCTTAACCTGTTCCGCGAATGCCTGCCGCAGGGCGCAAAACAGCATTTCAGCATTACGCTGGATAAAGCCGTGTTCAGCGGCACCGGTATTCAGTCGGTAACGGAGCTGCTGAAACGCCAGCAGGATTTTACGGAATTTGTATTGAGCATGAATAAAAACATTTTTGGCGCGGCACTGAAACACGAATTTGCCGGTGCTGACAAAGCCAACCTGCTGTTAGGCAGCGGCAGCGGCTTTTTAAGCAAAACGCTGCTGGCGGCGTTAGCACCGGATGCCAAAGCATACCGTGCAGCGGCGGCGCTTATTTTGCATAACAATTTTTACAAGCATGCGCATTTGCAGCTTGACAGGTTTACCGCGCCGCGTGCCTTGCAGACGGTGCGTACGCAGAAGGGCGCAGGTCTGATGGGCGTTTGCACCGTAATGGAGGAATAAGCCATGCCGCAGATTATGGAAATTGCTTTAACGCTGCCGGAAGGTCAGCGCCTGCACCCAAGCATGGGCAGCGTGCTGCATGGCGCGTTGATGGAATATGCGCACGAAGATTTTGCCGCTGCCATGCACAGGGCGGGCGTGCGCCCTTTCAGCCAGTTTGTGTATTACGATAAGCAGGCGGAGCGTGCGGTGTGGCGTTTGGCTGTGCTTAACGGGGAAGCGGCGGCAGAACTTAACCATGCGCTTGCTGCCATGCCGCAAAATTTATGTTTAAAGCAAAAGGGATATGTGGTACAATTAAGTAAACCGCAGCCTGTCAAAGAAGATGATTATGCCGCCATGGCGCAGCAGTTTTTTACGGAGCAGCCTCCGCGCAAGGCGGAAGTTACTTTTGTAACGCCTGCGTCCTTTAAAGCTTACGGCGCTTACAAAATCTATCCCGATAATGCCTACATCTTCCGCAGCCTGTTAAAACGCTGGAACGCATACAGCGGCGGGCTGGTGCTGGAGGAAGAAAATCTGGAGCAGCATCTGGCGGATGCCGTAAAGGTTATCGGCTACAACCTTTCCTTACAGCAGTATTCCGTCGGCGGCGCGCCGATAGATGCTTTTAAGGGGTGCTACACGCTTTTGCTGCGCGGCACGGAAGCGCAGAACCGGATTGCCGCATTGATGCTTGCTTACGCAGAATATGCCGGTATCGGCATAAAAACGGCGCTGGGCATGGGCGGCGTGTTTATAAACTTTTTACCTTGATTGCAGGGACGGAAGCCGTTTTAATTAACGAACCCAATCATCATTTCTTAAGCAAAAATCCCCTTCAGGGGACGGAAAAATTTTTTGTAAAATGCACAAAACTATTGCATTTTTATTAAATGAGTGTTAGGATTAGGCTTAACAGTTATTTGAGGGGGCAATGTGCATGATTACTTACCGTCAGGCAACTTTTGACGATGTTGAAAATATTCATAAATTGCTGAATGATTATGCGCACGAAGGCTTGATGCTGCCGCGCGCGCGCAACGCTATTTACGAAAACCTGCGCGATTATATCGTGGCGATTGAAAACAACCGCCTTGTCGGCTGCGGGGCGCTGCATTTTGTGTGGGACCGCCTTGCAGAAATACGCTCGCTGGCGATTGACCCGGAGCGCAAGGGCACGGGCATTGGCCGCAACATTGTGCACCTTTTGGAAAAAGAGGGCATGGAACGCGGCGTAAAAATGTTTTTCACCCTTACTTACCAGCCGGGCTTTTTTGCCAAGTGCGATTACATTGAAACCGCCAAGGAAAAGCTGCCGCAGAAGGTGTGGAAGGAATGTGTATACTGCCCGCAGTACCCGTACTGCAACGAGATTGCCTTTGTAAAAACCACGGTGGATTACGAACCGGGCGACATTATGTTTTAACCGCAAAATAAAAATCCCGCTCTTTTGGAGCGGGATTTTTTTATACGCAATTTGTCAAAGGAAGGTTAATTATTTTTTCTCTACGAGTTTAAGAGGAACAGCGATTTTAGCTTCGATTTTTTCGCCTTTAGCCAGTTTAACAGCGGCTTCTACACCCTGCTGGCCCATCAGTTCGGGCTGCTGGGCAATGGTAGCTGCCATGGTGCCGTTTTCAACTGCTTTAATGCCGTCGTCGGTGCCATCAAAGCCAACGATGAAGATTTGTTTGCCTGCGCTTTTGGATGCTTCGATAGCGCCGAGAGCCATTTCATCGTTCTGGGCAAAAATTGCCTGAATGTCCGGGTTAGCCTGCAGCATATTTTCAGCAACGGTCAGGCCTTTGGTGCGGTCGAAATCAGCGGATTGTTTTGCAACAACGTTTAATTTCTGGTCGGCAACTTTGTGGAAGCCTTCGCCGCGTTCACGGGTTGCGGAAGCGCCGGGGATGCCTTCGAGTTCGGCAACTTTAACGCCTTCGCCCAGTTTGTTGATGATGTATTCGGCAGCCATTTCACCGCCTTTTACGTTATCGGAAGCAACGAGGGAAGCAAGGGTGCCTTTGTCGGCGGTGCGGTCAAGGGCAATTACAGGGATATTTGCTTTATTGGCAGCTTCAACGGAAGTGGAAATGGCAGCGGAGTCAACCGGGTTTACCAGAAGAACGGTAACACCCTGCTGCAGCAGGTCGGCAACGTCGTTAGCCTGTTTTGCCGGGTCGTTCTGTGCATCAACGATTTTTACGTTAACGCCAAGCTCTTTGGCTTTGGCTTCAACGCCGTCTTTAACGGATACGAAGAACGGGTTGTTTAAAGTGGAGATGGAGAAACCGATGGTGGTTGCACCGTCTTTTTTAGCAGCCGGAGCTGCTTCTTCTCCGGAGCTGCAGCCGGCAATCAGCATTACCGACATCATCAGGACTGCCATAACGGCTAATAAAGTTTTTTTCATTTAAAACATAACCTCCTATGATTTTTTGCGGTCCATGAGGACTGCAAGCAGAATAACAATACCTTTGACAACTTGCTGGTAGAAACTGGATACGTTAAGAATGTTCAGGCCGTTGTTCAGCGTACCGATAATCAGTACGCCGATGAGCGTGCCCAAAATGCGGCCTTTACCGCCGGAAAGGCTGGTGCCGCCGAGAACTACCGCCGCAATGGCGTCAAGCTCGTAGCCGGTGCCTGCGGTAGGCTGTGCGGAGTTAAGGCGCGAGGTTAAAATGGAGCCTGCCAGCGCGCAGAACAAACCGGTGATGGCGTAGGCAAAAATTTTAATGCGTTCAATTTTAATGCCGGCGATGAAGGATACCTTTTCGTTGCCGCCGACGGCGTAGGTTTTACGCCCAAGAGGCGTTTTGTTAAGGATGAACCAGCATACTGCAAACGCCAGCAGCATTACAACTGCCGGTACAGGAATACCAGCAAAATATCCCTGGCCGAACATATGGAACAGCGGGTCGTCGGTAAGGCTGCTGATAGGATTGCCGTCGGTGTAAACCAGCGTTAAACCGCGGAAAATGGTCATCGTTGCCAGAGTGGCGATGAACGGTGCAACCCTGCCGTAAGAAATTACCACGCCGTTGATGGTGCCAAGAATCAGGCCGATAATGGCGGAAACGAGGATGCCCAGAATCGGGTCCATGCCGCCTTTAATGAAGCTGGCCATAACCGCGCTGGAAAGCGCCAGCGTGCTGCCGACTGAAAGGTCGATGCCGCCGGTGAGGATGACGAAGGTCATACCGAAGGAAATCAGCGCGTTAATGGAAACCTGGCGCAGCAGGTTTTTTAAGTTGGACGGGTCGATAAAGCTGCTGTTTAAAGCAGAGATAACGACAAAAAGTACGATTAACCCGATTAACGGGCCCATTTTTCTAACTAAGGCAGAAACGTTCATCTGTTATATTCCTCCTGTTGCAAGGGTGATGATATTTTCCTGGGTGGCTTCTTCGTGCGGGATTTCCCCGGCGATTTTGCCTTCATGCACAACCAGTACGCGGTCGCTCATGCCGATAACTTCCGGCAAATCGGAGCTTACCATGATGATGGAAACGCCCTGCGCCGTCAGCTCGTTCATCAAATCGTAAATATCGCGCTTGGCGCCGACGTCGATACCGCGTGTAGGCTCGTCCATGATGATTATGGACGGGTGCATGCCAATCCATTTGGCGATAACGACCTTCTGCTGGTTGCCGCCGCTGAGCGCGCCCGCAGGCAGCTGGATGCTGGCAGTTTTAACGCCGAGCTTGTGCGACAGGTCATTGGAAAAATCATACTCTTTTTTATCGTTGATAACTGCTTTGGTAGCGAAAGTATCGACGCTGGGCAGGGCAATGTTTTTCAGAATGGAAAAATCCAGAATCAGCCCTTCTGTTTTGCGGTTTTCGGTAATAAAACCGATGCCTGCCTTGATGGCGTCCTCCGGCTTTTTGATGGTGACTTTTTCGCCGTGCAAGTAAATCTCGCCCTGCTGGCAGCCGTCAATGCCGAACAGCGCGCGCATAATTTCTGTGCGCCCTGCGCCCATCAGTCCGGCAACGCCCAAAATTTCGCCCTTGCGCAGGTTGAAGGATACATGGTCGAACACGCCCGGCTGGCACATGTTTTTAACTTCCAGCACAACCTCGCCCGGCGTTGTTGTGCGCCCGGGGTAGTATTCGGTAATCGCGCGGCCTACCATGTCCTGTACAACGGCTTCCATTGTGGTGCTGCGCGTCGGGCGGCAGCTGATGGAGTGCCCGTCGCGCATTACGGTGATGGTGTCGCAGTGCGTAAATACTTCCTCCATGCGGTGGGAGATATAAACAATCGCCACGCCCTTGTCCTTTAAGGCGTGCATAACTTCAAACAGTTTGGCTGTTTCGCGTTCGGTCAGCGCCGCGGTCGGTTCGTCCATAATTACGACCTTGGCATCCAGCATCAGGTTGCGGATAATTTCCGTCATCTGCTGCTGGCCAACGCTGCATTCGCCCGCTTCTGCGTCCAGCGGCAGCTCAATGCCGATCTGGGCGCATTTTTCTTCGGCCAGCTTACGCATTTTTTTGGTGTCCAGCATACCGAAGGAGTTGGTAATCTGCTTCATTAAAAACAGGTTTTCCAGAATTGAAAGGTTGGGCCAGATATTCAGTTCCTGATGGATAAAGGCGATGCCGTGGTTTTCGGCGTCGCGTGCGTTTTTAAAATGTACTTCCTGCCCATCAACGGTGATTTTGCCGGCATCGGCTTTGTGTATGCCGGTAAGAATGTTCATCAGCGTTGATTTGCCGGCGCCGTTTTCGCCCATCAGCGCGTGGATTTCACCGGAATGCAGCGTGAAATCAACCCCGCGCAGGACCTGATTGGTGCCGAAGGCTTTTGAAATACCTTGCATGGCAATTTCCATAGCTGACTTGCTCCTTTTATCAGAATATTACGCCGGAATGTAAAATAACGTTGGCAAACGGCGTAGTTTCGCCGGTGCGGATAACTGCTTTGGCAGTTCTGGTAGCCTGTTTGAAATGCTCATGGTCGGTAACAATCCATTCCTTGTCGCCGAACAGTCTGTGCATTTCCTGCCAGCAGGCTTCGTTTTTGCTCTGCATTTCGGCAGCAACGTGGATTTTTTCGATTTCCATATATTTAACCAGTTCTTCCACAACTTCCAAAAAGCGGGGAGTGCCCAGTTTTAAAGCAAGGTCAATCTTTTTTACGCCAGCGGGCACCGGCAGGCCGCAGTCGCCGATAACAATGGTATCGGTATGGCCCATATCAGCCAGTACTTTGGCAATTTCGCTGTTTAAAATTCCTATTTTCTGCATTCGGACAACATCCCTTCCACTTCATCTAAATAAGGCATTCCGCCCTGTGCGCCAATTTTTTGTACGGATAAGGCGGCTGCCGCATTGGCAAAAGTAATGCTTTCGGACATGGTTTTGCCGCAAGCGCGTGCAACGGCGAAAGCACTGTTGAAAGTGTCGCCTGCGCCGGTGGTGTCAACTGCTTCAACCTTAAAGGCAGGCACGGTGTTGATAACGCCGTTTTCCGCGTAAGCGACGCCCTTGCTGCCAAGGGTCATCAGCAGGCGGCCTTCGTTTTCCAGCAAAATCTGTTCGGTGGTTTTGCCGGGGAACAGTGCCTGTGCTTCGTGTTCGTTGGGCGTTACAAAAGCTGCGTCCTGTGCCCAGTCTCTTGCGCCTTCCAGCACCGGTGCCGGGTTCAGCAGGGCTTTAACGCCTGCTTCCCTGCATTTTTTCAGCGCATACGCGATTGTTTCAGCCGGTATTTCATGCTGCAGCATAACCATATCGCATTTGGCAATCTGCGGCCACGCTTCGTCGATAAGCGCCGGCGTTACCAGATCGTTGGCGCCTTTGATGACGATAATGCTGTTATCGCCTTCGGCCAGTGTAATATGCGCCGTGCCGGTGGTTACGCCTTCAACGGTTTTAACGTAATCACTGTTGACGCCGTTGGCTTCAAAATTTTTCAGTACGGAACGGCCGTAATCGTCGTCGCCGACGCAGCCTACCATATATACTTTTGCGCCCAAGCGTGCAGCGGCTACGGCCTGATTGGCGCCCTTGCCGCCCTGCGCGATAATCAGGCGGCTGCCTAAAATGGTTTCGCCTGCCAGCGGGCGTTTCGGCGCTTCGACAACAACGTCGATATTGCAGCTGCCGATAACGGCAATGCTAATCTGGTTCATCATGCTTCATGCTCCTTTAACCGGTAAAATGTTAAATTTACATATAGAAAAATGTACAATATTAATATATTGGCTGTTTTGTTTGAAAATCCTGCCCTGAAGCAGGCCGTTGTGTAAATTTTACAACAAAAAACGCACAGCGCAACAAAAAAATTTTACAACAAAAACCCCTGTTTTTGCAAGTAAAACCGTTAACATTACTATAATTTTTTATGTGGCAAAAGCGTGAACAGTATGGACAAAAACGGCAATGTTTGTTAGTATAAAAAAGTATGGACAAGTAATGTTTGCAAAGCTGTTTAAAACGGCATAAAAAAGGAGAGAATATAAAATGGCATCCAAACAGAAAACTACCTGGCAGGACACGGTCAGCGACTGGCTTGTTTCAATTATCGTGGCGGTGGCACTGGCGTTCTGCATCAGGACTTTTATTGTAGAGCCTTATATGGTTGAAGGTTCTTCCATGTACCCGACGCTGGTAAACCATGAGCGCCTTCTGGTAAACAAGTTTACTTATTTTGTTAACGACCCGCAGAAGGGCGAAATTATCGTGTTCCGTTACCCCAAGGATGAAAGCCGCGACTTTATCAAGCGCGTTATCGCGACGGCCGGTGACACGGTGGAAATGCGCAACGGCAAGGTGCTGGTAAACGGTACGGAAATTGAAGAAAACTATGTCTGGAAGGAAGACCCCAAAGGGCCGAACATGTCCGATTACAGAAAATCCGTTGTGCCGGACGGGCATATTTTTGTGCTGGGCGACAACAGAAATAACAGCGAGGACAGCCGCTTTGCCGATGTCGGCTTTGTGCCGCTGGATCTGGTAAAGGGCAAGGCCAGCCTGGCGTTCTGGCCGGTTGACAGATGGCGCATGCTGCCCTGATGGAAGGTGTAGTCAATGGATTTTAAAATACAGTGGTTTCCGGGTCACATGACCAAAGCCAAGCGCATGATGGAGCAGCAGATTAAGCTGGTTGACGTTGTGGTGGAAATGCTGGACGCGCGTGTGCCGCGCAGCAGCACCAACCCGATGCTGATTCAGCTGCTGGGGCAGAAGCCGAAAATTATTGCGCTGAACAAGGTTGACATGGCCGACCCAGCCAAAACGGAAGCGTGGAAAACTACCTTTAAAAATAACGGTTTGCCTGTTTGTACTGTGGACTGCAACACCGGCAAAGGCGTTAAGCAGCTTGTAAGCGAAGTGCAGAAGGCTGCGCAGCCGGTGCTGGATAAATGGCTGAAACGCGGCGTTAAAAACCGCTCTATCCGCGTGATGATTGTCGGCATACCGAATGTCGGCAAATCGACACTGATTAACCGCCTTGTAGGCAAAAACAAGGTTATGGCTGCCGATAAGCCGGGCGTTACGCGCGGGCAGCAGTGGGTTACCATCGCCAAAGGGCTGGAGCTTTTAGACACGCCGGGTGTGCTGTGGCCGAAGTTTGACGACCCGCAGATTGGCTTAAACCTTGCGCTTACCGGCGCGATTAAGGAAGAAGTTTATGACCGCGAGCAGGCAACGGAGCTTTTGACGGAAAAATTGATTGTGGATTACCCGGAATTGTTAAAGGAAAAATACGCGATTGATTTTGAACCGGGCGCTGCCGTGCGCGAGGTTTTTGAAAAAATTGCCGTCAGCCGCGGCTGCTTAAAGGGCGGCGGGCAGCTGGATATCGACAAGGTAATTCAGCTGGTGCTGCGCGATTTCCGCAGCGGCAAGATTGGCAGAGTAACTTTAGATGAACCCGATAAATAATAAAAGCCGCTTTAAGCGGCTTTTTGTTTGAGGAGCTGTTGACGTGAAAATTGCAGAAATTAAAGAAGCACTTAATAATAACCCGAGTGACAAGCTTTTGGCAGAGCTGGCGCAAGATGAGCGCAGCGGCGTGCAGAAGCTGTTGGCGGCGTATTACAAAAAGCAGCAGGCGGAAGCGGCGGAGCGTGAGCGTTTTGCAAAAATGCTGCTGTACGAAAAGCAGTGCTATGAAAGCGGCGCGCAGTATGTTGCCGGTGTGGATGAAGCAGGGCGCGGGCCGCTCGCAGGGCCGATGGTTATCGGTGCGGTTATTTTGCCGCCGGACGTGTTTATCAAAGGCCTGAACGATTCCAAAAAGCTGACAGCCGCCAAACGCGGGCAGCTTTACGATGAAATTCTGGCAAAGGCGCTGGCAGTATCGGTAAATATCGTCAGTGTGTACAACATCGACCGCCTGAATATTTACCGTGCCACGCAGGAGGGCATGGCACAGGTGCTGGAAAATTTAAAAATCCGTCCGCAGGCGGCGTTTATTGATGCGATGCCGGTGCAGGCAGAGGGCATAAAAACGTATTCCGTCATTCACGGCGACGCATTGAGCGCTTCGATTGCGGCGGCTTCCGTTATTGCCAAGGTAACGCGTGACCGTATGATGGACAAGCTGGCGCAGCAATACCCGCAGTACGGCTGGGAGCACAACAAAGGCTACGGCAGCGGCGCACACATGCAGGCAATTTTGGAACATGGCGCAACCTGCTGGCACCGCCGCAGCTACGAGCCTGTTAAAAGCATGAATCTGCCGGAAGCGGAACATGTGCCCAATAAATTAATCCGCCTGCCGGAAGAAGCCAATGGCTGATAAGCGCGGCGATTTTGGACGGCGCGGTGAGGACGCAGCCTGCGCGTATTTAGAACGGCACGGTTACAAAGTGATTGACCGCAATTACCGCTGCCGCTGGGGCGAAATTGACGTTATCGCCGTTAAGGGCGGCACGTTGGCATTTGTGGAGGTTAAAACGCGGCACAACCTGCGTTTCGGCACGCCGGGCATGGCGGTTACTTATGCCAAGCAGCAGAAGATACGCACCACGGCGCTGCACTACCTGCAGCAGCACGGGGGCTACAACAACATAAGCTTTGATGTAATAGAAATTTTAGCAGATGACGGCAAGGCAAAACTGCGCCATCTGCCAAATTGTTTTTAGGGGGTTTTTATGTACGCGAAAACGTATGGCGAAACTGTTTGTGGTATTAACGGCGAAGAAATTACTGTTGAGGTGGATATTTCCAACGGATTGCCAGGCTTTGACATAGTCGGGCTGCCGGATACGGCGGTAAAGGAATCGCGTGAGCGTGTAAAGGCGGCGCTGAAAAATTCGGGGCTAATCTTTCCGATGACGCGCATTACGGTAAACCTTGCACCTGCCGATTTGCGCAAGGACGGCAGCAGCCTTGATTTGCCGATTGCCGTGGGTATTTTAACGGCGGCGGGCAGCCTGATGCAGGAGGAAACAAGCGGCAAAATTTTTGTGGGCGAGCTGGCTCTTGACGGCAGCATCCGCCAGGTAACGGGCGTTTTGCCGATGATTTTATACGCCAAAGAACACGGCTGGCGCGAGATTTACATTCCGCAGGGCAATGCCAGTGAGGGTGAACTGGTAGATGGCATTGACGTTTACACGCCGCAAAATCTTGGTGAGATGGTTAGCCATTTGAAGGGGCAGGAGCGTTTGCCGAAGCTGCCCAAAACGCAGTTGAACGCAGACTGTGTTAACGCTTACGATGTTGACTTTGCCGAAGTGCGCGGCCAGCAGGTGGTTAAGCGTGCGCTGGAAATTGCGGCGGCAGGCGGGCACAACGTGTTAATGGTAGGCGCGCCCGGCAGCGGCAAAACAATGCTGGCACGCCGTTTGCCTACTATTTTGCCTCCGATGACGGAGGATGAAATTCTGGAAGTTACCAAAATTTACAGCATCGCCGGTTTGCTGAACGGCAAAAAGCAAATCGTGCTGGAGCGTCCGTTCCGCAGCCCGCACCATACCGTATCTGCCAGCGCGCTGATTGGCGGCGGCAGCATACCGCGCCCCGGCGAAGTAACACTGGCGCACAACGGCGTACTGTTTTTGGACGAGCTGCCGGAGTTTTCGCGCGCTACGCTGGAAGTTCTGCGCCAGCCGTTAGAGGACGGCGTGGTGACAATCAGCCGCGTGCAGGCAAGCATGTCTTTTCCAGCGAATATAATCCTCATAAGCGCACAGAACCCGTGCCCCTGCGGTTGGAACGGCACACGTGATAAAGTGCATGAGTGCAGCTGCAAGCCGCATGAGATAGAACGCTACAACCGTAAAATTTCCGGCCCGCTGCTGGACCGTATCGACATTCAGGTCAGCGTGCCGCGTCTGGAATATGACGATTTAAAAGATAAAGCCGCCGGTGAAAGTTCGGCGCAAATCCGCAGCCGCGTGGTGAAGGCACGCGATATCCAGCGTAAGCGGTTTGAAGGCAGCGGCGTACACTGCAACGCGCAGATGAACAAAAAGCAGCTTAACGAATTCTGCAAAATGCAGCCGCAGGCCGAAGCCATGCTTGGCAAATACTTTACCGCGCTTGGGCTCAGCGCCCGCACGCATGACCGCATTGTTAAAGTGGCGCGCACCATTGCCGACCTTGAAGGCAGCGCAGCTATAAAAGCGGCGCATATTGCCGAAGCCATACAACTGCGTACGAGTGTACAAAGATAATTAATATTTTTGGAAAATTGAACACTTACCACTCATTTTATGGTAAAATATAACATATTTATAATTTTAAGGTCCCTTAAGAGGAGGAACAAAAATGCGCATAGTTGTAACAATTGTAGGTAAAGACAGAGTAGGTATTATTGCACGTGCCAGCAATGTACTGGCAGAGCATAACATTAATATCCTTAATATTAACCAGAATATTATGGATGGCTTTTTTAACATGGTACTTATTGCCAATATGGAAAAAGCCGATTTGCAGCTTGATAAATTAAAAGATGTGTTTACTGCGCTTGGCAATGAAATAGGCGTGGAAATCCGCGTGCAGAGCGAAGAAATTTTTACGGCTATGCACCGTATTTAGGAGGCCGCCTATGTTTGAAATTAAAGACGTTTTAGAAACCACGCGCATGATTACCGAAAATAATCTTGATGTGCGCACCATTACCATGGGCATCAGCCTGCGTGACTGCGCACACCCAGATATTAAGGTAACGGCGCAGAAAATTTACGATAAAATTACCAAAAAGGCAGAGAACCTTGTTAAAGTTGGGCAGGAACTGGAAACCGAACTCGGCGTGCCAATCATCAACAAGCGCGTATCCGTTACGCCAATCGCCATTGTGGGCGAAAGCTGCGACGCCGAAAGCTATGTACCGTTGGCGAAAGCGTTGGACGAAGCTGGACGCACTATCGGCGTTGACTTTGTCGGCGGCTTTTCCGCGCTGGTGGATAAAGGCTATACCAACGGCGACCGCAAGCTGATTGCATCCATTCCGGAAGCATTGGCAGAAACGCAGATTGTTTGCTCGTCCGTCAGCGTAGGTTCTACAAAATGCGGCATCAACATGGATGCCGTTGCCGAAATGGGACGCATCGTCAAACAGACGGCTGACCTTACGGCAGACCGCGATGCTATCGGCTGCGCCAAGCTGGTAATTTTCTGCAATGCCGTGCAGGATAACCCGTTTATGGCGGGCGCGTTCCACGGTGTAACCGAACCGGAAAGCGTTATTAACGTCGGCGTCAGCGGCCCGGGCGTAGTTAAACACGCGCTGGAAGCTGTGCGCGGCGAAGATGTAGGCACCGTTGCCGAAACGATTAAAAAGACGGCGTTTAAAATTACCCGCGTCGGCCAGCTGGTTGCGCAGGAGGCAGCACGCCGCTTAAATACGCAGTTCGGCATTATCGACCTTTCGCTTGCGCCGACGCCTGCCATTGGCGACAGTGTTGCCCACATTCTTGAAGAAATCGGCCTTGAAAGTACCGGCGGCCCTGGTACAACAGCTGCACTTGCAATGCTTAACGACGCGGTTAAAAAAGGCGGCCTGATGGCGTCCAGCTACGTCGGCGGTTTAAGCGGTGCGTTCATTCCCGTCAGCGAGGACGCAGGCATGATTGCCGCTGTTGAACGCGGCAGCCTGACGCTGGAAAAACTGGAAGCCATGACCTGCGTTTGCTCCGTAGGCCTTGATATGATTGCCGTGCCCGGCGATATCACTGCGCAGACCATCTCCGCCATTATCGCGGACGAGGCTGCCATCGGCATGATTAACAATAAAACCACGGCTGTGCGCCTTG
The DNA here is from genome assembly GCA_949299135.1 of uncultured Phascolarctobacterium sp. Classification (GTDB taxonomy): domain Bacteria; phylum Bacillota; class Negativicutes; order Acidaminococcales; family Acidaminococcaceae; genus Fusicatenibacter_A. The sequence goes on from CASFZG010000007.1 coordinate 51,515, forward strand.
TGCCCGTGCCCGGCAAAAACGTCGGCGACAGGGTAGAGTTTGGCGGTCTTCTGGGTTATGCGCCTGTTATCGGCGTAAGCAAATTTAAACCGGACGTATTCATCGCCCGCGGCGGCAGAATACCTGCGCCGGTAAGGAGTCTGACGAACTGATGCGCAAACAGCAGCGTGAAGAAATTTTAAAGGTTCTGGAAGAAACCTACAAGGATACTAAAATCGCGTTAAACTATAACAGCCCGTTTGAACTTTTGGTGGCGGTAATTATGTCCGCCCAGTGTACGGATGAGCGCGTCAACAAAATAACGGCGCGCATCTTCCCCAAATACAACACGCCGGAGAAAATGGGCGCGCTGACGCAGGAAGAACTGGAAAACGAAATTCGCGACTGCGGCCTGTTCCGCGCCAAGGCGAAAAATTTGCTGGCAACCTGCCACATGCTGGTGCAGGAATATGACAGCACTGTGCCCGACACGGTTGAAAAGCTGATGACGCTGCCGGGCGTTGGCAAAAAAACTGCTAACGTCATTGCCAGCATCATCTACAACGTGCCCGCTATCGCTGTGGATACACATGTGTTCCGCGTTTCTCACCGTTTGGGGCTGGCTAAAGGCGCAGACCCGCTGGCTACGGAAAAGGAACTGCAAAAAGCCATCCCGATGGATAAATGGAGCGACGCGCACCACTGGCTTATCTGGCACGGCCGCAAAATCTGCAAGGCGCGCAAGCCGCTGTGCAGCGAATGTGTGCTTCTGGATTTATGCCCGTACAAAGAGAAAAATTTTGCCAAATAAATTGATGTTTAAAATAAAAAATAACCCCGAATCCGTAATGGATTTGGGGTTATTTGCTGTCTGCGTTATTTTTTGTTTGTGGGCGTTACGCTGATTTCAAATAGCCTGTCCCACGGAAAGCCGATTTTAAATTTAAAATCGCGGGTAAAATCATATTTGCGCGCCAGCGTGTTGCAGGTATCCTGCGCAATGGAAGCGACAGGCTTTTTCATGGAGCCGAGTTTGTAAACGGCGGCGCTGTGGTTGTTCTTTTCAAGATAATCCGTCGCGTCGCGGCGTGCATTGGATTGGTAGAACCAGTCGTCCACAAGGCGCTGCTGCATAAGTTTTGCGTTATCTTCCGCACTTATCTGCGGCGCTAAAACGCCCTGCGCAATGGCAAAGCCGATGGTGTTGTCGGCGGTGTTCCAGCCGTTGTAGGCAGTCAGCTTCTGTAAGTTGCCGCGCTTGGCAAACTCATTCATAAAGCCGTTATCCGCACCGTTGGAATACGCAACGTCCGCCAGCGAAACTTTATAGCCTCTGGCAAAGTAGCCTTCCAGCTGGCTGATGGATTTTTTATCGGGTATCGAAGCAAAGAACTGATTGCTCGGCGCGGTACTGTCCAGCATTACGCCGTCTTTAGGAGTGTTCACTGCCAGCACAAAATCAGCTTTGGTAATATCCGCTGTGGCGCGTGCGTCGGCGGCAAGTATCTGTTGCGGCACGGATTCGCCCAGCGTGCTGTCGGAATACTGCGGCACGGTCATGCGCCCGCTGCCTTCGGCGTAATAGGTGTAAACCAGCGGGTGAGCGTTGTTCATTTCGTTAACGGCGCGGGTCAAAAGCAGCATGCCAAGCTGGTCAACACCCGGCAGAATCTGAAAAATCTGCTGTGAAAGCGCAAAAGCCTCGCGCTTGATGTGACGTGCTTCCATATGCGTTGCCGACAGCGGCGCGTTATCATCCTTGCCGATGGCAAGATAATGGAAACGGTATTTGCCTGCTAGCTCCGTCAGCGATTTGTTGACGTTGTAATTTTTAATGCGCCTTTGCAGCCAGTCGTTTAAATCCTGTTCGGGCAGATTATTTTTTAACGCTTTTTTGGTCAGGCTTTCGCGGATATTCAGACCGGTGAAGTCCTCTTTATCGACCAGTTCGGAATAACGGAAAATGGCCGGTCCGATTTCGCTGTAATAGGGCGGCTCCACATTGCCGAAGCTGGCACGCGGCGTGCGCATTAAAGTGCTGTACACATACAGCGGCATCGGCAGCTTTTCGCGCAGCAGTTCCAAACGCTGTACGCGGCTTTGCAAAGTCGTATCGTCGTAAAAATGGGTGCGGCTGGCAACCAGCCCGCCGTAAATCAGCGCATCGCTGCTGATAATTGCCGCATCGGCGTCGGGCGCGTTTTCCATCAGCCATTCCCAGATTTTATCCGGGTCACCGTTGCGGTTGGCGGAAGCCAGATATTTTTGCGGCGGCGTCAATACTTCATAGCCTGCCGCTTCCAAATTGGCAACAGGGTAGGTGTAAGTAACCGGCCTGTCGTCCAGCGGGATATAAATAAACGTAGCTTTATATTTTTCCCTGGCCTGTGCGCCCGGCATCAGCAGGCACACAAACAGCGCCGCCATAAAAATCCGCGCGGCGGCTTTATATAAATTTAATTTCATTCAATCATCTCCGTCAGTAATTTTACATTACCTTATATATTATAAGTTGAATTGCCGGTTTTTTCCAGTTTTAATAAAAATTATTTGCCGGGGATTTGACAAGCGGCGCGCAGGTGCTTATAATATAAACATAATTTGATATTTTATCAGTAATGCGAAGGAAAAGGCGTTTGCGCAGGCCTTACAGAAAAAGCTGCCGCGGCTGAGAGTAGCTTGGTACGGTAAACAGCCAGACCACCTTCAAACTATGCCCCGAAATTACAGTAGGCGGCATCGTATACCGGCGTTAACGGTTAACTAAGAGGGCTGCTATGCAGCCAATCAGGGTGGAACCGCGGATTACTCCGTCCCTTTGCGAGGGATGGAGTTTTTATTTTTTTCAGGAGGTAAAATTATGGTAAAAGTTACTTTAAAAGACGGCAGCGTAAGGGAATACGAAGATGGCGTAACCCTGCTTGAAGTTGCCAAAAGCTTATCGCAAAAACTGGGGAAGCAGGCTTTGCTTGCCGTTGTAGATGGGGACAATAAGGATTTGTCCGATAAACTGACGCATGATGCCAGTGTAGAATTTGTAGTTCCGGAAAGCGAAGAAGGTTTGCATGCCATCCGCCACACTGCGGCGCACGTTATGGCGCAGGCAATCCAGCACCTGTTCCCGGACGTTAAATTCGCCATCGGTCCTGCCATTGCCAACGGTTTTTATTACGACCTTGACAGCGAGCACGTTTTCACTCCGGAAGACCTCGCCGCTATCGAAAAGGAAATGGCAAAAATCATCAAAGCCAACATTCCTCTCGTAAGGGCTGAAATCCCGCGTGCGGAAGCGCTGAAAATGTTTGAAGCCAAAAATGAAAAATACAAAGTTGAACTGATTAACGATTTGCCGGAGGATGCCGTTATCAGCACCTACACCCAGGGCGATTTTACCGATTTGTGCGCAGGCCCGCACTGCCCTTCCACCGGCAGGGTTAAAGCATTTAAGCTGCAAAGCATTGCCGGTGCTTACTGGCGCGGCGACGAACACAATAAAATGCTGCAGCGTATTTACGGCACCGCGTTCCCCAGCAAGGAAGAACTTGACGCTTACCTGCACATGCTGGAAGAAGCTGCCAAGCGCGACCACCGCAAACTGGGCAAGGAGCTTGACCTGTTCAGCATTCAGGATGAAGGCCCGGGCTTCCCGTTCTTCCATCCCAACGGCATGATTATTAAAAACACTTTGATTGATTACTGGCGCCAGGTACATCGCCGTTACGGTTATTACGAAATCCAGACCCCGATGATTCTTTCCCGCACCTTGTGGGAACGCAGCGGACACTGGGACCATTACCGCGACAACATGTACTTTACCAAAATTGACGAGGCAGACTTTGCAATTAAACCGATGAACTGCCCGGGCGGCATGCTGTACTACCGTACCCATCCGCACAGCTACCGCGAACTGCCTCTGCGCGTGGGCGAACTTGGCCTTGTACACCGCCACGAACTGAGCGGCGCGCTGCACGGCCTGTTCCGTGTACGCTGCTTTACACAGGACGACGCGCACATCTTTATGACCACCGACCAGATTAAAGATGTAATTCAGGAAACCATCCACCTGTTTGACGAAGTTTATGCAACCTTCGGTTTGAAATACCATGCAGAACTTTCCACCCGTCCGGATGACAGCATGGGCGACGACGAAACGTGGGAAAAAGCAACTAACGGCCTTAAAGCCGCAATGGATGACTTCGGCCTGCCGTACACCATTAACGAAGGCGACGGCGCATTCTACGGACCGAAGATTGACTTCCACCTGACGGACAGCATTGGCCGTACCTGGCAGTGCGGTACTATCCAGCTGGATATGCTGCTGCCGGAAAAATTTGATTTGACCTACACTGGTGAAGACGGTCTGAAACACCGTCCGGTAATGATTCACCGCGTTGTTTACGGTTCTATCGAACGCTTCATCGGCATTTTGATTGAAAACTATGCCGGTGCGTTCCCTGCATGGCTGGCTCCGTGCCAGGTACGCATTCTGCCGATTACCGACAAACAGCATGACTACGCACAAAAACTGTATGACAAAATGTTTGATATGGGCCTGCGCGTACACATGGACGACCGCAACGAAAAAATCGGTTACAAAATCCGCGAAGCGCAGATGCAGAAAGTACCGTACATGCTCGTTATCGGCGATAAGGAAGTTGAAGAAGGCACCGTTGCGGTACGCCGCCGCGGCGAAGGCGACATCGGCGCAATGAAACAGGACGAATTTATCGCCATGCTGCAAAAAGAAATTGCCGAGAAGAAATAAAATAAAAAATAGTGCATTGCACAAAATGTGCAATGCACTATTTTTTTACTATTCCGTAGTAATAGCATTAACAAATATTTCAATCCACGCTACTTAATTATATAGCGACATATTTATAATAGCTTAGTTGAAAGATAAATACAAGATAATCTTTTGTTTTTTTTTGTTACAAATGAAATTGGAATAAATTGCTCATTTGATAATATATTATTAATTTGTGTTGACATATTCTTGGCCGGATACTATAATGTAATTAAAGTAAAAGTATGGAGGTTGAATTATGATTATCTTTCCAGCACATATTAGAAAAGACGATAATGTAGAATATATTCAAACCGTTTCAGAACACTGCCGTGGTGTGGCTAAAGGTGCTGCATTGTTGTTGAAAGATATTGGATTAGAAAAAACTGCTTATCTTGCGGGATTAGTCCACGATCTTGGAAAAAGTACAGTTGCTTTTAAACAGTATATTGAAAAAGCTGCCGCTGGCGAAAAAGTGCAGCGCGGTTCTGTAAACCACACCTTTGCAGGAGCACGGTTTTTGTTGGAAAAACATAATTCCGAGTGTCCGGACGGAATTCGCGATATAGTTTTAGAAATACTTGCGTATGCCGTTGGAGCTCATCACGGTTTATTTGATTGTGTCGATGATAAAAGTAATAACGGTTTTACAAAACGTGTTCAAAAAGATGATATTGATTATGATAAAGCGTTAAAAGAGTTTTTTAATTCCTGCAGCAGCGAGCAGGAAATTAATGATTTATTAGAGCAGGCTGAAAATGAATTGTTGCCTGTTTTTAATGCAATAGAGAGTCTTGCTGAAAATAATGCTAATGATATATATAATACACAATTAACTTTCTATACCGGCTTTTTAACAAGGCTTATTCTTTCGGCAATTATAGAAGCGGATAGAAGTGATACGGCTCGGTTTATGAATGGTACTTCGGAAATAACGGCAAGAAATATGCAGGAAGTATGGAAAAGCTGTATTAAAAATGTTGAAGAAAAGTTGGGCAATTTGAAACCTGATACGCCAATTAATAAAACACGGTCACAAATATCAGATTTATGCGTTGAAGCAGCAAGTTTAGAAAGTGGGATATATCGTCTTAATTTGCCAACCGGAGCAGGAAAAACCTTAACTTCTTTAAGATATGCTTTGCATCATGCACTAAAGCATAATAAAAAGCGTATCATTTTTACCATGCCATTGCTTTCGATTATCGAACAGAACGCCGGTATTATTCATAAATATATAAACAACGAAGATATAGTGTTGGAGCATCATTCAAATGTTATTGAAACAGAAGAAAGCGAAGAATTGGATAAACGGGAACTTTTAATGGAATCGTGGAATGTGCCTGTTATTATAACTACTATGGTGCAGCTGCTTAATACGTTGTTTACAGGCAAGTCTGCCAATATCAGACGTATGCATTCGTTATGCAACAGCATTATTGTAATTGATGAAGTACAAACTGTTCCGAACAAAATGTTGTCTCTGTTTAATTTAGCTATAAACTTTCTGGCGAAGATATGCAATACTACAATTATTTTATGTTCTGCAACACAGCCGTGCTTTGAAAAAACAAAATATTCATTGGATAATGGCGTAAAAGATTTAATTACGCTTACCAAAGAACAAGCAGATGTTTTTAAAAGAGTACAGCTTGAAGATAAAGGCGAGATGGATGAGACTGAATTAACTAATTTTGCTGCTGAAATTTTAGAAGAAAATAATAGCCTGCTGCTTGTATGTAATACTAAAAATGAAGCGGCTGTAATGTTTAATATGATAAGCAGCAAGATAACAAATGTTAAAACATTCCATATTTCTGCCGGCATGTGCACAGCACACAGAAAGAAAACTATTGCAGAATTGCAAAAGGCATTGGAAAATAAACAAAATAAAATATTCTGCGTGTCAACTCAGGTTATAGAAGCCGGGGTAGATGTATCGTTTGCAAGGGTAATTCGTCTGTTGGCGGGAATGGATAATATTGTGCAGGCAATAGGGCGCGAAAACAGAAACAGAGAGTTTGACGGATTAGCGCCCGGATATATAGTTCGCCTTAAAGGTGAGTTTTTGAGAGGTTTGTCTGAAATTGAAGAAGCTAAAAATGCATCTGCAAATTTGTTAATTAAGTACAAAAACAACAAAGAAAAATATGATGGAGATTTAATGTCCGAAAAAGCTATAAATGAATATTATAGCTGCCTTTATGAGAACGTAAAATCCGGTTATCACGATTTTTATGTAGAGTCTGAACGCGATAGTATATTGAATTTGATGTCGTGTAATAAAAATGTGGATGCACAGAAAGTTCCGGAATATAATAAATATTTTATGCATCAGGCGTTAAAAACGGCAGGAGGATTATTCGAAGTTTTTGACGAATCTTCTATTGATGTAATTGTTCCTTACGAGAGAGGAAAAGAAATCATCCAGGAGATTTTTTCTATTGGCAATAGAGATTATGGAAAATTAAAAGAGCTTTTAAAAGAAGCCAAATTATACACGGTATCGTTGTTTAAATATCAAAAAATAAAATTAGAAGAACAGGGGGCGCTGATATTTGCGGAAAATGCCGGTGTATATTTTTTGCAGGAAGGTTATTATGATGATTTAACCGGGTTAAATTTTAGTCAGGGTGAGTTGCCTTTGCAAATGGTTTGATAAAATTGGAGGTGAAAAAATGCATCCTAATATAGTTGAGTTTGAAGTGTTTGGTGATTATGCTTTGTTTTCTGACCCTGTTATGAGAGTTGGCGGTGAAAAATGTACTTATCAGGTACCTACTTACGAAGCATTGAAAGGAATTTTATCATCTGTCTATTGGAAACCAACGATCACCTGGGTCATTGATAAGGTCAGGGTTTTGAATCCTATTCAAACAGAAGTAAAAGGAATAAGACCCATAAAATATACCGGTGGTAATGATTTATCGTTTTACACTTATTTAAAAAACTGCCGATATCAGGTAATGGCGCATTTTGAATGGAATGAAAACAGACCTGAACTCGCCGGAGACCGTAACGAAAATAAACATCATAATATCGCTAAACGTATGATAGAAAAAGGCGGGCGGCGCGATATTTTTTTAGGAACACGCGAATGCCAGGGCTATGTTGTACCGTGTAAATTCGGTGAAGGAGAAGGGCATTACGATAATATTCAGGAACTGGCCTTTGGTCTAATGTATCATGGTATTACCTATGCTGATGAAGCATTCTCCGAAGAAACCAAAAATTTTATGACAGCAAGGTTTTGGTATCCTAAAATGCAAAACGGCGTTATAACTTTTTTACGTCCGGAGAAGTGCCCGCTGTATAAAAAGCTGCGTCCTATGGAGATGAAAACTTTTTCTGAACAGGATAATAATTTTATCGGTTTGAAAGAATTTGGGGAGGTGTATTAAATGGGCCTTTTCCAAAAAGCACTTGAAACTTATAATTGTTTTTCAGCTAAAGCCGGTGTTGCTGAAGAAGGGCATGCTGCGTTGCTGCCGGTATCGCATATAATGCAGAATGCACAAATTGAAATTAGTATAGATATAAGTGGTAATTTTGCAGGAGCTGTTCTTGTAGATAAGAAAGAACAGAAAACAATTATACCTGCGACGATAGAATCAGCCAGCAGAACCGGGGATAATAACAGGGCGCATCCGTTATCTGACCAGTTAAGGTATCTTATTAAAATAAACGAAGATAAATATAATGCTTATATTTCACAGCTTCAAGCGTGGACTGAATCTGTGTACTGTCATCCGAAAGCAGCTGCTGTTTTAAAATATGTGCAAAATGGCACAATTTTAAAAGATTTAGCGGCTGATAAAATAATTGTTTTAAATGACCAAGGAGAACCGGCAGAACCTAAAGGCTGCGATAAATTTATGGTGCGCTGGCGTGTACTGGGAGACTCACAAAATAATGTTACTGCTTGCTGGATGGATACGAGTCTGTTTGAAGCATATATAAATTATTATGACAGCCAGATTAAAGATAATGCTATGGATTTATGCATGCTTGATGGCGATATGGATGTTGTCCTTGAAAGTAACCCAAAAGGTATAGTTGCCGCCAATTATGGCGCTAAACTTATATCTGCCAATGATACAAGCGGCTTTACTTTTAGAGGACGTTTTACAGAAGGACGGCAGGCTGCGACTGTTGGCTATCATGCTTCACAAAAGGCGCATAATGCATTGCAATGGGTTGCAAGCGACCAAGGCGTTATTATCGGCGGCAGAACTTTTATTTGCTGGAACCCTAAAGGCAATACTGTACCGAAACGAATGAGTTTAATAAAACCAAACAATCAGCCTGTAGGAGATAATCAGGTTGATTATTTAAAAAATTTGCAGCGCACTATGCTTGGATGCCGCAATGATTTGCCGGCAAATGACGATGTTATTATAGCTTCTTTAGATGCGGCAACGACCGGCAGGCTCTCAGTTGTTTATTACAATGAACTAAAAGCATCTGATTTTTTGGACAGAGTAGAAAACTGGTATCAAACATGTTGCTGGTATGCTTGGGATTGGAAAAATAAAAAAATATATGTACAGTCACCGCTAATAACTGATATTGCACGTTTTGCTTTTGGCGTTGAAAGAAAAGGCAAAGAAAATGCGGATATCGACATTAATGATAAACTGTTGCGTGAACAGGTGCAGCGCTTGTACAGATGTATTGCTGATGCTGTTAAAATACCGTTTGATATTGTTAAAGCTTTGGCAAAACGTGCTTCTATGCCTTTAGCTTATGAATTTGTTAACAGAAACAAATTGCTTTTTATAACCTGTGCAGTGATACGTAAATACCATAATGATATTTTAGGCAAGGAGGAGTGGAAAATGAGCTTGGAGGATAATAAAAAAGACCGCAGCTATCAATTTGGGCGGTTGCTTGCGGTGATGGAAAAAATTGAACGTGATACTTATGATAAAGATGAGATGCGCGAGCCGAATGCTATCAGAATGCAAACGATATTCTGCGAACGTCCGCTGTATGTAAGCAAAATTTTAAATTTGCGTGTAACGCCTTATCTGCAGCGGCAAAATATACAAAGCAGGGCTTTTTACAGAAATTTGATTGGCAAAATAATGGAAGAACTTTCTTGTTATTCAGAGTTTGAGCTGAATAAGCCGCTTAAAGAAACCTATTTGATGGGTTATTATTTACAGCGCAAAGAATTATATACACCTGTTAATAAATGATTTAAGGAGGAAATCTATCATGGAAAGTTTGAAAAACAAAATTGATTTTGTGGTTTTAGTAACGGCAGATAAAGCAAATGTAAATGGTGATCCGCTTGATGGTAACAGACCGAGAACTGATTATGACGGCTATGGTGAAATTTCGGATGTTTGCATTAAAAGAAAAATTCGTAATCGTATGCAGGATTTAGGCAATAATATTTTTGTACAGTCTGATGACCGTTGTGATGACCATTGCGGTAGTTTAAGTGAACGTGCTTCTAAAGAATTAAAAGATATTAAAGAAAAAGATAAATATGCTGAAGCTGCTTGCGAAAAATGGCTTGATGTTCGCAGCTTCGGACAGGTTTTCGCCTTTAAGGCAAATAAAAAAGGCGAAGGCGTTTCTGTCGGTGTCCGCGGCCCTGTATCAATCCATCAGGCGGTAAGCGTTTCTCCGGTACAAATTCAGTCTATGCAAATAACCAAAAGCGTAAACGGCGAACCGGGAGAAGGCAAATCTTCCGATACTATGGGCATGAAACACATGGTTAATTTCGGTTTGTATAAAATTAAAGGTTCAGTTAATGTGCAGTTGGCAGAAAAAACAGGCTTCACTGATGATGACGCAAATGTTTTAAAAGAATGTCTGCGTACCTTGTTTGTAAACGATGCATCTTCGGCACGTCCGGAAGGTTCTATGGAAGTTTACAAATTGTATTGGTGGCAGCATAACTGCAAGGATGGGCAGTATTCTTCTGCCAAAGTGCACAGGTCTGTAAAAATTGAGTTGAAAAATAAAGATGATATGCCAAAAAGTGTTGATGATTATGTAATTCAATATGATGATAGTGAAATCAAAGGACTGAATGTAGAAATCATTGACGGTATTTAATGATTATGAAAGAATACAGTGACGAAGAATTACTTATGCTGTCCGGCATACATCACTTTGCTTTTTGTAAAAGACGATGGGCATTAGTGCATTTAGAAAATCAGTGGGCAGATAATGTAAAAACCGTTGAAGGCAATATTTTGCATGAGCATTGTCATGATACCGATTTTACTGAATCAAGAGGCGATTTGTTAATCGTCAGGGGCTTATATTTTTCGTCCTACAAATTAGGAGTAACCGGGCAATGCGATGTAGTTGAATTTACACGTCGTAATGATGGCAAGGGTGCTGTGCTTTTCGGCAGAGAAGGCACTTGGGATATATGCCCGGTGGAATATAAAAAAGGCAGGCCGATTTCAGGGCTGACTGACATCTCCCAACTCTGCGGGCAGGCACTGTGCCTTGAAGAAATGTTCGGCTGCCGTATAGAGTATGGCTATTTGTATTACGGAGAGCCGCGCAAACGCCAAAAAGTTATTTTTACTGATGAACTGCGTACGCAGGTAAAAGATATGCTTAAAGAAATGCACGAATATTATAAACGCGGCTACACCCCAAAAGTAAAAACAACGCCAAAGTGCAAAAGCTGTTCGCTGAAAGATATTTGCCTGCCAAAATTATGTAAAAATATTTCTGTCGCTGCATATTACAGCAAAAATTTAGGAGCGGACGAAAAATGAAAAAGCTGCTTAATACTTTGTTTGTAGTTTCTCCAGATACCTATCTTGCGTTGGAAAATGAAAACGTCGTTATTTATCGGGAAGAAACGGTTTTACGCAGGATTCCGCTTTTGACGCTGGAAAATATTTTGTATTTTGGCTATAAAGGTGCCAGTCCGGCTTTAATGGGCGCTTGCGCGGAACGGAATATAGGCTTGTGCTTTTTAAAGCCCGGCGGCAGATTTTTGGCGCGCGTTTGCGGCTCATCTTATGGCAATGTGCTTTTGCGCAAAGAACAGTACAGAATTTCCGATAATCCTGAAATCGCCTGCCGCTTTGCCCGTAATTTTATTGCCGGAAAAATCTATAATTCACGCAGTGTTATAAGGCGCGCTTTGCGCGACCATCCGCTGAGCGTTGATAAAGAAAAGCTTGAATTTGTTGCCAATGAGCTGATGCACAGCGTAAGGCTTGCGCGCGTATGCGGTGATTTGGATGAGCTGCGCGGAATAGAAGGCAACAGTGCCAAACTTTATTTCAGCGTTTTTGAGCAGTTAATTTTGAATGATAAAACTACTTTCAGTTTTAACGGCAGGGTGAAGCGTCCTCCGGGAGATGCGGTAAATGCAATGCTTTCGTTTGTTTATGTGCTGCTTGCGCATGATTGTGCCAGTGCCTTGGAAAGCGTCGGGCTGGATTCTTATGTTGGCTTTTTGCATGCAGACAGGCCGGGACGGCAATCGCTGGCGCTTGACCTGATGGAAGAACTTCGTTCGGTTTATGCGGACCGTTTTATTTTGTTTTTAATAAATAACAGGATGATTAAGGCAAATTGCTTTGATTACCGTGAAAACGGCAGCGTTTATCTGAATGATGAGGGCAGAAAAACAGTTTTGGCAGAGTGGCAAAAACGTAAGCAGGATTCAATTACGCACCCGTTTTTAAACGAGAAAATACAGTGGGGGCTTGTTCCGTATGCGCAGGCGTTGCTGTTAGCGCGTTGCATTCGTGGCGATTTAGATGAGTATCCGGCGTTTTTATGGAAGTGATTAAATGTTGATTTTGGTTACTTATGATGTTAATACCGAAGATGAAGCGGGCAGGGCGCGTTTGCGTAAGGTCGCCAAAATGTGCGTAAAACATGGGCAGCGCGTGCAGAATTCTGTGTTTGAGTGCATTTTGAATGAAGCGCAGTATGTTTTGCTTAAGCATCAGCTTTGTGAAATTATTGATGCAGAAAAAGATAGTTTAAGGTTTTACAATTTAGGTAATAAGTACCAAAATAAAACAGAACATTTTGGTGCGAAGGCTTCGTATGAAGCCGAAGGAGTTTTATTATTGTAGTGCGAAGCAGAGTTAAACATAAATTTTATGTGCCTGAAAAAGCGTGGTTTTAATGCTTTCAGGCAAAAATGTAAGCGCTTCGCACTTTTATAAAGATAGAATGATGAAATAATATATTCTGTCTTTATACTGTCGCTGCCCGCATGGGCAGCGTGGATTGAAATAACACGCCGCCACGTTGCCCAATCACATTTATGGTCGCTGCCCGCATGGGCAGCGTGGATTGAAATCGCTTCTTTATCGTTTATTGCAAGCTGTATAACGTCGCTGCCCGCATGGGCAGCGTGGATTGAAATCCCAGTTTTCAGTTACCCAGCCAACGCCTTTGTGTCGCTGCCCGCATGGGCAGCGTGGATTGAAATGTGTTGCAAAAGTTCTATTTGATGTCTGATTAGGTCGCTGCCCGCATGGGCAGCGTGGATTGAAATATACTGATTGCTGAAGGTTATACATAGCAGTAAGTCGCTGCCCGCATGGGCAGCGTGGATTGAAATTAATGCCGCAAATACAACGGCAGGAGTTAAGCTGTCGCTGCCCGCATGGGCAGCGTGGATTGAAATTATTGCCTTCGCGTTGCCTTATTTTGGGTATATTTGTCGCTGCCCGCATGGGCAGCGTGGATTGAAATTATTGACGCATATATCGGTAACTTGTGGCTGCGGTCGCTGCCCGCATGGGCAGCGTGGATTGAAATGTTTTACGGTAAAGGGGGTATGCGGAATATGGCGGTCGCTGCCCGCATGGGCAGCGTGGATTGAAATGAAAAGTACAATACAACTGCATATAAGGTTGGAAAGGTCGCTGCCCGCATGGGCAGCGTGGATTGAAATGCATTTTCCACATTCGCAATTCTCTGTTGGCTAATCTGTCGCTGCCCGCATGGGCAGCGTGGATTGAAATTAAATTAACAACAGGTCAAGAACTGCTTGTAATGTCGCTGCCCGCATGGGCAGCGTGGATTGAAATCTGTAATGAACATTTAAAAATCCTTCTTATTTACGGTCGCTGCCCGCATGGGCAGCGTGGATTGAAATAAACTTGCTGGCCGTGCCGCCGCTGTCCGGGCGCGTCGTCGCTGCCCGCATGGGCAGCGTGGATTGAAATTCAAACTTCCGCGCCGGTGCGCGCTTGCGTGCTGGTCGCTGCCCGCATGGGCAGCGTGGATTGAAATAACGACATAGAGGCAGAAGCAGCGGCGGCATGCAACGTCGCTGCCCGCATGGGCAGCGTGGATTGAAATATCGGCAATTTTCTGTTCACGTTCTTTTTGCCCCTGTCGCTGCCCGCATGGGCAGCGTGGATTGAAATGATGAGCAGAAACCTTTTAAAAAGCAGCTAAAAAGTCGCTGCCCGCATGGGCAGCGTGGATTGAAATGGTGAACAGGCTATTCTTAATAAAGAAATTTGTGTCGCTGTCCACTTGGACGGCGTGGATACATCCTTTAGGATTTAATTTTGGGTATAAAAAAGCCGCTTTAGCAGCGGCGTTATACAATAAACTTCTTCACCCCTCTTAAATTTAGGCATAAAAAAGCGCCTATGTAAAAACATAAGCGCGGTTAATCTTTATTAAATTTTAAACTACTTTCTTTTCTTCTTTTATAAGAAACATTTCCATTTCTTCATCAGTAAGTACACGACCTAATTGCTCGCGATATTTTATAGCAGCTCGAAGGTCATAATTTTTATTATTTTTTGGCGGCATCGTAATTCTACCGTCTTTTAAATGAGTATCAAACTCAAAAACTTTTTCTTTATCCATGTTATTGACCTCCTTCTTCTAAAGTATAAATTTCAAGTAATTTTAAAGCAGCGTCTGTATCAAGATACATTCTTTGTTCCGTTATATTTTTGGCGTTAAACATCTCTTTATAATAATCTACTAAATCGGTTTTAGCGTCAAAAGCAACATAACCATCATTTCCATTTTTAAAGCTATGCTGACATGCTATTGCAAATAAATGACCGCCAACACCTGTATATTTACCATTTTTACCAAAATTTGAAGGCGCACTCTCAACTATACCTATAAAGGTAAATCCGTCTTCATTTTTTAAAGATATTAAGCCTTCAACTGCTTTGCTATCCTTGATATTAAGCTGAAATACCTCAAATCCTTCTTGAAAAGGTTTACTCCAATCAAATTTCCAGCCATCTTTCATCATTGAACGGGCTTCTGCTTTAGAAATTTTAATCGCAGAAAAATCAGTATTCAAAATCTCCCCTGTTTTACTATCTTTTAAGCACGGGGTAAGTTCATCAATAATTATATCAATATCTGGCATATTACCATCCTTTACATTAGTAATTATACCATTTTTTAGGATTTCTTTCAATTTTTTAACTCTGTTTGAATACTTTTTCTTAGGTTTTACCAGCTTCTGCCAATCTTCACTGGCCAGATACCACACAGCACTTTTTTAGAAAAGTCGCAGCCCTCATGGGCTGCGTGGATTGAAATTTCAGGCAAAGAAAAAACTTCCAACCGTGCACCCTGTCGCAGCCCTCATGGGCTGCGTGGATTGAAATTACGCCTGCTTTTTAGCGGTTTTAGCAGCGTGGATTGAAATGTTGGCAATCGTCAAGGATTGCTTGACAGTTGCTGTCGCTGCCCACTTGGGCAGCGTGGATTGAAATCAAACGTGCGCCAGGCAGAAATGCAGCAGCGAGGATTGAAATCCTTAACAAAAATCGTCCACCTTGTTTTTCCGCTGGTCGCAGCCCTCATGGGCTGCGTGGATTGAAATAGCGCATAGGCACAAATCGCCATTTGGCGCAAGGTCGCTGCCCACACGGGCAGCGAGGATTGAAATGTTTTGGTATCACTTACGGATACTTCCGGCTTTTTGTCGCTGCCCGCTCGGGCAGCGTGGATTGAAAGTTGATATAACTTTACTATGTAACACTTTTGGTATTAGCTTTTTGTTGGCTATGGACTGAAATTAGCATTTAGAGCATTATAATAATTGTAAAATTTGTTTATATTGCTGCTTAAATGAGATGTTTCAATAAATAGGAGAAAATTTAAATGAAAGTAAGATATGTTGGTATAACTTTTGGCGTAGATTCTTTGACTGATGGCAAAATATATGAGTGCGTTGGAATTGAACTACCATTTATTAGAATTATAGATGATTCAGGAGAAGATTATTTATATTCTGCATCTATTCAAAGTGATTTAACTGACCCAGATAAAAAAGGGCGATGGGAAATTGTTGAAGACGATGAAAATGGAAGTTTAAAAACAGCTATTGAAGGATGGGCTGTTAATTTTTAGTACTAAATTAAACAACATAAAGCGATTATTGATTTAATTGTAAAAAAATAAAAGAATATATTGAAAAAGGGAATTATATGAATGAAACTAACGATAAATATGTACTTGATAGATAAATGAATTTTGCAGTGCGTATGAAATCTTTCCCGTATTTAACCGATAAATAAATTGAAAACAAACATAACAAAAACCACCCATGTTATACATGGGTGGTTTTTGTTTTTTAATATCTATTTGTACTTCACATCACACATGGCTGGCGCTTATTTTTACGCTGTAGCCGAGTACGTGTTCAAGCATTTCGACCGGTACCATGGTTACGCCGTCGATGAGTTCCGGCGTGTATTGCAGCTGTACGCGCATACGCTGCTGGCCGTAGTCATAGCTGCCGATGGTGCAGACTGCGCTGCGCGGTCCGTCGTAAACAACAGCCGTCTGCGCGTCGCCGTTCCACGTTACGGTGTAGCCCAGCGCTTCGGCAACCTGGCGCAGGGGCACATACAGGGTGTTGTTCTTTTCAACCAGTTTTACGTCAGCCAGTTCTTTGCCGTCCATGGCAATTACACCGGCGGTGGTGCTGATGTTAATATCGGCGGGGCCTTGTTTTAATAGTACTGCTTTGGTGGCGGTAGCCTGTCCCGGCATGCTCATGGTGGTAAGTTCGTACCACAGCAGCATTTTGTCGCCGGCTTTAAGTTCGGCAACATCAGGGTAAACCTGCGGGAAGATTGTTACATACTGCGATTCGTTCACGTTCAGCACGCGCACGCTGCCATTTTCCTGCGGCTCTACTTTGCCGATATTAAAATAGGTAAAGGTGGGGCGGCCATTCTGTTCGCCTGCAATAACGGCGTCAGCCTTGCCCTGCGGCGGCAGGCTGCGTGTAAGCACAGGCCCGTACCACGCTTTAACCTGTTCGCCTTCGCGGATGTCAAAACCGTTCAGGTAATAGCCGGTGCCGTTCTGGATAACGAAGGTGTCATCCGTGATGTGCAGCGCTACGCTGTCGGTTTTTTTGTTATCGTTTGTAATCGTAATCATATCGCCGTTGCGGCCGGTTACGCTGCCTGCCATTTGCAGTTCTTTAGGTACGCTTTGCGCAAGGGCGCTGCCGCTGATGGCAAGCAGGCAAAGCGCTGCTGCAAGTATTTTTTTCATTTTATGCACTCCTTTATCTGGTAACTTGCAAATATTATAGCATGTATCCGTTATAATACGCCAGTATGTTGCAAAGAGTTTGCAAAGGTGTATATTGTGTGATAAAAGTTTTAAAAATATATGACCGGAAAGAGGATTTTTAAAATAAATAGCGTATACTATTAATATATGTGCTATTTTGGAACGGCAGAAGGGGATGAGGACAATTTCTTTAAGTACAAGGCAAAAGCGTATAGCTGAGATTGTAAGACAGGACGGGCCGATTACCGGCGAGCATATTGCGGAACGCCTTAACGTTACGCGCGCTGCCCTGCGCAGCGATTTGGCGATACTGGTGATGGGCGGCATTCTTGATGCAAGGCCGAAGGTTGGGTACTTTTTTACCGGCAAAAACACTTTGGGCATGCTGATGGAAGAAATTTCCGGTATCTGCGTGCGCGATTTGCAGTCCGTGCCGGTTGCCGTCAGCCACGATAAAAGCGCCTATGAGGCTGTAATAACGATGTTTCTGGAAGATGTCGGCACGGTGTTTGTCATCGACGATGCCGGTTTGCTTGTCGGTGTTGTTTCGCGCAAGGATTTGCTGAAGGCGGCTATCAATAACAACTACAACCTGCGCGAGGTTCCGGTTGTAATGGTAATGACGCCGCTTTCCAAGCTGATTGTGGTAACGCCGGAGGATTCCGTCGCCGCGGCGGCCAGAAAGATTATTGACAACGAGATTGACTGCCTGCCGGTTGTGCGCTGTATAGAAGAAGGCAGTCGCAGCTTTGAGGTTGTGGGCAGGATTACCAAAACGAATTTTACGCGTCTGCTGGTGGATTTGGCAGAGGGCAAAGGGGGCAATTATCATAGTTAAGACACCGGTTATATATGCTTTGTCCGATTCTATCGGCGAGACTGCCGAGTCGGTTGTAAAGGCTACTACCAGCCAGTTTGTGCAGGAAAAATTTGACGTTATCCGCGTGCCGTATGTTAAAGATGCGGCGCAGGTTGAAAAAATACTGGAAGAAGCAAAGGAAAGCGGCGCGATTGTTTGCTACACGATTGTATCGCCGGAGCTGCGCGAGCATATTATGCAGAAGGCGATGGAGCTGGATGTTGAGGTTGTGGACGTTTTAGGGCCGATGCTGAAAGCGATTGAAAAAACTTCGGGGCTGCTGCCTAAAAACCAAGCGGGTCTTATCCACGCTTTGGACCACGAATATTTTAAACGAGTGGAGGCAATCGAATTTGCCGTTAAATACGATGACGGCAAAAACCCGCTGGGGCTTTTAAAAGCAGACGTTGTGCTTATCGGCGTAAGCCGCACCAGTAAAACGCCGCTTAGCATGTACCTGGCGCACAAACAGCTTAAAGTTGCCAACGTGCCTTTGGTGCCGGAGATTACTCCGCCGGAAGAACTGTTTAAGGTTCCGCCGCATAAAATTATCGGTCTTTTGATTGACCCGTTCAAGCTGAACGAAATCCGCAGCGAGCGTTTGAAAACGATGGGCCTCAGCGACGGCGCAAACTATGCCGATGTAAGGCGCATCAGCGAGGAACTGGAATACGCCAAGGCGATTATGCGCCGCGTGCACTGCAAGATTATTAACGTATCGAACCGCGCCATTGAAGAAACGGCGGGCATGATACTTGATTACGTACAAAAAAACAGAGACAGGCACATATAAAAATAACCCCCGCTAAGTACGGGGGTTATTTAAGCTGTTATATAAATTTTTTGTCGCGCACGTTGTAGGTAACGTCGCCCTGCTGCGGCGTGCCGTTAACGGCTACGTTGCCTTTGAAAACGGCGTTTTTGGTTTTCCAGTTAAAGCTGCCGCTGTCGGCGGTGATGCGCAGGTCATCCTGCGTAAAAATCATGCTGCCGGTTACATAGGCGGTGCGCTCGTTGCCAATGACTTCGACACGGTCGCAGTCGAAGTGGAGACCGGTGGGCTTATCCGTCAGGCTGATGTTGCCCTGCGCCGTAACGCGCAGCTGGTACAAATAAACCTGCGCTTCGTCGCCGTCGATAACGCGGTCGCCCAAATCGACATGCACGTTGCCTTTTAAATCGTACACGCCGGTAAAGGGGTTAAAGGTCTGGCTGTCGCTCGTGATAGCAGGCTCTGAAGCCAGCGCGGACGGCACCAGCATAAAAAGCATTATAAAAAGAACTGCAATTATTTTTTTCATTGTTACTACCTCGGTTTGTAAAGAATATATTACTATTATAGACTTTGGCGCGGCAGGCGGCAAGGCTGATTAAGTGAAATAAAGGTGAAAGAAATGAGCATTAGGGAATTATACGAAAGAACCGAAGAACAGATATTATCGCCGTGGGCGCAGAAAAGTGCGGCCGCCGTGCGCGAGAAGGAAGAAGAACCGGATGAGCTGCGCACCGCTTACCAGCGCGACAGGGACAGGATTATCCACAGCATGGCGTTCCGCAAATTAAAGCATAAAACGCAGGTGTACTTAAACCCGGGCGACCATTACCGCACGCGCCTGACGCACAGCATGGAAGTTTCGCAGATTGCCAGGACAATTGCCCGCGCGCTGCGTTTAAACGAGGATTTGACGGAAGCGGCGGCGCTGGGGCACGACCTTGGGCATACGCCGTTCGGGCACGCGGGCGAGCGCGCCATTAACGCTTACACCGGTCATTTTATGCATAACGAGCAAAGCCTGCGCGTGGTTAAATATTACGGGCGCGACGGGCGCGGGCTGAACCTGACGCTGGACGTGCAGGACGCTATTGTTAACCACACGGGCGATACGCTGCCGAAAACTTTGGAAGGGCAGATTGTGCGCCGCTGTGACCGCATTGCTTATCTGTGCCACGATTTTGACGACGGCTGTAAGGTTGGCATCATCGGGCCGGAAAAACTGCCCGGCATTGTGGCTATGCGCCTTGGCACGCAGCCGAGCCAGATTCTGGATATCCTTGTGCGCAACATAGTGGAAAATTCGCTGGGCAAGCCGCAGATTGTGATGGACAAATACTATGAAGAAGCTGTGGACGAGTTCCGCTGCTTTATGTTCGATTACGTTTACTGCTCGCCGGAGCTGACGCAGGAACACCGCAAGGCGGAGCATGTTGTAACTACGCTGCTTGATTTATACATGAACCAGCCGGAAATGCTGCCGCGCGAATACGCCGAAGCCGCTAAAATTTTCGGCAAGGAGCAGGCGGTGGTGGATTTTGTCGCCAGCCTGACGGACGCCGCTGCAGTGCAGCATTTCAGCCGTTATTTTCTGCCGGTTATATAATGTGACGAAAAATAAATTATATTTAATAAAAAAGAGGATTTTTTATTTGGATATTGAATATAAATAGAGCAGATGATATTTAAAGTGACGGGGGCAGGCAAATGAGCATTATGTTTGATGATTTTAAAGAGCAGGTCCGCTCACAGGCAAATATCGTCGATATAGTTTCGGAATATGTACCGCTGAAAAAACGCGGCAGCAGCTATTGGGGCTGCTGTCCTTTTCATGGCGAAAAAACGCCGTCGTTTTCGGTTTCGCCGGATAAAAACTTTTTTTACTGCTTTGGCTGCCACGCGGGCGGCGATATTTTCAGCTTCATCATGAAGATAGAAAACTGCACTTTTCAGGAAGCACTGAAAATATTGGCCAACAAACTTGGCATACCCATCCCGGAGCGCGAAAAAACCAGGCAGGAAATTGAACGCGAAAAAGAAGCGAAGGAAATTATTGCCGCTAACGAGCTGGCAACCCGCTTTTATCAGGCGTGCCTTGCCAAAAGCGAGTACGGCAGAATAGCGCAGAAATATCTTGCCGGGCGCGGCATAACGCCCGAAATAATCGAAAAATTTTCCATCGGCGTGTCGCTGCCGGTTTATACATCGCTTGTTAAAGCGCTTGGCAAACGCGGCTGCCGCGAAGAACTTTTGATTAAAGCGGGGCTTGCCTTAAAAGGGCGCAGCGGCGCTTACGATAAGTTCCGCGGGCGCGTGATGATACCGATTGAGGACGCACGCGGGCATGTTGTTGGCTTTGGCGGGCGCACGCTGGAACAGAATGCGGAAACCGCCAAATACATGAACACCGCCGAAACGGAATGGTTTAACAAACGTACTTTGCTGTTTGGTTTGCACGCCGCTTTTAAGGAAATCAAAAAAAGGCGGCAGGCAATTATTGTAGAAGGCTATATGGACGCCATCAGCCTGCACGCCGCCGGTATTGACTGGGCGGTGGCTTCGATGGGCACGGCGTTTTCGGCCGAACAGGCCAAACTTTTAGCGCGCGTGTGCGATGAAGTTGTATTCTCGTACGACAGCGACGAAGCAGGCCTGCGGGCCGATATCAGAGCCGTAAGCATTGCGCGTGCCGCAGGGCTGAAGGTAAAAGTACTTTCCGTGCCGGACGGCAAGGACCCGGACGAATTTGTGCGCAAGCATGGCACGGATGCGTATCTGAAGCTGGTTGAAAATGCGTCTGACGGGTTTGAGTTTCAGATGCGGCAGACGATTGCGCAAAATAATGTTTCAAATTTAGCAGGAAAAGTGGAAGCTGTGTCGAAAATATTACCATTCCTGTTAGAATGTAAAAACGATATTGAAGTTGCCGGCCACATCAGCAGGCTGGCACAGCTTTTAACAATAGACGAAAGCCTTATTATGAGCGAGTACCGCAAGCTGGCACGTAAAAGCGGCAGGCGCGAGCCTGTAACGCCGGTGCCGCAGCAAAAAACGGTGCGCGCCGCAGGGGCGGAAGACGAAGCTGAACGCCAGCTTCTTAATATACTTGCCAAAAATTTACGGCTGCTTTTGCTTTACAGGGATAAGATAGAACAAGCCGGGTTTACATCGCCGGAACATGAAGAAATTTACAATGCCCTTGCAGAGCAGCTGGCAAAATCGCCTGACGGCGACGCTGCTTCCGAGCTTTTCAGAAGCCTTAATCCGCAGGCGGCGGCAGAATTTGCCGCTATAATGGCAAAAAATGTGCAGCCCGGCGATGAGGAAAAACTCATCGAAGACTGCATACGTACGATGAATAAGGGCAGGCTGGAGGCGTTGTACGAGAAACACCGCCTGCTTGCCGATGAATATGAACGTTTGGGGGACAGCCGCTTTTTGCAGGAGCTTGCAGAAAGCCAGAAAATAAAAGATGCGATTAAAAACTTGTATTGAAATGGTTAAAGCAGTTTATCACGAAGGGAGGGAACACCATGGCTAATGCAAAAATAGCGTCCGAGCAGGTTGAGGAATTATTGTCTAAAGGTAAATCACATGGCGGTGTTCTCACTTATCGTGAAATTATGGATTCGATGCAGAATGCCGAAGATATGAGCGCCGACGATATGGACAATATGTATGAGCTGATTGCCCAGAAAGGCATTGATGTTGTGGACGATAGCCATGACGATATTGATTTGGAACCTGACGCTGTCAGCGAAGCGGACGAAATTAACGAGGCAGAGCTTGCCAACATGAATGTGCCGGAAGGCGTCAGCATCGACGACCCGGTACGCATGTACTTAAAGGAAATCGGCCGTGTGCCGCTTTTGGTTGGCGAAGATGAAGTTAAACTTGCCAAACGCATGGACAAGGGCAAACAGGCTTACCGTTTGCTGTATGGGACGAAAAGCGGTATTGCGCCCGTGTACAGCGGCAAGGAAAAAACCAAAACTTTGATTACAAAAGCGCATGAGCTGATTGAAGACGAAAATAAAATCTGTGCTTTGCGCAGCATCCATAAAGCGCTGGAATTTATTGAAAGCAAACAAAACAGCGGTACGCCGTGTACGCTGGAAGAATACACCGCGCTGGTGGCGGATTTTACCCGCGACGAGTGCCTGCGCCTGCAAAAACTTTTGCAGGACGAGCATATTGTCATCGAAGGCAGCGAAAAAATCATGCCGGACGTGCATACCAGCGACAAGGAAATCCACGCGCTGTTTGATTTGAAAACCATTCTGGAAGAAATTAAACGCCGCCTGCCGGAAGAAACCGACAGCAAGGTGTTTGATAAATATTTGGCGCTGGAAGAAGATTACAAAAAGCTGCTGGAGGAAGTTTACGAGCAGGGCGAAGACGCAAAACGCTGCCTGTCGGAAGCAAACCTGCGCCTTGTTGTAAGCATCGCCAAACGCTATGTCGGCCGCGGCATGCTGTTCCTTGATTTAATTCAGGAAGGCAACCTTGGTTTGATTAAAGCAGTAGAAAAATTCGATTATAACAAAGGCTTTAAGTTCAGTACCTATGCAACGTGGTGGATTCGTCAGGCCATTACCCGCGCTATCGCAGACCAGGCCCGCACCATCCGTATCCCGGTGCATATGGTTGAAACCATCAATAAACTTATCCGCGTATCGCGCCAGCTTTTGCAGGAACTCGGCCGCGAACCGACACCGGAAGAAATCGCCAGAGAAATGGATACCACGGTGGACCGCGTGCGCGAGATTATGAAAATTGCGCAGGAACCGGTATCGCTGGAAACCCCTATCGGCGAAGAAGAAGATTCGCATCTGGGCGATTTTATCGAGGACCACGACGCACCGGCACCGGCTGACGCCGCATCGTTCACGCTTCTGCGCGAGCAGCTGGAAGAAGTTTTGGAAACGCTGACCATGCGCGAAAAGAAAGTGCTGGAGCTGCGCTTTGGGCTTGAGGACGGACGCAGCCGCACGCTGGAAGAAGTTGGCCAGCATTTTGGCGTAACGCGCGAACGTATCCGCCAGATTGAAGCCAAAGCCCTGCGGAAGTTAAGGCACCCCAGCCGCAGCAAACGTTTGAAAGATTTCCTTGAATAGTTGACAACGCATATTAACTTTAGTAAAATATTACTGTTGGCTATGTGCCAATAGCTTGGGCCTATAGCTCAGTGGTAGAGCCATCGGCTCATAACCGATTGGTCGTAGGTTCGAACCCTACTGGGCCCACCAATTAAAAATCAAGACGCAGATTTCGGTCTGCGTCTTTTTGTATGTTACGGTAATTTTTAGTTTTACTGCATTACATAGGTTACGGCGCTGAATGCTGCTAGAAGCAGGGCGGACATTACGCAGAGCGTGCGCAGGCATTTAAAATAATCGGCTTTAAAATAGTCCAGCGTCACAATCAGGCACATGTGCGTCGGCGTCAGCATTTGCCCGGCCACGCCAAACACCATGGCAATGCCTGCCAGTGTTAAATCGCCGGGCGCCATGGCAGCGATAATGGGCATAACGATAGCAACGTGCCCCTGCGACATACCTGTCAGCACGCCGATGATGAACGATACGGCGGCGACGATAACGGGCTGCGGCAGCGGCGATTTTTGAAATTCGCTGACGATGGTGTATAAAACTTTAGTGTCCGTCAAAATCTGGATGAAGTAGAAAATGCAGAGAATGTTCATCAGCATTTTTAAATCGCACGCGCCGGTGAAAACCTGCTTGATATTGATAACGTGGTTGCTGAAGCGCAGCACAAAAATCAGCGTCACCGCTACCAGCGCCATCGCGGCGGCAGCCGAAAAATTAAAGCTGAAGATGAGGATAAAGTTAACTGCAACCGGTGCGAGCGCCAGCAAAAGGTGGATATAATCCTGCTTGTGTTCGGCAAAACCGCCGCCGTCTTTGTTTTCGGCAGGCAGTTTCAGCGGTCGCATCAGCACAAACCATCCGATGGCGAAAAACAGCGGCGTTACCCACGCCAGATGCCGCAGAAGCTGGCTGAACGGGATGTTGGCGATGCTGCAGGCCATCAGCATGCCGGGGATAATGGGGCTGGAAAATTCAAAAATATGGCGGAACCAGAAGTTGATATTGGCTTTGTGTTCTGCCGTCAGCCCTAAATTTTTGGCAGCGCCTTCCACAATCGGTGCGGAAAAACGTGCGCCGCCGAGCGAGGGCAGCAGTCCTAAAAACGCAGGCATAATGGCAAGCGTCAGCTTCGGACTGCGCAAAAGGTGGTGCAGGGCGCGCACCATGCCGTCCAGCACGCCGCCGGTGCGCAGTTCAATCTCCAGGCACATTACAAAATACAGTGCTAAAATTAAATCGTAAGTACGCGCGGAGGTCAGCGTGGTATAAAGCGCGTCCGGCAAGTAATGGAACTGTGGCGCGGTAGTTGCCCAGATAAAAAATCCTGCCGCTAAAATCGCCGGGCCAATCGGCACATGGCGGCGCAGCAGCACCATTATAATCAGCAAAGCCAAAGCTAAAATTACAAAAATGTTCATTAAAATCATCCTTTGATTAAACTAATAAGAGTTTAACATTTTTGCAGCCTATTGAAAAATACGAATATTGTAGTAAGATTATAAGTAAATACTAATGTTGAGGTAATTTTATGACAGTCCGTTATTTGGAAATTTTTACGGAAGTTTGCCGCCACATGAGCATGAGCAAGGCGGCGCGCGCGCTGATGATTTCGCAGTCCAGCGTCAGCCAGGCGGTAAAAGCGCTGGAGCAGGAGTATGATGTGCTGCTGTTTGAACGCCTGAACCACACGTTGTACTTAACGCCTGCCGGTGAAAAGCTGCTGTATTTGGCGACGCAGGTTTTAAAAAGCATCGACAAGCTGAACGCCGCCATGCTGGACGCGCCGCAGACTTTGAATATCGGCTCGTGCAATACGGTCGGCGCAAGCCTTTTGTACCCGCTGATTGCCGGGTTTAAAAAGCAGTACCCCAAAGTACACGTCAGCGCGGAAATCAGCAACACGCAGACGCTTACAGAAAAAATTTTAAACGGCCGCCTTGATCTGGCGATAATCCCCGAAACGCGGCGGCAGGAGGATTTTAATTACCTGCCGTTTTTTGAGGACGATATTGTGGTTATCTGCCATCCGGCACACCCGCTGGCAGGGCAGACGGTGCAGCTTGCCGCCTTGCAGCAGGAGGTTTTTGTGGGGCGCGAAACCGGCAGCGCGACCGAAACGTTGTTAAAAAATATTTTTGACAAGCACGGTTTTACGCTGAAAATTGACTGCGTCTGCAACAGCACGGCGTCCGTCAAGCAGGCGGTACGGCACAAAATGGGCATTGCGGTAATTTCGCGCTACCTGGTTAAGCGCGAACTGGCGGAGCATACGCTGGCATGCATAAACGTAAGCAGCAATGTGTTTACGCGCCGCTTTGCGCTGATTTACCACAAGGATAAACTGCTGACGGGCGAATTTACGGACTTTACCGCTTTTTGCAGGCAGCTTGGCCAGCAGGGGCTGGAGAATTTGATAGAAGATATCTGACGGAGGGATTGTTATGGATTTGGAAATGGATTTGCAGAAGCTGATAGATAAAGCGCTGGCAAGCGGTGCCAGTGCGGCAAAGGTTGTGGATGTGGCAACGGTAAAAACAGGGGCGTGGACGCGCTGGAAATGCCAGTTCGGCTGCCCAAATTACGGCAAAACCCTGTGCTGCCCGCCTTACACGCCGGATTACGAAGCAACGCAGCGCTTTTTGCGCGAATATAAAAAGGGCATTATTGTGCAGTATACCATGCAGCTTGACCCGACCGGGCCGGCTGATTTTGAACGCGCCGATTTGCAGCTGAGTAACGAGCTGCTGCGCATTTTGCTGGAGCTGGAACGCGAAGCCTTTTTGCTGAACCATTACAAAGCCTTTGCGTTAAAAGCAGGCCGCTGCCGCCTGTGTGAAAAATGCAATTTGCAGCACTGCGTAAACCCTACCAAGGCACGCCCGTCGCTGGAAGCCTGCGGCATCGACGTTTTTGCGCTGGCGCGCGACAACGGCTTTGCCATGGACGTGGTAACCGGCCCGATTACCAAGCTGGAAATTTACGGCATGGTGCTGGTTGAATAATTGTTTACAAATTTGTCAACAGCGGTTTGCCTTTATCGCTTTAAAAGCGGCGGCAAAAATGATATAATTATACTATTAGATAATTCTTACAAAAATAGAACAGGAAGTGATGGCACAGATGAAATTAGTTTCGTGGAATGTTAACGGCCTGAGGGCTTGTATGAATAAAGGTTTTAAAGATTTTATGGACAGCGTGGACGCCGATGTTTTTTGCGTGCAGGAAACCAAAATGCAGCGCGAGCAGGCGAATTTTGAGTTCCCCGGTTATTTTGAATACTGGAACAGCGCCGAGAAAAAAGGCTATTCCGGCACGGCGATTTTCAGCAAGGTTGAGCCCATCAGCGTGAGCTATGATATGGGTATTGAGGAACACGATAAGGAAGGGCGCATTATTTGTGCCGAGTACGATAAATTTTATCTTGTAAATGTTTATGTGCCCAACGCCCAACGCGATTTGGCGCGTTTGCCGTACCGCGTAACTTGGGAGGACGCTTTCCGTAATTATGTGGGCGAACTGAACGCCAAAAAGCCGGTGCTGATTTGCGGCGATATGAATGTGGCACGCAATTTTATTGACATTAAAAACGCTAAAAACAATGTCGGCAATGCGGGCTTTACCAATGAGGAGCGTGCCAAAATGGAAGAACTGCTGCAAAGTGGCTTTGTAGATTCATACCGCCATCTGTACCCGGATAAGGAAGGCGCTTACACATGGTGGAGCTACATGTTTAAAGCGCGTGAGAAGAATGTCGGTTGGCGTATCGACTACTTCCTCGTATCGCAGAAATTGCAGGACGAAATTGCCGATGCGCTGATTTATCCCGAAATTATGGGCAGCGACCACTGCCCCGTAGGTTTGATTTTAAAATAATGCTGTGAGGCGTTAGCTATGGATTTTAAAATTAAAGCGCCGTTTGAACCGGCAGGCGACCAGCCGCAGGCGATTGAAGCGCTGGCGGAGGGCGTGGAGCAGGGGCTGCACACGCAGGTGCTGCTGGGTGCGACGGGCACGGGCAAAACCTATACCATTGCGCAGGTTATCAACCGCGTGCGCAAGCCGACTTTGGTAATAGCGCACAACAAAACGCTGGCGGCGCAGCTTGCCAGCGAGCTTAAAGCGTTCTTTCCGGATAACGCGGTGGAATATTTTGTGTCCTATTATGATTACTATCAGCCGGAGGCTTACATTCCGCAGAGCGATACCTACATTGAAAAGGACGCTTCCATCAACGACGAGATTGATAAACTGCGCCACTCGGCGACCAGCGCGCTGTTTGAACGCCGCGACGTTATTATCGTTGCCAGCGTGTCGTGCATTTACGGTTTGGGTGCGCCGCAGGAATACTATGACATGGTGCTTTCGCTGAGGACGGGGCAGATTATTGACCGTCAGGCGATTTTGCGCAAGCTGGTGGAAATCCAGTACGACCGCAACGATGTTGCTTTTCAGCGCGGTACCTTCCGCGTGCGCGGCGATGTAATTGAGGTTATTCCCGCCGGTTATAACGAAAAAGCCGTGCGCATTGAAATGTTTGACGACGAAGTGGAGCGTATTCTGGAAATTGACGTGCTGACGGGTGAGATTCTGGCTCAGCGTACGCATGTTGCTATTTTCCCGGCGTCGCACTATGTAACCTCGCGCGAGAATCTGGAACGCGCGATGGAAGATATAAAGGTTGAGCTTAAAGAGCGTCTGGAATACCTTGAAGCGCATAACAAACTGCTGGAGGCGCAGCGTTTGGAGCAGCGCACCAATTACGATTTGGAAATGATGAACGAAATGGGTTACTGCTCCGGTATCGAAAACTATTCGCGCCATCTGGCAGGGCGCAAGGCGGGTGAAGCGCCGTTTACGCTGGTAAACTACTTCCCCAAGGATTTTTTGCTTGTGGTAGATGAATCGCATGTTACGCTGCCGCAGATACGCGCCATGTACGCGGGCGACCGTTCGCGCAAGGAGATGCTGGTGGAACACGGTTTCCGCCTGCCGTCGGCGTTTGATAACCGCCCGCTGACTTTTGACGAGTTCCAGTCGCAGATCAAGCAGGCGATTTACGTATCGGCAACGCCCGCCAAATACGAGCTGGACCACGCCGATAAAATCGTGGAGCAGATTATCCGCCCGACGGGCCTGCTTGACCCGAAAATTGAAATACGCCCGATTAAGGGGCAGATTGACGATTTGCTGACGGAGATTAACAAAGTAACCGCCGCCGGTGAACGTACTTTGGTAACAACGCTGACCAAGCGCATGGCGGAAGATTTGACGGATTACCTGAAAACCGCCGGTGTGCGCGTGCGTTATCTGCATTCGGAAATTGCCACGATTGAGCGCGGCGCGATTATTGACGACCTGCGCAGCGGCAAATTTGATGTGCTGGTTGGCATTAACCTTCTGCGCGAAGGGCTGGATTTGCCGGAGGTTTCGCTGATTGCGATTCTGGACGCCGATAAGGAAGGCTTCCTGCGCAGCGATACCTCGATGATTCAGACCATCGGGCGTGCGGCCCGCAACGAACACGGGCGCGTAATTATGTACGCCGACCGCATTACCGATTCCATGCAGCGCGCG
This sequence comes from uncultured Phascolarctobacterium sp., assembly GCA_949299135.1. Classification (GTDB taxonomy): domain Bacteria; phylum Bacillota; class Negativicutes; order Acidaminococcales; family Acidaminococcaceae; genus Fusicatenibacter_A. The sequence continues at coordinate 81,130 of CASFZG010000007.1, forward strand.
ATTGACGAAACCGAACGCCGCCGCGAAAAACAGGCGGCTTACAATAAAGAACACGGCATTACGCCGAAAACCGTTTACAAGGAGCAGCGCCAGCTGATTAAGCTGACCAAGGTTGCCGAAGAAGCGGAAATTAACGATTACAGCGAAAAGGCACTGAAAAAACGCAGCGTTAAGGAAATTGAAAAACTGGCGCGCACGCTGGAAAAAGAAATGGCTGCCGCCGCCAAAGAGCTTGACTTTGAACGCGCCGCCGAGCTGCGCGACAAGCTGATTATTACCAAAGGGCTGCTTGGCGAAAAATTAGTGCCGAAAAAACGCAAAAAATAGAGGACGACATGAAAGACCAGATTATTGTAAAAGGAGCAAGACAGCACAATTTAAAAAACATCACCGTGGAGATACCGCGCGACAAACTGGTGGTAATTACTGGCTTGAGCGGCAGCGGCAAGTCGTCGCTGGCGTTTGATACCATTTACGCCGAAGGCCAGCGCCGCTATGTGGAATCGCTTTCCGCCTATGCGCGCCAGTTTTTGGGGCAGATGGACAAGCCGGACGTGGATTATATTGAAGGTTTAAGCCCGGCGATTTCTATCGACCAGAAAACTACCAGCCGCAACCCGCGTTCCACCGTCGGTACGGTAACGGAAATTTACGACTATTTAAGGCTTTTATTCGCGCGTATCGGCGAGCCGCACTGCCCCAAATGCGGACGCTTGATTGAACGCCAGACCGTTCAGCAGATTGTGGATCGTGTTTTAGCCATGCCTGCGGGCAGCAAGTTTATGGTTATGGCGCCGCTGGTACGCGGACGCAAGGGCGAACACCAGAAGATTATGGACCAGATGCGCAAGGCAGGCTACGTGCGTATGTTTGTTGATGGCGAAGTGCGTACTCTGGATGAAGAAATCAAGCTGGAAAAAAATAAAAAGCACAGCCTGTCCGTCGTTATCGACCGTCTGGCGGTGCGCGAAGGCATTACCCAGCGCCTGACGGATTCCGTGGAAACGGCGCTGAAGCTTTCCGAAGGGCTGGTTGAAATTAACATCATCGGCGGCGATACCGAGTTGTTCAGCGAAAACTTTGCGTGCAGCGAATGCGGCATCAGCCTGCCGGAAATTGAGCCGCGCCTGTTTTCGTTTAACAATCCCATGGGCGCGTGCCCGGCCTGCACCGGCCTTGGCATGAACATGGAACTGGACAAATCGCTGATTATCCCCGACGGCGGCAAAACTTTTGCCGAAGGTGTTATTGCGGCGCTGTCCACCAATCAGGAAGCCTACCATATGAAGCAGTTGACGGCGGTGCTGACGCATTACGGCTATTCACTGGATACTGTTTGGAACGACCTGCCGAAAAACATACAGGAAATTTTGTGGCACGGCAGCGGCGAGCAGAAATTTACCTTCTGGTACGAAAATTTACAGGGCGAAGTTAAAAAGCACAACACACCGTTTGAAGGTATTATCCCGCTGTTGAAACGCCGCCACCGCGAAGCGTTCAGCGAGCGTATGCGCCTTGATATTGAAAGCTTTATGACCAGCACGCCCTGCCCGGTGTGCCACGGCGCGCGCTTAAAGCCGGAAGTGCTGGCAATTCTCGTCGGCGGCAAAAACATTTGCGAAGTTACGGCGCTGACCGTGCGCGACGCGATTAACTTTTTTGAAACGCTGAACCTTACTGAGCGCCAGCAGTTTATTGCCCGCCAGATTTTAAAGGAAATTTTGGCGCGCTTGCGCTTTTTAAACGACGTCGGGCTTGATTATTTAACGCTGGACCGCGCTGCCGGCACATTAAGCGGCGGCGAAGCGCAGCGCATACGCCTTGCCACGCAGATTGGCAGCGGCCTTGTCGGCGTGCTGTACATTCTGGACGAGCCTTCCATCGGCCTGCACCAGCGCGATAACAGCAAGCTTTTGGCAACCTTGCAGCACCTGCGCGATTTGGGCAACACGCTGCTTGTTGTTGAACACGACGAAGAAACCATGTACGCCGCCGACCAGATTATCGACATCGGCCCCGGTGCGGGTGAACACGGCGGCAACGTAGTGGCGCAGGGCACGGCGGAAGAAATCAAGCACGTTGAAAATTCCGTCACCGGCCAGTATTTAAGCGGCCGTAAATTTATACCCGTGCCGAAAAAACGCCGCGAGTGCGATGGACGTTACATTGAAATTATCGGCGCGAAAGCCAATAACCTGAAAAATATAGATGTAAAAATTCCTTTAGGCGTGTTTACCGTCGTTACCGGCGTCAGCGGCAGCGGCAAATCCACGCTGATTAACGATATTTTATACAACGCCCTTGCCGCGAAACTGCACGGCGCGCGCCTGCGCCCGGCGGAGCACAAGGAAATTAAAGGGCTGGAAAATATCGACAAGATTATCAACATTGACCAGTCGCCGATAGGCAGAACACCGCGCAGCAACCCGGCAACCTATACCGGCGTGTTTGATTTTATCCGCGAGCTGTTCAGCCAGACCAACGAAGCAAAAATGCGCGGCTACAAGCCGGGACGTTTCAGCTTTAACGTAAAGGGCGGGCGCTGCGAAGCCTGCCGCGGCGATGGCATGAACAAAATTGAAATGAACTTTTTGCCGGATGTTTACGTGCCCTGCGAAGTGTGCCACGGCGCGCGCTACAACCGCGACACGCTGGAAGTGCATTACAAGGGCAAAAGCATTGCCGAAGTGCTGGACATGACGGTAACGGAAGCCTGCGAGTTCTTTAAAAACCTGCCGCGCATTGCCCGTAAACTGCAAGTGCTGGAGGATGTCGGCCTTGGCTATATCCACCTTGGGCAGGCGGCAACCACGCTGAGCGGCGGCGAAGCGCAGCGCGTTAAACTGGCAACGGAATTAAGCCGCCGCAGCACCGGCAAAACGCTGTACCTGCTGGACGAGCCTACCACCGGACTGCACATTGCCGATGTGCATAAGCTGCTGGACGTTTTGCAGCGGCTTGTCGAAGCTGGCGACAGCGTCGTTGTTATCGAGCATAACCTCGACGTTATCAAAACGGCGGATTATTTAATCGACCTCGGCCCGGAAGGCGGCGACAAGGGTGGCACATTGGTTGCCAGCGGCACGCCGGAAGAACTGGCAAAGGTTAAAAAATCCCACACCGGCCAGTATGTAAAGCTTGTTTTGCAGCAGGCTAAGGATAACGGGTGGTACCAATGAACGAAAACATAGCCAAAGCGTTGGCGGTGCTGCCCGATAAGCCCGGCGTGTACCTGATGCACGACGCTAACGGCAAAGTCATTTACGTCGGCAAGGCCGTGGTGCTTAAAAACCGCGTGCGCAGCTACTTCCGCAATCTGGCGTCGCATACCGTAAAGGTCAAGGCGCTGGTCAGCAAAGTGGCGGAAATTGAAACCATCGTTACCGACAGCGAAGTTGAAGCGCTGATTTTAGAGTGCAACCTTATCAAAAAATACCGTCCGCGCTACAACATCATGTTGAAGGACGACAAAACCTATCCTTATTTAAAGGTAACAATGGAGGAAGACTTTCCGCGCATTTACGTTACGCGGCGCCTTGTGCGCGACGGCAGCAAATATTACGGGCCTTACGCCGATGCGGGCGCCATGCACGCCACGGTCAAACTTCTGCGCAGTATGTTTCCGCTGCGCACCTGCCGCAAAATGAATCAGGAACGCCCCTGTTTGCAGTACCACATCAAACGCTGCCTTGCTCCCTGCGCGGGATTAGTAAGCAGGGAAGAATACGGCGCGATGATACGTAGCGTGTGCATGGTGCTGGACGGGCGCACAAGCGAGCTGGAAAAAGACTTAAAACAGCGTATGCAAACTGCTGCGGAAAACTACGCCTTTGAAGAAGCGGCACGCCTGCGTGACCAGCTTGCGGCGGTAAAACGCCTGGATGAATCGCAGAAGGCAGTTACCGGCGGCGGTGATATGGATGTAGTCGGTTATGCCAAAGACGATACCGGCATTTGCCTGCAAATATTTTTTGTGCGCAGCGGCAAGCTGATTGGACGCGAGAATTTCTTTCTGCCCGACGGCGGCGACAGCAGGCAGGAGGTTGTAACGGCGTTTATCAAGCAGTATTACAATGATGCTTCGTTTATACCGCGCGAGATAATTCTGCCGGATTTGCCGGAAGAAGATGAAACTGCGGTGCTTACTACCTGGCTGACGGAAAAAGCCGGGCACAAGGTTGAATTTATCCGCCCGCAGCGCGGAACCAAGCGTGACCTTTTGCAGCTGGCTGATGAAAATGCTGGTAAGCTTCTTGAAGAACGCCTGCGCAAGGGGAAAATCAGCTTGAAAACTGACGAAGAAGCTGCGGAAGAACTGCAAAGGGCACTGAACCTGCCGGACCCGCTGGAACGTATGGACTGTTTTGATATTTCGCATACGCAGGGCTCGGAAACGGTTGCATCCATGGTTGTGTTCCGCAACGGAAAACCGAGCAAAAAAGATTACCGCAAATATAAAATTGTCAGCGCCGAAGGCAAGCCGGACGATTTTAAATCCATGCAGGAGGTTGTGTACCGCCGCTATAAGGATTACGAGGATTTGCCGAGTTTGGTTGTCATTGACGGCGGCAAAGGGCAGCTGAGCAGCGCACTGGAGGTTATCCGCGGGCTGGGGCTGCACGATTTGCCTGTTATCGGCCTTGCCAAGCGCGAAGAAGAAATTTTTACCGAAGGCAGCCATGAAAGCATTATGCTGGACAGGGAATCGGCATCGCTGCATTTAATTCAGCGTATCCGCGACGAAGCGCACCGCTTTGCAATAACCTATCACCGCAAGCTGCGCGGCAAACGCAATCTGCGTTCGGTGCTGGACCATATCGAAGGAATTGGCCCCAAACGGCGGCAGGCGCTGTGGCTTAAATTTAAATCAATCGACGCCATTAAAGCCGCCAGCGTGGAAGAACTTGCGGATACGGAAAGCATGAACTATCCTGCGGCGCAGAAAATATATGACTTTTTCCGCATGGACTTGCCGGAAAAAGCCGAAATGTTAAAAAATTGAAAGATTTTCAATAATTATTTTCTTTTAGAACAAATTGTGCTATAATAGGCACATAAGCAGTAACGGCTTTAATTAAATTAAAATAAAGGAGATGGAATTTATGGCAAAATGGGTATGCAATATCTGCGGCTACATTTATGACCCCGAAGTGGGTGACCCGGATAACGGCGTTGCAGCAGGCACCGCATGGGAAGATGTACCGGAAGACTGGGTTTGCCCGCTCTGCGGCGTAGGCAAAGACCAGTTCAGCGAACAGTAAAATAAAAAAAGGAATCACTCATAGAATGATTCCTTTTAAACTTAATTAAGTCCGTTACGCAATATTACTGCGTAAAATTTTTAACGCCTGTTTATGGTTTTTACTAACCATAGCAGGCGTTATTTTTTTGTTTAAATTCGTAAGTAAATAGCAAGTTAAAAAAGCAGCTGTGTGACAGCTGCTTTTTTTGTGCCCATTGTTCAGGAATCAGCATTTAGTAAGAAGGGTAGTTTGTAAAATTTTAAGATGAAAGTTTTACCCAATACTGACGCAAAACTTTAAATTACCGTAACGTAGTAGGCTAACCATAAACTACCGGTAGGAAAAAAGTTTCCCCAAGACCAGTAAAAGTAAGACTTACGCTAATCGATATGTCTTGCGGGGGGGGAGTAAACGTGTGGTATAATTTTAGTAACGCCAGATGTATCGGTTGATATAAAATAATTGGCGTAAAAAGGAGAGTAATTTTTATGAAGGGTAAAAAATTAGCGGCAAAAATTATGTTGGGTTTACTTTTGGCAACGCCGTATGGAATTGGTGAAGCAGCTAGTGCTTTAAAAGGTTATGATATATCAAAAAATTATACAAATAATGAAGAATTAGTTCTTGAATATAGCTATGATAAGACGATGTCTTCTGCAACAATACTTCAAACAAGACTTAACAGCAGAGTAAAACAAGATGTTATAGCAAATTATACAGGTAGAATTATTAGTTTAACGGCAGATAATTTAAATAGTACAAATAATAAGCAAATTTCTGCACTGTATACTTACTCTGGTTCAGCTGATAATAAAGCAATTACTTATCTTGGCGGAGATGCTACTGAAAAAATTAGCATAGATGTTAATGGGCATGATTTAGTTGCTGGTATTTATGCAGCAGGTAAAGAAGGACAACAAGGTCCGCAAGTAATAGTAACTACAAAGGATTTGTTAATTAATACAAATTCTTCGGATTATTATTCTTATGGTATTTATGTTGGTAACAATACTACTGAACTAAATGGTAAAGAAGCAGCTAAAGTTGTTATTAATGCTGAAAATACTGTAATAAATTCAACTGCGGATGTTAAAGTAGATGAAACAGACAAGGATAATCATGCAATTGCTATATCAGCATTATCGCAAGGGCAGATTGAAATTAATGGTAATTTGGAAGTAAATGCTGATACAGTGCTTTCTACACGAGGCGGAGCAATTACTAAAATTAACGCAAATAACAGCAGTGATAAAATTGTGCAATTAAATGGTGATATAAACTTTAATTATAGTAATACAACAGATGTAGATGCAGATGTTACTATTAATTTAGCAAATAGCGATTCATTTTTGAATGGTAATATATATGTAAGTGGTGTAAACATTCCAGAAGATTTTGATAATGTAGAGGGAATGAATTTAGGGCTTGCAAACGGTGCGCAGTGGTCTAGCGATGCAGATAGTTTTGTAAATAATCTTACTGTAAATGGTGGTATAATTAACCTTAATGGCGAAAAACAAAATGTAACTATTGATAATTTAACTGGCAATGGCGGTACTGTCAATGTAGCAAGTGAAGAAAATAAACTTTCTATTACTAATTCTAAAGGTGAAAATACCGCTTTAACTGTTGCAGCAAGCGGCAATTATGCTGAACAGCTTGTACAAAACAATGTAAACGAAAGTCTGCAAAACCTTGCAAATCAGGTTGTAGATAACACTGCAACCGGAGCAGGCAAATCTGCCGCTACTGATTTATATGTAGCTGAAACTGCCGTTGCAGGCGCAATTACGGCAGAAGTTGGCGAAGACGGTAATCTGCTTGCCAATACCGTTAAGGAAGGCGTTAATACTACTAACGAGGCTATAAGCAATATGGCTAATATCGCCTTAATGGCATGGCGTGCCGAAAATAACGATATGAACAAACGCCTTGGCGAACTGCGTGACAGTAAAGGCGAACACGGCATTTGGGCACGTATGGTACGCGGCGAAGGTACTTATGAAAGCATTAAAAACCAGTACAACACCTATCAATTAGGTTATGATGAAAAACTGAGCACTAACCCCAACTGGACTGTTGGTGCTGCGTTAAGCTACACCGAAGGCGAAAGCAGCTTTAACGGCGGCAGCGGTGAAAACAAACACACCGGCTTTGCTGTGTACGGCAGCTATCTGAATGATGACGGCAGCTTTATTGATTTGATTGCCAAATATGCACGCCTTGACCATGACTTTGATGTTAACGGCGGCGCAGGCAGCGGCGATTATGATACCAACGGTTACAGCGTAAGCGCTGAATACGGTAAACGCTTTACGCAGGATAACGGCATGTGGATTGAGCCGCAGGTTGAACTGACCTACGGTAAAATCGGCAGTGCAAATTACACTACCGATAACGGCGTATCTGTACGTCAGGACGGTATGGACAGCCTTGTTGGACGTATTGGTTTTGCGCTTGGCAAAGATTTTAAACAAGGAAATGCTTATGTACGAGCTTCTTACTTATATGATTTTGAGGGCGAAACTGATATCAGCTTTACCAAAGGCAACGTAACCAGAGGCTTTGAGCAAGACCTTGGCGGCGGCTGGTGGGAAGTTGGTGTAGGTACTAACATTAATCTCAGCGACGCAACGCATCTTTACATGGATGTAGAAAAAACTTACGGCGGCGACGTTGCAACTCCGTGGCAGTGGAATGTTGGCGTAAGATACAGCTTTTAATTAAAACTAAAAAACAAAAGGGGGCTTCTGCTCCCTTTTGTTTTAAAACATTGCCAATATTAAACTATAATTTTTAAAATGATGTGAGGGCGGTAAAATGATAAATACGGAACTTCCGTTAGATGAAAAAGATTTAAAAGATATTACAGGTAATGGAACTGTTGAATACTGCATGTTTAA
>CASFZG010000008.1 GCA_949299135.1 uncultured Phascolarctobacterium sp.
AAGCGAGCGGGAAATTTCGGAAACCTCCTGCTGGCGGTCGCCGCTTAAATTGCGTTTGCCGCTGCCCTGCATCAATTGCAGGTAATCGACGACGATTAAATCCAGCCCGTGTTCGGCCTTTAACCGGCGCGCACGGCTGCGCATTTCCATCGCCGTTATGCCCGCCGTGTCGTCGATATAAATCTGCGCCGCACTGAGTGCGTCAGCCGTTTGTATCAGCTGCATCCAGTCTTCGTCGCGCAGTTCGCCGATACGCAGGCGCTGCGAATCTATATTGGCTTCGGCACAGAGCATACGCTGCACCAGCTGTTCCTTGCTCATTTCCAAGCTGAAAAAGGCAACAACTTTCGGCTTGCCGTCCGTCTGCCTGCCGCTGCGGATAGCCACGTTCTGCACAATGTTCAGCGAAAGCGCCGTTTTACCCATGGAAGGGCGCGCTGCCAGAATGATAAAATCACTGCCGTGCAGGCCGCTGGTCAAATTATCAAAATCCACAAAGCCGGTTGGCAGACCCGTCAGCCCGTTTTTGTTGTTCATCAGGGCTTCCAGGTCCTTAAAGGAATCCATGACGATGTTGTTAATCGGCACAAAGTCGGTGTCCTTTTTGCGGTTGGAAATATCCAGTATTTTCTTTTCTGCAGAATCAATAATGTCGCTGACGTCCTCGCTGCCTTCGTAGCCCAGTTCGGCAATCTCGGTAGCGCTGCGCACCAGCTGGCGCAGAATGGATTTTTCTTCGACGATGCCGGCATGGTACACCACGTTGGCCGCCGTCGGCACGGCGTTAGCCAGCGAAGTAACGTAAGCAATGCCTCCCACGTCCTCCAGCTTGCCGTTTTTCTTCAAAACCTCCGTCACCGTTACCAGATCGACGGCTTCGTTGCGGTTGTAAAGCTCCAGCATTGCGTTAAAAATTACCTTGTGCGCCTCGCGGTAAAAATCTTCGGAACGCAGCTTTTCCATTACTTTGGCAATCGCCTCGCGCTCCAGCAGCATTGCGCCAAGCACGGCCTGTTCTGCTTCTATGTTTTGCGGTGGTACTCTGTCAATCATGGCGCTCGCCTTATTCCGCAGCAACGGTTACGGCAAACTCTGCGGAAATTTCCGGGTGCAGTTTGGCAACCGCGGTGTATTCGCCCACGCCTTTAACGGCAGATTTAAGTTCAACCTTGCGGCGGTCGATGTCCATCTTGGTCTGCTCAATCAAGGCTTCGGCAACGTCCTTGCTGGTTACACTGCCAAACATCTTGCCGTTGTCGCCCACGCGCACTTTAACAATAACATGCACTTTTTTCAGCTGGGCTGCCAGCATAACTGCTTCGTCCTTGCGCTGTGCTGCGCGGTGTGCTTCGGTAGCCTTGTTCTGTTTAGCTTCGTTTAAGTTAGCGGCGTTGGCTTCCTTGGCCATTTTGCGCGGCAGCAGGTAGTTGCGGCCGTAGCCTTCCGCAGTTTCAACAATATCGCCTTTTTTGCCTAAATTTTTAACGTCCTGCAACAGAATTACTTTCATTGTTCTCATTCTCCTCTAACTGTTTTTTCGCCAGTGCGATTATCTGTTTTTTAACTTCTTCAACACTGATATTTTTAAGCTGCACGCCGGCCACCGTCTGGTGCCCGCCGCCGCCAAGTTCTTCCATTATAATCTGCACGTTTACCGTGCCGTCGCTGCGCGCGCTTACGCCGATGGAATTGTCTGCCGTATATTCCGTAATGACAACGCTCATGCACACGCCGGTAATGTAAATCATCGTATCGGCAGCCTGCGCTGCGATAACTGACGACCGTACTTCCTTCGGCGCGTCGTTGTAAACCGAAATCATCATGCCCGGCTCCGGCATTTCCGCTTCCGCCACAAGGCGCGATTTGATCTGCACGGAATCAAGGTCATCCTTAAACAGCTGCCTTACCATGTTCGGGTCGGCACCGCTGCGGCGCAGAAGCGCGGCCGCTTCAAAAGTACGCTCGCCCGTCTGCACGGCAAAGTTTTTGGTATCTACCACAATACCGGCATACAGCGCCGTTGCCTCGCCCTTGGTAAATTCCAGGCGGTCGTTAAAGTAGCCCACAAGCTCCGTAACCAGTTCGCTGGTCGATGACGATGACGGTTCCATATACTGCAAGGTGGTATTTTTAATAGCGTCCTCCGCTCTGCGGTGATGGTCAATGATAATTCGCAGCGGTATTGCCTCCAGCACCTTCTGGCTGGCGCAAAGCATTTTGCGGTGATGGTCAACCAGTACCAGCAGCGACTTGGGCGTAATATGCTTCAGCGCTTCTTCTTCTTCAACCATGATATCGGCGTAAACATCGTCCTCGTCCATCAGCTTCATATCGTTGCTGCGCAGGGCTTCGGCAATTTTAGTTACCGATTCGTTCTGACCGCTGACGACGATGTAGGTTTCCTTGTTCAGGCTGCGCGCCATCTTGGCCATGCCAATCGCACTGCCGACAGCGTCAAAATCTTCCATGGTATGCCCCATGATAAAGATTTTTTCGGCGTTAGCCATCATCTCATGCACGGTATGCGCCACAATGCGGGCACGCACGCGCGTGCTTTTGGCTGTAACGGTTGTAACGCCGCCAAAAAACTGCATGTTGCCGCCGATGGTGACAACCACCTGGTCGCCACCGCGCCCAAGTGCCAGATCAAGCGCTTTGGCAGCGTTAAGGCTTACTTCCTCAAGGCTGCGCCCGTCGCAGGAAATACCCACGCTGATAGTCGGCGTAATTTTGTTGCCAACCTGTATTTCATGTATCCTGTCAAGGACAGGGAATTTCTTTTCCATTAAATCCTGCAAGGATGCCTGATTGATGCCGATAAGGTAGCTTTCCTTATTATTGGCAAGGATGAAGCCGCTTTCTTCTTCGGCCCATTTGCTCAAAACCTCGTTAACCTCGCCGGAGATATTGGCGCGCGCGCTTTCAACCATGCCCTTGGTAACGTCCTCGTAGTTATCAAAACGCACATAGGCCAGGCACAGCTTTTCGTTGGCGTATTTCTGGCGCAGCAGTTCAAAATCCGTTACGTCGGTCAGGTAAAAAATCAGGCTGTAGGCTTTGCCGCCGTCCTTTTTGCTGTTGCCGCCCGCAGGCACGCGGCAGTGGCGCAGCTTGTAATAACGCCCGTCTATCAAAAGCAGGCGTTCTCCGTCCTTAATGCTTAAAGTGTCAAAGGCGTTTTCCGGCAGGTCAAAAATTTCTTCCGGGCGTTTGCCGTCCACGTTTTTAACACCGGCGTACCCGGCATATTCGGCAAACAGCTCGTTTTTCCACTGCAATTTGCCGTCCTGGCCGAACACCGCCATTGCCACGTCAAGGTTCTGCACGGCGTAATGGCTGGTGCGCTCAATGTTGCGCACAATGTTGTCAAGGTAGCCGTTAAACTGGATTTCCTTATTATAAAAGCTGCGGCGGCTGTACCAGTATAAACCACCCATCGCAGCTAAACCCACAGGCAGCCACCACCAGCCGTAATACGTTAAAATTACGGTAAAACCCGCCGTAATGCTTAACGGCACCTTCATGTCGTTCCAAAAGTTCCAGATTTTATTAAACATTTTTACCGCTCCCTTTACAGGCTGCGTTCTGTTAATTTACGGTAGTCAAAAACGGATTCAAACGCGCCCAAAAGTACTATCATTATGGAAAACACCTGCACCGCAAATGCCAGAATAACTGCTATTGTGCCCCACCACTGCGGCTTCTGGTTTTTATTAATCCACCAGTAAACAACTGCCAGCCCCTGAACGAAAAAGACAACGCTGACAACCATTTGCAGGTTCATTGCCAAATCATAAACAAGCTGCGGCGCATCACGCCAGAACGAAACCACCATAACAGATAAACCATACGGCCAGATAAAATATTCCGGCACGCGCCAGTGCGTAAACGGCGGCAGCGGCTCAAACGCCACGCCCATTTTGCCGAGAATTTTACGCGCCGCCATGTAGTTGGCAAACGCCAGTATCGGCGAGCATACCACCAGCGAACCCGGCAGGATTAAACGGATAGTTTGAAGCAGGTTCTGGTTATCCTTAACGGCAGCGGCAATCTGCTCCTCGCTCATACCGGCTTCACGGTAATAAACGGTGCTTTCCTGCATCGCCTGCTCCATGCCTTCAAACATCAGGTTCACCGGGTCAGTGCCCAGCACCAGCATGCCAAGGCCGATGCTTAATATAATGGAAATAAGTGTCGCCACCGATGAAAACAGCAGCGTTTTAACCGGCCTGTAACCGCGGTGCAGGCACTCGCCAAGCACCAGCCCCATCAGGCCGAACATTGCCATAATGGAAAGCGACTGCAAAGGCCCCAGCAGCGAACCGATTACCGCGCAGGCGACGATTAAAGTCATCACGCTCCAGCGCAGGCCGTTGCGCATGCCGCACACTGCTACCGGCACCGGCCACAGCAAATTAAACAGCGCGCCCAGCACGGGCAGATATGCGCCAAGAATGGCAAACAAAACGGCAACCGCCGCTAAAATACCGGCTTCCACCATTTCCGAAGTTTTTCTTACCAAAGTTTTCCTCCTTAATTAACAGGGCATATGCCCACGTAATTATATTGTACCGCAAAAAGGCAAAAAAGCAAAGTAAAACAAAGCGGCGAAAGAGCTGTAAAAATTGGCAAATCAATGTTAAAATGAAGGTAATTAACGTTAAAGGAGCTTAACAATGGCTGAAAATAAAATCTGCGGGCGTTTTGCGCCGTCGCCCAGCGGCAGAATGCACCTTGGCAACATTTTTTGCGCACTGCTGGCGTGGCTTAGCGCGCGCAGCCAAAACGGCAACATGCTGCTGCGCATTGAAGACCTTGACACCTCGCGCTGCACGGAAGAAAAAGCGCGCGTGCTGATGGATGATTTACTGTGGCTTGGTTTGGACTGGGATTACGGCGCAGCGCCGGACAAACCTGCTGACGGATATTACCAGAGCCGCCGCAGCGGGATATATAAAAAATACTTTGATGAACTTGCGGCGCAGGATTTAATTTACCCCTGCTTTTGCAGCCGCGCCGAGCTGCATGCCGCCAGCGCACCGCACGCCAGCGACGGGCATTTTGTGTACCCCGGCACCTGCCGCCGCTTAACGGCGGCACAGCGCGCCGCAAAGCTTGCGGGCGCGCACAAATGCGCATGGCGCATTAAGGTGCCGGCTGCTGATGTTACATTTGACGATTTGCATTACGGCAGGCAAAGCCTTAACCTTGCGCGTGAATGGGGCGACTTCATCGTACGCCGCAGCGACGGCATCTACGCATACCAGCTTGCCGTCGTCATCGACGATGCGCTGATGGGGGTAACGGAAGTTATCCGCGGCAGCGATTTACTGACTTCTACAGCACCGCAGCTTTATCTGTACAGGCAGCTTGGCTTTAACGCGCCGCAGTTTGGGCACCTGCCGCTGCTGACAGCGCCGGACAGACGCCGCCTTGCCAAACGCGACCTTGATTTGGACATGGGCGCGCTGCGCCAGCGCTACAAAACGCCGGAAGCCGTTATTGGCAAACTCGCTTTTCTTGCAGGGCTGCTTGAAAAAGAAGAACCGATCAAAGCCGCTGAACTCATCCCACTGTTTGACTGGCAAAAAGTACCGAAGGAAAATATAGTTGTAAAATTTTAAAATTACAACAAAAAATAACCATCGTAAAAAACAAAAAACGCACCCGCAATTACTTGCAAGTGCGCATATTTACTGGTGATCCCGGGCAGATTCGAACTGCCGACCTACCGCTTAGGAGTACGGTACCATTTCGTAAATTGTTCATATCATATCTTCCAGTATTGTTTCTTCGCAAATTGTGTTGCCTGAAAGCAGGTCAATTTGCACAAAATTCCCTGAAATGCTGCCTTACAACGGCTTTTCAAATGTCGTATTAGCAAGGGAGTTAGTTTTATGAGTACTAACGAAAAAGGAATTCCCCAAAGCAGAACATACACCGAGAATGACATCGCATCCATTATCAGATCGGGCGCGGCTCAGCCTATAACTTGCCAACTCCAGATTGTTCAAGACGATCAGCATCTGCAACATGATCCGCATCTCCAGAAAGTCCTTTGATGATTGGCTGAAGGCGAAGGGGTTGGACGACGAAATCATATAGTTATAAAAGCACCATGGAAATCCCATGATGCTTTTAGCTCCGACTAGTCCCGAGAATGATCTGCAAAGTAATTTTTCAAAATATCTTCAAAAGAGCCATCTTTAACTTGGCATTCCCATATGACCAATACATTCCAACCGCTACATTCAAGTTTTTCAATATTTCTTTTGTCGCGGGCAACATTTTGACAGAACTTTTCTTCCCAGAAAGCAACATTTGTTGCAGGTGTTGAGGCATATTTGCATCCTGGATGCCTGTGCCAGTAGCAACCATTAACAAAAATAATTAAATAATGTTTTTTTAAGACTATATCAGGCTTTCCAGGTAAGTTTGCGCATTGTATCCTAAAACGGTATCCGTGTCTATGTAGCCATGAGCGAACAATCAGTTCTGGTTTGGTGTTTTTGCCTTTGATATTCGACATACATTTGTGCCGTTGTTCTGATGTAAGTACATCAGACATTCTGTTCGTCTCCTTTAAACATTAATTTTTCATTTGGCCATTCAAGTCATAAAAACAATTCTAAAATATGGAAATCTTACTTCTATTGTAAGTAAATATATCTACAATATCATTCAGAACTGTATTGAAATGGGTCAAAAATTCTGCACTTTTCCTTCTGCAATGGGCCAGAAGACCACCGCCCATAGGTTTTCCCCTCCATGGCATCTGGGCGGCATAGAGGCTGCCTTTCCTACGAAAACGAGCACTTTTCCAAACCGCTGAAAGGATGTGATACCATGGCGGTATTTCGCATCGAGAAAACCCGTGACTACACGGTGATGTCCAACCACCACTTGCGGAATGCGGGGCTATCCCTGAAATCCAAAGAGCTGCTCTCCATTATGCTGTCCTTGCCGGAGGACTGGAACTACACCACCAGGGGCCTAGCCAAAATCTGCAAGGAAGGTACAGACAGCATCGGATCAACCCTGAAGAAGCTGGAACGGGCCGGATACATAGTCCGCAATCGGCTACGGGACAGCAAAGGCAAGATCGTGGATGTGAAGTATGTCATTTACGAGACACCCATTACCCAGACACGTGCCAGCCGTGTTAGGACGAACCGGATACGGCTTGTCCAGATACGGAAAACCTGGATATGGATAACACATGTCTGGCGGCCGCAATTAAATAAAGAGAAAAGAAATCCTGAAGAACAAAATACTAATTCATCAAGTACGGAAGGATCAAATCCTATCCAATCAACCCCCCGCAGGGGCCAAACGGATCGGACAGGACTGGATGCGGGAGCGAGAGAGCTATCGGGAATTGATTTTGGAGAACATCGAATATGACATCCTCGTACAGAACGAGTGCATGGACCGTGACCGTCTGGACGAGTTGGTGGAGCTCATGGTGGACACCGTCTGTTCCCGAAGGGAGGCAATCCGCATTGCTGGGGACGACTATCCGGCGGAAGTGGTCAAATCCCGGTTTCTGAAGCTGAACAATTCTCACATCGAGTATGTGTTGGACCGTATGCGGGAAAACACCACCTATGTCAGCAACATCAAGAAATATCTGCTGGCTGCCCTTTATAATACCCTGGCCACCATTGACAGCTACTATGCGTCCTTGGTGAACCATGATCTGTATGGTTAACACAATTCGTTGTAAATGTGGGGATTTTTAAGATGGAGATCGTTCAGAAAGCATGGCATTTTTTGCACTACGGACAATGTATTTGCCCATTGCTTCTGCCATTTTGACAGGAACAGCATTTCCGATTTGCCTACCAATGGATACAAAAGTCCCGTAGAATACATATTCATCGGAAAAAGATTGAAGTGCAGCTGCTTCTCGCAATGATATCGCTCTATCTTGTGTTGGATGACCATATCTCCCATTGGACAGACTATAGCATCGCGCTGTAAGCGTAGGTGCCACTTTCTCCCAATCCATTCTGCCATATACATCTGTATGTCCTGTATGCCCATTGTTGTGACATTTAAGAATTAACCGAGGGGGCCAAGAGCGTCTATCTCCACCAGAATGGGGTGTATGCTGTATGCGCTCTAAATTTATAGCAGATAAAGCCGATGCCTGATGGTTTGGAACAGAGTCATTATGACCACCAGCACTAATCTCTGGAAATTTTGCAATTGCATCTCTGACGGTGCGATATGGTGTTTTCCCTGCGCCAAATGTTCCTTCTGGTATTGTGGGTTTGAAGAACCGTGATGCAATTAATACAAATCGCTGACGATTTTGAGGTACACCATAATCCTTTGCGTTTACAACTTTATAGTCATACAAATATCCACTTTTTTCTAGTACAGAAATAAAAGAGTCAATAACTTGTTTCCCTTTTCCACGAATACCGGGCACATTTTCAACGAAAACATGAGCCGGTTTAATTGCCTCAACAATCCTACCAAATTCAACAAGCAAATTGACATCTTTATGAACTGTCTTTGCATGTCTTTGCGAACTGAACGGCTGACAGGGAGCGCACCCGGAAAAAAGCAACTGATCCTCTTTACCCTTAATTGCTGGAAAGTCTCCGCAAATTTGCTCTGCATTTACATTTCGTATATCTGCACATATAAATTTTGCTTTATTATTTTTTTCATAAGTATCTTTGTAGTCAGGACAACTATCATATCCCCCGAGCACAGATATGCCTGCTCCTATGAGCCCGTTCGTCAGACCGCCCCCACCACAAAAAAAGTCAATTGCAATCATGGTTTCATTAATTCCTTTGCCCACAGGTCCATATTTCGGTCTGGCATACCAGGTCTGCAAGAATTAATCATATAGGCCCATACAATTTGTTCTCTAAACGGGCTGTCAACAGATGCCACTCGAAAATAATCGTGTTGTTCTGGCTTAATGCTCTCAACATTCAATGCAACTTTATCAAGTGGTATAAACTCCAATTGTTTGAGGTCAACTGTCAAATATGGTAACGATTCAGGAAATGCAGGTAGTGAGACATAATTGTTATGATAACCAGCATTCAGATGGCTTGTTATGCTGTTAATCTGACCGTTAGTAGGGTTATCTCTAGGAGTGTACGAATGAAAAACATTTTTATCGTAACACTTTGCACATAGAGCATGAGTCACTTTATTTTGTGCTATGTCGCAAGAAGGAGTTAAGATCAAATGATACTCGTCTGGTTCTCCTATTTTCAGCAGGTCATCTTTGGTAGGAGAAACTTTTTTTATGATATCACAAACACACAAAGATTTAGCAATAGGAGGACAAATATATTGAATCCATGGTGGTGCATTCTCACTGCAATTCTCATCGAAATAGTTTGACACTCTTTTTGCAAGGACAAAGCGCATAACACCGTCTGTAATACCATCTGTCTTGCTCATGGGTATAATTGAATTGAGAGCCACAATAAGTGCATCATTAAAATCGTGTTTTAACGTGGAAATCGTAGAAACAAATTTTTCAATAGTATCCAGATATTTAATTACCGGATCTTCATCACCTTTTGATTGAATTTTCACCAGATTACTAGAAGTATACTTTTGGTCCAATGTAATTAAATCTGCATAACCGGAAAAAATAATAACAGGCTTAAATCCGTTTTCCCACATTCTTTCTAATAGGGTGTTACCTTCCATATCGCCTGATGCGTCATCTTTCCAATCTAGAACTACCACATCTGGATCAAACTCTGGAAATTCACGATCAAACTGATCAAACGAAATGGGTTTGCATTCCCATCCACTATCATCACAATGGTCTTTTATACCTCTGACAGCTTCAGGCCTGTCATCAATTATAAGCACCTTCATCAGCAATATCCTTTCTCTATATTCATGCTATAGGTACATCGAAAACAAAAGTTGCCCCACCCAATGTTCCAGGAACAATAGTTGCTATTTTACCATTATAATAATTCAGTAATTCCGTAACAATCGTTAATCCCATTCCTATTCCATGAGGTTTGGCCGTAACTCCAGCATCGAAAATCAACTGCGCATCGCTCTCTTTTATGCCAGGACCATTATCACTTATTGTTATCTGCAGCCTGTCTTTATTAACAATCTTATATTCAAGTGATATTTGTTTGGAGCCTTGATTGCTTTTCATCCAGTAGCATGCGTTATCAATAAGATTTACAAAAACTGTCTGCAATTCACCTTCATGCATTCCAATATTGATTTCAGGCACATTATCAATTTTAATGCTGACATCTTTTGCATATTTTTGCCCTTGCACCAGTCTTACACTACTAAGCAAAGTGTTTCGCAATATACATTGATTTTTTCTGTTCCTTAAGTCCGCTCGATACAGAGGCGCAAAACTTTTTGCAACTTCCAATAACCGTGTATGGCTTTTTCCCGCATCTCTATAGTATTCTTCTGTTCTGGAATCAAACGGAGAATACTCTTTAGAAACACGGCGTAAAAAGCGCTTGATTACTGTCATTCCAGTCAAGATTTCATGGAGAATAACAATGGCAACTGACCCAAGAGAAGCGGTTTGGGCATAATATGTAAGCCTGGATTGAAGCGCTTCAATTCCCTTTTCATTCTGGCTTGAATATTCTCTGACATATTCAAGAATATTCTCATATTTTTCTCCATTGTCTACAGCTCGCTCGATTTTTTGCACAAGCACTTGAGCGGAAAGCGGTGCCATCAAGCTATTGATGCTTGGCTTTTCACGGTGATCTTCAGTATTTTTATCAGTATTTCTTAGTTTCTCCAATTGAGAAATTACTGTTTCGACAATTTTGGAAAACTGCTTGTATTCCTCAGTATCAACCAATTTCTCGCGATCCGTTGTGTCCCGTATTTCGGGATTTTCTGACGACGAAACATTAATAATTCCAATTATTTGATTAGTGCTTATACGGGTACCGATGCTACTGACACGCCGCAAGTCAATACCAAGCCAATCTTTTGATGCACTCGATTTTGGCAATACCAAAACATCATCACGATATATTGATAAACCTTTATATTGATTGATTGTGTTCCTGATTGCGCGCCTTTTCAAGCCAAAAGTCGAGGTCAAATCTTCCAAACTATTATTGTCTAAATCCCAACAACGGATTTCAAAAGTAAACTTTCCAGCTCTGTATGAAGGAAGGCTATTTTCCTCCAAAATCAGAACATTCGTATTGAATCCTCGACTTGCTTCTTCCCATAAAATTTTCCCGTCTCGCGTTTGAGGATTCTGATGCTTGTTTTTGGGCTCAAAAATGTAGTTCCAATTTACTACGCCATCACTATTCACATCTCCCCAAATCCGATAAGTAGGGTGTTCAATAAAATCTGATGGCTTTATTTCTATTGGAGCATCGTAGAATGGAGAAGTGAGAGTGATTTCAAATTGATCGACCTTCTTGAATGGAGATATCAGTCTTGATAAATTCTCACGCAGTTCATCAATTTTCTTTTGATCCCATTCGGATGTCAATTTTCGAATTCTTAAAATTGTTCCAGATTGTTCAAATACACAATCATCATCGTCCAATGTTTCGATTAATATTTTGCAATCATTGACATTATTTGACTCTACAAAAGAATTCCAGTCCATTTTTGCGTGAAGGAAGTTGTCACCATCACTTTTTGTCCACATGTGCATTATGTTACCAAGCCTTGCAGCAGAAAAACGACCTAATCCTTTGTTACCGGAAACCCTCCTGATTTTCCCGTTCCTATAAACAACAGGATTCTTTTCTTTGTAAGGTGTGGCTATAACTGCCCAAGAGTTTTCAATTATACCACTAGTCATTCCTAGCCCGTCATCAGTGATTTGGATGTATTTTCCGCGCTTATCCTCGCCGAACTCAACTTGTACATGATATGCAAATGCATCATAACAATTTTTCACTAATTCAGTAACAGCAACCGTATCGTTGGTTACCAAATCTGCTCCAAAGGCAGCAAATGCTCTGGGATGAAATTGCATGGATATTGTTTTTTTCATTGTCATAATGCACCTCATAAGTAAGGAGATGGAACTGTGAATTCTCTATTTTATCTGTTAGTAAAAACAGAATATTTTTTCTTGACAGAGTCAACGAAAGCACAGCAAGATTAAAGTCCTATTGTATGGAATATGCCGATTACACATGCTCCATTTTAGAAGCATTGGGTAAGTTCAGAATTCGACATATTGAAAAATGCATACTGGCTCAAGAACATTATGCATTCAATGACGCTTTTAATAAAGCAAAGAATAACAAGTTTATTTTTTGCAATAAAAATGCTAATTCAGTTACAGAATTGGTTTTGGTCGATATTCTCAATAATCCCTGGCACTATGCAATAGCAATCGTCCACTGCAGTCATTGATTTTTCTTGAGCCGCTTATCAATTGGTTTTTGTGCACTACTAGGAATCGCCCATGATTTTCCAAGTCTCTGCACACCAGCTATTCGCCCTTGCTCACAGAGAACTTGAACTCGACGTTCAGAAATTCCCCATTTTTGTGCAGTTTCTTTTGCCGTCAAGTATTCCATCATAACACCTCATGATTGAATTAACAGTCTTATTATATACGAAATTCCGAATAAAAGCAATGGAGTTATCTATATCTAAGCACAACAAACCGTATGAGAGATACGCATTCCAAGTAGAAAAGGAGGTAGTTACTTTATGCAGGAAGAAGTCACTCAGCGCACCGTTGCCCTCTGTGTGGAATCCACCAAACTCTCCGCCGGAATGCTGCAACAGGCCATGAAAAAAGTGCTGGACGAGATGCAGAAAAGAGTGACCAGCTACAAGACCAAGATACACCACGGAAAGCAGACCCTCCAGCAGTTGATGAAGCACAACATCAGCGTTTCCAACATCGAGATCACCGACCAGAATATCTGGACCTTTTCTGCTACCGCCAAGAAGTACGGCATTGACTTCGCGCTGAAAAAGGACGCCAGCAGCGAGATACCCCGCTACCTAGTGTTCTGGATGCCGATGTCATCACGGCGTCCTTCCGTGAGTTCTCCGCAAAGAACCTGGAGAAAGACTCTCATCCTCAACCTCCCGTATCTGCTGTTCGTGTATCTCTTTGATAAGCTCTGCCAGGCGGTGCGCCTTGCGCCCGGTCTTGACACTTCTGAAAAGTTCCTGCATTTGAGCCAGGGCTTTACGGAGGTGTTTTCTTATGCGGCGCCCAGCCTGCACCCCTAGACCTGCTGATGGACATCGCCGAGGCGATCATTGTCCTGCTAGCGGTGTACGCCAAAGGGAAAACGCCCGCAAATACCGCAAAGTCATTGAGTACGGCAGCGCCCGACGGGGCACGGTAGTGGATATTGCCTCCCATGTCGATCCTGTCACCAACTGGAACATCCCTTTGACCCAGACGGAAAAGCTCACCATGTCCAGCCGACCGAAAAATCCCAAGTACGCCCTGGACAAAAACATTCTGGTCATCGGCGGAAGCGGCAGCGGCAAGACCCGGTTCTTCGTGAAGCCCTCCCTCATACAGATGCACAGCTCCTATGTAGTCACCGATCCCAAAGAACAGCTTTTGTCCAAAGTGAGGACCATGCTGCTCCGGGGGAGCTCCCAAGCTGGACGAAAACGGAAAACCCATGCGGGACGCCCGCAGAAAGTTCATCTATGAGCCGTACCACATCAAGATCCTCACCACCATCAACTTCAAAAAGAGCATGAAATACAATCCCTTCGCCTACATCCACAACGAAAAGTATATTTTGAAACTGGCCAATGTCATCATCGCCAACACTAAAGGCGACGGAGAAAAATCCTTGGAAGATTTTTGGGTGAAGACCGAGCGGTTTTTGTACTGTGCCCTGATCGAGTACATCTGGTACGAGGCGAAGCTGGAGGAAAAGAACTTCCTCACACTGCTGGAACTTATCAACGCATCGGAGTCCAGAGAAGACGACGTGGAATTTCAGTCGCCCGTGGATATTCTGCTCGCCAAGCTGGAGAAGGAACACCTGGACTACTTCGCCGTGAAGCAGTACCGCAAATTCAAATTAGCCGTCGGCAAGACCCTGAAATCCATCCTTATTAGCTGCGGCTCCCGCCTTGCTCCCTTCGATATTGCGGAGCTGCGGAAAATCATGTCGGACGATGAACTGGAGTTGGATGCCCTAGGCGACCGAAAAACGGTGCTGTTCCTCATTATGAACGACGTGGACACCACTTTCAACTTGTTATCGCCATGCTGCAAAGCCAGCTATTCAACCTCTTTTGTGATAAGGCGGACGACGTGTACGGCGGCAGGCTGCCCGTCCATGTGCGGTGCCTTCTGGACGAGTTTGCCAACATACGGCAGATGCCCAACTTAGACAAGTTGATCGCCACCATCCAGAACC
Organism: uncultured Phascolarctobacterium sp.; assembly: GCA_949299135.1. GTDB lineage: Bacteria > Bacillota > Negativicutes > Acidaminococcales > Acidaminococcaceae > Fusicatenibacter_A. The sequence goes on from CASFZG010000008.1 coordinate 14,376, forward strand.
GGGGAATATCGGCTTCTATTATTTTGCACTCCCAAAGCCAGTTAAAGACCATTTACAAGGACGCCACATATACTATTGTGGGCAACTGCGACACCACCTTGTTTCTGGGAGACAAGGAGAAATCTACCCTAAAAGAAATCTCGGAGTTGCTGGGCAAGGAGCCCATCGAGAGTTTCAATCAATCCGAGAACCGGGGCAGCTAGGTTTCCCACGGCCTCAACTATCAGAAATTAGGAAAGGAACTGATGACTCAGGGCGAGATCGTGATGATGGACGGTGGCAAGTGCATCTTGCAGCTGCGAAAGGCGCGGCCGTTTTTCAGCGACAAGTTTGATATAACGAAGCATCCCCGCTACAAATACCTTGCCGACGCCGACAAGAAAAACACCTTTGACATTGAACGGTACATGAAACGCAGACCGGTCATCGTGAAACCAGACGAGCCTTTCGATCTGTACGAATTGAAAGCCACCGATCTTGAATCCGACAATTCAACTGAACGAAAGGAACTGTAAATATGAACTTTTTTATTAACGCTATCGACGTTTTGCAGACTCTGGTCATCGCTCTAGGCGGCGGCCTGTGCGTGTGATCGCATCAACCTTCTGGAAGGTTACGGCTAGGACAACCCTGCCTCCAAAGTCAGGGCATCAAGCAGCTTATGGCGGGCGGCGGCGTTGCCGGCGACAACATATCCGCAGCCATTTTGGGCTGCATGCTATACACGCTTCTGTTATGTTACACCTTGTTCAAGACCGGCAGCCTCGCAAAATCCCTGTTCGGTGCTCACTAAAGGAGATGAATAGTTAGGGATTCTATGATACAATCTTCTCAGGTGGTGATTGTATGGGGCAAATTAAACGGCCAGGTAGCACTGATGGCATTGGTTATTATACTGCTTGGGAAAAATCCTCTGAAAACGGATGCATATATTGCGGCAAACCTGCATTTACACGAGAGCATGTGCCATCAAAGGCATTTTTGACAAAGCCATATCCTCAGGATTTGGCGACGGTGCCTGCATGTTTTGAATGTAATAACGGATTTTCTAGCGACGAAAAATATGTTTCATGTTTTCTGGATATTCTAAAAGAGTCTGTCTATCAAGGCTATACTCGGAGAGCTGACACTTCCAAACGTTTAAGCGATGACATAAACCTTTCGAATTTAATCGCTGAGCAAATAAAACCGATTGACGGAAAGGTCAAATTTGTTGTTGATGAGAATAAACTGCGCCGCATTCTCCTAAAATTAGCGCAAGGTCACGCTGGTTATGAGTTCGACCATATCAATTTTGATAACTCCAATATTACAATATGGTATGAGTTTGCTTTTAACCTATCCCTAGACATAGAGCAAGAATTTGAAGAAATTCCTGAAATGGCTTTTATGCCCGAAGTGGGGTCAAGAAGCTGTGTAACACCATTCATCTTACAAAATGTCGAAACGGGTGAAGCACTCGCTTTTATGCTCTGGAATGAGGTTCAGGAGGACCAATACCGTTACCAGGTGTTTTACAATGAAGCAGGAGGTGTTTCCGTAAAAATCGTGATATATGAACTTCTGTATGCACGCATAGATTTTGGCTTGAGCTAATTTATATATAAAGGCAATCGCTATAGCGGTTGCCTTTTTGTTTCAAAGAGGTGAGTTATGGCTTATGTAACAATTCCGAAAGACCTGAGCCAGATACAGAGCACGGTCCTGTTCGGGCTGGTCAAACGACTAGTGATCTGTTTCGGAGCGGCGGCACTGGTAGGCATGCCGCTTTTCTTTTTGGCAAAAGCGAACCTGGGGACCATCACGGCAGCGCTGTGCATGATTATGATGATGCTGCCCTTTTTCCTATTCGCCATGTACGAGAAGAACGGGCAGCCGCCGGAAGTGTTCTTGGGCCATCTCATCCAGAACAAATTCATTCGGTCTAAGATGCACATCTACCAGACCAACAATCTTTATTCCGCCCTGGTGCAACAATCCCAACTGGAACAGGTGGTGAAGCGGATTGCGAGAAAAGGCAGAAAAACCAGCAAAGCGTAAGCTCACCCGTGCCGAGCACAAGCAGATTGAGGCGGTGATCCAGCAGGCAAAAGGCGACATAAAAACCCATACGGTGCAGGACAGTATCCCGTTTCAGAACATGTTTCCCGGTGGGCTGTGCAGGCTGGATGGGGGCACCTTCTCCAAGACCATCTCCTTTGAGGATATTACCACCTGGTGGGGCCGTAGACCAGCGGAGCATCTTTGAAAGCCTCTGCGATTTCTATAATGGCTATGATCCCTCCATCGGCGTCCAGATCACTTTGGACAGCCGCAGCGGAGGCAGCGCCGCCGATGAACTGTTCGGCATCCGCAGGCAGGGCAACGACTTGGGCCCCATCCAGGACGAGGCGGTGGACATCCTGCGGATGCAGTACAGCTGGGACAACAATGACTATGTGAAAACCAAGTATGTGACCCTGTCCATCGAAGCGGAGAAACTTCCGGTAGCGCTAGCGCGGTTTGCCCACATTGAAACCGACACCCTCAACCGCTTCAAGCTCATGGGTGCGGCGGCACATGTGATGGGCAGAAAGGAACGTCTGGAGCTGCTTTACAACATCCTCCACCCAGAGGGCGGGCAGTTCGCCTTTGAATGTGACTGGCTCCCGACCAGCGGCCTTTCGTTGAAGGACTTCATCTCTCCATCCTCCTTCCACTTCGGGGAGACCCGCACCTTCCGCATCGGCAGACGGTTCGGGGCGGTGTCCTTCCTGCAAATTCTGGCGCTAGGGATGCACGACCGTATCCTCACCGACTTCATGGAGGCGGATGGGAATATCATGGTGACCATGCACATCCGGGACATCTACCAGGACGAAGCTATCAAAATGATCAAACGGAAAATCACCGACCTGGACACCATGAAGATACAGGAGCAGAAGCAGGCTGTGCGCAGCGGCTACGATATGGACATCCTTCCTTCGGACCTCTCTCTACCTACGGCGGTGTTGTGAAAGACCTTCTCACCGATCTGCAATCTCGCAACGAGAGAATGTTCAACATGACCTTCCTAGTGCTGCACACGGCGGAAACCAAGCAAAAGCTGGAGATCGCCGTTTCCCAAACCGCCAGCGTCGCCCAGACCTACAACTGCCTTCTGACCCGGTTGGACTTTCAGCAAGAGGATGGGCTGATGTTCACTTTACCCCTGAGTCTCAGCCGCATCAAGATTGAACGGAGCCTGACCACTTCGGACCTAGCAGTGTTCGTCCCCTTCATCACCCAGGAGGTGTTTATGAGTGAAGACGCCATGTACTACGGTCTCAACGCCCTCTCCAACAACATGATCCTGCTGAACCGCAAGCAATCCCATTGTCCCAACGGTCTTATGTTCGGAACGCCGACAGCGGCAAACCAACGAGCTGCCAGCGGAAGATCACGTTCATCATCCTAATGACCCGGGATAATGTTATCATCTGTGACTTAGAGGACGAGTATTCGCCCCTAGTAAAGCGATTGGGCAGTCAGGTGATCCGGCCGTCTCCGTCCAGCACCGACTATGTGTACCCCCGGACATCAACCTCAACTACTCCGAGGAAGAAAACCCGCTGGCGCTGAAAATAGATTTCGTGCTGTCCTTCTGCGAGCTCATCATGAACAGCAAGACAGGACTTGAGGCCATTGAGAAAACCATTATCGACCGGGCGGTGCAGATGATCTACCAGCCCTACTTTGCTGACCCTCGGCCGGAGAATATGTCGATTTTGGGCAACCTGATGAACGCCCTGCTGTCCCAACATATCCTGAAGGCCGACCGGGTGGTCCAAGCGCTTGACCTCTATGTGAACGGTTCGCTGAACTTCTTCATCCACCGTGGACATCTCCAACCGCCTAGTCTGCTTTGACATCAAGGGACTGGGCAATAACATGAAAAAGCTAGGGATGCTCATTGTTCAGGACGCGGTGTGGAACACCATTAACATCAACCGAGCTATCGGGCGCTCCACTTGGTACTTTGTTGACGAATTTCACCTTCTGCTGAAGGAGGAACAGACCGCGGCGTACAGCGCCGAGATTTGGAAGCAGTTCCGCAAGTGGGGCGGTATCCTCACTGGGGCTACCCAGAACCCCAAAGACTTGGTTTCCTCCCCAGAGGTCGAAAACATCATGGAAAACAGCGATTTCATCTATATGCTCAACCAGGCGGCAGGCGACCGGAAGATACTGGCAGAGCGGCTGAACATTTCGTCGAAGCAGCTTGCCTATGTGACCAATTCCGAGCCTGTTCACGGGTTGCTGTTTTTCAACAATGTCATCCTGCCCTTTGCGGATGACTTCCCGAAGGATACCGAGCTCTACAAACTGCTCACCACCAAGCCCAGCGAGGTGGAACATGACAAACCAAGAGGAAAGTGATATAATCCATATATAACAGGAGGTGGATGTCATGAATTTGAGTATTGTTTTGACCGACTTTCTAGAAAAGCAGGGAATACTTAAAACATATAGATTCATTCCTACCAATGAGTGGAATCGTGTAGTCGTTGATAGAATTGACGATATTGATTCTGATGTTAAAGGCAATACAGATCAGGATATTGGTTTGCTCAGAGTATATAACTCTGATAAGTGCCAATTAATCACCACCTCTTGCAAGATCAAGAATTTCGAGCAACAGCAAAATAGCTGTATTAGTTTCCAGTTTGAACATATGTATGTTCCAGTCGAAACCTCAAGGTATGGCGGTTGTGGAGAGTACAGTTTTATTCTCCCTTTTGGATTTAGATTGACTGACTTACATATTGTAGATCCTTTCGATAAATCCTCTCCAAACATCGAAGAGAAGAAACATTTTAGATATAACATCTACTGGGATGCTCAAAAGAAAATCCAAGCGGTTCAAATGACACTTCTTTCAAGCCGCGGCAGTTTTTCTTTTATCGTCAAAGGTGTGGCAGAAGAATACAATCAAGAGTCTATATATTTACCATGCATTGAGAATAATATGGTTCTTGACCGGGATCTTTCGGAGAAATGCTTTGATCGTGGCATTAAAAAATCATTTTGGCGCAATTTGAAAGATTCTATAATCCTCGAACCTAATTTTAATGGAATTGGTATCGATCTAAAGAATTTGTTCAAAAAACAGTAAGGGATTTACTAACCCGCCTCAACAGAGGCGGTTTTTTGTATACTTCGCGATTTAGTCTTGAATTTAGTCTTGTTGTTGTAAAACCAATAAAAAACGCCCTTCCAAAAACTGGAAAGGCGCATATTTACTGGTGATCCCGGGCAGATTCGAACTGCCGACCTACCGCTTAGGAGGCGGTTGCTCTATCCTGCTGAGCTACGGAACCAAAATAAGCTGTTAAATTAAAACAAATCTGCCACACGGCAATTACAGTTCTGCCATTGCTCCGGGAGGCATGCTCCACTCAACCCTGACATCGGTATTAACCCAAAGCCTGCCAAGGCAAACCTTAAAGTTTTCCAGGCTTTCAAGCGGCATTAAGGTTTTGGTTACAAACTGGCGGATGGTATCGCCTTCCGGCAAATCCAGCGTCAGCGGTTTCTGCAAAAATTCTTCAACGCGCGCCTTTGCTTCGGGCACGTCAAGGCAAACATTTGCCGTTTTTGTTGCGGGGTCATATTCAACGCAGCCATAATGGGCATGGCAATTTAATGTAACAATAAACTTTTCCATATCGTACCTCCGGTATCTTCTGTATATTATAGCAAGTTCTGCGTCATTCTACAATAGTAACGCTAAATTTTGCCTTATCCCGCCGCGGCGGATATTTTAACTGCATTTCACAAAAATTTTAATTTAAAAATGCGTCAATAAATAATAATTATTATTGACAACTTATCACTGCCGTGTTACAATCAATAATGTAAGCGGTACTGATTACCGCACAAAACAATTTACACTTTATTGTACTTTAATGGAGGAATGAATAATGAAAAAATTTGTTTGCCAGGTTTGTGGCTATGTTTATGAAGGTGAAGCTGCTCCGGAATACTGCCCGCAGTGCAAAGCTCCGGCTTCCAAATTTGTAGAAATGAAAGGTGAAATGACCTGGGCTGCCGAACATTTTGTTGGCGTAGCTAAAGACGTTCCCGAAGATATTAAAAACGACCTGCGCGCTAACTTCAACGGCGAATGCTGCGAAGTAGGCATGTACCTTGCTATGGCTCGCGTTGCTCATCGCGAAGGTTATCCTGAAATCGGCCTGTACTGGGAAAAAGCTGCTTACGAAGAAGCAGAACATGCAGCTAAATTTGCTGAACTGCTCGGCGAAGTTGTTACCGACAGCACCAAAAAGAACCTTGAAATGCGCGTAGAAGCAGAAAACGGCGCAACCGCAGGCAAAACCGACCTTGCAAAACGCGCTAAAGAACTCGGCCTCGACGCTATCCATGACACCGTTCATGAAATGGCACGTGACGAAGCTCGCCATGGCAGAGCTTTCGCAGGCCTGCTTGCCCGTTACTTCAACAAATAATTTAACGGTTATTTAAGCAATAAGCAAAACAAACACCTGTTACCGTAAAGTAGCAGGTGTTTTTGTTTTGCGTTTTATTTTGCGTTTTAGTCTTTGGATTTCTTCTTTTTATCCTTATCTTTGTCATTATCTGCTGCGTCGTTGGCGTTGGCAATGGGTGCCCATTCGCGCAGAAGCTGGCTGCACGCGTTGGCGTAGCTGCCCGCGTCGCCGAAGCCTGCGGCGTAAGCGTCCTGATTATACACGGTTAATAGCTGAATGTCCTCGTAATACAGCGTTGCGCTGCCGCCGTTGTCGTACACAATAAAGCGGTACGGGTCAATCGGTCCGCGCTGGCGCGCTACATACAGCGAACCTGCCAGCATATAGGCACGGTATTCCGGCTTGTCGTTGCCGATTTTTTCGCTGATGTTAAAAGTCCAATCGCCTTCATGCACGGTTGCCGTACCATCTTCATGCACGGTGATATCCGGGTGCGGGTCCAGCTTTTTAATCTGTTTCATCACGCGTTTCAGGCGTTCTTCCGGTTCCGGATGGCTGCTGAACAGGCCATAGCCCGGGTTGCCTTTTTCCTTGGACAAATCTTCCAGCTTGTTAATGGTCAGCACCATGCTGTACGGATTATAGCCCGCCGCCACGCACAGGTTAAAGCCTTCTTTGTCAGCGCCGCGTTCATCGGTACGGCTGTAACCTGCTGCCAAAGCCTGCGATGCCAGCCCCGTCAGCCCCATATCGCCCTTGGTGGCAACGGCTAAAAGCAGCGTCGTCAAAAGCTGCTTTTCAATCTGGTGTACGGTATGCTTTTTAACAACGTGGCTTACCTCGTGCCCAAGCACGCCCGCCAGTTCAGCGTCGCTCGGCATGTAATCAATAAGCCCCTTAAACACATACACAAAACCGCCCGGGCACGCCAGAGCGTTGACTTCGTCGCAGTTCAGCACCTTAAAGCTGTACTCCAAATCCTGCCTGTCGCTGACGGCAACAAGGCTTTGCCCGATACGGTTGACGCGCTCCTGCAATTCGTAGTCCTGCACCACGCCGTATTTCGCTTCCAGCGCCATCGCGGTTTCGCGCCCCATTTCAATTTCCTGCTGTTTGCTGATGATGCCCGCTTCTGCCGGAAGCACGCTGCCGAGCAGCAGATACACGGCAAACAGCAGCCCGCCCAGTAATTTGCCTATATTTTTTAATGCCATTCAAATCTCTCCTTTTGCGCGCATGGCGGCGATTTCTTCCGTTGTATAGCCAAGCCCCGCCAGCACTTCGTCCGTGTGCTCGCCCAGATACGGTGCGCGGCGGTTGATTGTGCCCTCCGTTTCAGACAGCTTCACCGCCGGTTTTACATAAGTATAATTGCCAAAGTCTTCTTTCTTCGTCAGCAGCATGTCACACTGCTCCGTCGTTAAATCGCTGTCCAAAGCCTCAAGCAAAGTACGCACAGGCGTTACGCAAAACTCGTCCTTGCCGATAAGCTCCAGCCATTCCGCCTGCGTTTTCTGCCGGAAGGCATCAGCCAGAATCTTTTTCAGCTCTGCCGAATGGGCAAAATCAAACTGGCGGTCTTTTAATTCCGGTTTTTCAATCAGTTCGCACATTTTCTGCCAGAACTTCGGCTCAATCGTGCCGATGCTGAGCCAACGCCCGTCTTTGGTTTGGTAAACACTGTAATAATGCGATGCCGTACGCCCGAAGGAAGGCATACCCGTTTCGCGGCAACCGATGACGCTGCTGATGCCGGTAATCTGCGTGTTGATGGCAGTGCTGTATAAATCAATGTTCACCGCCTGCCCTTTGCCGGTGCGCTCACGCGCGAACAATGCCAACAGAATACCGCTGACGGCGTTCAGACTGCTGCCCAGCGCCGCAACCTGCACCGAAGGCACACTGATATCAGTACCGTCCTCCTGCGCATCGACGCCCGCCAGCCCGACGACGTTCAAATCGTGCGAAGGCATGTGCTTGTATTTGCCATCCGGCCCGAAGCCGGTAATGGAACAGTAAATAAGCCGCGGGTTAATTTTGCCGACGGTTTCGTAATCAAGCCCCAGCATTTTTAAATAACCCGGGCGGAAGCCTTCCAGAAAAACATCGGCTTCTTTTAAAAGGCGCAGCAGCACTTCGCGCCCCGCCTGTGTTTTAAGGTTGACGGTAATGCCGCGCTTGTTGCGGTTCAGCATTAAATGCCAGTAGCTCATGCCCGGCTCTTTTTCCGGCGTAAAGCCGCGCGTAACATCGCCCTTAACGTCCTCAACCTTAATTACATCCGCGCCGAAGTCGCCCAGCGTCATACCGGCGTACTGCCCCGGCAGCCATTTGCTGAAATCTATAACCTTTATTCCGTTTAAAACCTGCATATAAAATCCCTCCAAAGGCTGCTTGCTGTAAATATGCTTATATAATTCTACACGGCGGGACGTTTTCCTTTTTATCTTGCGGCGGCAAGTATAAATATGTATAATATTATTGTGGTAAAATTATAGCTGAAACTTTTGTCATTTTTATGTTTTGGAGTGATTTTAATGAACATTCATAAATTAACTTTGGCGGCGCTGCTCGTCGCTATCGGCGCATTAAGCGCGCACATTGTTTACATCCCGGCAGGCGCTTCCAAGTGCTTTCCCGTCCAGCACGCCATCAACGTGCTGTGCGCCGTTATTTTAGGGCCGAAGGAAGCCGTTTCCGTCGCGTTTGTCATCAGCTGCCTGCGCAACATGGCAGGCACCGGTTCGCTGCTCGCATTCCCCGGCAGCATGATTGGCGCGCTGCTGGCAGGCCTTGCTTACCGCCGTTTTAACAGCACCGGCGCGGCCATGGCCGGAGAAATTTTCGGCACCGGTATTTTAGGCGGCCTTGCAGCATGGGTTATTGCCTGGGCAATACTAGACAGCAAAGCGGCAGCGTGGTTTTTTGTGCCCCCGTTTTTAATCAGCACCGTCGGTGGCAGCATTATTGCCGGGCTTTTAATTAAAAGCGGCGTGCTCAGCCACATCATGCCAACGCAGCTTTCCAGCAAGGCAGGTAAATGATGGATTTTAACCTTGATAATTTACTTTCGCAAATTCTATACGTGCTCAGCGGTTTTTTCTTCGGCATTTTTGCCTCGCGTTACAGCGTGCTGGCATGGCGTGCCGTCCGCTCGCGCGGATTATTGAGCGCTATTGTGCAGCTTTGCGTGCTGTTTCTGGCGTTCATCGTGTTCCCGCTGTTATTTTCAACCCGCACCGTGATGGGCAGCTTTGTGTATTACGCCGTACTGCTTTTCTTTTTCAGCAAGGGCATTAAGAGGTGAGATTATGAGTGAAGAAAAAACTTTAAAACTGGACGTGCCCATTGCCGAAAAATTTGTGCAGCCCATGGCTGATACCTTTAAAGTGCTGGGCGACCCGACGCGCATCCGTATTCTGGCACTGCTTGCCGAAGGCCAAGCCTGCGTGACAAATATCGCGGATTCTTTGGAGATGACGCAATCCGCCATTTCGCATCAGTTAAGGCTTTTGCGCCATGCGGGATTGGTTAAATTTACCAAAACAGGCAAAGAAGTGTTTTACAGCCTTGACGACCAGCATGTATTAACCCTGTTCGCCCAGGCGCTGGACCATATCAAACACCGTGTATAAGCAAAAAGCAGGCCTTAAGCCTGCTTTTATTTTATCTGTATCCTCTGTCCTTGCGGGGCTGTGAGGAAAATATCTTTAATATGCACGCGCCCTTTAACGATTTCAAAAGCGTCGCTGGTTACTTCCCCCAGCGGCGTTTTTATTTTTACGTCTGTAAATTGCAGCACGCCGTTCTGGTCGCTGAAGCTGCCGCTGATACTTTCAAACGGTATCAGGCTGTAAGTGCCCGCGCCGCCGGTAAAGCTGCCGTAAGTCAGCACGTTATGCGGGTTGCCGTCGCTGCGCATTTTTAAATCCAGCTCCACACGGCAGTTAATTTTACTGGTTTTGGCAGCGACGGAAGCCATCAAGTCATGCCCCAGCGCGTCAATAGTGTAAGCGCGGCTGTCGATGTCGTAAGTTCCTGTCGCTTCCACCGTGCCACCGTAAATGCCGCCCGTCACGTTGCTAAAGTCAATATGCCCATCCTCATACAAAAAGTCGCCGTTCACCTTGTAAAAACGCAGCGCCGGTATGTTCAGCTCCGCAAATTCAATGCGCCCGTCGATAACAGGTCCCGCCAAAGGCCCGGTGGCATGCCCGTATACGCTGGCGGTGTCCTTAACCTTGCCCAGCCCCAGCGATTCCGGCACGACGTTTTTCAGCGACAGGTACAAATCACATTGCGGCTCGCCGCCGTTAAGCAGCACCTTGCCGCTGATGCCCAGCTCATCGCCAATCATCATGCCGCCAAGGTTATTGGCCGTAATTTTCAGCTTCAGCTCGTCCGCCTTTTCGCTGCGTGCAGCAATATTAACACCGCTTAACACAAAATAGCGGTGCCTGTAACTGGCGGTCAGTGTGCAGTTATTTATTTTTATGCTGCTCTGCGGCAAATTATCCGGCAGGTTGATGTGCAGCCCGCGCTTACGCGGATTAGCCGCACCGTCCTGTTTCTTCTCCGCCTTAGGCAAAAACGTTGGGCGCATTTCCTTGTTAAAACGGATGGCAATAACCGGATTGTTCAGCTCCGCCTCCTGCAAGCTGCACAGCTTAACGCTGCCGGTGACAACGTCCCACGGCTTAACCTTAAAACGCCCGTCCGGCACAAACACCACCGGCTCGCCGTCCGCGTCCAGCCATTTCAGCCCGCTAAAAGCCACGTTACCCCACATATCGGCGCTGATGCTTTCCACCGCCACACTGCCTTCCAGCAAATGCTGCCTCGCCATTTCGCGGTTAAAAATCTCCAGCGCCTTATCGCCCGCCAGGCGGCACAGCCAAAAGTAAGCGCCCGTCAGCGCCAGCGCGATAACTACAAGCACGATATATAATTGGGGATGGTAAAATTTTTTCAGCATAACTACCTCAACATTATTATACCTTGATTATATTTTTAATCAGCCGTGCGCGTCAAGTAAAAAACGGCAGCCCAATTTACGGACTGCCGTTTATTTTATCTGCTTATGCTATTTATAAGTTTTACTTATGCCATTTGCAGTGGTCGGTTGCGCCGCTGAACTGGTTTAAACGGAAGGAATTTTTCAGCGCCACGGTAATGAACTCCTTGGCTTCTGCCAGCGCGTCCTTAACGCTCAAGCCCTTGGCCAGCGCTGCGGTGATGGCCGCCGAGAAAGTGCAGCCTGCGCCGTGGTTAAAGCAGCCTTCCAGCTTCTTTTCCGCGTTGACGGTGTAATCCTTGCCGTCGTACAAAACGTCAACCGCTTCGTCGCTATTATTGCGCGAGCCACTTTTAATAACAACATAGCCTGCGCCCATCTGCTGAATGCGGGCAGCCGCTTCTTTAATTTCGTCCAGCGTTTCCACTTTATCCATACCGGCAAGATAAGCTGCTTCCAAGGTGTTCGGCGTAATAACGTCGGCGCGGCTTACCAGCACCTCTTTAATCGCGGCGGCAGCATCCGGCACCATAATCGCATCAATGCCCTTGCACACCATTACCGGGTCGATAACCACGTTCTTCAAATTATATTTGTCAATCGTGTCGGCAACAAGCTGCACAAGCTCCGCGCTGCCCAGCATGCCTGTTTTCATCGCGTCGATGCCGATGCCTTCCACAATCGTCTTAATCTGTTTTTCAATAACGTCCATGCCGATGGGGTACATCTCGTGCGCCCAGTCCTTCGGATTCTGCGCCACAATAACGGTCAGCGCCGTCATGCCGTAAACGCCCATCGCCGTAAAGGTTTTTAAATCGGCCTCCATACCCGCGCCGCCGCTGGTATCGCTGCCTGCAATAGTCATAGCCTTATGTAATGCCATTTTTAAGCCCCCAATATTACAAAAAAATTATGTTTTTAACACAGCTCTTATGATATACTAAAACTGTAATTAAAAAAATAGCCAGAATTTACATTTTTAAAGAGGACAGTTTTATGCTTATCACCCTGCCGCAGGCAGAAGGAACCGCGCCACTGTACCTGCGCTTAATCAACAAAATAAAACAGCAAATCCACAGCGGTGAAATCGCCGCCGGCGAAAAAATGCCATCCTTGCGCCACCTGGCGGATGATTTGAGCGTCAGCCGCACCACGGCGGAAGCAGCCTACAACCAGCTTGTCGCCGAAGGCTACCTGCTTGCCGAGCCAAAACGCGGCTACTTTGCCGCCGGTATCGCCGCCCGCCCCATGGCAGAAGTTGACTTACCAAGCACGCCAACCAACACAACGCCAATGCGTTACGATTTTGGCAATAACTACATCGACAGCAGCTTATTCCCCGCCGCCGTATGGAAACGCTGCCTTGGGCACGCACTGCAAAACGCGCCGCTGCTTGCCGGTTACGGCGACCCGCAGGGCGAACCCTACCTGCGCCAGACCCTTGCGCGTTACAGCCACGAAGCCCGCAGCGTCATCTGCACGCCGCAGCAAATCGTCATCGGCGCGGGCATACAAAGCCTTTTGCAAATACTGCTCGCCGTGCTTGATGAAGCGCCGCACGCCGTCGCCTTTGAAGAACCGGGTTTCACCAAAGCCGAACAGCTTTTTAAAACGGCGGTATGGCAGGTCAGCCACTTCGATTCGGAACAGCTCACGCAAAACCTGCCGCCGCTGTTATACGTCAGCCCCTCCAACCCGTACAAAGGGCGCTCATTATCGCCGCAAGGCAGGCTGAACCTTTTGCAGTGGGCGCGCCAAAGCGGCAGCTACATTTTAGAAGACGACTACAACGGCGAGTTCCGCTATTTTACGCACCCCATCTCGTCACTGCAAGGCATGAGCGGCGGGCAGAACGTAATTTACTGCGGCTCGTTCTCGCGCATATTGCTGCCCAGCCTGCGCATCAGCTACCTGGTGCTGCCGCAAAGCCTGCTGCCCGCGTACAGCCGCGTTAAAAACCTGTACAATCAAACCTCGTCCAGCATCGAACAATTCGCGCTGGCAGAATTTATCGCTTCCGGCAACCTGCGCCGCCACATAAAAAAAATGCGCCGCCGTTATGCAGTTAAAAACACGCTTTTACGCAGCGCGCTGGCCAAAATCTTCGGCGGCAAAATCAGCATCATGGCGTACGAATCAGGCCTGCATATCCGCTTGGCCGTACACACCAACAGCACGGCACAACGCCTTGCACAACAGGCAGCAGGTGCAGGCATCCACATCCTGCCCGTAAGCCCCACCACCGCTTACGCGGATAACAAACCAGCTGCACCGGAGATTTTGCTCTCCTTCGCAGGCATCGCCGAAGACGACATTGAACCCGCACTGCAAGAACTGCAAAAAGTGTGGAGGTTATAAAAAAACAGGACTTTGACAAAATCAAAGCCCTGTTTTTTATTTGGTTAAGCAGACTTACTTCTTCAACCCTGTAAACTCTTTAAAAATGGCAAGAATTTTTTCCACGTCATCCATGTAGATTTCGCCGATGTTGCCAAGGCGGAAGGTTTCCGCGTCGGTCAGCTTGCCGGGGTAGATTACATAACCGTGTTCTTTTAAGTAAGCATACATTTCCGCAAAGGCAAATTTGCAGTCCGCCGGGTAAAAGAAGGTAGTAATAATCGGCCCCTGATGGGCTTCGTCGATATAGGCCTTAAAGCCAAGTTCTTCCATGCCTTTGCGCAGGGCGCGGTTGGTTGCGGCATAGCGTGCATTCCTTGCGGTAACACCGCCTTCCGCTTCCAGCTCATGCATGGCCTGTGCAAACGCCGCCACAACATGAGTCGGCGAGGTAAAACGCCACTTGCCGCCGTCGTTTTCCATGGTTTCCCACTGGGCGTATAAATCCAGCGACAGGCTGCGGGCAAGGCCTTTGGTTTTCTTTAAATCTTCAACATTGGCAATGATGAAGCTGAAACCCGGCACGCCCTGAATGCATTTATTGGCGCTGCTTACAAGGTAGGTAATGCCAAGCTGCGGCACGTTGATATACAAGCCGCCGAAACTGCTCATGGCGTCAACAATAAACTTTTTGTTGTATTTCTGCGCCAGCGCGCCGATAGAAGCAATGTCGTTCAAGAGTCCGCTGGTGGTTTCGCTGTGTACCATGGCGATATGGGTAATATTGCCGTCGCTTTTTAAAACGTCCTCCACAATTTTCGGGTCGGGGATATGCGCATAATCTTCTTCGTAAACCACGTATTTAATGCCGTGGTAGTCGCACATTTCCACCATGCGTTTGCTGTAAGCGCCGTTTTGCAGCACTAGCACCTTGTCCGTACTGCTGATAACGCTGGAAAGCACGCTCTCCACGCCGAAGGTGCCGCTGCCCTGCATCAGCACGGTGGTGTAAGCGCCGTTATCCGCATGGGCGAGCTTTAACAGCCCGCTGCGGATGCCCTGCGTCATGCTTTTGTAGTCTTCGTCCCAGGTGCAGCGGTCAATCTGCATCGCTTCCTTAACGGTTGCGGTGGTTGTTAAAGGGCCGGGGGTTAAAAGTTTGTAAGTGTTTTTGTCCATTTGGGTCACCTGTTATAAATTATTTTTTAATAAGTTCCTGATGTTTCTGCAAAAGTTCAACGGTCAGGGGCTCTTTGTAAACTTTC
This sequence comes from uncultured Phascolarctobacterium sp., assembly GCA_949299135.1. Lineage (GTDB taxonomy): Bacteria > Bacillota > Negativicutes > Acidaminococcales > Acidaminococcaceae > Fusicatenibacter_A. The sequence goes on from CASFZG010000008.1 coordinate 29,462, forward strand.
GGGTTAGCCGGTTTGTTGGCGTCGTCAACTTTTTCGCCTTCAAACAGCGCTACCGGGTAAATTTTTAAAAGTTCCGGGCGCGCGTTTTTAGCAATGCATTCGGCAATTTTCATAGCCTGTTCATTTTCGGCAGCGTTTTTGTCAATAACGGCAACGGCTTCGGTCAGCATAAAGTTGCCTTCCACGGGGTCAACATAGTCAACGGGCAGGCCTTTGGCTTTATCGGCCACAGCCTGATGGCGCAAACCAAAACCTACTGCAACTTCGCCTGCGCGGATTTTTTTCAGCGGGCCGGAGCCGGATTTTTCAAGATGCGGCATAGCGTTGGCTTCGATTTGTTTCATAATTTTGGCGCCTTCTTCGTCGCCGTATTCGTTAAGTACTGCCTGGGTCATCAGCCATGCGGTGGAAGAACCGGTGATATCGGGCACGGAGATATGGCCTTTGTACATCGGGTCAGCCAGGTCTTTGATGGCTTTCGGCATCGGCAGATTTGCTTTTCTAAGTTCTTCGGTATTTACAAACAGCGCACCGCAGTTGCCAAGCACCGGTACATAAAAATCGGGGTGCTGCACAAGCGGTTTAGCGGGGTCGGCAATTTTTACAAACATGGGGTGCTGTTTCTGGTCGCTGTCCAGATAGTAGCTGGTCATGGTTACTACGTTGGCTTCGATGTTTTTGCCTTCAGCTGCAAGTTTGCCGCCAAGTTCGGAAGTGCCGAAGGACTGCATAATATATTTGCCTTCAAAGCCGTTTTTATCAAGGGCGGTTTTCATGGCAACCTGTGCTTCTTCATCGCTGTTGGTGTAAATTACGGTTTGTTTTACGTTGGCGGCTTCTTTGGTTTCGCTGCCGCCGCAGCCTGCAATGCCCACGGCAAGGCAGCCAATCATCAGGGCGGTGCTCATCAGTTTAGCAAAATTTTTCATTGGTGTTCTCCTTTGCGTTGAATAGATTTTTGATTTTTTTATACAGAGGGATTTCCTCCTGTTCAGCAAGCATGTCGAAGAAAGTTTTTGCCACCACGTTGGTAAAGAAAATTAAGAGCGACAGTACAAAAACAGCGTCAAACTTTTCAAAGTATTGCAGCTCTTTGATTTTGGTGGTAATAACCATCGTCCGCGCGCCTGCCAGAAAAACAATGGCGCTGATTGTTACCATGGCGTTGACGAAAAAGTAGCTCAACATCTGGCAGATGGTTGCCCGCGAGTTGGGGATTACTACTTTGATAACAGTTTTCAGCCAGGTATCGCCCATTAAAAGGCCCGTCGTTTCCCAACTTTCATTCATTTTGGAAAGCGACGATTTTATCATTAAATACGGCGTGGTAAAAAAGTGCAGGATGTTGGCGATAATCAAAATGGCAAACGTGCTTTGCAGCGGCGTACCCGAGAAGATGAAGATAAACGCAACGCCAAGCACCATGCCCGGCACCGTATTGGTAACCATGGCGATAACATCCATGATGATTTTGCAGTATTTGTTTAAATCGCTGCGCGCGTTAACCATGGCTGCCGCGTAGCACAAAACCGTGCCCAGCACCGCCGTTATGCCCGCCACCATCAGCGAGTTGGCGTAAACGTCAACCAGTGCGCTGTCGCTGAACACACGCTTTAAGGTATCCAGCGTGAACACCGGCTGGTACGGCCAGCTTTTTACAAACGGCACAATGAACATAATGGCGAAAACCGAAACAAACAGCAGCGTCACCGCCGCAAAAAACAGGCTGAAAGCACCGTCGCGCACAAAAGAGCGCTGCACTTCGTAACGGCTGATTTTATTGTAACGGAAGTTGAATTTTTCCATATAGCGCAGCAGCATTACGCTGATAATGGAAGGCACCAGCATCGCCATGGCGATTACGCTGCCGCTTTCAAAATCGGGCAGCGCGCCCATCATCTTCATGTACAGCTCAACGGCAATTACCTCGTATTCGCCGCCGATGGAAACCGGAATACCGAAATCCGTAAAGCTGAGGAAGAACGACAGGATGAACGCCGCCATCAGGCTGCCCAGAAACGGGCGCACGCTCGTCATCCAGAAGGTACGCAGCGGGCTGTCGCCCATGATTTTGGAAACCGTGATGAAGTTTTTGTCAATATAGAAAAAGGCGTTGTACAAAACCAGAAACGCCGGCGGCAGGGTGTACACAATATAGGAGATGAGCAGTCCCCAGAAGCCGTAAATCGGGAACAGCTGCTCGCCGATAAGTTTTGTTATCAGCCCCTGCTTGCCGAAGGAATAAATAACGGCAAAACCGTAAGTGATGGAAGGCAGGAACATCGGCATCATAATGATGAGCTGCAGGCCTTCTTTAATTTTGCCCGGTATGCGCGTTAAATGCAGCCCGTAAGCCAGCATAAAGGCAACAACAACGGTTATCGCCGCCTCCAGCGCGGATATTACAAAGCTGTTGCGGAACGCTTCGATAAAAGTTGCGTCCGTTAAAATGCGGCTGTAATTGGCAAGGCCGATTGCATTGCCGCTTTGCAGCGATTTATAAGCCAGGTTTGCCAGCGGCACGCCCAAAAAGAAGGCGAAGGCAATGCAGACAAACCAGAAGCAGAATTTCAGTTCAAAACTTTTTCTGTTCATCTTGCAACCCCTGCAATGGCGGCCGGCATATTATCGCCGAAAAGGCGGAAAATGTTATCGCGCTTAATGCGCAGCTGCGAAAGAATAAAGTTTTCGACAAACTGAGTGCGCGGCGCGTTGACGATAACGTGCGGCCGGTCGTACTGGGAGATTTGCCCTGCGTTGATAATCAGCACCTTGTCTGACAGGGTCAGCGCTTCTTCCGGGTCGTGCGTAACGATGATGGTCGTTAAATGGTACTGCTTGGCAATCAGCTGGATGCGCTCTTTAATGGACTCTTTGATAACGCCGTCCAGCGCGCTTAAAGGCTCGTCCAGAAGCAGGATTTTCGGCTTCATCACCAGCGTGCGTGCCAGCGCCACCCTTTGCTTCTGCCCGCCGCTCAGCTGGTCGATGCGTTTGTTTAAATGCTCCTTCAAGCCCAAAAGCTCAATCAGCTCTTTTACTTCGTCCGGCGTGGAGATATTGGGCTTGTTGCGCAGCCCGTAAACGATGTTTTCGTAAGCGTTCAGGTTCGGAAACAGCGCGTAATCCTGAAACACGATATTAAAGCCGCGGTCCTTCATCGGCACGCCCGTTAAATCCTTACCGTCAAAAACAATGCGGCCGCCGTCAATTTCCGTCAGCCCTAAAATAGCGTTTAACAAAGTGGTTTTGCCGCTGCCGGAAGGCCCTAAAATAGAAACTATTTCGCCGTCGTTAATATCCAGCGAAATTCCGTCAAGTATAACCTTGCCGTCATACGATTTGTGGATATCCTGTAATTGCAGCATTTTTCAATCCTCCATAATCTGCTTAAAACTGTTATAACTTTGCGTCTTCCCCACTATTGTAACCAGCCAAAACATGCTCTGCAAGGGCATTTACAGCCTTTTAACCATACTTTGCAGAGGTTTTACATTACTAACAAAAACGCAACAAAGGCTTAATAAACTTTTACCAAAAATAAAAAAAGCAGGCAGTGCAATAAACACTGTCTGCTTATAATTTGTTTTAAATTGTTTATACGTTAAAGCGGAACTCTACCACGTCGCCGTCCTGCATAACGTAGTCCTTGCCTTCAAGGCGCACAAGGCCTTTATCGCGCGCCGCCGCCTTGCTGCCGCAAGCCACAAGGTCGTCGTAGGATACAATTTCGGCACGGATAAAGCCGCGTTCAAAATCACTGTGGATTTTTCCTGCCGCCTGCGGTGCCTTGGTGCCCTGCTTAATCGTCCACGCGCGGCTTTCCGTTTCACCTGCGGTTAAATAGGTCATCAGGCCCAAAAGCTTAAAGCCCGCTTTGATTAAACGGTCAAGGCCGGTTTCTTCAAGCCCTGCCATTTCCAAAAACTCTTTGGCTTCGTCATCGGGCAGTTCGGCAATTTCCGATTCCATTTTAGCGGATACGGTAATCGTTTCCGCGCCTTCTTCGGCGGCGTATTTCATAACTGCCTGCACATGCGGGTTCTGTTCCGGCGTTGCCACTTCGTCTTCAGCGACGTTAGCCACATACAGCACCGGTTTCATCGTGAGCAAGTGCAGCTCGGTCAAAAATTCCTTTTCTTCATCGGTCAAGCCCAAACGGCGCGCCGGGATTGCTTCGCCCAAACCTTCCATAACTTTATCCAGCACGGCTTTTTCTACCGGCACTTTTTTATCGCCGGTTTTAAGCAGCTTAACAAGGCGTTCCTGGCGTTTTTCAACGGTTTCCATATCAGCCAGGCACAGCTCGGTGTTGATGATTTCAATATCGCGCAGCGGGTCGATGCTGCCTTCAACGTGGGTAATGTTGCCGTCTTCAAAGCAGCGCACAACCTGCGCAACAGCGTCTACCTCGCGGATATGCGCAAGGAATTTGTTGCCGAGTCCCTCGCCTTTGGACGCACCCTTAACCAGCCCTGCGATATCGACAAAGCGCATCGCCGCCGGTACAATCTTTTTGGATTTGAACATCTCGCCCAGCACATTTAAACGCGCGTCCGGCACATCTACAACGCCGACGTTCGGCTCAATGGTGCAGAACGGGTAGTTGGCCGCCTCCGCACCGGCCTTGGTAATAGCGTTAAACAAAGTGCTTTTGCCGACATTAGGCAGGCCGACAATACCTACTTCTAAATTTGTACTCACATCTATCGCTCCTTAGGTTTTCAATCTTACTATCTTATTATTTTACAATAATTACCGCTAAAAAGCAAAAGAAAGCGATAAAAAGCCCCAAAGGAAAATCCTTCGGGGCTTTTTGCCGTAAATTTATGCTGTTAAATTTTATTTTGCAAGTTCGGCGTTGATTTTTGCAATAACTCCCGGCAGTCCGGTAATGTCTTCGATTACATAATCGGCGCCGGCTTCCATATAAGTCTTTCTTGCTTTTTCGTGCAGCTCTTTGCGTTCTGCTTCACTCAATGCATTATATTCTGCTTCGCTTAAACCAACCACACTGCTGCCTTTAATAATGCCGACAGACCATGCACCTGCGTTTTTGCCTTCCAGAATATCCATTACGGTATCGCCTGCCTTAACAACCAGCTTCGGCGGATATACATTAAGCTGGCGCATGCATTCAAACACCATGAACGGGGTCGGGCGGCTGTATTCGGTAACGTCCGGCGTTACACAGCAATCAGGTTCATAGCCCTGCTTTTTGGCAACCGGCAGCACATACTGCATAATCTCTGTGGTGTAACCGGTGGTAGAACCTATTTTTAATCCCATTTCTCTCAATTTATCAACGGTTTCCTTTACGCCGGGGATGAGTTTAGCATATTCGGCAACAACGGTACGCAGGTTTGCTTCAAAGCACTGATAAACTTCTTCGATATCGTCATCGTTCCAGCTGCGGCTGTAATTTTCCTGCCAAAGCTGCCTGCCTCTTTCGGTGCTGAGCATGCTGGTGATATGCGCTTTCTTTTCCATGCCCATCGGCGCGTTAATTTCGTCTTTGGTAAATACCAGGCCTTTCTGGCGGAAGGTTCTGTCGAAAACGTCAACCGGCGCCTGAGAACCGAAATCCGTCGTTGTGCCTGCCCAGTCGAATACTACTAATTTAATCTGCTGTTTTTCAGTCATTGGCTATTGCTCCTTTGTAAAGGTTTGTACCGTTTTATCATAGCTCAGGCAGGCGGGGCAAACAAGCAAATGCAGTTTAAGCGTTTTTAAAATCCGCGTAAAATCACGGCACCTCCCCAAAAATACGCAAAAAAAAAGCCCTTACGAGAAGGGCCAAATGAGGGGCTATTTGATGATTTAAGTATAACATCTTTATCACTAATTAGCAAGGGGTAATTATAAAAAACTTTTAATTTTTGTTGCTTATGAAACAGTTTTGCTTATTTATAGTCTTTGCCGACGTAAACAATACCGTCAAAATCGGCACCGGGATTGCGGCTGATGCTCATGCCATGCACAAACGGCGCTTCCGTCAGGCGGGTTACTACGCGCCCGCTGGTTGTTGTTGAAACTATCAGCGTTTCCTCGCGTGCATTGCCGCTGCCGCCGTCCGTTACGCTCATGCCCATGCCTGCAAGGCGTTCTCGCGCACTGGCTGCTTTGGCGGGGTCGCCGCTGCAATCAATTACAACCACGCGGATAACGCCGCCGTAAGTCTGCTTGGGCGTTTCTTTTACAACGGGTGCTTCTTTGGCGGGTTCTTTAGCAGGTTCTTTGGGGCGTTCACCGGCAAATTCCTGTGCGGCGCGTTTAGCGCTGCGGCGGCTGTCGGTCTTTTTGCTTTCTTTAACAGCTTTCTTTTCAGCTTTTTCTTCTTCGCTGCCCTTTACCTGCTCTTTATCTTCGTCAGCCTTTTTGTCCTTATCTTCGTCCTCGTCGCTGTCAACGCCGTTCAGCTCGTCCTCAATCGCCTGTTTGGCGCGTTCAAGGTTACGCACATATTCGGCTTCCATGCGTTCTGCGCCGCGGCGGAAGCGGTCGGTCATCTGCGCGCCCTGCATTTCTGCCATCTGCTGGCGCAAATCGGTGATATCGGGAATCCAGTAGCTGATGCCGTCGATGTATTCCGGTAAACCGGGCACCGTCGCCGTTTGCAGCTTGCCGTGTTTTTCCATCATGCCGTGCAGGGCCTGCGCCAAATCCATCATGTCGCCAAGGGAAAGGTCGGTGTCAATCATGTCATTGGCCTGTTTTACCAGCGCCGGCAGGTGCGAGATAATCTCAACGGAAGTTACCTTATCGTAAACGGCGCGCAAAAATTTCTGCTGCCTGCGGATACGGCCGATATCGCCTTCATCATCGCGGTAGCGCACGTACTGAATGGCTTTGTCGCCGTCCATGTGCTGCATACCGGGCGCAAGGTCAATGGTAAAGCCGTCCCACTCGTCGTAGTAGCTCATCGGCTTTTCAACTTCAATATCCACGCCGCCGATAGCGTCCACCAGCCCTTTAAAACCGGTAAAGTCAATCATAACATAGTTGTTAATGCGGATGCCGAGCAGCTGTTCCGTGGTTTCCTGCGTCAGCTTGTGCCCGCCGAAGGCAAAGGCGTGGTTGATTTTATCCCAGCCGTAACCGGGGATTTTCACCCTCGTATCGCGCGGCACGGAAAGCAGCGAAACATTGTCCTCGTCCGTATCCAGCATCACCACAAACAGCGTATCGCTGCGCCCCGTATCTTCTTCGGAAGGGCGCTCGTCAACGCCAAGCACTACAATGTTCTTTTTCAAGTCAAGGCGTTCTTCACGCGTTAAATTATCCAGCGGGCTTTCGTCGCCGCCGTCGATAAACGAATAAGACCAGTAGCTGGCCGCCGCAATTAAAATCAGCGCCAGCACCAGTATTTTTTTTACATGCGCTGTCAGCAAGATGCTTCCCCCTCTAACGCCGCTTTAAGCTGTGCGGCAAACCTGTTTAAAAATCCGTGCAGAATACGCGCCGTCAAACCCCAGATTACGTGCCCGCCGTATTCGTAAAAATAAACGCTGTAACCTTTGCGCTTGCGCCATTCGCGCGGCTGGCGCGGAAGCAGGTCAAACGGAAAATCGTCGCCCGCCTTGTTGGCCAGTTCCATATGTGCCACGCGCGGCGGATTATTAAGCAAAAACGCCAGCGGCACGGTAAAAATTTCGTCCACTTCGTCTTTGTTAAAATTAATTTTGTTGATGTCTTTAATGCAGCCCACATAGGGGTGGATAATCGGACCCATGTGCGTTACAAGGTAGTTCAGCCCACCAATCAGCTGTACGCCGTCCGCGTCAAGCCCCAGCTCCTCGCAGGTTTCGCGCAGTGCCGTTGCCGCAAAGCTGTCGTCGCTGCATTCCGCCCTGCCACCGGGAAAGCACACATCACCCGGCTGCCAGCCAAGCTTTGCCGCCCTTACTTCAAACAATACGCTGATGCCGTCCGGTGTGTTGACCAAAGGCAAAAGCACGGCGGCGTCCCATAAATTATCATCGCGGTCAGGTTCAGGCTCGCGCCCGCGCAACCCGTTTTCTATTGTCGCGGCAAGTCTTTCCAGCGCTTCCATAAACTACCTCTTTTCCATACTTAACTATTTTTCTGCGCATGGCGGTATTTTCCTGCTTTGGCGTTTGTAAATTCACTGTGAAATAAAAAGACGGTATGCCGCCATACCGCCTTTATCGTCATTTTTCAGCTCCTGCCGTAACAATTGCTTTTACGGCTTTTTCAAATTTGGGGCGCGCCAGCATTACAAAATGCCCGCAGCCGCGGCACTTAATGCCAAAGTCCATGCCCGTGCGCAAAATTTCCCATTCATAGCTGCCGCACGGGTGGGGCTTTTTCATTTTTACCACGTCGCCCACCTTAAAGCTTTTCGGTTCCATCTCAGCCTCTGCTTTTTACGTTGGTAATATCGGTTACATAGTAGCCTGCTTCACGCAGCTGCTCGATGATTTCCAAACCTTTGCCGCCCAGCTCCGCGCGGATGGTAAGCTCGGTTTTCACATCGGTTTCCGGTTTTGCCACAATGCTGATAATGTTGATGCCGTTGTCGCGGAACATTGCGCCGATATCGGCGATAACGCCCACTTTATCGGTAACGTCGATGGTGATACGGGTACTGGTGCGTGCCAGGCCCATAATATCAACAAACGCGCGGAAAATATCGCTGTCGGTAATAATGCCGCACAGTTTGTTTTCGTCGTTAACTACCGGCAAAGCGTTGATTTTGTTTTTGTACAGCATGTAGGCTGCATCCTCAACGCCGCTGTCCTCGTGTACGGTGATGACGTTTTTGGTCATAACGTCGTGTACTTTCAGCTTGCCCAGAAGGTAGTTGGCTTCGTAGCGGGAAAGCGTCGTAGCGTCAGTCGGGGAAGTACGGCTTACGTCGGCGTCGGTAATAATGCCGCGCACACGGTTAATGTCGTCCACAACGGGCAGGCGGCGCTTATCGGTGCTGCGCATAAGCTCCCTTACTTCCAGCATGTTTTTATCTTCGCTCGTGGTAATAACGTCTTTGGTCATAAACTCTTTAACTAACATAACAAATCCTCCTCCGGCATCAGCCGCCCAGATATGCTTTGCGGACCGCTTCGCTGCTTGCCAGCTCCTGCGCAGTGCCTGCCAGCGCAATGCGCCCGGTTTCAAGCACGTATGCCTTATCGGCGATGGACAGCGCCATGTTGGCGTTCTGTTCTACCAGCAGCACGGTTGTTCCGCTTTCGTTTATTTCTTTTATTATATTAAAAATTTCCTTAACAAGCAACGGGGCAAGGCCCATAGAAGGTTCGTCCAGAAGGAGCAGGCGCGGACGGCTCATCAGCGCGCGCCCCATAGCAAGCATCTGCTGCTCGCCGCCGGAAAGCGTACCGGCAACCTGCGTTTTACGTTCCAGAAGGCGCGGGAATTTCTGGAAAATTTTATCCATATCTTCGGCAATGCCTGCCTTGTCGCTGCGCAGGTAAGCGCCCAGCTCAAGGTTTTCCATAACCGTCATGTTGGCAAAAACGTGGCGGCCTTCAGGCACCTGGCACAGCCCCATGCCGACGATTTTATGCGCCGCCATGCCGGTAATGTCGGTGTCTTCAAAAACAATGCTGCCGTTTTTCGGCTTGATTAAACCGGAAATGGTATGCAGCGTTGTGCTTTTGCCCGCACCGTTGGAGCCGATAAGGGTAACGATTTCCCCGTCCGGCACTTCAAGGCTGACATCCTTAATGGCGTGGATGGCACCATAGTATACATCAAGATTGCTGACCTTTAACATTACAGTACCTCCTCGCCCAAATATGCTTCGATAACGCGCTTGTTATGCTTGATTTCGTCCGGCGTGCCGTTGGCGATGCACAGCCCGTATTCCAAAACGTAAATGCGTTCGCACACGCCCATAACAAGACCCATATCGTGTTCAATCAAAAGGATTGCCAAATCAAATTTTTCGCGTATCCAGCGGATAAGCTCCATCAGTTCTTTCGTTTCCTGCGGGTTCATGCCTGCCGCCGGTTCGTCCAAAAGCAAAAGCTTCGGGCCGGTTGCCAGCGCACGCGCAATTTCCAGACGGCGCTGCTCGCCGTAAGGCAGGTTTTTGGCAAGTTCGTCCGCCTTGTCTTCCAGATGGAAAATTTTCAGCAAATCCATTGCCATTTCGGTAATTTTGTCTTCCTCGTCAAAATAACGCCCGAAGCGGCCGATTGCTTCAACCAAACCGTATTTAACGTGCATGTTGTAGGCAACCTTTACGTTGTCGATAACGGAAAGCTCAGAGAACAGGCGGATATTCTGGAAGGTACGCGCCATGCCCAGCTGCGTTACCTGATAGGATTTTTTGCCGCTGGTTTTGGTGCCGTTAAAAATAATCTCGCCTTCGGTCGGCGTATAAACGCCGGTAATCATGTTAAACGCCGTTGTTTTACCGGCGCCGTTAGGGCCGATAAGGCCAATCAGCTCGCCCTTGTTAATCGTCATGCTGAAGTTGGAGACGGCACGCAAACCGCCGAAAACCATGGAAATATCATTTACTTTCAGCAGTTCTTCCATCTTTGCCACCTCCCAGTCCAAACATCTTCATGCTCAATTCCTTATTGCCAAACAGCCCCTGCGGACGGTGCAGCATCAGGACAATCATCGTTGCGGAATAAATAATCATGCGCCATTCCGGATATTCCGCAAGGTAAGCTGAAATAAAGGTCAGCAGCACCGCGCCGGTGATGGAACCGGTCATGGAGCCGAGGCCGCCCAGAACAACCATCGTTAAAATATCGAAGGAGCGCATAAAGGTAAAGGACGCCGGATGCGCAATATAGAAATAATGCGAGAACAATACGCCCGCCGTGCCCGCAAAGGCAGCGCCCAGCGTAAACGCCATTACCTTGTATTTGGTAGTGTCGATGCCCATGGTATCCGCAGCAATTTCGTTCTCGCGGATAGCAAGGCAGCAGCGCCCATAGGACGAATTTTTAAAGTTCTTGATAAAGAAGATTACGAAAATCATAATCCAGAACACCCATGCAAAGGTGGTAAAACGGGGGATGCCCATCAAACCGGAAGCGCCGCCCACATAGTCGATGTTCAGGATGCAGATACGGATAATTTCGCCAAGACCCAAAGTTGCAATGGCAAGATAGTCGCCGTTAAGCCTTAAAGTCGGCAGGCCGATTAAAAAGCCTAAAAAGCCTGCGGCAACGGTGCCAACAACAAGCGCAACCTCAAACGGGAAGCCCAGCTTAACCGTCATAATAGCGCCGGTGTAAGCGCCGACAGCCAAAAATCCGGCATGGCCGATGGAGAACTGGCCGGTGTAGCCGTTGATAAGGTTAAGGCTGACCGCCAGAATAATGTTAATACAGATAAGAACGATATTCAGTTCCCAGAACGGGCCGATGATTTCAGCAAACAAAAGACCCTGCACTGCGGCGAACAAAATGGCGCAGGCTACTATTCTTTTTAAATCTGATTTGCGGAGAATATTCATAGCTGCCACCTACACTTTCTCGCGTACATTCTTGCCGAAAATGCCGGCAGGCTTGTACAGAAGAATGATAATCAAAATGCCGAAGGCCGCCGCGTCACGGAACGTGGAAGAAATAAAGCCGCTGACCATGGCCTCTACAACGCCGAGGATAATGCCGCCGACCATTGCGCCCGGGATAATGCCAATACCGCCGAGAACTGCGGCAACGAAGGCTTTAATGCCCGGTACCATGCCCATCAGGGGGTCGATAGAGTTATAGTAAATGCCGACCAGCACGCCGCCTGCTGCTGCAAGGGCAGAGCCCAGCGCGAAGGTTGCGGAAATAACGCGGTCGATGTTAATGCCCATCAGGCGGGCAGCATCAGTATCGAAGGATACGGCACGCATGGCCTTGCCGATTTTGGTGTACTGCACGATGTAAGTTAAAATAGCCATTAAGATAATTGCACTTACAAGAATAACAATCTGCTGGCTGTTAACTACCAGCGGACCGAAATGATAAACATCGGCAGCAAATACAGCCGGGAAAGTACGCGGCTGCGGAGAGGCAATCAGCATCATGCCATATTCAAGCAAAAACGAAACACCGATAGCGGTAATCAAAATGGCAATACGCGGTGCGTTGCGCATCGGGCGGTAAGCAATACGCTCGATAATGATACCGGCAATGGCCGCGCCAACCATGGCAAAAATAATCGCCGGCACAAACGAAAAGCCCAGCATCGTGGTAGCCACAAAACCGAAATACGCGCCCAGCATGTAAATATCGCCGTGGGCAAAGTTTATCAGCTTCAGGATGCCGTAAATCATGGTATAGCCAAGGGCAATCAGCGCGTAAATACTGCCCAGCGAGATACCGTTAATCAGCTGCTGCAAAAACTGGTGCAGAAGCGAACCCATATCCATAAAATTTCCTCCCATTCACAAATTTAAGCCTGCCGCGCCGTGGCAGGCGCTTTAAGCAAAATAACGAAAGGCTGTGGCCAAACCGCAGCCTTTCTGTTAAAACAAAATAATTTATTGGTTATCAAGGATTAATTTTCGTCTTTAAAGCCTGTTTGCCGTCAACATATTCCAGAATAACGGCACTCTTAACAGGGTTATGCTGCGCGTCGAAGGTTACGGTGCCCGATACGCCCTGGAAACCGTTAATTTTTGCCAGTGCCTCGCTGATTTTAGCAGGTTCAGCGCTGCCTGCGTTTTTAATGGCTTCGGCAACCAGAAGCGCCGAATCGTAAGACAGTGCCGCAAAAACGTCCGGCTTGCTGCCGTAGGCTTTTTCGTACGCAGCTACAAAGTTTTTGTTGATATCGGAAGCATCGTCAGGCGAATACAGGCTGGAAAAATAAGTGTTGTTCAAAGAAGCAGCGCCTGCAATCTCCGGCAGTTTCGCGCTGTCCCAGCCGTCGCCGCCGGCAATCGGCATCCTCATGCCAAGCTCGCGCGCCTGTTTAACAATCATGCCAACTTCCTGATAATAACCAGGCACATATAAAAAGTCCGGATTGCCTGCTTTAATTTTGGTTAAAGTTGCTTTAAAATCAGTATCCTTCTGCAGGTAAGATTCTTCCGCAGTAACCGTGCCGCCGTTTTTAACAAAGTTCTCTTTAAAGAACTGCGCCAGACCTTTGGCATAGTCGGAAGAATTGTCAATCAAAATCGCCGCACTGCCCGCATTCAGGTCATCCTTGGCAAAAGTTGCCATTACAGTTCCCTGGAACGGGTCAATAAAGCAGGTGCGGTAGTTAAAATCCCTTGTTTTGCCGGTGGCCGGGTCTACCGTGATGTTCGGGTTGGTGCCCATCGGCGTAATATCCGGCACTTTGGCGCCGTTATTGATTGCCGAAGCCGCAATTACCGAAGAAGAAAGGTTCGGCCCGATAACCGCCACAACATTGTCCTGAGAAATCAGCTTCTGCATGGCGTTGGCAGCTTCCGCCGCTTCGGATTTGTTATCCGCAACAACCAGCTCCAGCTTTTTGCCGTTAATGCCGCCCTTGTCGTTAAGCTCCTTAAACGCCAGGTCAATCGCGTTTTTGGACGAAATGCCAAAAGTCGCGCTGCCGCCGGTCAGCTCAAGGTTAGCGCCCACCTTAATGGTATCGGCGCTTTTCTCGCCGCCGCAGCCGGTTAAACCCGCCGTTAAAAGCGAAGCACAAACTAAAGCCGCTAAAGCTTTGGATACCCTTTTCATATTAAATTCCCCCTCATTTGTGTTTCATTTTATTTTTAAAATAGTCCGGAAACCTGAAACAACAGTTCCCGGACTACGAAAAGCAAAACAGTTTAAATTAAAATTTGAGTTCTATATTTTTAGTGTTAATTACAGGGCAATTTTTTCTTTGAAGCTCTGTACGCCGTCTTTCATTTCGATTATGATAGCAGCGATAATCGGGTTGTGGTCTTTATCATAGGTCAGCTTGCCGCTTGCAACCGGCAGGTCTTTGGTAGCTGCAATAGCTGCTGCAAGTTTGGTGCCGTCAGCGCCGTCGCCTGCACGTTTAAGAGCATCGGCAAGAACGAGGCCTGCGTTATAACCCTGCATGCAGAAGATATCCGGGTCTTTCTGGTACATTGCTTTGTAGTCGGCAATGAATTTCTGAACGGATTCGGTCTGGTCCTGAACAGAGAAAGCACTGGAGAAGTAAGTGTTGTTCAAAGCTTCGGGTCCTGCGATTTCAACAAGTTTCGGGCTGTCCCAGCCGTCGCAGCCGATAAGCGGAACATTCAAACCAAGTTCGCGGGTCTGTTTAACGATTTTGGCAACTTCTTCATAGTAACCGGGGATGTAGATTGCTTCCGGGTTAGCAGCTTTGATTTTGGTCAGAGCAGCTTTGAAGTCGATATCTTTAGCAAGGAATGCTTCTTTGGCAACAACCTTGCCGCCTTTTTCGTTCAGGGTTTTTTCAAATACTTCTGCAAGGCCTTTGGAATAATCGCTGGAAGCGTCATGCAGAATTGCTACGTTTTTAACGCCCAAAGTCTTGTCGGCAAATTCAGCCATTACGCGGCCCTGAAACGGGTCGATGAAGCAGGCGCGGAAGATGAATTCCTTAACCTGGCCGTTATCAACGGTAATTGCCGGTGCGGTAGCGCACGGTGCGATAAGAGGTACTTTATTGCTGGTTACAACCGGGGTTGCAGCAAATACGCAGCCGCTGGTAGCAGGGCCAACAACAGCCACAACTTTATCCTGAGTAATAAGTTTGGTTACGGAGTTGCCGGATTCGGCAGGCTCGGATTTGTTGTCGCTTTCAACAACAACAAGCTGTTTGCCGTTAACGCCGCCTGCTTTGTTAACCTGGTCAACAGCCAGTTTCAAGCCGGACAGCGTGGATTTGCCGTAGTTGGCAACGTTGCCGGTCAGCTCAAAGCTTGCGCCGATTACATAGCTGTTAGAATTGGCAGCAGCCTGTTCCTTCTTTTCTCCGCCGCAGCCTGCAAGTAAAGTTGCGCTTAATGCTGCAACCAGGCAGGCACTTGTAAATTTTTTCCATTTCTTCATGTGTCTTTCCCCTTTTCGTTAAAATAAATTATGCCGCTGTGGGCAGTTAAGCTCTCCCCTCATTGCTTAAAAAACTGCCCCGCAACTATCTTGTTCACCATTGTAATAATTTTTTACATTTTTGTCAATGTTTTTTTTAATTTTACATACAGATTTTCAATATTTTTTCAGCATTTTTGTTAATTTTCGATAGATTTTTATTTTTGTCCGTTTTTAAAGGAATTTTGTTTTGTATGCAACTACACATTTTGCCGTGTGTTTCTGTCACAAACATAGTGCTTTTACTTAAAACCAATAAAACCGGGGCAGTAATTTTACCCCGGCTATTGTATCATGTTTTGCAGTTTTGGGAAGTATCTTCTAATATATCGCTTATTTTCCATTCACGATTAGCGATACCGAAGGTTGGCTGATGTTGAACAAATTGCCGAGGAAAACCTGCGACAAGCCTTCTTCATGGTACAGGCGATAAATTTCTGCATTACGCTCAGCACGTGTTTTAAACGGATTTATTTGAATCTGGTCTTTCTGCACCTGAAAGCCATAATCACGCACTATAATAACCTTCCGTGTTCCGTCAGAATTTAAAACTTTCAATTCCCACGTTTGCATACCGCTTTTATTACGTTGATTGTACAGGCAATACTCTATTTTTCCATCACCCACAGCGTCTTTTAAAAGCACATTTTTCATAGGGATTTCCTGCTCCATTATTTTCACCTCATCTCATAATTTATAAGCCAATATTAATTTCTTCATTTATTAAAAGAGGGCTTTTATGCCCTCTTTTTTGTAACTTTATAAATAACTGCCTGCAAATATGGGAAAGATTGGACAGACCTTAAAATAGCTTGTAGGTTTGCAGGCAGTTACTTTCTAATTAGAACGTCCAGCGCATACCTGCGTTCCATTGCCAGTCTTTTTCAAAATCACCGCCTGCGGTTTTTACAAAGTCAAAGTACAGGTGGTTGTTTTTGCCGGTCTTTAATGCAGCGCCAACGCCATACTCAAACCATGTGTCGTTAAAGCTTGCGCTTTCGGCGCGATGGTTGCCTGCACCGTCGTACATATCAATATCGTAATCGCCTGCAAATTCATGCAGCAGGTTTGCTTTGGCATAAATTACGCCGCTGTTGCCAAGTTCTCTGCCGATATTGAAGCCTACACGCCCAAGCACACTGGCAATGCCGCTTTGGTCTACGCTGATGCCATTGCTGGTTTCGTATTCATCGCCACCAAAGTAGCCAAGCGTTAACTGTGCCTGCGGTTCAACATACCAGCCATGTTTCAATTCGTTTTTGCGTCCGTATTCCGCGCTTACGCTAATGCCGGTGTTTTTGTATTCGCCTGTTATTTTTTGTCCCGCAGTATCAAATACACTAAAATCATTATCCATATTGGCATACTTAAATACCAAATCAAGGTAGTGCCCGCTGCGGTAAAGGTCTGTATTATAAAAGCTAAGCGCTTTGCTGTGGTTTTCGCCATTGCCGCTGTCGTAGCTGCTGCTACCATCGGTGTAACTTAAAGCTGCGCCGGTATAACGCACCATATCTTTTGTTTCTTTGGTAAGCTGGTCGTAACCAAGTTCATAAGTAGTGTATTTATTTTCAAAACCGGCAATGTCGTCATGGCTTATTTTGCTGCCGTGTACTCTAAACCATGCGCCCTGTTCGTCGCCGTTATTGTTGCGAAGCTCACCCATGCGGCGCATAAGCTGGTCGTTTTCTGCACGCCATGTATGGTAGTTCAAAGCGTTTGCACCAATAATGGTATCGACGGAGGTGGTAGCATCAGCTTTTTGGTTTACTGCCGAAATTTTCCAATCTTTATCATAACCAGCTACTTCGCTTTCTACAGCTTCTAATTCAAAACTGTTCCAATACAATGCGCCTTCTACATCATTTGCTTTAAACTCGCCTGTTTCATTAGCAACATTTACCAATACTTTGCCAACAACAGCATCACTATTTTCACTACCATTAATAACATTTAAATTGATATAATGTGTTCCGCTATGTGTACCTGCAACAATTAAGCTGTCATTATTTGCAACTTCAGTTGCGTCAACATCCATTTTAATAATGCCGTTGTCACCTTTCATATCTCCGGTTACATAAAGTATGCTATTTGCCCCACTATCTTTAGTCATATCAAGCAATGCATTATTGGCAATATTAAAATCGCGCATTTCACTGTTACCGGTTAAATTCCAGTAAGATTCATTATTATTAAGGTTCATATCAACCGAACTGCCATTGCCCATTTCCATATGAGTAACGCCATTATATTGAACAACGCCATTACCGGAAGAATTGACTGTAACTATACCGCCACCCATAGCTTGGAGCTGGGTTGCAGCAACATTACCGGCAATGAGTCCTTTATCAAAAGTAATTTTAGAATCTGCACCGGTAGCTCGGGCGGCTATAACAGCTTCTATATCCGCATTTCCACTAAATGTTACATTTGAAGCTACCCCACCTACAGTTTTAGATATTACACCAAAAGCGTTTTTACCGGATGCTTCAATTTGTGCATCAACAGCATTTACCGTACCACCGTTTGCATAAATAGCATAGTTTCCAGTAGTACCATTTATCGCTTTAACTTCTAATAAATTTTGTGATTCAAATGTTCCGTTCTGACTAGTAAGAACACCATATGTATGTGTACCATTTTCTGCGTTAATAGTTGATTTATTGCCATTCATTTCAACTTTTGAAGCCTCTGCATAAATACCATAATTATATGTTGTCGCATTTTTTGCATTAATTTCTATTTGACCCGTTGTTTCAATAGAGCTTCCCTGCTGCGCCATAAGGCCATAAGTTTTATTGCCACCTTCGGCTGTAATACTGCCATTTCCTAATTTTGCCTGACCAGTATAATTCCCCTTACTCCATGTCCAAATGCCTGCAGTTCTTTCTGTACCGTTTTTAACAGTTATATTTGCATTTTCAAGAACAGCAATACCACCATGTACTTGCATACCATGGCTTTTCTCGCCACCGCTGACGGTAGCTTCTAAATCTTTCAAATGCAAATTTTCTTTGCTATTATCTGTAGAACCAACAATAATACCGTAATTCTCTTTAGCATCTTTTATATTTAAAGTTACTTTATCAGTAGCTGATAATTCTGCACCTGTTAGTGAGTAAATACCTACAGCGCTTGCAGTAGCATTACCGTTGCCGGTTACTTCAATATTGGCGCCGTTATTTAAATATAATTTTGATTCATCATAATTTTTACGTAAATCAATACCGCTTATATAAAGATTGTTGTTTTCTGCAGACATCTTTATGTCAACAAAACCATTAGCTGTAAAAATACCGCCTTCCTGATTAACACCCCTTATCCAATCACCAGTGCCATCTTTTACAGTCATATTAATGGATAATCCGCCCGAGCCTAATTCAACTTTAGAATTATTGCCTGTCAGATATAATCCGTTCATTCCATCATAATTTGTAGTTCCGGATGTTTGTGCATCCATATCTATTTCTAAATGCGTATTATCTTTAATTATTAATGAACCACTGCTAACATTTTGGTCACTAAAACTATCAGCACCAATAGAAATTGCGTCACCGCCGGCATTTTTATCTATAATAAGTTTTCCGTTTCCATCAACAGTAACACTACCGCCATTAACAGCAGTTAAACCCACTTGAGTTGTATCATTGATTAAAATTGTTGAATCCTGTCCTGTTGTAGTTGTAATAGTTTCCTGCGTTCCATCTGCTTTTACAGGATTTTCTGCATATGCGGCACCATGCAAGCTCATCAGCATAACCGTTAACAAAACTGCCTTTTCCAAATTTTTCCGTTTCATAATACATCCTCCTCATTATGATTTTCATCGATATTATAATACCATAGTTGTCCCCCCCCGCAAGACTTTTACAGAGAAATAATTCTTACTTTTACTAGTCTTGCAACTGGTAACCTTTTTTGTGTTAAGCGTAAACTTTTTAGTTTAGCACATATAATTTTTCAAAAACAGTCTTGTTTTTTTGCTTTTCTTTTCGGTATAATGATTTTTGCCGCGCTTTAAAGGTGCACCAAAAAGCAGGTAAAAATATTTAGAAAGGGGATTTTATATCCATGACTCAAAAACAAAAGCTTAATATTTTTAACCATGTTGCAGGTGCCAAATGCGACCACCCACCTCATCGTAATTTATCCGCCGCAGGCGCAAATGCTTTTGCCAAAATGCCCACGGATTATGACGAGCAGGCAAAATTAACGCAGCAATTAGTTGCCGCCGCGCAAAACGGCGATAAGGAAGCATTGGAAAGGCTTTGTATTTTTTACGAGCCTTTGTTCCGTAAGGAGATGCGGAGAGAGATTTTTTATAACTCTATCGGCTACGAAGAAGGTTTAAGTTTGGCGCGACTTAAATTTATAGAAATTGTTTTAAATTATAACGGCGCTGATTTTACGCATTTTGCCGGTTATGTCCGCTGCCGGATTCATTTCGCATTATATGATGAAATGAAAAAAGCGTGGGCGCGTGAGAACAACGAAACCGCTATCCCCATCGGCGATGATACAGATACGCCAGCCCTTGCCGATAACATGATTGAGCGCGAGGAACTTGCCATATTATTAAAGCTGGCACTTAAAAAGCTGACTGAAAAGCAGCGCAATACAATAAAAGCCTTATACTTTGAAGGTTACAGCGGTAAGGAACTTGCCGCCAAACAAAAAATAACGCCTGCTATGGTTAGTAACAACCATAAACAGGCGTTAAAAATTTTACGCGGTAATATTGCGTAACGAACTTATAAAGATAAAAAGCTTTCATACAAAAGTATGAGAGCTTTTTGGTTTATTTGACTTTTTGGTTTTGTTTGTTATAATAATTATAGAAATGCAAATGGCTGCCGATAGACGGTCAGCCCTTAAATTTAATAGTTATTAACAAGATAACAACCGTTCAACTTACCAGGCTGTGGCGGTTGTTACTTGTTTTTCCGCGAGATATCTTTACCAAGGGAATAACCAAGGCTAAATACCGCTATTGTATAACCGATTATGGTTAACATTTCAAAAACGTTCACGTTATTCCCTCCTTTATAGTATTTCCGGCTTTCGGCAATGCCTTAAGCCGGATTTCTATTTATCGGAGGGTCACAGTCCCTCCGTTGGAGGGCTAACCGCCTACCGTTATGGCAGCACATTTGCTTGTTTATAATAACAGAAAAATATAAACGTGTAAAGATACAAAAATCCCTTTTACCGTGCTGCCACAGTAAAAGGGATTTGCTTGTTATTTTCCGCTGTGCTTTAAGCCAGGCGGTTATTCGCAGGTAAACGGCAGCAATGCTACGTTACGTGCGCGTTTAATTGCAGTGGTCATCTGGCGCTGATGTTTTGCGCAGTTGCCGGAAATGCGGCGCGGTAAAATTTTGCCGCGTTCGGTGATATAACGGCGCAGTCTTGCTACGTCCTTATAATCGATTTCTTCAACTTTATCAACACAGAAGCTGCAAACTTTTCTTCTCGGTCTTCTGCCTCTTTCGCGTTTCATTCGCTTAAACCCTCCTTGTTAAAATGGGATTTCCTCATCGAAAGGAACCTGCGAGCCGAAGGATTCCATATCGCTTCTGCCGCTGCCTGCGTCACCGCCGTTACCCGGCGTATAGCCCTTGCGTTCGATAAATTCCACGCCGTTAGCGACAACTTCGGTAACATAATGTTTGTTGCCGTCCTTGCCGTCATAGCTGCGGATCTGCAAGCGGCCGTCCACAAGCACCCTGTGCCCTTTCATAAGGCTGTTCCCGCATAATTCTGCCGTTTTACCCCATACAACGATGTTGATAAAATCAGCTTCTCTTTGCCCGTCCTGATTAGTAAAAGGCCTGTCAACCGCCAGCGTGAACTGGCATACAACCTTGCCGGTAGTGGTATAACGCACTTCCGGGTCACGCACCAGGCGGCCCAATAACATAATCTTGTTCATAACTTTACGTTACCTCCGGATTACTCGCCTTTTTTAATAACCATGTGGCGCATTACTTCGTCGGTAATTTTCATTACACGGTCAAGTTCTTTAACAGCTTTGGGTTCTGCGCTGAAAGTTACGAGTACATACTGACCTTCGGTGAAATCCTGGATTTCATAAGCGAGGCGTTTTTTGCCCCAGCGGTCGGTTTTTTCTACAGTACCACCGTTTGCGGTGATGAGGTTTTCAAATTTAGCTACAACAGCTTCAAATGCTTCTTCCTCTACAACCGGTTTAACGATGTACATGACTTCGTAATTGTTCACGAAATCACCTCCTCCTTTGGACTTTGGCCCCCGTTTGGGAGCAGGGGAATTGTATATATCTATACAAGCTTAAATATTATATCATCCGCTTTGGCGTTTTGCAAGCTGTATTTTAAATTTTTACAGCTCTTTTAAAACTGCGGCTGCGGCTTTTTCAACTTCTGCCCTGTAAGCGGCGCCGTTTGCGGCAAGCACGGCTTTAACCTTAGCGGCAAAGCCTGCTTCGGGGTTCAGCAGTTTTTTATAAGCCAGCGCCCATGCGCGATTAGCTTCGTCCGCGGGTAAAATCTGCATGCCGGTAAAATCGGGCAGCTGTGCAAAGTTTTGCATTTCTTTCAGCAGGGTTTCGTCCTGCGCCTTAACGATGTTTAAAGCTGCCAGCCACAGCAGGTTGCCGGTTTTAAAGCAGGCCTGACCTTTGAAGGCTTTGGCAAGCGCGCCCAGCTCTTTGGCATACAGGTCGGCGTTTAAAAGGCTCAGCCTGTAACCGAATGTTGCGGCAATTTCGCCGTACACTTTCATGCCTTCGGGGTCGGCGGCAGCCTGTGCGCCGTCCAGTTCCATAGAAGCCATTTTAATGCCGTTGCGCTGCAGCTCGTTGCTGATTAAATACAGCTCCTGCGGCGTCATCAGTTTATCGGCCTTGGCCAGTTTCAGCTCAAAGTCAATATCCCACGGAGTATTTTTTAAATAGGTGTTGTAAATGTACTGGGTGTGCATAATCGCTTCACCGAATTCCAGCACGATGCGCTGCAATTGTTCAGGCTCAAAATGCACAACGGTGTCGCCAGCTTTAAAGTTGGCTTCCAGATACGAGCCTTTCATCGCCTCGCGGAATTCTTCCGGCAGTTCGTTGTATTTGGCTGCCACTTCGTCGGCGCTCATGCTTTCGATTTTGGTGTCGATTTTATCGCTGCAGTCAAAGCCAATCATGCTGTAACCGTACAGCAGTGCTTTAACGATTTCCTCTTCCGTCGTCAGCCCGGCAGCGTTAGCGCCGTAGCCTTCCTTGTAGCCAAGTTCCAGCACGCCCCAGGTTGCGGTGTCTACTGCTTCCAAAAAGTTGCGTTTTAAAACATCCGCATTGGCGGCGGCGTAATCTACCAGCACCGGGCGAGCCTGGCGCAGTTTAAACTGCGGTGCGGCGTAAGCGGCGGCAGCACCCAGCCAGTCGCTGAAGGCCAAGCTGATGCCCTTGCCGTTTTGTGCCTGCGGCGCAGTCCATTTTACATAGCGGCGCACCACGGCGGCGTTGTTGGGGTTCAGCTCCATTACGTCTACCGTGATATCCTTAACCTTGCCGCTTTCTTTTTTGGCAAACAGGCCTGCAAAAGCACATTCGCCCTTGTAAGCGCAAGCCAGCACGCGGCCTGCTTCCGTATCAAGCAGCGCCAGCCATGCGCCCTGCACTTCGCTTAACGATGCGGTTACCACCTTGCCGCCCGTAATTTCTTCCATCGCCTGTACGGCGTCTAACTGTTTTATAGCCATTAAAATGCCTCCATTAATTTAGTCATCCTTATATATTATCGCCAAAAATGGCGTTTTACGCAAGCAAAAAAACAAGTGCCCACCAAAAGGCTCCGGTAATATCAACCGATAAATTTACCGGCAGGCACAAGATACTGTGTTTTTAATTTGCAGAACTTGCCGGTCAGTTATCGACATTTTCCACATACTTTTCCACAGTTTACTCTGTTTTTATAAACTAACCGTCAAATTTTCTTACTTTTTTACAGCCTTTTGCAGTTTTACTCAAAGTTTATCCACAGTTTTCAACACATTATCAACAAAATGTTAATAAGTTTGCCGCTTGTGCGGATAACTAACCTTACTACTATATATGCTGTTTGTAAATTTTTACAGCGGTTTTACATTACGCTTACAAACTGTTCAGTTGCTCCGCAGCTGCGAAACAACAAAAAGGGCAAGCGCTGCCCAAATCCAGCCGAAAGCCAGTAAATGGCTTGCTGTAAACGGTTCGCCGTAGACGAACACGCCCAAAAACAGGGCCAGCGTAGGGTAAATATACTGCAAAAACCCGGTAATTTTCAGCGGCAGCAGCTTGGCTCCCTGCGTAAACATCAGCATTGGCACAGCAGTTACCACGCCCGCACCCGCCAAAAGGCATAGCACCGGCCAGTTGCCCGATGTGTAAAACGAAGCCTCCTGCGTAAGCAGCGTATATTCATAAGCCAGGGCGGCTGGCGAAGCCAAAAGCGTTTCCAGCATAATGCTGGTGGTGCTTGCCACGGGCAGCAGTTTTTTAAGCAGGCTGTACGAGGCAAAGGTAACTGCTAAAAGCAGCGACAGCCACGGCAGGCTGCCGAAACTCCACACCATGCTGCCCACGCCGACGCCTGCGCACACCACGGCCGCCAATTGCAGCCTGCTTAATTTTTCGCGCAGGAATACAACGGCGAACAGCACGCTCATCAGCGGATTGATATAGTAGCCGATGCTGGTTTCTAAAATATGCCCGTTGTTGACGCCCCAGATGAACGTGCCCCAATTGACGCTGATGACAACGGCGGCTACTACCATAGCCGCGCCTGTTTTAAAGCTGCTGAACACCATTTTTACTTCTTTTACAAACAGCGCCGTTTTGTTTTGCACAGCTATTACAAACGCCACAAACACCAGGCTCCACAATATACGCCCAGCCAGTATTTCAAACGGACTGACTGCGCTTAAAAGCTTCCAGTAAACCGGCAGAATGCCCCAGATAACATAGGCCCCTGCGCCGCACAAAAGCCCTTTTTTATAATCCGTCATTGCGCCACCCCTTATTTTTGCATTCCCTGAGGAATGGGAATTTTAAACGCCACTGCGGCTGCCAGCACCGGCAGCACGGTAATAACCGTCATTACAAACGGCAGGCCGTAATAATCTGCCAAAAAGCCCAGCATCGTAACGCCAAAGCCGCCCATACCGACGCTGAAACCAATTGTCAGCCCGGCTGCCATGCCCACGTTATTGGGCAGCATCGTCTGCGCCAAAATCGTGGTTGTTGCAAACGAACCGATGATGGAAAACCCTGCCAGCGCTACGGCGAAAAGCACGGCGGCCGGCTGCGTTACGTTGGCAATCAGCCAGATGGCTGGAATGCTGCACAGCACCGAACCTAAAATAATGCGCCTTGCTCCCAGCTTATCGCTCAGCACCGCGCCGATATAAGTACCTGCCACGCCACCCAAAAGGAAGAATGACACCAACATGCTGGCAAATTCCGGCGCAGCGTCGCGGAAGTTGATGAAAAACAGCGGCAGATATGTAGAAAGCCCCGTGTGAATGGTGGAGCGCAGAAAGATAAACATCAGCACAAACGCCAGTCCGGCATAAGGTATTTTCTGTACCGCGCCGCTCTTTTTGGCAGCCTGCACCATCAAATTATGTTCCAAATTAACGCGCTTGTATTCCGGCATGTACTTCATCATCAAGCCAAATACAAGTAAGCCCGGCAGCACAAAGTACATCGTATTATGCAAACCACCCGGCAGCGTCAATAAAAATGCCATTAGCAGCGAACCGGCTGCCATCCCGGCGTTGCCGCCCAGCGAAAACAGCCCCATGTTGGCAGCTTTGTTGTTGTCCGTACTTAAAAAATTGGTAGTTTTAGAAGCCTGCGGATGATAGGTTGCACTGGCAACGCCAATAACAACGACTGTACACATTAAAAGCGCATACGCCGGCACCCAGCCGACAAAAGCAAAGCCCGCACCAGCCATAGCAGCGCAAAACGGCAGCATGCCCGGCAGCGATTTTTTATCGATAATATAGCCAAACAGCGGCTGAATGACGGATGAAGTTATATTCTGCGTCAGCACAATAAACGCCAGCTGTGAATAGCTTAAAGCAAACAGTTCTTTTAAATGCGGCAGCACGATAGGCAGCGCCCCTGCCTGCAAATCCGTTACCAAATGCCCCAGTGCCAATGCAACAACCGGCATACTGATATTTTTCAGCATAATTTTAACCTTCTTATTATATTTATTAGTTTAAACTAATTGTAGCACAGAAAAAGAATTTTAACCATTGTAGTTTTAAAACAAAAACACCATGCATAATTGCATGGTGTTTTTGTTTAACCGGCAGCTATCTATCCTCCCGGGCCGCTTCCAGCCAAGTACTTTCGACGTATAAGGGCTTAACTTCTGTGTTCGGGATAGGAACAGGTGGACCCCCTTAGCCATTACCACCGGATATTTAATTCTGAGAGCGAACCCTCAAAGCTATATAGAAGAAACTCAGTCTTTGGCGTAACTCACTACCTCATCTTCTTTAAGGTGTCTTACCAGATTATTCTGTGAGAGATCTCATCTTAAGGATGGCTTCACGCTTAGATGCTTTCAGCGTTTATCCAGTCCGGACGTAGCTACCCAGCTGTACTCCTGGCGGAATAACTGGTACACCAGCGGTCCGTCCACTCCGGTCCTCTCGTACTAGGAGCAGACCCCTTCAAATCTCTTGCGCCCGCGATGGATAGGGACCGAACTGTCTCACGACGTTCTGAACCCAGCTCACGTACCACTTTAATGGGCGAACAGCCCAACCCTTGGGACCGACTTCAGCCCCAGGATGTGATGAGCCGACATCGAGGTGCCAAACCTCCCCGTCGATATGGACTCTTGGGAGAGATTAGCCTGTTATCCCCAGGGTAGCTTTTATCCGTTGAGCGATGGCCCTTCCACTAAGCCCTACTTTCGTACCTGCTCGTCGTGTTTGACTCGCAGTCAAGCTCCCTTCTGCCTTTACACTCTTCGCGCGATTTCCGGCCGCGCTGAGGGAACCTTTGGGCGCCTCCGTTACTCTTTCGGAGGCGACCGCCCCAGTCAAACTGCCCGCCTGACACTGTCCCGGATTTCGTTACTCTCTCGGTTAGAATTCCGTTGTATCAAGGGTGGTATCCCAACGCCGGCTCCAACTAAACTAGCGTCCAGTCTTCCAAGCCTCCCACCTATCCTGTACGTAATACAACAAAACCCAATGTCAGGTTACAGTAAAGCTCCATGGGGTCTTTCTGTCCAGTCGCGGGTAACCTGCATCTTCACAGGTATTTCAATTTCACCGGGTCCCTACCCGACAAGGAATTTCGCTACCTTAGGACCGTTATAGTTACGGCCGCCGTTCACCGGGGCTTCGGTCGAATGCTTTGGTTGCCCGAACATCCTTCCTTAACCTTCCGGCACTGGGCAGGTGTCAGCACCTATACGTCAGCTTTCGCTTTAGCAGGCACCTAAGTTTGTGGTAAACAGTCGCTTGGGCCTCTTCTCTGCGACCATCATCAGCTCCGGGGGCTTGCCCCTTCACCATAATGGCTACCCTTATCCCGAAGTTACGGGTACATTTTGCCGAGTTCCTTAACGAGGGTTCTCCCGCGCACCTTAGGATTCTCTCCCCGCATACCTGTGTCGGTTTACGGTACGGGCGGGCTTTTCTCGACAGTGTGGGATCAGCAGCTTCGCTCGCATCTCTGCTCGCTCCGCGTAACGCCTCAGGCTTTCGGTGTACGGATTTGCCTGTACACCACCCTACACGCTTGCACGCGACAATCCAGTCTCGCGCCTGCCTGCCCTTCTGTGTCACTCCTTCGCTCAAACAATTGCTGCCGGTACAGGAATATCAACCTGTTGTCCATCTCCTACGCTTCTTGCCTCGGATTAGGTCCCGACTTACCCTGAGACGACGATCGTTGCTCAGGAATCCTTATGCTTTCGGTGGAAAGGATTCTCACCTTTCTTTTCGCTACTCATACCAACATTCTCACTTCCCACAAGTCCACCAGACCTTACAGTCCAGCTTCACCCCTGTGGCAACGCTCCCCTACCCCGTGTACTCAAAGTACACAGCCACGGCTTCGGTTCCGTACTTTAGCCCCGGAAATTTTCGGCGCAGGGTCTCTCGACCAGTGAGCTATTACGCACTCTTTAAATGGTGGCTGCTTCTGAGCCAACATCCTGGTTGTTTATGAAACCCCACATCCTTTTCCACTTAGTACGGCATTGGGGACCTTAGCCGGTGGTCTGGGCTGTTTCCCTTTTGACCACGGATCTTATCACTCGTAGTCTGACTCCCAGGCTCTACAGTATATCCATTCGGAGTTTGACAGGGTTCGGTAACCTTTACGGCCCCTAGCCCGATCAGTGCTCTACCGCCTATACTTACTGCCTGAGGCTAGCCCTAAAGCTATTTCGGGGAGAACCAGCTATCTCCGCGTTCGATTGGAATTTCACCCCTACCCACATCTCATCCGAAAGCTTTTCAACGCTCACCGGTTCGGTCCTCCACGCATTTTTACCTGCGCTTCAACCTGGACATGGGTAGATCACTGCGGTTTCGGGTCTACCTACACTAACTCGTCGCCCTCTTCAGACTCGCTTTCGCTGCGGCTCCGTGTCTTCCACTTAACCTCGCTAGTGCAGATAACTCGTTGGTTCATTCTTCAATAGGCACGCCGTCGCTTTCGCTCCGACTGCTTGTAGACATACGGTTTCAGGTACTATTTCACTCCCCTCCCGGGGTTCTTTTCACCTTTCCCTCACGGTACTATGCGCTATCGGTCGCCAGTCAGTGTTTAGCCTTGGAGGGTGGTCCCCCCTGCTTCCCACAGAATTCCTCGTGCTCCGTGGTACTCTGGATCCTGACCTTAAGGCTCTGCCTTTCGCTTACAGGGCTCTTACCTTTTATCGCCTACCTTCCCAGGTAGTTCAGCTAAGCCTGGCCTTAATTATGTCAGTCCTCAACCCCAATGAGCCGTAGCTCACTGGTTTGGGCTCTGCCCTCTTCGCTCGCCGCTACTGTGGGCATCTCGTTTGATTTCTCTTCCTCCGGGTACTTAGATGTTTCAGTTCCCCGGGTTCCCTTCCTTGCGGATGACCATCCATTACGATGGCCGGGTTTCCCCATTCGGATATCCACGGATCAATGCTCGCTTGCAGCTCCCCGTGGCTTTTCGCAGCTTACCGCGTCCTTCGTCGGCTCCTGGCGCCTAGGCATCCACCGTATGCCCTTAGTAGCTTGACTTTCTACTAAGTCCACACTTTCGTGTT
>CASFZG010000009.1 GCA_949299135.1 uncultured Phascolarctobacterium sp.
TCATGTTACTTTTTATGGGCTAAAAAGTAACCAAAAAGCCTTCGCTCCTCAAAAAACTTAACGGCTCAGAATCAAAGAAGTTTGCCACTTGCAGCGCCTACGGAAACTCGCTTCGCTCAAACATCCTCCGGCAAAAGCTGCAAGTGCCTATTTAGTAAAAGTTTCGCCTATTTTTTGAAAGTCGCGGCTTCGCTCAAATTCGTACTTTGGCTATGTTTTTATTTTGACAGCAATGTTACCGAACTTTTCACAGCCTGCTATCGTGTGATGTGCGCTATCTTTTGGTAAAAAGCAATAAAGTATGACGCTCGGCAACACGCGGCATCGGATTTTAGCAACATTTATTAAAGAACAACTGCAAAAATCGAACCTGAGCGAAGCGAATTTCGTATTTTTGTAGTTGTTATTTGTAGTTGTTATACTAATAGTTGCGTAGCGAGCCGCGTCAGCGGCGAAGCGGGAAAATCCGCCTAGCCGCGGGAGTTTTCTTGCTTCGTTCTTTTGCTCCGTCAAAAGAATGAAGATGAATGAGATAGTAAAATATAAAAAGCACTATCCTAAATGCAAAGGTGAAACCAAAATAAAATAAAAAATAAAAACACCGGTACTTTAACAAAGTACCGGTGTTTTTATTTACTCCAACTCCTCAGTTTTAAAAGTATTATACCCTTCGTAATTATAACTTGCGTCGATGCCTTTCATATAAACATCGCGGTCATTAATTTTATCCGTTAAGGCGGCTTTTAAAAGCAGTTTAATTTCGGTGTCTTTAATGGGGCTGCGTTCCATGGCTAACAGGTAATCGGTTTTATCAACGCTGTGCCAGTCCACAACTTTGCCAAGTTCCGTTTTTAAAATGTGGTCCAGCCAGATGCGCGTGCTGCGTCCGTTGCCTTCGCGGAAGGGGTGGGCGACGTTCATCTCCACATATTTGGCAATAATTTCATCAAAGTTGCTTTGCGGCATTTTGCTGATGCTGTTTAACGCCTGCGGCAGATACAGCGCCGGTACAAAACGGAAGCTGCCTTTTGCGATGTTGACGGTGCGCATTTTACCGGCAAAATCGTAAACATCTTCAAACAAATATTGATGAATGGCTGCCAGAGTTTCAAAAGTTCCGGCAGGCAGCGTGTTTAAAAAGCCGCTGCTGAAAAGCTGCAAAGCCTTTTGTTTGGTTATTTTTTCTTCAGCCAGTGCCAGTTCGGCAGAATTGGTAAGGCCGAGTTTGTTTTCCAAAGTCATGTTAAAACCCTCGCTGTTGTTCAGATACTTTTATTATAATGGACGATTTGTTTAAAAGCAAACGGCACCAATTTCACAAATACTTTGCAAAATTAAATTTAGGTTGAGGGAAGGGCGGCGGCTAAAAGCGAATACAAAGGCTTCGGAAAGGGGTGCAGCCGGTGCAGCAATACAGGTGGAAGGCAGTTAACGGCGCAGGCAAAAGCTTCAGCGGTGTTTGTTCCGCGGCAAGCGAGGGCGAAGCGGCGGCTTTTGTGCGCAGCAACTACGGTTACTTAACCTTTTTGCAGCGCGAAAAAGCAAAAACAGCCTTCACCTTTGGCAAATGGCAAACCAAATGCAGGCTTACCGATGAAGAACTGGCAGTGTTTTTCAGCCAGCTGGCGCTGATGTTAAACAGCGGCCTGCCGGTGCTGAAAGCACTATCGGTTTTGGAAAAACGCCTGCCGCAGAAAACGGCGCGTTTGTGCCGTGAATTGCAGGACGGCCTGCAAAACGGCGAAAGCCTTGCCGGATGCGTGAATAACGGCCGGGCGGCGTGGGGCAGCCTGGCAGCGGCGGTAATAGCTGCCGGAGAAGCGGGCGGTATTTTATGCGAAATGCTGGACGAACTGGCACAATACTATCAATTGCAGGCGCAGATGAAGCGATTTATCAAAAATATTTCTTTGTATCCGCTCTTTCTGTTAACGGCTTCACTGGCGGTGGCGTTGGTATTTATTGTAAAAGTCCTGCCGCTTTTTGCGGATTTATACGCTTCGATGAACGCGGCTGTTCCGCCTTATTTAAACCTGCTGTTTACATTGCAGGGCGCATTGGCGGATAACCTGCCTGCGTTTTTGCTGACGCTGCTTGCCGCTGTATTTTTGGCGGTGCGGCAGCGCGGGCGGATTATGCAGGCACTGTTTGCCGTTCCGTTTTTAAAAACGCAGAAACAGCTGTATTTGGAAATACGTTTTTGCAAAGTGCTGGCGCTTTTACTGCACGGCGGCATACCGCTGCCGCAGGCGGCGCAGATTGCCGGTGAGGCGTTGGGGGACGCCAAATTACGGCAGCAGGCGGAAAATTTTGCCGCCGATGTTCTGCGCGGCTTATCGCCTGTGGAGGCGGCGTTAAACGCCAAGCCGCTTTTTGGCAGTTTAAGCACGGAATTTATCGGCGTGGGGGCCGAAACCGGAAAACTGCCGGAGCTTTTGGCACGGGCGGCGGAACTTTTGCAAATCCGTTTTGACGATACGCTGAAAAAATTAAAGGTTGTGCTGGAACCGCTGCTTTTGTTATTTGTGGCGGCGTTTGTTTCGGCAATTATTCTGGCTGTGGCTGCACCGATGTTTTCCCTGTCAGGCGCGATGCCTGAATATTGACAGGAAGGAAGATTACTTTGCTGAAAAATTTACGTGGAAACGCAGGTTTTACCCTGCTGGAGGTGCTGGCGGTTGTGGCGCTGCTGGGCATTTTGGGCGCTATGCTGATGCCTTCGCTGGACAGCGCGGCGGACCGTGCCAAAAACGCTAAATTACAAAGTGATTTAGCAACTATTGATAACGCTATAGTTTTATACAAAATGGATAATGGCAGTTATCCTGATAGTTTGGAAGTACTTTCAGATGAGTATATAGCTGCTGGAAAAGAGTTTACAGACGCCCTTGGCGATGATTTAAGTTACACTTCAACTGGTATAACTTATAAACTTACAGGCAAAAATGCTAATGGCGAAACAGTAACCTCTGATGGTAGTAGTGCGATTTCAGAATAAAGGCTTTGGTCTGATTGAAGTTTTGGCGGCGGCAGGTCTGTTGGCAGTTGCTGCTGCTTTTTTAGTGCCTGCGCTCGGCGGCGTGCAAAGTTACCTGTACAAAATGCAGGCGCAGCGTGCGGCGCAGCAAATGGCGGGCGATATAGCGGCGTTGCAGCAGTATTCTTTTTATGATGTATCCGGCAGAAGCCGTTTGGAAATGGATACCGACAAGGGCGGTTACCGCATTTACCATGGCAAGGATAAATTTTTGACACGCAGGTTCACTGCGGACAGCGGGCTGTATTTTAACCAGCATTTCAACGCGCTGCAATTTTCGCAGGAGGGCGCGCCTTCGATTACCGTCAACTACATCATCAAGTGCCGCCACGATAAAAACATCAGCTATTGGCTGCAGGTGCAGCCTGTTACCGGAAGGGTTGTGTTTAAATGAAGGGCGGCAAAGGCTTTGTGCTGACTGAACTTTTGGTGTGCCTGGCTGCGGCGGGCGTTATCTGTGCAAGCGCGGCTGCGGCTTACAGTAGCGGCGTAAAACTGCTGGTGCAGCGTAATGAAGCGGTAGCGGCATTTAATGCGGCAAGCGGCGCTTACGCGGATGAAGAACTGGCGGCGATGAATTTTACGGTTATGCGGCAGGAAGTTTACTGCGAGGGGCTGGTGAAGCCCTTTTATTATCTAACGGTTAAAAATGCCGCCGGTAAAATTGTGGGCAGCGTGGTGACGGGTAGTGAATAACAAAGGCTACCTGCTGGCGGAAATGTGCATTGCTCTTGCCGTGGCGGCTGTTGCCGCCGTTATTATGTACAACGGGTTAAGCGGTTTTGCGCGCTCATGGCAGAATGTGCAGAGCGATTTGCTTTTGTACCGTGCCGCGCGTTACAGCCAGAGCTTTATTGAGCAGGAGCTGCTTTTGCACGCCGCCGATGTAAAAATTACCGCAGGCAGCAACGATAAAATCGTCTGCAAGGAAGTGCGAGGCAACAGGCAGACGACTTTTTACCGCAATAGCGGCGCGCTGGCACGCGAGATAAAATATAATTCGTCGCGCGGCGTTAACCCGCTTTCGCTTGCGGAGGTAACGCTGGAAAAACTGGACGCGGAACAAATTGCGGATGACAAAATAAAAGTAACCATGCAGCTGAAAGATAACGCTAACGGGCGCAGCAAAAAATTTACGGAAGTTTATGTAATGGCAAATGGCAGTTTTTAGCAGAATTTTACGGGATAACCGCGGCGGCATCGGCGTGGCGGTGCTGGCAGGGGTGTTGTGCGTGGCGGCGTGCCTGCATGCGGCGGCGTACTGGCTGCGGCAGGAAGCTGAAGAAACGCAGCAGCGGCTTTTACGCCGTCAGCTGCAATTTGCGGTGCAGGCTTTGGTCAGGGCAGATTTTATGGACAGTGCCATATCGGCAGGCGGCTATAACTTGCCGCCGCAGAAGCTGTACCCCGGCGCCTATGATTTAACTGCCGGTATTAAAGCGGAAGAACAGAATGGCATCACACGTTATACAATCAGCGCGGAAGCAGGCGGCGAAACTTTTGCGTTGCAGCAGCTTAAGCTGACGCTGCCGCCGGATATTATTGAGCTTGGCAGCAGTTATACTCTGGCAGCCGGTAAAAATATCAGCGGCGCGGAAAATCTGCCGGAAGGCGTTGGCTATGCCGCAAACATGGGAAATATTTTGGACAGCCTTGACGTGAAAAATTACGCTGCTTTTAAGGAACTGGACTTCCCAAGCAAAACGAGTTTTGAGGAACTTGGTTTAAGCGGCGCGCTGTATTATGACGGCGGCCATTACAGCAAAAGCATTGCGTCCACTTCCAAAAACATTAAAGGGCAGGGCTGCCTTGTTGCCGTGATGAGTATTTTTATTGCCGACGGCACGAAGCTGCCGGATTTTTGCATTATCATCAGCGACGGGCAGATTGAAGTCGGCAAAAATGCAGAGCTGGGCAAGGCGCTTTTAATTGCCAAGGAAAATTTAACAATAAAAAACGGTGCAAGCCTCAGCGGCATTGCCATGTGCGGCGGCAGTTTAACGCTTGAGGACGGTGCTGTTTTTGCGCGCGATGAAATTGTTTTGCAGCCTTTTGTAACAGCGCTGCGTTTAAAACAAAAATAAAAAATCCGCACGGCATTCCATGCGGATTGTAAAATATTTTGTTTTATGGCAGGATGAGCTGCGGCGTAAAATTCTGCGTGTCGCAGCTGGTAAGTTTGTAGGTAACGCCGCGCGTTTCGCCTTCAAACACATTGGCGGCGTCCTGCCCGTGGATGTGCCCGAAAACGCAGTGCGTTACGCCGTATTTGGCAAAGAGTTCCGTAAACACTGTAACTTCATCTGCTTTGTACAGCGGCGGGTAATGCATGGCTACAACAAATTTTGTGTAGCCTGCTTCTTTGGCAGCGGCAAGCGAAAGTTCCAGCCGCACGCCTTCGCGCTCGTAGATATGCTTATCGTCATCGGTAAAATTATCGGACGACGGCAGCAGCCAGCCGCGCGAACCGCAGACTGCCACATCGCCGCAGGCAAAAAAGTTGTTCTGCAAAAACATAAAATTATCTGCGGTAGCCTGCTGCATTTTTTTAAGGCTAGTCCACCAGTAATCGTGATTGCCGCGCAAAATAATTTTGCGTCCCGGCAGGGCGGCAATGCGGTTTAAATCCTGCATGGCAGCGTTCAGCGACATTGCCCACGAGGTATCGCCGCAGATGATGACGGTGTCCTCCGACGTAATCATATTCAGCCAGTTTTGGCGTATTTTTTCAAAATGGTTGGCCCACGCGGGGTTAAAAACCTCCATGGGTTTGGCAGGCGGCTCGCCCGAAAGGTGAAAGTCGCCGATGGCAAAAAGGCTCATGTTGTCTCCTTTTGGTAAAATCTTCTTTGATTGTATCATATTTTTTACACTTTGGCGATATTGCGCATACCGGCAGGCTTTAATAATTGACTTTAAAAGCCGTAAGCTATATAATTTTAAGGGTATTATATTCTAATTTAGCTTTATTGTGTGAGGTTGAAAAATATGATTCAAGAAAAGTATAATCCCCATGAGATTGAAGCCAAATGGCAGCAATACTGGGAAGACAACAAAACCTTTAAAACCGAAATGGACAGCAGCCGTCCGAAATCCTATGTGCTGGAGATGTTCCCGTATCCTTCCGGCAATTTGCACATGGGCCATGTGCGCAATTATTCCATCGGCGACGTGGTAGCGCGCTTCCGCACGATGAACGGCTACAACGTGCTGCATCCGATGGGCTGGGATTCCTTCGGCATGCCGGCAGAAAACGCCGCCATTAAACACGGCATTCCGCCGAAAAAATGGACGATGGAAAACATTGCCAACATGACGCGCCAGCAGAAACGCCTCGGCCTTTCTTATGACTGGGACCGCGAAGTTACGACCTGCAAACCTGATTATTATAAATGGACGCAATGGTTCTTTGAACTGTTTTACAAACGCGGCCTGGCAGTAAAAAAGAAATCCGCCGTTAACTGGTGCAATACCTGCAACACGGTACTGGCCAACGAACAGGTTATCGACGGCAAATGCTGGCGCTGCGACCATGAAGTTGTAAAAAAAGACCTGGAACAGTGGTTCTTTAAAATTACCGACTACGCAGATGAATTGTTAAAAGACCTTGACCTTTTGGAAGGCTGGCCGGAGCGCGTAAAAACCATGCAGCGCAACTGGATCAGCCGCAGCGAAGGTTTGGAATTCAGCTTTGATTTTCCGGAAATCGGTGAGCGCATTCCTGTTTATACCACCCGCCCGGATACGATTTACGGCGTTACCTATGTGGTACTTGCCGCAGAGCATCCGCTGGTTGAAAAACTGTGCGTGAATAATCCGAAAGCCGAAGAAATTAAAGCTTTCTGCGAGCGCGTAAGAAACCAGAGCGATATTGAACGTACTTCCAGCGAATCTGAAAAAGAAGGCCTGTTTACCGGCTGCTACTGCATCCATCCGCTGACCGGCCGCAAAGTGCAGATCTGGATTACCAACTATGTACTTTACGATTACGGCACGGGCGCGGTTATGGGCGTACCTACCCATGATGCCCGCGACTGGATGTTCGCAGACAAATACGGCCTTGATAAAATTGTTGTAATTAACCCCAAGGATAAAGAACTTAAATTAGAAGATATGACCGACGCCTATGAAGAAAAAGAAGGCGTGCTTGTAAATTCCGGCGAGTTCAGCGGTATGGAACTGCATGAAGGCATGGAAGCAATCAAGGACAAGATTGAAGCAATGGGCATCGGCCAGCGCCGCGTTAATTACCGCCTGCGCGACTGGTTAATCAGCCGCCAGCGTTATTGGGGCGCGCCGATTCCGGTTATTTACTGCCCGGACTGCGGCGAAGTGCTTGTGCCGGAAGACCAGCTGCCGGTTATGCTGCCGGAGGACGTTAAATTTGACGCCGGTGCCGTATCGCCGCTGGCAACTTCCGAAAGCTTCGTAAACTGCACCTGCCCGAAATGCGGCAAACCTGCCAAACGCGAAACCGATACCATGGACACCTTCCTGTGCTCCTCCTGGTACTATCTGCGTTATACCGACCCGAAAAACGCCGACGCTCCGTTCGGCAAGGCTAAAGTAAATTACTGGTCCCCGGTTGACCAGTACATCGGCGGCATTGAGCATGCAATCCTGCATTTGCTCTATTCCCGCTTCTTTATGAAAGTGCTGCACGACGCAGGGCTTGTAGATTACAAAGAACCGTTCACCAACCTGCTGACGCAGGGCATGGTTATCAAAGACGGCGCCAAGATGAGTAAATCCCTCGGCAATGTTGTTTCGCCGGAGGAAATCATCGGCAAATACGGTGCCGATACCGCAAGGCTGTTCATTATGTTCGCCGCACCGCCCGAAAGGGAACTGGAGTGGAGCGATCAGGGCGTTGAAGGCTCGTTCCGCTTCCTCGGCAGGGTATGGCGTATCGTTTACCATTATCAGGATGTGCTGGCGCAGAAAGTTACGCAGTATGACCCGGCAGAGCTGGACGAAGCAGGCAAAAACCTGCGCCGCGTGCTGCACACCAGCATTAAAAAGGTAACGGACGACATCGAACAGCGCTTCAATTTCAACACCGCTATCAGCGCGATGATGGAACTGGTTAACGCTTTGTATGCTTATAAAGAAGCCGCCAAAGAACCGCATGCCGGTTTGATTTACGAAACCGTTGCCAACCTGCTGAAACTGCTCTCGCCGTTTGTTCCGCACATTACGGAAGAACTGTGGCACGGCGTAATTTCCGAAGAAGGCAGCATTCACGAGGAAAAATGGCCGAAAGCTGACGCCGACGCCATGAAAGTGGACAGCATCGAAATTGCTTTGCAGGTTAACGGCAAACTGAGAGGTCGCATGGTTGTGCCTGCCGATGCCGGTAAGGACGAACTGGAAAAACTGGCGCTTGCTGAACCGCACATTGCAGAAACCGTCGATACCGATAAAATCGTCAAAGTTGTCTGCGTGCCGGGCCGTCTGGTCAATATCGTAGTAAAACCGTAACAGGTTTATTTAACAAAACTCCCTGGGAATACCGGGGAGTTTTATTTTTTATAAGGAGTTGAAC
This sequence comes from uncultured Phascolarctobacterium sp., assembly GCA_949299135.1. Lineage (GTDB taxonomy): Bacteria > Bacillota > Negativicutes > Acidaminococcales > Acidaminococcaceae > Fusicatenibacter_A. The sequence goes on from CASFZG010000009.1 coordinate 8,583, forward strand.
CGATGGCGCAGCTTAATAAAAAAATTATTGCCGTCGCTGTGGCGGTAGTATTTTGCGTTTTGGCAGGCTTTTGGCCGCAGCAGCGGGAGGAAAACATGCTGGAGCTTGAACAGCAGGCAATGCAGATGGAAGAAGCAGCGGCGGAAGCGAAGATAACGGTGTATGTGAGCGGCGCGGTGGCAAAGCCGGGACTGCACGAAATTGCGCCGGGCAGCCGCGCTGTTGATGCGATAGAAGCGGCGGGCGGCATGACGGAGGAAGCCAACAAAGACAGGGTGAACCTTGCCAAAATTTGTAAAGACGGCATGCAGGTAAATGTGCCGCGCTTAAGCGCGAAAGAGTTGCGCAAATTGAAACAGGCACAGAATGTTTATGCCTGTGAAAGTGCAAATGCAGTTGACAACGCAGTACAGACTGCAAATTATGTGCCTGCTGCGCAGCAGGATTACAGCGACGGCAAAATACGTTTGAACAGCGCGACGCTTGAAGAACTGGAAGAACTGCCGGGAGTAGGCGAAGTAACGGCGCAGCGCATTGTGGAATACCGCAATTTGCACGGCTTTAACAAAATTGAGGACATTATGAATGTGAAAGGCATCGGGCAGGCGAAGTTTAACAAAATGCGCCCGTACCTTGATTTATGAAAACGTGGTTTTTAATAGCGGCAGGTGCGTTTGCAGCCGGTGATTATTTTGGTATTTTAACGCCGCAGTATTTATATTATTACTGCGTGGCGGCAGTTGTTTTGGCGGTTTTGCTGGCACTGCTGGCAAAGTTTAAGCCGAAGGGTTACGCCGTTGCAGTGTGCGGCGTGCTGCTTTTTTGTTCCTGCGGCATGGCGGTGGGCAGCAGGGCGGTGCAGCCGGACGCAGCGGCGGTGGATAATTACCTTGGGCAAAAGGTAACTTTATACGGCAGCGTGGATTTGCTGAGCCTGAAACAGCGTGACGACGGTGTTAGTTTTATTATGGACTGCCGCGCTGTACAAAAAGAAAAAGGCCGCCTGAAAAATGCCGACGGCAAGGTGCGCGTGTTTGTCATGGAAGCCACAACGCAGCAGTTTAACAGCAGCAATGTTGCTGTCAGCGGCGAACTAAAAGCGGTACACGGCTTTGCCAACCCCGGCAGCTTTGACAGCGAAAGCTGGAATTTGCAGCAGGGCATTAAAGGACGCATCAGCGTTAAAAAGGCGGCGCTGAATATAAGTGATGAACAAAACCTCAGCGATAAATTTTTCCTTTTTGCGCTTGGCCTGCGCGATAAAATACGCAGTACCGTACCTGGTGAAGCAGGAGCGGTGCTTTGCGGCATGGCGCTGGGCGGTTACGATGGTTTGAGCGAAGCTACGCGCGAGGGTTTTTCTGCCACCGGGCTGGCACATATTTTATCTGTGTCGGGTACGCACATGGCGTTAGTGGCGGGCTTTTTAATTTTAATTATCGGCAGGCGCGGCAGAGCACAGATTTGCGCAGTGCTGGCGTTGTTATTTTTGTATGCATTGCTTTGCGGCGGCAGTGCGCCGGTGTGGCGTTCCTTTTTGATGAGCGCCGTGGTACTGGCTGGCAGCGGCACCTACAAAAAAGCGCAGAGCGGTAATATTTTCTGTGCCGTTGCCATAGCGCTGCTTTTGTACAATCCGCTGTGGCTGCTGGATGTCGGTTTTCAGCTTTCGTTTGCCGCAACCGGCGGTCTGATTTTTATTTACCCGCAGCTTAAAGAGCGGCTGACGTTTATTAAATGGACCTTAGTGCGCGAAGGTTTTGCCATTACGCTGGCGGCGCAGCTTGCTTCGCTGCCGCTGTTATTGTGGCATTTCAACCAGCTTTCACTTGTCACTTTTGCTGCCAATATTTTGCTGGTGCCGGCTATGGAAGTGCTGGTTATTATCACGCTGGGCGGGTTATGTTTGCCGCTTGTAGGCAACACTGTAATTTACGCTGCCGGGCTTGCCATGCAGCCGCTGTTAAACGCCGTACACTTTTTGGCAGCTGTGCCTGCGGCGGTGCTTAATGTGCCGCATTTGCCAGCGGCGTGTTTTGCGCTGTACTATCTGGCGCTTGCCGTTTATTTTAAGCGCAGCTGGTTTACAGCAAAAGAACGCCAATGGGCGCTGCTGTTTTGCACGCTTGGCATAACGGTTTTGCTGGCAGTAAAAAGCCTTGCGCCGGTGCCGTTTACCGTGCATTTTATCGACGTCGGGCAGGGTGATGCTGCTTTGGTGCAGACCAGCGCCGGGCAGAACATTGTTGTGGACTGCGGCGGTTTGCAGGGCGATTTTGACACCGGCAGCCGCATTATTGTGCCGTACCTGCGTTACCTTGGCGTGGATAAGGTTGATTTGCTGGCATTAAGCCACGGGCATCATGACCACGCAGGCGGTGCGGCGGGGGTGGCACGGCTGGTAAAAGTCAACAAGCTGCTGCTGCCGCAGGAAAAACCTTCGGAGGACGTGGCAAAACTACTGCGCTATATCAAGCCGCAGGACGTTATCGCGGCAAAACCGGGCAGTGTGTTTAACCTCGGCCCATGCCGGATTGAAATTCTGGCGGGTGGCAAAAGCGAGGGCGGCGGTAACGAAAGCAGCGTGATTATGCGCGTATCGGAGGATAGCGGCAGCATTTTGTTTACCGGTGACGCCGATGAAAGCATCGAACTGGCAGCGGCAGCAAAAATTAAGCAGAGCGATGTTTTAAAGGTTGCACATCACGGTAGTAATTATTCATCCACGGAAGTGTTTTTAAAACAGGTGCGGCCGAAACTTGCGGTTATTTCCGCCGGTGCGGGCAATAGTTACGGGCACCCGGGGCGTGAGGCTGTACAGCGTTTGCAGGCTGTTGGCGCAAAGGTGCTGCGCACGGATAAACTGGGCGCGGTAAAAGTATGTTTTGACGGCGGGCGAATGCAATGGTATAGTTATAGGTATGACAAAGAATTTTTTTAAGGTCCTTTGCCCAACGTGATTTTGATGTACGGCGAAGAAAATTATTACCGCAGCAAGGCCGCCGGGCTGATTAAAAAATATGTGTTCGGCGATGTGCCTGCCGAGGATATGGAAATAAGCGTGTTTGACTGCGACACCGATTTAAAACGGCTGAACGCCGCCGTAAACACTTACCCGTTTTTTGGCGGCAGCAGCCTTGTGATTATCAGCGACGAGAAAATTTTTGCCGCCGATAAGAAGCAGAAGGAAAAACTGGAAGCGCTTTTGCTGAACGTGCCGGAGTTCTGCCATGTGTTCATCAACGTGGGCAAAATGGACAAGCGCGGGCGCATTTACAAAAAGCTGCTGGCGGACGGTGCGTGCGCCGAATGTAAGGCGTTAAAGCCGTACCAGCTTAAGCCGTGGCTTGACACCGAAGCCAAAAAGCGCGGCTGCCGCTTTGAATACGAAGCGGAGCAGACGGTGATGGAATATCTTTCCGCCGCCGAAACCGCACCGCTGCTTTTGCTGGAGCAGGAAATAGAAAAGCTTTTTGTTTATGCCGGTGAGCGCCGCATCTGGACGAAAGATGATGTGGAAGCCGTCTTTTCCGCCCTGCCGGAGGTATCGCGCTTTGCGCTGCTGAACGCCATTGCCCTGAAAAATTTGCCGGACGCTTTGGAGCTTTTGCAGAACGAAAAGAAACACGGCGGCAGCGCCATTGCCGTTGCCGGACTGATTGCCTTTCAGGTGCGGCGCCTGGCGCAGGTTAAGGAGCTGGCAGCGCAGGGCATGAACCAGCAGGCAGTTGCCGCGGCTATGAAGACTTCGCCTTACGCCGTTAAAAAACTTATGGAGCAGTGCCGCAATTACACTGCGCAGGATTTGTCGGCGTTTATGCTGGCGCTGGCAGATTTTAACGCCAATATCCGCTATGGCGGCCGCCAGTTTGAAATGCTGGAAGAAATTCTCATCCGCTTTTTGGGCAAGCGTTAAAAATTTTTTAAATCCGCTTGCGGCAGCGGCAAATTTTTGTTACAATATAAACGTGGTCAATGAGGACCCTTCTGTTTGCTATACCCAAATGGAAGGGTCTTTTGTATTTTAGTAAACAAACGAAAGGAGCGCGGCCCCGTGCCGCAGGTGACTGAACATGATGAACCCCGATATGCTGTATGTGATTAAACCAGAAGAACAGAACCGTGCAAGCCTTACCGAGATTTTAACCGCACACCCGGAGATTAAATTCGTATCTTTTATGGGTGTTGACTTTGCGGGCAACGACACCGACGAAAAGGTGCCCATCAGCCTGTTTTTAAAAGATATTGACGGTATTATGGAAGGCATGGCTGCCCAGACCGACGGCAGCTCCGTTGTGCTTACCGGCATTGCTACTTTAAATAACGCGCGCGTTGATATGAAAATTGACAGCAGCGTAAACTGGTACATTGATTATAACTACGAGCATTTTGATACCGCTACCGGTAAAATGATCGGCACGCTGCGCATTCCGTGCTTCCTTGTACATAACAACGTCCGCGTCGATTCCCGTTCCATTCTGCATGACACGCTGGATTATGTAGAAAAAGAACTGACCGAGCTGTTTAAAAAACATCCGCATGTTGCGGGCCTTGAACACATCAACGGCGAAGAAATTGAAAAACTTATCTTTACCTGCGCAACCGAGCTGGAGTTCTGGGTTAAATCTCCGCGCGAGGATGCTCCGATTGAAGCGTTAAGCTCCTCGCAGATGATGCAGGAACAATACTGGCAGCGCTGCCGCGGCAACGTGCGCACCGCGCTGGAACAGACCGTGGAAATGCTGGAAGCCTACGGCCTCGGACCTGAAATGGGCCATAAGGAATGCGGCGGCGTACGCGGACAGATTGACGACAGCGGCCACATGACCCACGTTATGGAACAGCTGGAGGTTGACTGGAAATACAGCTACGGCGTACAGACTGCCGATAACGAACTGTTGGCGCGTATTATCGTCAAAGAAATTTTTCGCCTCAACGGTCTGGAAGTTTCCTTCCAGGCAAAACCGGTGCCGGGCGTTGCAGGCAGCGGCGAACATACCCACGTCGGCATTGCCGCTAAAATGAAAAACGGCAAAATCGTTAACCTGTTTGCTCCGCAGGATATGCACAAGGAATTCCTTTCCGCAGTTGGTTACGGCTCCATGATGGGCTTACTTAAAAACTACGAAGTAATCAACCCGATTATTTCTTCTACCATCGACTCGCTGAACCGTCTGAAACCCGGCTTTGAAGCTCCGGTCTGCATCGTTACTTCGCTCGGCCTCAGCCCGGAAGTACCGTCCCGTAACCGTACTATCCTTGCCGGTTTAATTCGCGACATTGATAACCCGCTGGCAACGCGTATTGAAATGCGTTCCCCGAACCCGTACACCAATACTTATCTTGCTATTGCCGCTTTCTATATCGCCATGCTGGACGGCATCAAAGCCTGCGTGGAATCCGGTAAGAGCCTGAAAGAAATGGAAAACGAGCTTTCCAAAAAAGCCGGCGAAGAAGGCTTCTATCTGGAAAAAGACCGCGAATACCGCAGCGAACACGATGTGTTTGAAGATTACAGCGAAGAAGAACGCGCGCATCTGTTCGGCAAACCGCCTGCAACCGTTTGGGAAAACATGTGCGCTATCAAAAATTATCCTGAAAAAATTGCCGTGCTGACTGCAGGCAACATCTTCAAAAAAGAATTTATCGATTCCTTTGCGGCAGGCGCTTTAATCCGCTGGCAGACCGAACTGCTGAACAGGATTATCCCTGAATACCACAAGGAAATCTGCCTGATGAAGAAGCTGCATGACGATGACAACCACACCACGTACGATGCTGCAATGTGGGAGAAAATCGCCGCAATGCGCAACACCATGGCAAAAGACTTTACCGACCAGCCGAGCCTGTTTACCATGACCCGCCAGGCATTTGCAAGGGGCGATTTTGACGCCGCCAGCAGCCTGCAGCTGGAAATGGCAGAGCTGATGCAGAAGCTGAAAGCACAATACAACGAATATCAGCACAACATTATCGACTGAATGGCCAAATGAGGGAAGGCTGTTTAAAAACCCCGGTACGAAAGTATCGGGGTTTGTTATGTTATTATAAGCAAAAAGATTGTAATACGCGGCGCAGCTTGCATTACAAATCTTTTTTACTTTATGTATTCATCAGTAAAAACAGCAAACGGCTTATACTGTTGCAGCGATGCAAAAATGCTGCGGCTCCTCCGATTCCGTCCGGGCTGCGCGGCCGGACTCCCGAAGAATAGTACCCTAAATTTTGCCGCCGCAGTTTTTGTCTATCGCTTTACAGCACAAGCCGTTTGCTTTTCGTTTCTTAAAACTTGACGTACGCTATTATGTACGTTAAAATATAAATAGATTAAGAAGGTTTGGGGTGATATTATGACAACGATGACTGCGACGAAACTGCGCAGCAATATTTTTGAGGTTTTAAACAATACTGCCAAATATAACGATATGGTTAATGTTACAACCAAAGAGGGTTCGGTTGTTATAATGTCCGAAGCGGATTATCGTGGTTTAATGGAAACGGTGTATCTGTATTCACAGCCGGGTGTTGTGGATAAAATTTTAAAAGCAAATGCCGAACCGATTGACGAAGGCGTTAACGCTGATGAGGTTGACTGGTAATGCATAAGGTTATCATCTCTAAAGAAGCGTTAAAGGATTTGCCGAAGCTTAAAAGCGCTGGTTTAAGCCAGAAGGTAAAAGCGCTGACAGAAATTTTAAAAATAAATCCCTATCAAAATCCGCCGCCGTATGAAAAACTTGTCGGCGATTTAGCGGGGATGTATTCACGCCGTATTAATATCAAACACAGGCTTGTTTACAAAGTCGACGAGGATTTAAAAATAGTAAAAGTGCTTTCTATGTGGTCGCATTACGAATTTTAACAGTGTAGTGTGGTTCAATAAAAGCAGTGGCGGGGAATTTTCCCCGCTATTTTTATTTTGACAATTAAATCTGCGTAAGCAAAAAGGTGCTAAATTGCCGCCGGTATGTTAAAATAGAAGCACAATACAAGAATGGAGTGATTATATAAATGGCTAAGGATAGTTCTTTTGACGTTGTTTCTCAGGTGGATATGCAGGAGATGGATAACGCCGTTAACCAGACCAAAAAGGAAATTGCGCAGCGTTACGACTTCCGCGGCAGCAACGCCAGCATTGAGCTGGAAGAAAAATGCATTAAGCTGGCCGCTGAAGATGAGTATAAGCTGAACGCGATTATCGATATTTTGCGTGCGCGCATGGCTAAACGCGGCATCCCCCTGCGCTGCCTTGAGCTGGGCAAGGTTGAGCCTGCCACCAAAGCCACGGTGCGCCAGCAGCTGAACATTTTGCAGGGCATCCCCAAGGAAAAAGCCAAAGCAATTATCGCCGCCGTTAAGGCGACCAAATTAAAAGTAACGGCGCAGATGCAGGACGATCAGGTTCGCATCAGCGGCGCGAAGAAAGACGATTTGCAGGCCGTAATCCAAACCTTAAAGGCTGGGGATTTCGGCGTTGATTTGCAGTTTATCAACATGAGGTAAAATTATGGAACAGGCAGAATTTGAACAAAGGCTGCTTAAAGTTGCCCGCGGGCTGGAACGCGCCGACCTTGTTTTAAAGGGCGGCAAGGTATTCAACAGTTTTACGGGCGAATGGGAAACTGCCGATGTTGCCGTGTGTGGCGGCGTTATTGCCGGTATCGGCAGCTATAAAGGCGCGGAAGAATACAACATGGCGGGCAAGTTTTTAACGCCGGGCTTTCTGGACGCGCACATGCATATTGAAAGTACGATGCTGGCTCCGCGTGAGCTGGCGCGCCTGCTTTTGCTGAACGGCGTTACCGGCATTTTTGCCGACCCGCATGAGATTGCCAACGTGTTGGGCACGGAAGGTTTGCAGTGGATGCTGGACGAAACGGAGGACATGCCGCTGGATGTGTTCTTTATGCTGCCTTCGTGCGTACCGGCAACGAATATGGAAACGAGCGGCGCAGTGCTGGAAGCAGAAGATTTGCAGCCGTTTTTGAGACATCCGCGCGTGCTGGGCTTGGGCGAGATGATGAATTATCCCGGCGTGCTGGCTGGTGATGAAAGCGTGTATAAAAAGCTGGCTTTGGTGCGCGGCGGTATCTGCGACGGGCATGGGCCGGGCGTTAGCGGAAACGACCTGAATGCATACCTTGCCGCTGGTGTTACAAGCGACCACGAAGCAACAAAATGGCAGGAGGGGCTGGAGAAAATCCGCCGGGGCTGCTATTTAATGCTGCGTGAAGCAAGTGGCGCGCATAACCTGCTGGAGCTGCTGGAATGTGTTACGCCGCTGAACAGCCGCCGCTGCTGCTTAGCGACGGACGACCGCCATTTGGACGAACTGGTAACGCAGGGCAGCATTAACTACATGGTGGAAATCGGCGTTACGCACGGCTATCCGGTGGAAATGCTTTTGCAGATGGCGACGCTGAACACGGCGGAGCGCTTCCGTTTGTACAACAGGGGCGCGCTGGCACCGGGCTACCTGGCGGATATTAACGTATTTACCAATTTGCAGGATTTTACGCCGCAGTTTGTATTTAAAAACGGCAAAAAAGTTGTGCAGAACGGCAAGCTGCTGTGGGAAAGCGAACCTTATCTTAAACCTGCCGCTACCGGCACGGACATTAAGGATTTGGACAGCAGCAGGCTCAAAATCGCAGCTGAGCCGGATAAAAAAATAAAAGTCATCCGCGTGGTGCCGGAACAGATTTTGACCGAGCTAGCCACAGAAACGCCGCTGTGCATTAACGGCGAAGCGGTAAGCGATACCTCGCGCGATATTTTGAAGCTGGCGGTGTTTGAACGCCACCATGCAACAGGCAATGTGGGGCTTGGTTTTGTGCAGGGGCTGCATTTAAAACGCGGCGCCGTTGCTTCTACCGTGGCGCACGATTCGCACAACCTGATTGTGGCAGGCACCAACGACGCCGATATGCTGACGGCTGCTGCTGCGCTGCGTAAAGAAGGCGGCGGTATTGCCGTGGCAGTGGACGGTGAAATTAAAGCCATTTTATCGCTGCCGTTTGCCGGGCTGATGTGCGGCGAAAAAATCGAAGCCGTCAACCGCAAAATAAAACAGCTGTATTACTGGACGGGCGAGCTTGGCGTGCCCGAAGGGCAGAACATTTTTATGGCGCTGTCCTTCCTCGCGCTGCCGGTTATTCCGCATTTGCGGCTGACCGATAAAGGCCTTACTGACGTTGATAAATTTACCCTGACAAGTTTATGGGCATAAAAAATACCACACTGGCTGTTAAACAGTTCAGTGTGGTTATTTTTTGCTTATTTTAAGTTTTCCGGTACTTCTTCACATTCGGCAAGCAGTTTCTTGGCGTCGATGTACTGGGCAATGCCTGCGGCAACCTTTTTGGATTCCTTCATCGCCAGAACCACGGTGGCCGGGCCGTGTACAACGTCGCCGCTGCTGAATACGCCGGCACGCGTCGTCATGCCGTAGGGGCGCTCGCGCGTGATAACAAAGCCGCGGTCGTCAACCTGAATGCCCTTGGTGGTGGAAACAATCCTTGCTGCCGGGCGCTGGCCGATAGCGAGGATTACGCAGTCGCACGGCAGTGCCTCCTGACCGCCTTCTTCAACAAACTGGCCGTCCTCGGTTTTAACAATGTGCTGCACCAAGAGGCCTGCCAGAGCGGTTTCATCGTTTTCGCCCGGTTTGGCACGCATGGCGTTCAATGCGCGCATTTGTTTTTTGTTAAGGTAAGCAATCGGCTGCTGCAAAAAGTTAAACTGCACGCCTTCTTTTACAGCCGCTTCGTATTCGCTCGGGAAGCAGGAAATTTCCGCTTCGGTTTTGTGGTAAACAACGGTAACGTTCTGCGCGCCGCGGCGGATAGCTGTGCGGGCTGCATCCATAGCCACGTTGCCTGCGCCGATAACGATAACATTATCGCCGGTGTGCAGCAGCGTTTCGCTTTCATCAAGCTTGCCGCTGTCGGACAGCACAACCATGCGCAAAAAGTAAGTTGCGGTTAAAATGCCGGTAAGTTCCTTGCCCGGGATGTTCAGCGTGCGCGGCAGTGAAGTGCCGGTGCCCATAAAGATGGCGTCGTAGCCCATGTTGAACAGGTCGTCTACGGTGTAGTCCGGCCCGATGAGCACGTTGGTTTTAATTTCCACGCCAAGGTGCAGCAGCTCTTTAATTTCGCGGCGCACAACGTCTTTGTTCAGACGGAATTCCGGAATGCCGAACAGCAAAATGCCGCCCGGTTCGCTCTGCGCTTCAAAAATGGTTACGGCAAAATTCATTTTGGCAAGGTCGCCTGCTACGGTTAAGCCTGCCGGGCCGCTGCCGATAACGGCTACTTTGCCGCGTTTGCCGGTGGAAGGCGGCAGCGGTTTTAAGTTGTTCTCGTGCGCAAAGTCGGCAATAAACATTTCAAGGCTGCCGATTTCGATGCCGTGTTTGTTCTTGGCCATTACGCAGTGGGCTTCGCACTGGCGTTCATGCGGGCAAACCCTGCCGCAGATGGCGGGGAGGTTGCTGCGCTCGGAAATAATCTCGTAGGCAAGCCCGATATTGCCTTCGCCTAACGCGCGGATAAATTGCGGAATGTTATTTTCAATCGGGCAGCCGGTCCTGCACATCGGACGGGCACAGTTTAAACAGCGCCTTGCTTCGTTAATCGCTTCGGAAGTTGTCATGCGCCTGCTCATTATTCTTCACCTCGTGTTGTATTTTTACGGTTTTTAAACGGCGTTAATTTTATTGCTAATTTATTTTAGCATAACATGGCGGCAAAGTGCAAACAACTTTACAAAATATAGTGGCAGAAAATTAAATTTATATCAACGCTGCGCTGAGTATTAAAAAAATTGTATGTTTGTGTTATAATGGTGATACATTTTTATTTATTTTGGTAAAGGAGAAAAGAGTTGTGAATAAAGATGAATTAAAAGCCAAAGTGTGCGCGGCGATTGACGAGTACAAAGAACAGATTGCCGCCGTTGCCGGAAGCATAGCCGATGAACCGGAACTTGGCTTTAAAGAAGTAAAAACATCGGCTAAAGTTGCCGCGTTTATGCGTGAACTTGGCATTGAACCGCAGACGGGCTTTGCCATTACCGGCGTAAAGGCAAGGGTAAAAGGCGCAAAGCCAGGACCGACTGCCGCTGTTTTGGGCGAACTTGACGCCGTTGGCTGCCCTGACAGCTGCAAGGCTGACCCGCTTACAGGCGCTGCCCATGCGTGCGGCCACAATTTGCAGATTGCGGTAATGCTGGCTGCCTGCTGCGGCATCGTAAAATCCGGCGCGGCACAGTATTTCAGCGGCGATGCTGTATTTTTCGGCGTACCGGCGGAGGAATATGTGGAAATTGAATACCGCAAACGCCTTGTTGAAGAAGGCAAAATTCACTTTTTAAGCGGCAAGGGGCAGCTTATTTACGAAGGCGCTTTTGACGATATCGACATGGCAATGCAGATGCATGCCGATAAAAATATGCCGGAACCCACTGTTTCCATAGGTGAATCAAGCAACGGCTTTATCGGCAAAACCATTCAGTATCTCGGCAAAACTTCGCATGCTGCCGACGCTCCCGACCAGGGAATTAACGCCCTTAACGCTGCCATGCTGGGGCTGATGGGCATTAACGCCCTGCGCGAAACTTTCCGCGAGCAGGATGTTGTGCGTGTGCACCCGATTATTACCAAAGGCGGCGACCTCGTTAACAGCGTTCCGGCCGATGTGCGCATAGAAACTTATGTGCGTGCCAAAACAATGGCGGCGATAGAAAATACACATCATAAAGTTGATGCGGCGTTAAAAGCAGGCGGCGACGCAATAGGCGCGCAGACCATTATCCATACTTTGCCGGGTATGCTGCCGTTATCCTGCAACAAAACCATGAATGAGCTTTTTGTCAAAAACGCACAAATCGCCAATCCGCAGGTTAATGTTAAGGATGCAGGGCATTTCAGCGCTTCTACCGATATGGGCGACGTATCGCATTTAATGCCGGTAATTCATCCGTTTATCGGCGGCGTGGACGGCTTTTTGCATACGGCGGATTTCCATGTTGCTGATTTTGACGCTGCCGTTATTTTGCCTGCTAAAGCCTTTGCCATGATGCTGGTTGACCTGCTGGCTGATGACGCTGAAGAAGCGAAAAAAATACTGGCAGAGCATAAGCCGCTGATGACCAAAGAAGAATATATTAAAAAGCTGGAAAGCTATTTCAGCTGATAAATTTGCGGAGGGATTACTGTGTATAATTTTAAGCTGCATGCCATAGTGCTTGTCTTGATTGTTGCTGCCGAATTGATTGGCAACATTTCTTTTAAAATTGGTGTCGGCACCATTGTGCTTTTGCCGATGTTGTATGCTTTGATTATGGGCATTTTTACAGCGCCCAAATTTTTAAAAATTGTTAATATGAAGGATATGAAGGACGCAAGTTCCCTTATCGGCATTACGCTGATGCTTTTAATGGCCCGTTATGGCACTCTGGTAGGCCCTACGCTGCCGGAAATTTTAAAAGCGTCACCGGCGCTGATTTTGCAGGAGTTCGGCAACCTTGGCACGGTGCTTTTAGGCATCCCTGTTGCCATGTATTTTGGCTTGAAGCGTGAATCTATCGGCGCTGCACATTCTATCGCGCGTGAGCCGAACGTGGCGCTTATCGGCGAGCGTTACGGGCTTGACAGTGCCGAAGGACGCGGCGTTATGGGCGTTTATATCAGCGGCACCGTTTTTGGTACAATCTTCTTCGGTATTCTGGCAAGCCTTGCCGCAGCGTATCTGCCCGTGCATCCTTATGCACTGGCCATGGCGGCGGGCGTAGGTTCTGCCAGCATGATGACGGCGGCAGTCGGTTCGCTTACGGTAATGTACCCGGATATGGCAGAACAGATTGCAGCCTTCGGCGCTGCCAGCAACATGCTTTCCGGGCTTGACGGCGTATATATGTCCATCTGGATGGCGCTGCCGCTTAGTGAATGGCTTTACAAAAAGATTTATAAATTTAAATATGGTGTTGAACCTTCCGGGGAGGATGCTGCAAAATGAGTTTAAAAGATTCGCTTATAGTATTATTTATCGTCGGCGCAATGTCGCTGGTTGCCAATGTTATCGGCACGCCGTACGGCGTTATCGAATCAATCCCCGGGCTGTTGATTTTAATCGCTATGGCTATTGCGGGTATGGCGATGGCTAAATTCCTGCCCGGCAATATTCCGGCTGTTGCCTATGTGGTAACGCTGGCCTGCCTGCTTTCGTACCCCGGTGTGCCCGGCAGCGAATATGTAAACGCATACGTTAAAAAAGTCGGCTTTTTGCAGCTGTGCACGCCTATTCTGGCGTATGCCGGTGTTTCCATAGGCAAGGACCTTGATGCTTTTGCCAAAAGCGGCTGGCGCATTGTTGTTATTTCGTGCATAGTTTTTATCGGCACTTATATCGGTTCGGCCTTTATTGCGCAGTGCATTTTAAAAGCGCTGGGGCAGATTTAAACGGCGCAACTTTTTGCACTTTTATACCCGTGGGGATATTGAATTTGCGGCGGGGATAAAGTAAAATTAAATATAGATTTAAATGTGGAGGTAAATATTATGTCCGAAATTTTAGCAACTGCTGAATTTTCCAGCGTCATTCATAATAACGAAGTTTGCGATGAAATCGTAAAATGGGGCAACGCCAACGGCTACCCGCTGACGAAAGCAAAACTTTATAACTCGCTCGGCGGCGCTTATGTCGGCTTTGCGCCGGGATACATGATTAAGGCAACCCGCCGTCCGCCCGTTCCCGGCGGCTGGGACGTTGTTGTGGAAACTTATGAGGCAGAAACCCGCATCATTCCGCTGAACGTCAACAACGAAACCGGCGAAACTAACCGCTTTATTTTAAAAATGATTGAAGAATACAAAAAAGAAGGCCTGACGATGGAGATGGCTGAAACCTGGTACGAATCCTACGGCACTTACCTGCGCGATTTGAAAGTTACCGGCCATCCGATTTTAATCAACGCCTTCGAGGACTTCATCGAAAACATGCGTTAACAGCAAAACAAAAAGCACTTCACCATTACGGCTGAAGTGCTTTTTTATGTCCGTTTTAAATTACTTTCGTTGTCCAGTCCTCAATGTTCCAGACGGCGGTTACCCAGTCTTCGTAAAATTCCGGCTCGTGCGATACCAGAAGCACGCTGCCCTTAAAATCAATCAGCGCGCGTTTAAGTTCCGCTTTGGCATCCACGTCCAAATGGTTGGTAGGCTCGTCCAGCACCAGCCAGTTGACGTTTTTCAGCATCAGCTTGCACAGGCGCACCTTGGCAGCTTCGCCGCCGCTTAAAACAAACACCTTGCTGGTAATGTGTTCGTTGGTCAGTCCGCAGGCTGCCAGCGCGGCGCGTACTTCGTAGTTCGTCATGCCGGGGTACTCGTTCCACACATCTTCCAGCGCCGTGTTTTCGTTTTTGTCGCGTTCTTCCTGCTCAAAATAGCCCGGCTCCAAAAACTGGCCCAGTTCAATTTTTCCGCTTATGGGCGGGATGATACCTAAAATAGTTTTCAGCAGCGTGGTTTTGCCCAAGCCGTTTACGCCGCGGATGGCTATTTTTTGCCCGCATTCGATTTTAAAGCTGACGGGGCGGGTCAGCGGCGAATCATAGCCCAGCACCAAATCTTCGGCAACGGCCAGATAACGGCTCGGCGTGCGCGCCTCTTTAAACTGGAAATGCGCTTTTGGTTTTTCGCGTGGCTTTTCAATCATTTCCATTTTGTCCAGCTTTTTCTGGCGGCTCTTGGCCATATTGGTGGTTGCCACACGCGCCTTGTTGCGGGCGATGAAGTCCTCCAGTTTGGCAACTTCCTGCTGCTGGCGTTCGTAAGCTGCTTCCTTCTGCGCCTTGTAAATGGCGTACATTTCCTGGAACTTGTCATAGTTGCCGGTGTAGCGCGTCAGCTCGCAGTTTTCCAGATGGTAAATGACGTTGACGACTTTGTTCAAAAAGCTGATGTCGTGGCTGATTAAAATAAAAGCGTTTTCGTAGTTCTGCAAAAACTTCGTCAGCCATTCAATGTGTTCCACGTCAAGGTAGTTGGTCGGTTCGTCCAAAAGCAAAATGGAGGAGTTCTGCAAAAGCAGCTTGGTCAGTAAAACCTTGCTGCGCTGGCCGCCGCTTAATTCCGATACGTCGCGGTCCAGCCCGATGCTGCCAAGCCCCAATCCGTTAGCGGTTTCTTCAATCTTGCTGTCCAGCGAATAAAAACCGCCGTGCTCCAGCTCCGTCTGTATTTCGCCGACGGTTTCCATCATTTTGTCCATTTCTTCCGGCGTGGCGTCGCCCATTTTTTCGTAAAGCTCCAGCATTTCCGCTTCCATTTTGTACATTTCGTTAAAAGCGGTGCGCAGAACTTCGCGGATGGTCATGCCTTTCTGCAAGGTGCTTTGCTGGTCAAGGTAGCCTACGGTTACTTTGCCGGGCCATTCAACCTTGCCCTCATCCGGCAGCGTGTGGCCGGTAACAATATTTAAAAAGGTCGATTTACCTTCGCCGTTGGCGCCGACGAGGCCGATATGTTCGCCGCGCATCAGCTTAAAGGAAACGTTTTCTAAAATCTGGCGTCCGCCAAAGGAATGCGATACATTGGTGACATTTAAATAGCTCACGTTAAAATCCTCTCTTAAAATAGCGATATGCACAATTTTATCGTAAACGGCAGCTTTTTGCAAAGGATTTTTAACGGCGGCGCAGAATATAAGAAATATTTAACAGGAGAGGGCTGATAACATGATTTTTGGACATAAAACCGACATTGAAAAATTACTGCCTTATGTCAGTGAAGATTTGCAGCAGGCGCTGAAATATCTGGCTGCGACTGATTTTACAAAAGTGCCTAACGGCAGATACGAGCTGGACGGCGAAAAAATGTACGCCAATGTAGACACCTACACAACCGAGGACAGCAGCAAAAAGAAACCGGAAGCGCATAATAAATACATCGACGTGCAGTACCTTGGCAAAGGCACGGAAAAGATTTATTTTGCGCCGCGCACGGCTGATGTAAAGGTTGTGGAGGATTACGCCGCCGAACGCGACCTGCTGTTTTTTGAAAATATCGCTGAAAAGGACAGCGTTGTTTTAAACGCGGGCGACTTTGCCGTACTGTTTCCGTGGGAGCTGCACCGCCCCGGCTGCAACGCTGACGGAACGCCGAGTGACGTGCAGAAAATCGTTGTAAAAATCGCCGTAAAATAATTTTTAAAAATTTTTCAAAAAAGTGTTGACAAGAAGGCGCTGAAACCGTATAATAGCATATGTGGTCAGCACCACAGTGAAATTCCCCGATAGTTCAGCCGGTAGAACACCTGACTGTTAATCAGGGCGTCGTAGGTTCGAGTCCTACTCGGGGAGCCACCTGGCCGGTTGGTCAAGCGGTTAAGACACCGCCCTTTCACGGCGGTATCGGGGGTTCGATTCCCCCACCGGTCACCATTCGGGCGCTTAGCTCAGCTGGGAGAGCGTCTGCCTTACAAGCAGAATGTCAGCGGTTCGATCCCGTTAGCGCCCACCATCGAAAATCAGCAGTCTTCTAACGAAGGCTGCTTTTTTATTTCCGCTGCCGCTGATAAAAGTAAACGGTTTGTGCTATTAGGCGACAGCCAAAACTGCGTCGGCTGAATTTATGGTAATAAATTTCGGGAGCCCAGCCGCGCAGCCTGGGCGGAATCGGAGGAGACGCAGCATTTTAGCCGAGCCGTAATAGTATAAACCGATTGCTTTTGATAACGAGCAAAATTTGTAATTTTTAATGCAATTTAAATTATTTGCTTTTGTAATTAACCCGTGCTATAATAAAGGCACAAAAGCGAAAATGCTGTCACCAGACATGGTGCACGCAAAAGAAAAACCGGGAGTTGCAGCTCCCGGTTTTTAATTGGGCTCACTGTGATTTTACAGGTATCTGTCGAGCCACTTGCAAATATAATAAGCAGTTATACTTGCCATAACAGATACTAAAAATGCGAAAATGCTGTCAAACATAGTACACATCCTTCCTGCTGGAAGGAATCACAGCTTTTCTATTATGCCTGACAAATATAAAACTATCAATATTTTACACCAAATAAAAAATCCCCGCAGTTTGCTGCGGGGATTTTACTTTACTGGCTATGAAATTTATTCCAGCTCAATGCTTTCGCCGACGGGTACAACCAGCACTTTGGCGCTGCCGTCCGCTTCAACTTTTGCTTTGTAAGCGTCAACGTCCTGCGCAATCAGCGGCCAGGTGTTGTAGTGTACGGGGATTACATATTTAGCCTTCAAAAATTCAGCGGCAATCGCTGCATCGGCCGGGCCCATGGTAAAGTTATCGCCGATAGGCAATACGGCGTAATCAAACGGGTCGAGGCGCTGCAAAAGCTGCATATCGCCAAACAGGGCGGTGTCACCGGCAAAGTACAGTTTAGTGCCGTAAAAATCTACAATAAAGCCGCAGGCATGGCCGCCAGCTACGCCGCTGCCGTGGAAGGCAGGCACAATACGCACATGGCCGAAATCAAATTTATGGGTGCCGCCCAGATGCATGCCGTGCGCTTTGCAGCCGTTTTCACCGGCAAGGCCTGCAACTTCAGCAGTGCTGATTACAGTTGCGTCGCAGGCTTTGGCGATGTCGAAAGCGCTGCCGATGTGGTCAAAATGCGCGTGGCTGATTAAAATATATTCTACGTTCAAACCTTTCAATGCTTCGGTGTCGCCCGGTTTAAATTTGGGGCAGCCTTCCAGATACGGGTCGAAAATAATGTTGTGCCCTTCGTGGCTTAACATAAAGCAGGCGTGGTTGATATACTTAAACGTGGTTGACATGTAATCATCTCCTTTTGCATAGCTTTATTTTATTATAGCACAACCGCTTTTCATTTGTGAATTGTTTGCAACAACAATAAAACGCCTTTACAGTCTGCCGCTGTTTGATGTAAAATTTATGTGTATGTTTGCAATAATTTTTAATTTATAATACAGCAAGGAGAATGCAAGTGAAATTTAACAAGCGTACCATTACCGCCATAACTTTAGCGTGCTTAACGGCTTTTGCCGCCAGCGCCCAGGCATCGCCGCGCGCGGTGACGCCGCCCAAAATTACCAAAGGCACTGTGGCAACGGCAGCAGCCAAAATTGTAAAAAACAGCATTAAAAAAGCCAAAGGCGATAAAGTTGCTGCAACCAAACCGGCAGCAACCAAAGCCAAGGCGGCTAAAAAAACGCCTGCCAAGGCAGGTACTTTTAATACAAAAGGATTGCCGAAGGATTATAAAAAAATAGGCATTTTCGGAGAAGCCAAGGCAACGCCGGAACAAGCGGCGGCGCTGATTTATTTGAATAACCCCGACCCGCAGCTGAACTGTTCCGTTGATGAGCTGGTGCATTTGTACTGGGCGGAAGCAGGGCGCGAAGGCGTGCGTGAGGATTTGGCGCTGGCGCAGGCGATTGTGGAAACGGGCTTTTTCAGTTTCCGCGGCGACGTTAAGCCGGAGCAGAATAATTTCTGCGGGCTTGGCACAACCGGCGGCGGTGTGGAAGGCGAATACTTCGACGAGCCGGAAATCGGCGTGCGCGCACACATCCAGCACCTGCTGGCCTATACAACTAAAAAGCACCCTTCAACGGATATTGTTGACCCGCGTTATGAGCTGGCGCATGCCATCCGCATGGAGCGCGGCATTGTAGACACCTGGAGCGGGCTTAACGGCACCTGGGCTATGGGCAGCCATTACTGCGAAAAAATTATGCGCACCTACCAGAACATGCTGGATTTGGACAAGCATGATTTAAAGGAAGCCGAAAAGGCCAAGGCTGAATACCTGAAGAACTACATGGGCAGCCATAAGGACGAGGACAAAGATAAAGACAAGGATAAGGAAACGAAGCCTGAACATAAGCTGACGATGCGTGAACGCGTCGAAAAGATTTTGAAAGAAGGAAAGTGATTTAATGCATATCGTACTGGTTGAGCCGGAAATCCCGGGCAATACCGGCAATATCGCGCGCCTGTGCGCGGCAACGGGTTGCCACCTGCATCTGGTGCGCCCGCTGGGATTTTCTGTTGAAGATAAATATTTAAAACGCGCCGGGCTGGATTACTGGCATCTGGTGGACATCCATTATTATGACAGCGTTTACGAAGTGCTGGAAAAATACAAGGATAACCCCAAATTTTTGCTGACGACCAAGGCGCATAAGCGTTACAGCGATGTGCAGTACGGGCCGGACAGCCTGCTGATTTTCGGCAAGGAAACGGCGGGGCTGCCGGAAAAGCTGCGCAACGAATACGCCGATTGCTGCGTGCGCATACCGATGATTGCCGAAGCGAGAAGCCTGAACCTTTCCAATTCCGTCGCTATTGTGGCGTACGAGGCTTTGCGCCAGCAGCCTGATTTTGCCGGGCTGACTGTTTAACGGAGGAACTATGATTGTTTTAAAAGAATTTGAATTTGACGCTGCGCATTACCTGCCGGAATATAACGGCAAGTGCGAGCGCCTGCACGGTCACACCTATAAACTGGTGGTAAAAGTACAGGGCACGCCCGATCACGAAGGCATGGTTATTGACTTTATCCGCCTGAAAAACATCGTTAAGGAAAACGTGCTGGTACATTTGGACCACGCTTGCATTAACGACATTCTGCCGCAGCCGTCGGCAGAAAACATCAGCGTGTGGGTGTGGAATAAATTAAAAGATCTGCTGCATGCCGATAACTACGATTTATACGAAGTGGAAGTGTGGGAAACCAAAACCAGCGGCTGCATTTACAGGGGTGATTTGTGATGAAGGACGTACAATCCCAGACCGATATGCGCCGCATACCGCTGAAGCACGTCGGCATTAAAAACCTGCGCTGGCCTGTCATCTTAAAGGATAAGGAACAGGGCGAGCAGCACAGCGTTGCCACCATCAGCCTGGCGGTGGATTTGCCGCACGAAATCCGCGGCACGCACATGAGCCGCTTTGTGGAGTGCATGCAGACGGTCGGCGCCATCAGCCCCAACGGGCTGGAAGAAGTGCTGGACACTTTAAAAACGCATTTGCAGGCCGAAAAAGCCTTTATCCGCATGGAGTTTCCGTATTTTATTTATAAAACTTCGCCGGTAACGGGGCAGCGCGCGCCGATGGACTTAAACTGCGTGCTGACCGCCGAAAAAGAGGACAAGTTTAAGCTGCGCATTATGGCTGAAGTGCCGGTGCAGACTTTGTGTCCGTGCAGCAAGGAAATAAGCGACTATGGCGCGCATAACCAGCGTGCGCTGGCGCGGATTGAAATTGAAGCAGACGGGCTTGTATGGATTGAAGAACTGGCGGCAATGGCCGACGCCGGTGCGAGCGCGCCCGTTTACAGCCTGCTGAAACGCCCGGACGAAAAATTTGTGACGGAAAAGGCTTACGATAACCCGCGCTTTGTGGAGGACGCCGTGCGCGAAATTGCGCTGCGCCTTGAAGCAGACAAGCGCATTAAATGGTACGAAGTTACGGTGGAAAGCATTGAAAGCATCCATAACCATAACGCTTTTGCCTGTGTGGAAAAGGGCTGGCAGCCATGATTATAAAACTGAACGAACATAACTTACAGCGCGAAATTGTCCGGCTTGGCGTACATCCCGCCAGCTGCGGCATTTTTGCCGCTAAAAGTAAAATACTGCCGCTGAAGCTGACGCAGGTGCGCACACCGGCGGCCAACATTTTAAAACAGGAAATGCTGGCGACGGGCGGCGACTGCGCTGTGCCCGGCAGCTGCATTTTAAACGAAACAAAATATGTGGACGCTGTGCTTTTGGGCACGGTTAAACACTACCGCATTCTGGCGCGCAAGCTGGCGCAGATGCCGTTCTTCGGGCTGGCGCAGGTGCGCGAGGATTTGCAGAAATTTTTAGCGGCACAGCAGCCCGTAACAGTTTTGGCTGACGGACGAGAGCTTACTTACGAAAAACTGCGCATAATGGGCATATTAAATGTAACGCCCGATTCGTTCTACAGTGGTTCGCGCGTCGGCGCGGATGTTGTGGCAAGGGCGGAGCAGATGCTGGCGGACGGCGCTGATATTTTAGATATCGGCGGAGAAAGCACGCGCCCGGGCAGCGACGCCGTAAGCGTGGAAGAAGAAATCAGCCGCGTGGTTCCTGCCGTTGAAATGGTAAAAAAAGCGCTGCCGCAAAGCATTATTTCTGTCGATACTTATCACGCCGCCACGGCGCAGGCAGCCATTAACGCCGGGGCGGATATTATTAACGACGTTACCGCATTAACCGGCGACGAAGCCATGGCGCAGGTTGCCGCTGCCGCTAAAGTGCCGGTGGTGTTGATGCACATGCGCGGCACGCCCAAAACCATGCAGCAAAACTGCGAATATGACGATGTGGTAACGGAAGTTGCCGCCTATTTAAAACAACGTGCGCAAGTGCTTAGCGAACTTGGCATCGGCGCAGATAAAATTATCCTCGACCCCGGCATCGGCTTTGCCAAAAATACGGAGCAGAACCTTGAACTTTTGCAGGGGCTGGACGCCTTGACGAGCTTCGGTTATCCGGTGCTGCTTGCAGCGTCGCGCAAAACCGTTATCGGGCAGACGCTGGGCAATCTGCCGCCGCAGGAACGCCTTGAAGGCACTATCGCGTTAAGCTGTGCGGCTGTGTACGCCGGTGCCAACATGGTGCGCGTGCATGACGTTAAAGAAAACGTGCGCGCCATCCGTATGTTGGAGGCGGTTTTATGCAGGTAACGGCTTATGTGGCGCTGGGCACTAACCTTGGCAGCCTTAAAGAAAACCTTGACGAAGCCTTGCAACGCCTTGCGGAAAAAGGCTTGAAGATTACGAAGGTTTCAACTTACATCGATACCGACCCTTACGGCGTAACCGACCAGCCGCGCTTTTTAAACGCCGCCTGCGAGGTACGGACGGAGTTATCCGCGCAAGCGCTGTTAAAAATGCTTCTGGAAACAGAGCTGGAGATGGGGCGCGTGCGCCTGCGCCATTGGGGCGAGCGCGTTATTGATTTGGACCTGATTTTTTACGGCGGCGCTGTAATCAACGAGCCGAACCTTATTGTGCCGCACCCCGATATGCAGAACCGCGATTTTGTGCTGCGCCCGCTGGCAGAGATTGCGCCGCATAAACAGCACCCGCTGCTGCACAAAACCATGGCGCAGCTGTGGCAGGAATATTTACAAAAGAAGGAACAACAATGAACTACGAACTTGATGCGGAACGCCTTGTAAAAAGGTTTACCGCTTACGCACAAATAAATACCGCTTCCGACGAGAGAAGCACGCAGCTGCCCAGCAGCGAAGGTCAGTGGCAGCTTGCCGAATACTTAAAAAATGAACTGACGGCGCTGGGGCTTACGGGCGTAAAAGTAACCGATAAGTGCTATGTGCTGGCAGAACTGCCCGCCAATGCGGAGGCTCCTGTTATCGGGTTCATTGCCCACATGGATACCAGCGGCGAGGCGAGCGGCGAAAACGTGCAGGTAACAATGCACAAAGCGTGGGACGGCAGGGACATTGCCCTTGCGCCGGACTGTGTTTTAAGCACCAAAAGCTTTCCGGAAATGTCGGCCTACATCGGTCAGGACATTTTAACGGCGGGCGGCACCACGCTGCTCGGCGCAGATGACAAGGCGGGCATTACCGCTATCGTCAGCGCGTGCGAATATTTACTGGCGCACCCGGAAATCAGGCACGGTAAAATTTTGCTGGCCTTCACGCCGGATGAAGAAATCGGGCGCGGAACGGACGGTTTCCCGCTGGACGAATTTAAGGCGGATTTTGCCTACACCGTTGACGGCGGCGAATTGGGCGAGCTTAATTACGAAACCTTTAACGCCTGCAACGCCAAAATAATTTTTAACGGCGTGTCCGTGCATCCCGGAAGCGCCAAAAACAAAATGCGCAACGCCGTAACCATGGCGGCGGAATGGCAAATGGCTCTGCCGCAAGGCGAAAAGCCGGAATACACCGAAAACTATGAAGGCTTTTACCATTGCCTGCGCATTGAAGGCGGCACCGACCGCGTGGAGCTGGATATGATTCTGCGCGACCACGACAAAAACATTCTGGTAAAACGCAAACAGCTGCTGCTGGATTTGGCAGCCTTTATGAACGCCAAATACGGCGCAGGCAGCGTGGAATGTAATTTGCAGGATATGTACTGCAACATGAAGGAATACATTACGCCGGTGTTTGAAATTGTGCAGCGCGCCGAAAACGCCATGCGCGAAGCAGGCGTTGTGCCAAAGCTGGTGCCGGTACGCGGCGGCACGGACGGTTCGCGCCTTTCGGAAATGGGCTTGCCGTGCCCTAACATTTTTACCGGCGGGCACAACTTCCACGGACGCTTTGAATATCTGCCCGTGCCTTCGCTGATAAAATGTACCGAAGTGCTGTTAAACATCGTCAAGGCATAAAAAATTAAACAGTTACAGCCAAAATAAAAAACTCCGCAGTTTTGCTGCGGAGTTTTTGTTTGCGATATTGTATTTCACCTATTCACTTTCAAAATTTTGCTTTGTCTTTAAACGCTCTGCCGAAATCGGTAAGGGTTAAATCGGCGTAGCTGAAGTCGGTGTCGTCGAGCATGGCGCGGTCAAGGCGTGCGCCGTTAAGCTGTGCGTGTTGCAAGCTTGCGCGGGATAGCCCTGCGTCCGTCAAATCTGCGCCGGTAAGGTTTGCGCCCGTCATTTTGGCGTTGTATAAATTGGCGTGCGTTAAAACAGCATCCGTCAAATTTGCTTTGTACAGCCAGCCGTAAGATAAATTGGCGTAGCTGAAATCGGCTTTGGCGGCGTTGGCGTTGTCAAGTGTTGCTTCCATAAGTTTGGCGTAGGCAAAGTTGGCGTTTGGCATTTCGCAGCCGCGCAGGCTGGTGCGGAACAGCGTTGCGCCATTGAAGTTTGCTTTATCCAGCTTGCTGCCGTTTAAATTGGCGTAGCTTAAATCCGCACCGGCTAAATCAGCACTGCTTAAAGTGCATCCTGCCAGCACGGCGCGGTGCAGGTTGGCGTTTTTTAAATCGGCGCCGGTAAAATCCGTGCCGTTAAAGCGCGCGCCGTTCAGGTCTGCGCCGCTTAAATCAATGCCTGCCAAATTCAGCCCGCTTAAATCAGCGCCGCTTAAATCGCCGCCGGGGCAGCCTGCGCCGCTTTGTACAAGCTGCACATGGTAGCTGTTATAGGCAAGTGCCGCCGCCGGTAACGTCAGGCAGCACACAAGTGTCAGTAAAAATTTTTTCATAAGTACCTCATTCGTTAAACATCTGCGCCAGCTCTTTGGGGTCGGCGGGCAGTTCGTCCAAAATTTTCCACGGCGCGCATTCCGCAAGCTGTTCGCGGGTGTAGGTGCTGCCTGCCAGAATAACAAGGCAGCGCGCGCCGATGGCTTTGGCACATTTTATATCGTTGGGCGTATCGCCGACAAAGAATACGTCGTCGCCTGTAATTTCTTCGTCCGGGTGCAGCAATTGCAAGCGCCTTAAGGCGATTTTGGCAAGCTCGTCGCGGTCTTCGCTTAATTCGCCGCAGACGGCATAATGGCTGTCAAAGTATTTATCGATGCCGTAGCGGTTTAATTTGGCGTAAGCGCCGGTGGTGGTGTTGCCGGTTAAAAGGCAGGTGGTAAAGCCTTCCAACCCGTCAAAATAAGCCAGCGTTTCCGCCACGTTCGGCATTAAGCGCCCCTGACGCTCCTGCAAATATTGCGGCAGCAGACGGTGGTAGTTTATCAAAAGGTTGGCGGCGTCAAAGGTGCGGCAGCGACCTTTAATATCAATGCAGATTTGCTTGATAATCTGCGAATCAGTCGCGCCCGCCAGCGGATGTGAGAACTGAAAATCTTCAACGCCGAACTGCTGCTTAATGCAGGCGCGCAAGGCGTCCGCGCCCGCCAAGCCTGTTAACAGCAGCGTGCCGTCGATATCCCAGAAAATGTATTTCATAAAACCCTCCGTTATTACTAAAAGAAAAAGCTGCCGTTGGGCAGCGTTTTAAATGGATTTGGGGCGCATCATCAGATTGGATAATTTTTTGCCGAAGGTTTTGGCTTTGCGGATGATTTTGGTGTGCGATTTGCGGCGCGGTTTCATGTCGCTTTCGTTGCCGAAGTCGCCGCGTTCCAGATAGGTGATTTTGGATTTATCGGGGTTGAAATAGTGGCGCATGAAGCGTGCCAGCCCGTCCGGGTCAGCTTCTTTGAAGCAGGTAAAAATGTCAATCGTGGCAAAGCCCATGTCCGGGTAAACGTGCATGGTGATATGCCCCTGCTTGCAGTGAGCAAACACTGAATATTCATCGATGCCGTCCTCGTCGTTGACGTATACGCCGCTCGGTTCCATACCGAAGCGTGCCGCGGCGTCGCTGAGCATATGCTCGATGCCGATAACGTCGTCCAAGAGAATATCGCTGCAGTTATACATATCAATGGCAATTTGTGTGCCGATGGATTTCAAAACGGACCCTCCCAAAATCAATAAAACGTATTTAATTAATTATAGCCAATTTCCGGGGCATTGTCAAAAAATATCGCGCCGGGCGCGGTTTATAAACGGCGCAAAACATGCTATAATAAACTGAACATTTGTTTTGCACGGCGGTGAGCATGTGGAAGAATTACAGGGAACACTGGAAAATGTAATATACCAGAGCGATGACGGCGGCTTTTGCGTGCTGCGCGTTAAAACGGCGGCTGGGCTGGTGACGGTTACTTATAAAGGCATGGCGCCATACATGGGCGAAAACATTGTGCTGGCGGGCGATTGGTGCGAGCACGCGCGTTTTGGGCGGCAGTTTAAGGCTGAAAGCCTGCGCGTTGTTAAGCCCAGTACGACGGACGGCATTGAACGCTTTTTGGGAAGCGGCGCGGTGAAGGGCATTGGACGCACGATGGCGGCGCGCATTGTAGAGCATTTTGGCAGCCGCACGCTGAGCATTATGGAAAGCGAACCGGAACGCCTGATCGAAGTGGCGGGCATAGGACGCAAAAAGGCGGAGAGCATTGCCGCTTCTTATGCGGAGCTGAGCGAAATGCGCGAGCTGATGCTGTTTTTGGAGCAGCACGGCGTCAGCGCCAACTATGCGCCCAAGCTGGCGGCGCGTTACGGCGGCACGGCACTTACGCGTGTGCAGGAAAATCCGTACGCTTTAGCAAGCGAGGTAACGGGCATAGGCTTCCGCACGGCGGATAAAATTGCCATGGCGCTTGGGTGCAGCCGCAGCGACAGGCGGCGCATTGAAGCGGGGCTGGTTTATGCGCTGAACATGGCGGGGGCGGCAGGGCATACCTGCGTGCCGGAAGAACTTTTGGCGCAGGAAACCGTAAAGCTTTTGCAGATAGATCCGGCGGCGGTGAAGGAACTGTTTAAGGAACTGATTGACGAGGACCGACTGCGCACGGAAGAAGTGGGCGGCCTGCGGCTGATTTACCCGGAATATCTGTATCAGGCGGAAACGCAGGTGGCTAAACGCCTGCTGGCTTTAAAGGACGCGCCGGGCAAAATCCGCAGCGTCGATGTTGAAAAAATAATCTCCGATTGGGAGCGCGAAGCAGGCATCCAGCTGGCACAGGCGCAGAAGGACGCCATTCACGCTTCGCTTAAATACGGCGTGTTTGTACTGACCGGCGGACCGGGCACAGGTAAAACCACCGTAACCAAAGGCATTTTAACGGTGCTTGAAAAAGCAGGCTGCCGCATTTTGCTGGCAGCGCCTACGGGCAGAGCGGCAAAACGTCTGGCAGAATCCAGCGGACACCCGGCGCTGACGGTACACCGCCTTTTGGAATACCAGCCTGATGGCAGCGGCTTTAACTTCGGCAAAAACGACAGCGACCCGCTCGACGCCGAAGCAATCATTATTGACGAAGCTTCGATGCTTGATATAACTTTAATGTACCATCTGCTGAAGGCAGTGCCCGGCGGCTGCCGCTTGATTTTTGTCGGCGACGTGGACCAGCTTCCTTCCGTTGGTCCGGGCTCGGTTTTGAAGGATATCATCCGCAGCAAAAAAATGCCCGTTGTAAGGTTGGAAAACGTCTTCCGCCAGGCGGAGGTAAGCCCCATTGTGCGCAACGCCCACCGCATTAACCATGGGCAGATGCCGGAGTTTGCCCCGCACAGCGACTTTGAATTTATCGGCTTCGACAACGAATTTATGGCGGCGGATTACGTGGCGCAGCTGTACGCAAATATTGCGGCGGAACACGGGCTGCAATACGTGCAGGTGCTTTCGCCCATGCACAAAAACCCCTGCGGCGTGCAAAATTTAAACAAGGTTTTGCAGCAGCATTTAAACCCGCCCGCGGCGGATAAGGGCGAACTTGTTTTGCCCGGCGGCTCGGTACTGCGCGAGGGCGACAAGGTTATGCAGATACGCAACAACTACGAAAAAGAAGTGTTTAACGGCGACATCGGACGCATTGTGCGCATCGACGGCGGCAACGTGACGGTTGCGTATGAGGACAGCGGCAAGCCTGTGTTCACATCGTTTGAGCAGGAATATGAATACGCGGGCATCGGCGGCAACAAAGTTGTTTACACCGCCGGTGAAACGGACGAGCTGCAACTGGCCTACGCCATGAGCGTGCATAAATCGCAGGGCAGCGAATACCCGGTGGTAATACTTTTGATGGTGCCGGGGCATTACATTATGCTTCAGCGCAACCTGTTCTACACCGCAGTGACGAGGGCGCGGCAGAAAGTCGTTATCGTCGGCAGCAAAAAAGCAGTGCAGACGGCAGTGCTGAACGACAAAACGCGCAAACGCTATTCGCTGCTGGCAGAACGCTTGCAGGAACAGGCGGACGTATTTTAAAACAGATTGGTGATAATTTGAACATATTACAAAACTGGTGGCAGACGCTGGTAAGCGTGTTTTTTACGCAAAGCTGCACCGTATGCGGCAGCGAGGTGGAAAGCGGCGTGTTCTGCCCAAAATGCCGCAGCGCAAACCTGCTGCTTGAACCCATGCCGGGGCTGAAACATCTGGACGGCGCGGTGATGGGCTACAAATATGACGGCGCATTAAAAGACATGCTGCACAAGCTGAAATTTGAAGGTGAGCGTAAATTTTTGCAGCCATTGGCAGAAGAAGCAGTGTTTATGGCAAGGGCATACGGCGGCAGAAAGTTTGACATGGTGGTTTCCGTACCAACTGACGCACAGCGGCGTAAACAGCGCGGCTACGATATACCGGAAGCCGTGTTTAAAAACGCACTGGCACAGCACGGTGCATGGCAGCCGGATGTGCTGATGCGCGTAAAACCAACAACGCCGCAATACGGCTTAACTCCTGGCGAGCGCCGCAGCAACGTGCGCGGCTGTTTTAAAGCGGCAGGCGATGTCTGCGGCAAAAACATTTTATTGGTTGACGACATTTTAACCACCGGCGCAACGTTGGAAGAAGCAGCCAAAACACTGAAAAACGCCGGCGCAAAAAGCGTTTATGCTTTAACCTTATGTGGAAGTTTGGAAAATTTTGGGGAATGAAGATTTAGAAATTTAAGCCGAAAATCAAAAGTCCTTAGGAAAATATCAAATTTCCCCAAAAAACTTCCTTGAAAAATATCGAATTTTGCTAAAAAGTCGTTGGAAAAATATTTGAAACGGAATGTTATAGATTAAAATTTTTGATATAATTAAATTGTAATTACGAAACGGAGGGTTACAGCATGAATTATAAATTACTCAATAAAAACCGTCCGCTTGCTGATATAGAATTATCTGACAGCGGTTTTATTGTTGATATCAATAAAATAATTGATGCCGAGGCTTTTCCTGTTGGCGTGATTACAGATAATAACCTGAAAAATACAGTAGGAAGGCTTAACAGCTGGTGGCAGGGCAGAGCAATACCTGCCAGCCGCGACGGCTTAAAACAAATTCTTCAGGCTTATGATATAGAAACAACAACCAAACTTTCTGCAAGAAGCCTGGGTTTGAGCCTTTCTGACCAATATTGGATTAAACCTGCCGGAAGTGATATTGAATGGCAGGACGTGAACTTTTTTACAAATGATTTTTCAAATGACCTTGGCGATGCTTTTTTCAGCCGTGGTTCGTCAAAACCGAATATCAGCCCTATGACGCCGGATGCCAGCAGCAACGGCTGGTTAAAAAAGAAATGGACGATTATTGATGGAGAAAGATATCTTGCTAAAGCAGGTTCTGTTCCATTACTTCAACAACCATATAATGAAGTTGCGGCATCTCAAATTATGCAATTGCTTGGCATAGAGCATGTTGAGTACAGGCTGGTTATTGAAGAAGACAGGCCGCTTTGTTTGTGCAAAAATTTTGTTGATACAGAAACTGAATTTGTACCGGCAAATTTAATCAGGAACGTATTGCCAAAATCTAAAAATGATAATGAATATACACATTTTCTTAAATGTGCGGAAAAGCTGCAAATTTCCAATGCCAAAGAGTACCTCAACAGCTTAATGACAATAGATTTTTTAATAGAAAATACTGACCGTCATTATGGTAATTTCGGTTTTATCCGCAATGTAAATACTTTAAAATTTGTAGGAGCTGCGCCGGTGTTTGACAGCGGCACCAGTCTTTGGTGTGAAGCGCTTAACAGCGAGATAGGCAGCTGGCAAAGAGTAATGCCGTTTAAGGAAACACATAAAGAACAAATCAGGCTTGTTGATAGTTTTGATATCAATTCTAATGAGCTTGAAAAAGTTTCTGAAATAGTAAAAACAGTTTTGAGTTCCAGTCCGTATCTTGATAAAGAACGTGTTGAAAAAGTAACTGTTGCAGCAGAAAACCGGGCACGCGTTTTGGGTAATATAATTAACGCAAAAAGTAAAAAGTAACAGCATAATAAAAGTAAATTAAAAATACCATCCTGCCGTATTAGCGGTAAGGGTGGTATTTTTGTTATAAAATTTAATTTTGTAAAGCTCGTTTTTTAGTTAAATAATTCCATAATGTAACAATTATGGTCGAAATTGTTTTGGCAAACATATAATAAATGCTTAACTTTTCTACTAAAAACCACATGGATAGTTGATTAAGCAATAAGCCGCCCAAACTTGCGTAGATAAATAAAATAAATTGTTTGCGTCCGTTTTTGCTTTTTGTAAAAACAAACAGCAGGCACAGGATATAGTTTACTATTACTGCAATACTAAAAGCCAATGCGGTGGATAACAGGTAATTTATTTGCAGTTTTTCGGTAAAGAAAAACAGTAAACCATAATCAAGTATGAAGGTTATAGCACCAACAATGCAAAACTTAATAAACTCTTTCATTTTATTTATCTTTACTTTGAATCATTTTAATAAGATTCATTTGTAGTTCAAAAAATTGTTTATCTTTTTGGTTTTCAGTATCTAAAATTAATCCGCATACAAAGGATAAGAATGCTGCAAGCATCATAATACTGGAAACTACCAAAGTAGGCAGCTTAGGTACTAAACCTGTTCTTAAATATTCCGCAAATACCGGAATAAAAAGGGCAAGTGAGAATACAGCTAAAACTAAACCGACAGTGCTAAAAAATTTTAACGGTTTGTAATTTTTGTATAAAATAAAAATCGTCATTAAAACTTTAATACCGTCGGTATAGGTGTTTAATTTACTAAAACTGCCCTCCGGCCTGTCCCTGTAACTAACAGGAACAGATTTTAAAAGCAGGTTTTTATCAAGTGCATGGATTGTCATTTCCGTTTCAATTTCAAACCCCTTGGATAAAACAGGAAAGGTTTTGACAAACATAGGCGAAAATGCTCTATAACCAGTCATAACATCAACAATAGTATTTTTATTGTTGCCCCAAAATATATTGATAAATTTGCGGACAAGAACATTACCAAAACCGTGAAAAGGGCGTTTATTTTCTTCAAAGTATGTAGAAGATAATCTGTCGCCTATAACCATATCGGCTTTGCCGCTTAAAACCAAATCACACATTTCGCGTGCGTTTTCGGCAGGATAAGTATCATCGCCGTCAATCATTAAATAACAATCGGCGTTTATGTCGCGGAACATGGAACGGATTACATTACCTTTCCCCTGACGGTATTCGTATTTTACTATTGCTCCGGCTTCTGCGCAATTTTATCGGTATTGTCGGAAGAATTGTTATCATAAACGTAAATATCGGCTTCCGGCAAAGCCGCTTTATAATCGCTGACTACTTTTGCTATGGTTTTACTTTCGTTGTAGCAAGGTATAAGTACTGCTATTTTAGACATTTAAATTTTCCTTTCATGGATGATTTAACTTTTTGCCAATCTGTAACGTAATACATTGCGTAACCTAATCCGAATACGGTAATTATCTGTGAACGATAAGTAAACCAAGAATGAATTTGAGAATGATTTGCTGCCATGAGATACCATAAATAAGGTATTAATGAAATCCAAATAATTTTTTTGATAAAAATTTTATTGATTACAGTTTTGCGGAATTTATAAAGTAAAATACCGCATACAATGAAAATTAATGAAAAAATTATAATTTTAGGAGTATGCCCGAATGGTTGTATAAGCATTTTAATATTGCTTTCAAGCATTGAAAGTCTATGAACTTCGTATTTTGCGCCGTCACCGGCAACGCGGAATACAACTTGATTAAACGCCTGCAAGATAATGTTTTGAGAACAAATAACTGTTGCCAAAATCCATTTTGCAGCCCATGTGCCAACATAACCAACAGACCAGAAGATAAAAGAATTTATAATAGTTTTATTGGGAATAAGATAGTTATATTTTTGATAATAATGAATTACCAATAAAAGCATTACAATACCGATTGGCAGAATTGGCGTTGTTAATAAATCAAGGAAAACGGTTATAGAGCCTAAGACAAAAGAAAAAATGAAAAGACGTTCAGTGCTTAAAGTTTTATTGTTAAAAATAAGGTCGTTTCGGTTACAAAGCAATTTATCGGCAGCTAATATTGCCAGCAGCATTAGCATCATCATATTTGTAAATTGCAGGCTTACAGGAACGATAATAAATTTTGCACACATAACAGCGGCAAAAAATAACCAACTGGCAATAGAATTGACATTCTTTTTGATTACATTCATTGCTTTAATAAGCAACGCAAACATGATAAAAATGTTTATATATCTGATTTCAAAATAATTAAAAGGTAAAAGTAACGGACGTAAAATTACCTGATAACCATGCCAGTATCGGCTGTAACCATTCATAAACATTGCTTGTTCAAGTGCGTTATCATCAATATTGTTCGGTAAAACTCTTTCTAACATAACTCTGTCAGTAAAGTTATCTAATTGGCTTGCAACATTATTGTTAAAGAAATATTTAGGATAATTTGATTCTTTTTTTATTAAAGCTAAACCGTTTTGTGCATGACGTTCAAGCGGTGTTGGGGTTACTAAATAAACTGCCGACAAAGCGATAACATAAAATACAATTAAGCTGATAAAAATTTTTAGAAGTTTTTTATACATTTAGTTGACCACCTCAACTTAAATTTTTTAAAACAAAAAAGTGTACTTTATTGTTTTTATGCTAAATTATACATTGCCTTTTTATTATACCATTAAAGCCTTGTTTTTCAAGGGCTTAATGGTATAACACAGCTGTAAAATTTAGTGCGCAATAAAGTACACTTTATGGAAAATAACGCATGTTACGAAATGTTGATGTTTTCGTAATGCTGGGCGCGGTAACGGAAGGTGGTCAGCGGCATGTTGCATTCCTTTGCGGCGGTGATGCCGGTAATTTTGCCTGCCTTCCATTTTTGATATGCGGCGTGAAACCCATCGGGCAGAGGTTTGGGCGGCCTGCCGAAGCGTATGCCTTTGGCTTTTGCGGCGGCAATGCCTTCAGCCTGACGCTGGCGGATGTTAATGCGTTCGTTTTCCGCAACAAAACTGAGTACTTGCAAAACAATGTCGCTTAAAAATGTGCCCATTAAATCTTTTCCGATACGGGTATCTAAAAGCGGCATATCCAAAACAACAATATCAATCTTTTTAATTTTGGTAAGGTAACGCCACTGTTCTAAAATTTCTGTGTAATTTCTGCCGAGGCGGTCGATGCTTTTAATAAACAGCAAGTCGTTTGCCTTAAGCCTGCGCAGCATTTTTTGGTACTGCGGGCGTTTAAAATCTTTGCCGGACTGTTTATCAACGTATAAATTTTTCGGCGGTATTTCCATTTTGCGCATGGCAATAAGCTGCCTGTCCTCATTCTGGTCATAACTGCTGACGCGGATGTAACCGTAATTTGTAGCCATAGTGCCCTCCTTAAAAATGTTTCTAACCATAAATAGGCTTTTTTGCAGAAAATATTAACCTGCTTTTGGCAAAAAGGGCATAAAAAAACAGCTGTGATATTATCACAGCTGTTAAAATTTTTCCGCTACCGGGCGGATTTTTTTATGCCGTATTCGCATTTTGTCCTTAAATCAATTTCAAAAATTCTATCCCAGGGCAATTTGGCTTTGGGTTCGATGCCGGTGAGGTAGTATTGGTTTGCGCCGTCTGTATAAAACGGCGTCAGTCCCATATTGGTATACAGCAGTTTTGTTTTTTCGCGGTAGATGAAGCCTTCGATGATATCTTCTGCAAAGGTTTTGTAAGCGGGTTTAAGCTCAACCGGGTCTGCGCCGCGCAGTTTTAATTCGGTTGTCAGTTTGTGGTGCAGAAGTTTTTGGTAGCAGTAGTCGTCCAGCAGGCGGTCAACCATAAAATTAAGGTTGGCGGCGTACAGCGCAGGCAAATTTTGCGGCGGCAGGGTTTTAAGCTGTCCGGTAAAAATTGCGCTTTGCGCGACTGCTGTGCCAGCCGCGTTGCCGAAGGTGTTCCATGCGGCGTAGGCGGCAAGTTTGTTGATTTGCACATCGTTATCCAAAAGTACGGGCAGCAGCATTTGTTTGCTTTCGTAATCTTCGCTGCTGTCGATAACGGCAACGTGCCTGCCTTCATTAAGCAGCTGCTGCAATCGCTGTGCCATTTCATCCGTGGCAGGCTGTTTTTCGCTGCCGCAGTGTACAAACAAAATTACATCGGCGCTGCTGATATCTTGCGTAAGTATGCCGCCGCTGAAATTTATTTTGTCAATCAGCGCGGCTTCTGCCGTTACCGCCATGTAGGGCATAATGGCGACGGCGGCGTCCGGCGTGGTATATTCAATGTAAAATTTCGGATTGTAGTTGTGCGTGTTGCAAAACCGCCGTGCCACTAACATCTGGGCAATTTCATCTGCGCCGCAGGTTGTAAGACTCCGGCTGTTTAAACCGGCGCGGTGCATATAGGCATCCGCGTGGGCGCGGTTGCGGTTGGGCAAACCAAAGGGCTGGGCGTCGTCCTGCCCGATGATGAGCGTGTAATTTTTGTCGCCGCAGATGGCAGCAAGCTGCTTGTTAAAAGCGTCGTTGTTCTGGTACAGCGTGTTATATTTTTGCAGTATCTCTGCCGGTATGCGGGCTTTGATTTCTTCCAGCTTCTGCGTGGAAGGGTAGTCGCCGAACTGCTCCACAATATCGCGCAGGGTGCTGTAACGCATTAAGTGCCACTGGTACCATGCGTCGGGCAGCAGGTTGTCGCTGACGAGCAGGCGTGGTATTATGGAAAAGATTGTGATATCGCCTGCGGGCAGATTGTTGAGCGTTGTAAAAAAGTTTTGTTCATCGGCAGCGGTGCCCAGCGGCAAACGCGAGCCGAGCAGCCCGCCGTGGAACAGTAAATCGCCGGAGATGACGGCAGTTGGGTAGTTTTGAATGTTCTGGCTTAGCCACGCCGTTAATTTTGTGCGGTCGGCCGGATTGTGGTAGTTGTCAAGAAGTTCGTTTGGGGGTACAATTACATCTATGGAGGCAAGTCTGCCTAAATCCTGCGCCAGCGTTGTGCAGGGCGGGCGGCTGTCCAGCGGCAGCAAAAGCATTTTATCCTGCATGTGCAGGGGCGTTGGCACGTAAGGCGTGCTGGCTGGCAGCCAAAAATAGTAAAAAATAAAACTGCAAAGGGCGAGCAGCAAAAGCAAAAATTTTTTCATGTGCGTCCTCCTTTGCGGTGTTTGGTTACAGATATTATATTACATTTACGGAGTTTTTTAAATGAGGATTATTACGGGCAAGGCGCGCGGGCTGAAGCTGACAACGCCGAAAAACTGGGACGTGCGTCCGACGGCGGACCGCGTAAAGGAATCGCTGTTTAATATTATCGGCAGTAAAATTGTGGGGGCACGGGTGCTGGATTTGTTTGCCGGTACGGGCAACCTTGGGCTGGAGTGCTGGAGCCGCGGCGCGGAACACATTGTTTTTACGGATATGAGCCGCGAATCGCTGCGTTTGGTGCAGAGCAACATTGCCAAATGCCGTGCGGAAAACGAAACGGAAACGCTTTTGGGCGACGCTGTGCAGCTGATTGACCGTTTGTACAAAAAAGGCGCGCGCTTCGATTTTGTTTTTGCCGACCCGCCGTACAACAAAGGGCTGGTGCAGAAGGTTATTGCCGCACTGGCACAAAGCCCGCTGTTAAACGACGGCGGTTATCTTGTGGCGGAACATTCCGCGCACGACGACATCGGCACATTGCCGGAAAATTTTGAGCTGGTACGCTGCGAAACTTACGGCGAAACAAAAATTAGTTTTATTCGTTTTGCAAAAATATAAAAATATGTTACAATGTAGAAAGGTATGGCAAATTAAAGGATAATTAAAATTTATGTAGAATATTGCCAAAAATAACCGTCTGCAAAGCAGATTTAGGAGGTCAAAATTGTGCGCAGAGCAATTTGCCCGGGTAGCTTTGACCCGGTAACCAAGGGTCATTTGGATATTTTTGAACGGGCAAGCCAGATGTTTGATGAGATTGTCATCAGTGTATTTCACAATCCGGGAAAGGAAAAAGCGATGTTCAGCATGGAAGAACGAGTTGAAATGCTGCGCATGGCGACGGCGCATATACCCAATGCAAAAGTAACCTGCTTTTCGGGCCTGCTGAATGAGTTTTGCAAACAGGAAAAAGCGCCTTTCATCGTCAGAGGGCTGCGTGCTTTTTCGGACTTTGAATATGAATTTCAGCGCGCGCTGCTGATTAAAAAAATTGATAATAACCTGGAAACGGTTTTTATTATGACTAACGCCAACTATTCGTTTTTAAGTTCTTCCGGCGTGCGCGAGCTGGCCACGTTCGGCGGCTGCATTCACGGCCTTGTGCCGGATTGCGTGGAAACGCGCATAAAAGAACTGCTGGCGGAAAAACACTTATTGTGATTAGAAAGAGGATGATAAGATGATTGATAAGAGCACGAGCGCAAACTTAGACAGAATTTTTGACGAAATGTATAATCTTATTTCCGCTGCCAGCAGAATTCCGCTGACGGATAAAATCATTGTGGAAGAAAGCGACCTGGCGGAAATCCTTGATGATTTGAAGGAAGCGATTCC
Source organism: uncultured Phascolarctobacterium sp. (assembly GCA_949299135.1). Classification (GTDB taxonomy): domain Bacteria; phylum Bacillota; class Negativicutes; order Acidaminococcales; family Acidaminococcaceae; genus Fusicatenibacter_A. Next base: position 44,952 of record CASFZG010000009.1, read on the forward strand.
CCGCGAGGTAAAAAGCGCTGCCAAACTGCTGGAAGAACAGAAGGCTATTGTAAACAAGGCGCATGAAGACGCCGATAACATTGTTTTGCAGGCTAAAACCGAAGCTGACCGCATTCTGGAAATTGCCAAATCGGAAGCTGAACGCCTTGTGCGCCAGGAAGAAGTTGTGCAGCAGGCACAGGCTTTTGCCGACGATGTTAAAAGTGTTGCCGAACGCAATGCGCAGGAAGTTAAGGAAGAAGCCGACGCTTATGCGGAGCGCGTAAAAATGGACGTGCTGCAATATGCCGACGATATGCTGGCATATTTAAGCGGCAATTTGCAGTCCGCTTTGCAGGGCTTGAACGACAACCGCGGTTCCGTTAACGAAGAACGCCGCAAACTGGCTGCACCGCAGCAAAGCGAATACTTCGGCGACGAACTGCCGGAAGACGAAGAAGAAAAATAACAGCAAACAACAAAGCCGTTTACCTTTTGGGTAAACGGCTTCACTTTTTTATTAGGGTATGTAAATTGGCGAACTGGTAAAATCGCTGTTGTATAAATTTTTGTGGTTATGGCGCAGCAGCCCGCAAATATTGGCGGCCTTAACGTCAAGTTCCAGCTGCTGTACGATTATGGCATCGCGTTCAGCGCCGCCGGTAAGGCAATTTTTAAAATTGCGCCCCAGTTTGGTAATGACGGGCAGCGCTGCATTTTTGCGCATATCGCCAAGCAAATCTGTGCCGCGGTTGTTAAACGCCAGCAAGCGCAGGTATTGCGGTTCTGCCTGCGTAAAAATTGTTTTATCAACATCAAGCAACAGCTGCATTAACAAACGGCGGATGCGCGATTTAGTGTAGCGTTTGGTGGCAGCGTCGTTTATAATCTGCTCTATGCCGGAAGCACTCGCCAAATCTTTCAGACGGTTTTCCAGCCCTTCGCTGCATTCGCAGGCAGCGGCAATTTGCGCGGGTGCAAGCATTTGCAGGCGGTAAAGCACAAGCGCGCTTAAAACGGCGGCGTCGTAACCAAGCGCATTTTCTTTTGCTGCTTGCTGCAACGGCTCATGCGTTTGCGACGGCAGCTGCTGTAAAATTTTTTCCGTTAAGCCGTTGGCGGCGTATTCCATGCGGATGGCGCTGGCACTGGCGGTGCTGCTTTCAATATTGTTATCGTTGTAGCCCGCGCCCTGGCGGCGGATGACGAGCGGTTTGATATCCGGCGCGTATTTTTGCAGCGCGCGGCAATATTCCAACGCTAAAATGTCGTTGGATTGGTTCGCGTCAAACTTAATGCCTGAACCGGCTAAAAGCTGCGTTTGGGCGGCGGCGTAGGAGCTGCCGCTTTTTATAATTGCGCGAAGTTCGTTTTGGTGAGCGTTAATGTATGCCGCTGCCTGCGTCAGCGTTTCTGCGTCAGCGGTTTCCGCTCCAAAGGCGAGATATTTAACAACGCCGGTCGCCGCTAAAAGCTGCACCGCACCGGCGGCAAAAAATTCTGCGCTGCGGCAGCTGAAAACCGTTGGCAGTTCAAACACAACATCAACGCTGCAGTTAACGGCGCAGGCAGCACGCAGCCATTTATCCGCAAAGGCAGGCTCGCCGCGCTGCATAAAACTGCCGCTCATTACGGCAACGGCGGGCGCGTTTTCACCAACAAGGCGGCGCGCTCTGGCAAGGTGCAGGGCATGCCCGTTATGGAAGGGATTGTATTCGGCTACAATGCCGATGGCATTTTTCATAGGTTCTCCTTACAAAGTTTTACTGGCGGTTAATAGTTAAATAGTGTATACTAATAGTATATTAAATTTTACCCGTAAGTGCAAAACAATTTGAGGGGTGAAAATAGAGTGAAGGTTTTTGTTGTAAATTGCGGCAGTTCTTCAATTAAATACCAGCTGATAAATATGGACACCGAAGCGGTGCTGGCCAAGGGCCTGATTGAACGTATAGGCATGGAAGGCTCGGTGCTTAAGCACACGCCGGAGGGCAAGTATACGGTGGATATTAACATCGACGTGCCCAACCACAGCTTTGGCATTAAGCTGGCGGTGGACGCGCTGACGAATCCGGATTACGGCGTTATTAAAAGCATGAACGAAATTGACGCTGTGGGGCACCGCGTTGTCCATGGTGGCGAACGCTTTGCCGATTCCGTCCTTGTGACGCCGGATGTGCTGAAAGGCATTGCCGCCTGTGCGGAGCTTGCGCCTCTGCACAATCCGCCCAACTTAAACGGCATTAAAGCCTGCATGGCGCTGATGCCGAATGTGCCGCAGGTTGTTGTTTTTGATACGGCGTTCCACCAGACGATGCCGAAGGAGGCATATCTGTACGGATTGCCTTACGAACTGTATGTAAAATACGGCGTGCGCCGTTACGGCTTCCACGGCACGTCGCATAAATATGTTGCGCAGGAAGCTGCCAAAATGATGGGCGGCGAAACAAAAGATTACCGCATCATCACCTGCCACCTGGGCAACGGTTCCAGCGTGGCGGCGGTAAAATACGGGCGCAGCATTGATACCAGCATGGGCTACACGCCGCTGGACGGGCTTGTTATGGGCACGCGCTCCGGCGAGATTGACCCGGCGATTATTCCGTTTTTGATGGAAAAAGAAAATATGAACGCTGAACAGATTGACGATTACCTGAACCGCCGCAGCGGCGTTTTGGGTATCAGCGGGCTTTCCAGCGATTTCAGGGATTTGGAAAGCGCGGCGGCGCGCGGTGACGAGCGCAGCCAGGTAGCGATTGATATTTTTGCCTACCGCGTAAAAAAATACATCGGCGCTTATACGGCGGCGATGGGCGGCGTGGACGCGATTGTGTTCACGGCAGGTTTGGGCGAAAATTCTTCCTCCATGCGCGAAAAAATCTGCGCAGGGCTTGAATATCTCGGCACCGGCATTGACGGGCAGAAAAACAAGGTGCGCGGCAAAAATCAGGAAATAAGCACCGACGAGGCAAAAGTAAAAATTTTTGTTATCCCGACCAACGAGGAGCTTGTAATTGCGCATGATACGGTTAATATCTGCCGCCGCATTATAAAATTGTAAGGCGTTTGCGCATAACTATTACTTGACAAAGGCAGTTTGCGCCGCTATAATTGATACGATTGGTGAAATATGATAAGAATAAATGTCGCAGAAATCAAAAAAAGACTTGTCGGCAGTAAAACGTTTGCGTATGAGCTGACGCCGGACGAGCTTGACATTACGGATACCGATTTGAAGGTAACGGCGCCTATTCGACTGGAAGGCGTTGTGGAAAATGCCGGTGACGTAATTTTGCTTAAGGCTGATGTGAAAACGGAAATTGAACGTACCTGCGGACGCTGCTTGAAGGTTTTTACCGAACCGCTGGCAGCGCAGGTGGTTGAAAAATTTTACCCGGCAGGAGCAGAAAACATTGAAAATGATGCTTTTATCTATGAATCAGATCTGCTTGATATAACAGAGCCTGTTCGAGAGAGCCTCCTTTTGGCAGTTCCCTTGCAGTCACTTTGCAGGGAAGATTGCCGTGGGCTGTGTCCGGTCTGCGGGGCTGACAGAAATGAAGGCGACTGCGGCTGTGATGCAACTACGGTTGATCCCAGACTGGCGGCATTAAAGCAATTCATCAAAAATTAAATTTTGCCTTATGCTTGAGGAGGTGTAGCAACGATGGCAGTACCAAAAAGAAAAATGTCTAAAGCGCGCCGCGATTCCCGCCGTGCGAACTGGAAACTTACCGCTCCCGGCTTAGTTGAATGCCCGCAATGTCATGAAATGAAAATGCCGCACCGTGTTTGCCCTGAATGTGGTTATTACAACGGCAAACAGGTTGTAGCAAAAGACGCTGAGTAAAAATTACCCCCGTAAGCCATTGGCTTGGGGGTTTTTGCTTTTTGCGGCAAAATTTTTAAGGAGGCCTTACGGTCTCTTTTTTATTTGTGAAACTAATTTGAAATAAACGCCGCCTGATAAATTTTTGCTTGCATTTTTTGTGATTGGAGCTTATAATTACTTCAGATATTAGTATCAGGTATTAAAATAAGGTGATGTTATGAATTCTGCTAAAAAAGTAATACGGCATGAGCGCTTGTTTAAAATGCTGCAAAAGAACCCTTTTTTAACGGATGAGCAGCTGGCCAAAAACCTTGCGGTTAGTATTCAGACTATCCGTCTGGACAGGCTGAGCCTTAACATCCCGGAGCTGCGCGAGCGCACACGCCAGATGGCTGAAAACGCGCAGGTAAAACTGAAAGCGATTGACAAAAAGGATATCGTCGGCGATTTGATTGACCTGGAGCTCAACCATTCCGGCATTTCCATGATGAAAATCACTCCCGATATGGTGCTGGAAAAAACCGGCGTGGCACGCGGCTATTACATGTTTGCCATGGCCAATACGCTGGCGCTGGCAGTTGTGGACGCAGAAGCGGCGCTGACAGGCGTGGGCAACGTAAAATACAAGGTACCCGTTTACGCAGGTGCAACTCTTGTCGCCAAGGCGGAAGTTATCCGCAGGGAGTTTAACAAATATATAATTTGGGTTAAAATAAGAAATAACAACGAAGAAGTTTTCCGGGCAAAATTTATAATTGTACCCTGCCCGGACGAAAGGACACAGGCAAATGAAGATCGCGCTTGACGTAATGGGAACGGACTATGGCCCGAAGGAACTTGTGCTTGGAGCGGTACAGGCGGTAAAAGAATTTAACTGTGAAATAGTGCTGGTAGGTGACCCGGTAGTTATTAAGGACCTGCTGCACGAATATAAAGCAGATGACGAAACGAGACTGACCATCTGCGAAGCAACCGAAGTTGTAAGAATGGACGAACACCCTTCGATTGCGGTAAAAACCAAAAAGAATTCATCCATTGTTGTGGCAACGCGCCTTTTGCGCGAACATAAATGTGACGCGCTGGTATCTTCCGGCAGTACGGGTGCGGCAGTAGCGGCAGCGCTTTTTTACCTTGGCCGTATTAAAGGCATTGAACGCCCGGCTATTGCGACACCGATACCGAACCTTACCGGCACGACGGTACTTTTGGACAGCGGCGCGAAGGTTGACGCCAAACCGGAACACATGGTGCAGAGCGCACTGATGGGCAGCGTTTATTCGGAACTGATGTTCAATGTCGAAAAACCGCGCGTTGGTTTGCTGAACATCGGCGAAGAAGAAACCAAAGGCAACGAGCAGGCGCTGGCAACCTATCCGCTTTTGAAAGCGCAGAAACACATTAACTTTATCGGCAATGTGGAAGGCCGCGACATTAACAAAGGCACTGTTGACGTTGTTGTTTGCGACGGATTTGTCGGCAATGTTGTTTTAAAGTTTGCAGAAGGGCTTGCAAGTGCTATAATGGTAGTAGTTAAGGATGCGATTTTGCAGGGCGGCTGGCGTGCCAAACTGGGCGGCTTCCTTTTACTGCCGGTGCTGAAGGCGCTGAAAAAACGCGCCGACGTTACCGAATACGGCGGAGCGCTTTTATTGGGCGTTAAAGCTCCGTTCATTATCTGCCACGGCAACAGCAAGGCTAAATCCATTACCAGCGCCATCAGGGTGGCAATTAATTTTGCCGAGCGTGACGTGGTAAAACATATTGCGGAAATCGTAGTTAAAGACGAAGAAAAATAAAGAAACGAGGATAGATACATGACTAAAGCTGTAAAACAAGTAGGTATTTTGGGCGTGGGCAGTTACCTTCCGAGCAAGGTCCTGACCAACCATGACCTTGAAAAAATGGTTGACACTACCGACGAATGGATTGTACAGCGTACCGGTATCAGAACCCGCCATATTGCAGCACCCGAACAGGCTACCAGTGACCTGGCGCTGATTGCTGCAAGGCGCGCGCTTGAGGACGCAGGCCTGACCCCGAATGATATTGACCTTATCATTGTGGCAACGGCAACGCCTGATTACGGCGTATATCCTTCCACCGCCTGCCTTGTGCAGGACAGACTGTGGGCACAGCATGCGGCAGCTTTTGACCTTTCCGCAGGCTGCACCGGTTTTGTTTACGGCGTAAGCGTTGCTTCGCAGATGATTGCCAGCGGCCTTTACAAAAAAGCACTGGTTATCGGCGCTGAAACCCTTTCCCGCATTCTGAACTGGGAAGACCGCAACACCTGCGTACTGTTTGGCGACGGTGCAGGCGCAGCAGTTCTGGGCGAGGTTGAAGAAGGTTATGGCATTCTTGGCCTTGACCTCGGCAGCGACGGCGCAGGCGGCATTCATTTGTATCAGCCCGCAGGCGGCAGCCGCAGACCGGCCAGCCACGAAACGGTTGATAACAAAGAACACACCGTACACATGAACGGCAACGAAGTATTTAAATTTGCCGTTAAGGTTATGGGCAAAACGGCTAAAAAATCGCTGGAGCAGGCAGGCTTAAACAACGAGGATATTGATATGCTGGTACCGCATCAGGCCAATATCCGCATTATTCAATCTGCTGCCAAGCATTTTAAAATGCCGATGGACAAAGTTTGGGTAAACATTGATAAATACAGCAATACTTCCGCAGCATGCATTCCTATTGCTTTGACGGAAATGCAGGACCAGCATGCTATGAAAAAAGGCGACAACTTACTGCTTGTTGCTTTCGGCGCTGGCCTTACCTGGGGCAGTATTGTACTTAAATGGGCAAAATAAACGACGGAAGAGAGGCTTTGTGAATGAGTAAAGTAGCATTTATTTTCCCGGGCCAGGGCTCCCAGAGCGTTGGCATGTGCAAAGATTTGTACGACAACTATGCGTGCGCACGCAGAACCTTTGAAGAAGCAGACGAGGCTTTGGGCTTTTCTATCAGCAAACTGTGCTTTGAAGGCCCCGAAGACCAGCTGCGCCTGACCTTCAACACTCAGCCGGCTATTTTAACCGCCAGCGTTGCCTGCGCAAGAGTGCTTGCCGAAAACGGCGTAACCTGCGAAATTGCGGCAGGCCACAGTCTTGGTGAATATTCCGCGCTGGTACAGGCTGAAGCGCTTGATTTTGCCGACGCTGTACGCATTGTACGCAAAAGAGGCCAGTTCATGCAGGAGGCTGTTCCTGTCGGCGAAGGCAGCATGGCAGCAGTTCTTGGCATGGATACCGATAAAATCGTTGAAATCTGCCGCGGCATTGAAGCTGAATGCGGCGAAGCAGTACAGGCAGTAAACTTTAACTGCCCCGGCCAGGTTGTAATTGCCGGTGCTGTCGGCGCTGTTGATAAAGCGCTGGTTGCTTTGAAAGAAGCAGGCGCAAAACGCGCGGTGCTTCTTCCGGTAAGCGCTCCTTTCCACAGCACGCTGCTGCAGCCCGCTTCCGACCGTCTGGCAGAAGTATTTAAAACCATTACCTTCCATGATGCGAAAATCCCCGTTATGGCTAATGTAAATGCCGAAGAAGAAACCAAAGCGGAAGCAATTAAGGAAAGCTTAATCCGCCAGGCGGCTATGCCTGTGCTTTGGGAAACCGGCGTAAGAAAAATGATTGCAGGCGGCGTTGATACCTTTGTTGAAGTTGGCCCGGGCAAAGTTCTGTGCGGTTTCAACAAAAAAATCGATAAGAGCGTAACTTCTTTAAACGTAGAAGACGAAGCAAGCCTTGCAAAAACACTTGCTCATTTCCAGGAGGTACGTTAAAATGCAGTTAGAAGGCAAAGTAGCTTTAGTTACCGGCGCTTCTCGCGGTATCGGCAAAGCCATCGCACTGATGCTTGCCGAAAACGGTGCGGATATTGCCGTTAACTTTGCAGGCAGCACCGCAGCTGCGGAAGCAGTTGCCGCTGAAATTGAAAAAATGGGCAGAAAAGCAATTCTCGTCCAGGGCGATGTTTCCAAAGCTGATGTTTGCGCAGAAATCGTAGACAAGGTTGTAAGCGAACTTGGCCATATTGATATTCTCGTCAATAACGCCGGCATTACCCGCGACACCCTGCTTCTGCGCATGAAGGAAGAAGATTGGGACGCAGTTTTGAACACTAACCTTAAAGGCGTATTCAACTGCACCAAAGCTGCTGTTAAATATATGGCAAAACAGCGCAGCGGCAGCATTGTAAACATCAGCTCCGTTGTAGCGCTGATGGGCAATGCAGGCCAGGCCAACTATGCGGCTGCCAAAGCAGGCATCCTTGGTTTTACCCGCAGCGTTGCCAAAGAAATGGCAGCGCGTGGAATCCGCGTAAACGCTGTTACCCCTGGCTTTATCAAAACCGATATGACCAGCGTTCTTTCCGAAAAAGTTGTTGCTGCCATGGAAGCTTCCATTCCGCTTGCCCGTCTGGGTGAGCCTGAAGATATTGCCAAAGCGGTATTGTTCCTTGTAAGCGATAATGCCGCTTATATAACCGGCCAGACTTTACATGTCGACGGCGGTATGGTAATGTAATAGTGTATTATCAAACTACCTTGGAAGGAGGTGAATCGTAATGAGCACTTTCGACAAAGTTAAAGACATCACTGTAGAACAATTGAGTGTTGACCCGGAAGAAGTAAAAATGGAATCTTCCTTCATCGACGATTTGGGTGCAGACTCTCTGGATATCGTTGAACTCATCATGGCTTTTGAAGAGGAATTCGGCGTAGAAATTCCTGACGAAAAAGCAGAAAAAATCCGCACTGTTGCGGACGCAGTTAAAATGTTGGATGAAGAAAAATAATTTGTCCGCAGTTTGGCGGGAGGCATTTTGCCTCCCTGCCAATTTAAATAAGCAGCATCTTAACCAGAAATGGGGGATATTTGTTGAAATTACCAGTGCTTAAAATAGGTAATAAAGTAGCTGAAATGCCGATATTTCAAGGTGGCATGGCAATCAGGCTTTCTACTGCGCGCCTTGCCGGTGCGGTAGCGCGTGAAGGCGGCGTTGGCCTTGTGGCAGCGTCCGGTCTGGAACTTGATGAGCTGCGCCAGGAAATCCGCCTTGCAAGAAAGCTCAGCGAAGGCAGAGGAATGATTGGCATTAACGCTATGGTGGCAGCGCGCGCTTTTGCCGACCTGATTACAACAGCGGCTGAAGAAAAAGTAGATTTGCTTGTTGCCGGCGCCGGTTTTTCAAGAGATATTTTCGCCATCGGCCGCGCCTACAACGTACCTGTGGTACCTATCGTTTCTTCGGTAAAGCTGGCTAAAATCTCCGAAAAACTCGGGGCATCGGCTATCGTTGTCGAAGGTACGGAAGCGGGCGGCCATCTGGGGACGCAGGAATCCATCAAAACCATCCTGCCGGGCATCCTTAAAGCGGTTAACATTCCTGTTATCGCGGCGGGCGGCGCGGTTTGCGGTGCCGATGTGGCCGAGCTGTTAAAGCTTGGCGCCAGCGGCGTGCAGATGGGCAGCCGTTTTGCAGCCAGTGAGGAATCCAACGGCGCACCGGCTTTGAAGGAATTTTACCTGAAGATGACTAAAGACGATGTGGTTCAGATTGACAGCCCGGTCGGCTATAAAGGCCGCGCTATTTTGAACCCGTTTGCGCAGAAGGTTCTGGACGGCACTCAGCCGAGGCCTACTACCTGCGATGCATGCCTTAAACACTGCTCGCGCAGCTTCTGCATTATCAGGGCGCTGACCCGTGCGCAGCAGGGCGATGTTGAAACTGGCCTTGTATTTACCGGTGCCAACATGTGGAAGATTAAGGAAATTCTGCCTGTTAAAGAAATTTTCAGAAGGCTGAAAGAAGATATAGAAAAAATTTAATTTTGAGGTGATTTGTTTTGAAGAGAAGAGTTGTTATAACCGGCGTGGGTGCAATTACCCCTATCGGCATCGGCAAGGAAGAATTCTGGAACAATCTGGTTGCAGGTAAATCCGGCGTTGGCCCGATTACCCAGTTTGATGCTTCCGAATACGGCACTAAAATTGCCGCTGAAGTAAAAGATTTTGATTTTGCCAAATATGGCGATAAAAAAGAAGGCAAACGCATGGACCGCGTTACCCAGTTTGCTGTTGCTGCGGCAAAAATGGCTGTGGAAGATGCCAAACTTGACCTGAACGCTATCGACCCTGTAAGAGCAGGCGTTTGCGTTGGCAGCGGCATCGGCGGTATGCACACCTATCTGGAACAGACCCTGAAATTTGCTGAAAAGGGTCCTTCTAAAATCAGCCCGTTCTTTATCCCGATGGAAATTCCGAATATGCCGGCAGGCCAGATTTCCATTGCGCTTGGTTTCAAAGGCCCTAACATGGCTATTGTAACCGCTTGCGCAACCGGTACCAACTGTGTTGGCGATGCTTTCAGGATTATCCAGTACGGCGACGCCGATATCATGATGGCAGGCGGCAGCGAAGCAGCGATTAACCCGCTGGCAGTTGCAGGCTTCGGCAACATGAAAGCACTCTCCACTAAAAACGATGAACCTGAAAAGGCATCCTGCCCGTTCGATAAAAAACGCGACGGCTTTGTTATGGGCGAAGGCGCAGGCGTGCTTGTTCTTGAAGAACTTGAACACGCACTGAAACGCGGCGCACATATCTATGCCGAAGTTGCAGGCTATGGCATGACTGCCGATGCTTACCATATCACCGCTCCGGACCCGAGCGGCGAAATGCCGGCTGAATGCATGGCACTGGCTATTAAAGACGCAGGCATCAGCCCGGACGAAGTTGACTACATCAACGCGCACGGTACTTCTACCCACAGAAACGACCTGAACGAAACCATTGCCGCCAAGAAAATTTTTGGCGACCATGCTTATAAAATGATGATCAGCTCCAACAAATCCATGACCGGCCATTTGCTGGGCGCTGCAGGCGGCGTTGAAGCTATCGCAACCGCACTGACCATCGATACCGGCATTGTTCCGCCGACCATTAACTACGAAGATCCTGACCTTGAAGAAGGCCTTGACCTTGACTATGTTCCGAATGTTGCGCGCAAAGCTGAAGTAAGAGCTGCGCTGTCCAACAACTTCGGTTTCGGCGGCCACAACGCCTGCATCCTTCTTAAAAAATATAAGGCATAAGCAGAAACGGTGATTGCCATGCAAAGTAAACGTAAGGACGAGCTGCTTGAGTTTTGCGGGCTGCTCGGAATTACAATGGACAATTTAGACCTTTTGAACACGGCGCTGACGCATACCTCCTTCGCACATGAATCGAAGGAGCAGCCGCGCCCGGTGCATAACGAGCGCATTGAGTTTTTGGGCGATTCCGTGCTGAGCCTCATCGTCAGCACTTATATGTACAAGCATTTCCCCAAACTCAACGAAGGCGAGCTGACCAAGTTCCGCGCGCACATCGTTTGCGAAACCTCGCTGGCGCAGTATGCGCATAAAATTTCGCTGGGCAAGTATTTAAGGCTCGGCAAGGGCGAAGCTTCCTCCGGCGGACGCGAAAGGGCTTCCATTCTGGCCGATGCGTTTGAATCCGTTTTAGGCGCGTATTACATCGACCAGGGGCTGGCGGCGGCAGAAAAATTTTTGCTGGGGCTGATGAAAACCGAACTTGATTTCATCTGCGAGCACGGAATTTATTCCGATTACAAAACACGTTTGCAGGAAATTGTGCAGCGCGACGGCGATGTGGAAATTTCCTACGAGCTGATTGATTCCAGCGGACCGGAACACAACAAATCGTTTACGACGGTGGTTTCGGTTGCCGGTAAGGTTGTCGGCAAAGGCGTGGGGCACAGCAAAAAAGAATCTGAACAGCACGCGGCAAAAAGCGCTTTGGAAAAACTGAAAAAATAAAAAACGGCTTCGGGCTTAAATCCGGAGCCGTTTTTTATTTGTTTAATAATAGCTTGCGTGATAAAATGATTTATATAAAAATCAAAAAGGAAGAGGAATATGCAAATAGATTTAGAAAAACAACCTTTACCTAAAAAATTTAAGAGAAATGGTAAGGATTATTTTTTAGATACCATTAGACAAAGATTAGTACAAGTTACACCGGAAGAAATTGTCAGGCAGAAAATTGTTTCATATTTAATTCATGATTTAAATGTATCGGAAAATATGATTATAGTTGAAGCTCCGCTTGCTCATTATGATATAGATTCAAAAAGAAGAGCGGATATTGTTGTTCATGGCTGGTCAGAAGAAAGGCAGTGTAATCTTCCTTTACTAGTAATAGAATGCAAAGCTGATGGTGTTTATTTAGGTAATGAGGTTGCAAATCAAGCTTTTGATTATGCTGATTTATTAGGTTGTGATTACGTTGCTATGACCGATGGATATAATATTTATTGCTATAGGTATAATGAAAAAACAAATGCTTATGATAATATAAGAATTTTACCTAAATATAATGATTTATTGGCAGATAAATATGAGAAATCTGTTATTGAACCAATTCCACCAAGAATTAAATTTGAAGATTTAAAAGAATATGTCGAAGAAGGATATCCTTTAGGAATAGGTAACAGTACAATGCTTTCAAAGGCAGTGCCGGCTACTAATTTAAGTGATTGTCTGTTGGATATAAGACATAAAATGCCGGTTGGACAATATGGAATTTTTAAATTAATAGAGGATTATGGAGTTAGATTATTAACCTATGGTAATGCAGCCGGTGGCGTTCAAGCAGGTCCTTTTAGGTCATTTTTAATAGAGAAGGACGGGAGCACAGCGTTTGTTTCGTTGGCAATAGAGGTTTGGAATACTTGGGGAAATTTAGATATAGAAAAAACATATTTGGATGTTGCCATTGATGATGAAAAATCTGCTCATCTTTCATTACAATTAATGTTGGATGATTATATGACAGTTTTAGGTGATAAATGTTCATTTTATCATAGTGGTCGAATTGCCGTAGGAAATATTGGCAGTGGTAAAATAAGTGAACTTAAAGAACTAGTTTATGAAAGATATCCCAAAATAATTAAAAATAACAGATTTTATTTTGGAACGCTTACACATAATAAACTATGGCATTTGGACGATAAAAATGTGATTGATTTTATTGAAAATATAATTTCTTATGCATTAATCAGAGACGAACACAGAGAAATTGTAAAACGCAGAAAAGCTTTAAAAGGAAATTAAAATGAGCATTATTCCGATTTTTATTCCGCATGCGGGCTGTCCGCATCAATGCGTTTTTTGCAACCAGAAAAAAATCAGCGGGCAAAAAATTGCATCGGCGCAAGCCGTGCGGGAACAGATAGCAAAATATTTACAGTGGGTTAAGCCGGGGCGTGATAACGAAGCAGCTTTTTATGGCGGTTCGTTCACAGGGCTGGACGCTGCTTTGCAGGAGGAACTTTTTGCGCCTGTTGATGAACTTTTGTGTGACGGCGTTATTGGCAGTGTGCGTTGTTCCACAAGGCCGGATTACATAAGCGCCGAAAAACTGGCACTGTTAAAAAAGCACAACCTTACTACGGTAGAGCTGGGCGTGCAGTCGCTGGACGATAAAGTTTTGGCTTTGGCGGAACGCGGGCATGATGCGGCAAGTGTTGTGCAGGCGGTGCAGCTTTTGCGTGCATACGGTTTTAACGTGGGCTTGCAGCTTATGTGCGGCATGCCGGAGCAAACGGCGGCAAGTTTTTTGGCAACGGTCGCCCAAAGCATTGCCTTAAAGCCGGATTTTGTGCGTTTGTACCCGCTGCTTGTCATAAAAGATACGCCGTTGGAGGAAAGCTACCGCCGCGGTGAGTTTAAACCGCTGGCGGTTGACGAAGCAGTTGAGCTCTGCGCGCAGGCGTGGGAGCAGTTTAACGCTGCCGGTATTAAAGTTATCCGCACCGGTTTGCAGCCTGATGATGAATTGTGCAGCCCGGGCAATATCGTCGCCGGGCCGTTTCAACCCGCCTTTGGCGAGCTTGTTAAAAGCCGTGTGCTGTGCCGTAAGGTTACGCCGCAGATTTTACAGCTGCTGCGCGGCGGAAGTGCCAAAATAAAAATTTATGTGCCGCAGAACGATGAAAGCAAGCTGCGCGGCCAGAAAAATGCCAACATTAAATACTGGCAAAGCCTTGGCGCGCAGATTGAAGTTGTTAAAACGGAAGGCACATTAAAAGTGGAGGCTGCCGATGAGTGATGTTTGCAGGTGCTTTGCGCCGGTGGCGGATGAAAATTGCCGTATTTTGATTTTAGGTTCTATGCCCGGCGGGCGCAGTTTGGAATTGCAGCAGTATTACGGGCATAAAAATAACCGCTTCTGGCGGATGATGGCTGAGCTTTTAAACAACGGCGAACTGCCGGAAGATTATGAGAAGCGCAAACAGATGCTTTTGCGCAGCCGCATTGCGCTGTGGGATGTGATTGCTTGTTGCAGGCGCGAGGGCAGCCTTGATTCCGCTATACGCGAAGAAGAATATAATGATTTGCAGGGCTTTTTGGCAGAGCGCCCGCAGATTAAACGGATTTGCTGCAACGGAGGCAAATCTTACAGCGCGCTGCAAAAATATTGCCGCCGCCATCCGTTAAACGGCGTTGAAATTCTGGCAATGCCTTCAACAAGTCCGGCCAATGCCAGATGGAATTTGAAAAATTTAAAAGAAAAATGGGCGCCTGCCATTTTAAATTGACCTCAAATTTAAGAAAATTTAAAGATTTTTTAACTTTTTTTGAGAGGTGCCTTGGAGTTTTTTTAGGTGCCGAAGCTGAAAAAGGGCATAAAAAGCGGCTCTTTTGTGTTAAGTATCTTACACAAAAGCCAAAATGAAACACTTGGAGACGTGGAAAGAAAGAAGCGCATAAAATGGGCGTTTAAGCCTGCAAAAAAGTTGCAAAAAAATATTGACAAGGCTTTTTTGTAATGGTACAATATATCAGTATCACGGAACAGTTATGCCCTTTTTTAAGGAGGATGGCCCGATGCTGAAGCAGTTAACAGAAGCAACTAAACATGTCGTTGGTGTTAAACAAACGGCAAAAGCGGTTGAAAAGGGAACGGCAAAGCTGGTTTTTGTAGCAGCCGACGCCGATATCCGCATAAGCCGCCCGCTTTTGGAACGCTGTGAAGCCGCCGGTGTTGAAGTAATAACGGCGGAAACAATGCAGGAACTTGGCAAAGCCTGCGGCATCCACGTAGGGGCTGCTGCCGCCGCGGTGCTAAAAGACTGATAGGGACTTCTGCAAAACAGAAGTTTTTATAATCATTCAAATCTAATTATTCGGGAAGGAGGTGCCGATATGCCTACAATTAACCAATTAGTCCGCAAAGGCAGACAGGTTGCAGTTGAAAAATCCACCGCTCCGGCATTGAAAGAATGCCCTCAGAAACGCGGCGTTTGCACCAGGGTTTATACTACTACCCCTAAAAAACCTAACTCTGCTCTGCGTAAGGTTGCTCGTGTCCGTTTGACCAACGGCATCGAAGTTACCGCATACATTCCGGGTATCGGTCACAATCTGCAGGAACACAGCGTTGTTCTTATTAGAGGCGGAAGGGTAAAAGACCTTCCGGGCGTGCGTTACCATATCATTCGTGGTGCACTTGATACTGCTGGCGTTGCAAACCGCAATCAGAGCCGTTCCAAATACGGCGCTAAACGTGCTAAAGCAAAAAAATAAGCAGTAACTGAGAGATTGACACAACGAAATGATTAGGAGGGAAACACATGCCTAGAAAAGGCCCTGTTACTAAAAGAGACGTACTGCCGGATCCGGTGTATGGCTCCAAATTATTAACCAGATTCATCAACAAAATTATGCTTGATGGCAAAAAAGGCGTTGCAGAACGCATTGTATATGATGCTTTCGACCTGGTTCGCGCTAAAACCGGCAAAGACCCGTTGGAAGTATTTGATGCGGCTATGAAAAACGTTATGCCGCTGCTCGAAGTACGTGCCCGCCGCGTAGGTGGCGCTAACTACCAGGTTCCGGTAGAAGTACGTGCTGACCGCAAAACCACTCTTGGTATCCGCTGGCTGGTAAATTATTCCCGCCTGCGTGGTGAAAGAACCATGTATGAACGCGTTGCAGGCGAAATCATGGATGCCGCCAACGGCACCGGCGCTGCAGTTAAAAAACGCGAAGATACCCACAAGATGGCTGAAGCAAACAAAGCGTTTGCTCATTACCGTTGGTAAAACCCTGATTTATCTTAGAGGGAGGATTAAGAAGTGGGCAGAGAATTTCCGCTTGAGAAAACAAGAAATATCGGCATTATGGCTCACATCGATGCCGGTAAAACCACCACGACCGAACGTATTCTGTTCTACACCGGACGCGTTCATAAAATCGGCGAAACCCATGAAGGCGCTGCTACCATGGACTGGATGGAACAGGAAAAAGAACGTGGTATTACCATTACTTCCGCTGCTACCACCTGCCACTGGAAAGGCCACCGTATCAACATCATTGATACTCCGGGCCACGTTGACTTCACTGTAGAAGTTGAACGTTCTCTGCGTGTTCTTGACGGCTCCGTTGCAGTATTCTGCGCCAAAGGCGGCGTTGAACCTCAGTCCGAAACCGTATGGCGCCAGGCTGATAAATACAGCGTACCGCGTATGGCTTACGTAAATAAAATGGATATTACGGGCGCGAACTTCTATAATGTAGTTCAAATGATGAAAGACCGCCTCGGCGCTAACGCAGTGCCTATCCAGCTGCCTATCGGCTACGAAGATTCCTTTGAAGGTATCGTTGACCTGATTAAAATGCAGGCTATTGTTTACGGCGATAAGCTCGGCAAAGACGAAGAATTCGTTGAAATTCCGGCAGATATGAAGGAAAAAGCTGAAGAATACCGTCAGGCTCTCATCGAAGCAGTTGCTGAAAGCGATGACGAACTGATGATGAAATACCTCGAAGGCGAAGAACTTACCGAAGAAGAAATCATGACCGGTATCCGCAAACAGACCATTGCCTGCAAGATGACCCCGGTTTGCTGTGGTTCTTCTTACAAAAACAAAGGCGTTCAGCCTCTGCTTGATGCAATCGTTGCTTTCATGCCGGCACCGACCGACATTCCTCACATTAAAGGTGTTATTCCTGAAACCGGCGAGGAAGATGAACGTCCGTCCAGCGATGAAGAACCGTTTGCAGCTCTGGCATTCAAGATTATGACCGACCCGTATGTTGGTAAGCTCGCATTCTTCCGCGTATATTCCGGTACTCTTGAATCCGGTTCCTATGTTTATAACTCTACTAAAGGCAAACGCGAACGTATCGGCCGTATCCTGCAAATGCATGCAAACCACCGCCAGGAAATCGAAAAGGTTTACGCAGGCGACATTGCTGCTGCAGTAGGCTTGAAAGATACCACTACCGGCGATACTCTTTGCGATGAAAAAGCTCCGATTATCCTCGAGTCCATGGTATTCCCTGATCCGGTTATTTCCGTAGCCGTTGAACCGAAAACCAAAGCTGACCAGGAAAAAATGGGCATTGCTCTTGCAAAACTTGCCGAAGAAGACCCGACCTTCCGCGTTCACACTGATCCGGAAACCGCGCAGACCATCATCTCCGGTATGGGCGAGCTTCACCTCGACATCATCGTTGACCGTCTGCTCCGCGAATTCCACGTTGGCTGCAGCGTAGGTAACCCGCAGGTTGCTTATCGTGAAACCATCCGCAAATCCGTTAAAGCTGAAGGTAAATTTGTTCGTCAGTCCGGCGGTAAAGGCCAGTACGGCCACTGCTGGCTGGAACTCACTCCGCTGGAACCCGGCGAAGGCTTCAAATTCGACAACAAAGTTGTCGGCGGTGCTATTCCGAAAGAATACATCGGACCTGTTGAAGCAGGTGTTAAAGAAGCTATGGAAAACGGCGTAGTTGCCGGTTATCCGATGGTAGATATCGGCGTAACTGTTTACGACGGTTCTTACCATGAAGTCGACTCCTCTGAAATGGCATTTAAGATTGCCGGTTCTATGGGCTTCCGTGCTGGTGCACTGAAAGCTGACCCGGTTATCCTTGAGCCTTACATGAAAGTAGAAGTTACCGTTCCTGAAGAATACATGGGCGACGTTATCGGCGACCTGAACAGCCGCCGCGGACGCATCAACAGCATGGAAGCACGCAACGGTGCGCAGGTTATCGACGCATTCGTTCCGCTGTCTGAAATGTTCGGTTATGCAACCGACCTTCGTTCCAAAACTCAGGGCCGCGGCAACTACTCCATGGAAGTTGACCATTACGAAGAAGTTCCGAGAAATATTGCTGAAGCAATTGTTGCTAAAAACAAAGGCACTCAGGCCTAAGAATTTACCCGTCTAAGGAGGAAACAATAAATGGCAAAGCAAAAATATGAAAGAACAAAACCCCATGCTAACATTGGCACCATCGGTCACGTAGACCATGGCAAAACCACTCTTACCGCTGCAATCAC
>CASFZG010000010.1 GCA_949299135.1 uncultured Phascolarctobacterium sp.
CATGGGTTTCAGCAGCTGCGCTAAATAAGCCGCAGTCGCCTCGCCCTCCACATTGGAATTGGTCGCCAAAATAACTTCCTTCACGTCACCCTGCTGCAAACGGCGCAGAAGCTCCTTAATCCGCAGGTTATCCGGGCCAATGCCGTCCAGCGGCGACAATGCGCCGTGCAGGACATGGTACAGGCCTCTGTACCCGCGGCTGCGTTCCATGGCCATTACATCCTGCGGCTGTTCCACCACGCAGATGGTGGTTTTGTCGCGCCCGGGGTCGCTGCATATGCCGCACTCCGGCTTGTCGCTTAAATTATAGCAGGTACGGCACAGGCATACCTGGCGTTTGGCATCAACCAAAGCAGCAGCCAGCCGCTGCACATCCTCCGCCGGCATATTAATAATATGATAGGCAAGGCGCAGCGCCGTTTTGGAACCAATGCCCGGCAAACGCCGCAGTTGTTCATGCAGGTTTGCCAGCGGGCGTATCAGGCGCGCCATATCAGAACATGCCCGGCAGTTTCATCCCGCCAGTAATTTTGCCCATTTCTTTTTCGGTCATTTCGTCTACTTTGCGCATTGCTTCGTTAATGGCAGTAGTAACCAAATCTTCCAGCATTTCCACATCTTCGGGGTCAACTGCGCTGGGGGCAATGGTAACCTTTTCAACGGTTTTGCGGCCGTTTACAACAACGGTAACGGCACCGCCGCCTGCTGTTGCTTCAACAGTGCGGTTTTTCAATTCTTCCTGCATTTTCAGCATATCCTGCTGCATTTTCTGTACTTTTTTCATCATACCCTGCATATTTGCCATTCCGGGATTAAACATAAATAAATTCCTCCTTAAATTTACTGATTACAGTTTCTGCAATGTTCCGCCAAAAGCCGCCATGGCTTTTTTTACCACCGGCTCAAGTTCTTCTTCTTCCCGCTCTTTTGCAGGCGCCGGTGCAGGCGGTTTTTGCACAAGTCCGGCTTCTTCAACGCAGTTTAAGCGCACCTCGCAGCGTGCAAGGCGCAGCAAAACGGCTTCAAAAGCCTTTTTATAATCATCGGCATTCATGCGCTTGCAGTTAAACTTGTTTTTAAAAGCAACCGTTAAAATACCGTTGACATAGCTTACTGCACGCCCCCCGGCAGCACAGGCCACCATGGAGCGTTTCTTTTCCGTTTTTAAAATTTCAAGCACCTGCTGCCACATTTCTTCCGCCACTGCGGAGTCGCCCTGCGGGGCGGGTGTAGCTGCAAAGGTTTCTGCCTGCACAGGCTCCGGCTTTTTGGGCGCAGCCGCTTTTTGCGGCGTGCTTACCGGTGCAGGCGGTGTTTTTTGCTGCACCGGTTCTTCCGCTTGCGCGGATAATTGAATGCCGTGTTCTTCCGCCACAACGTAATCAAACTTGGGCTGCGCTGCGGCAGCTTCCGGCTGATGCACAGGCGCTGCCTGCTGCATTTGCACGGGCTGAACCTGCGGCGCAATTTGCTGAACAGGCATAACACTTTGTCCTGCCAGCATGGCTTCCAGCTTCTGCACGCGCGCAGTCAATGCCGCCAGCGTGCTGCCTTCGATGCGGCACAAATCAAACAGGCACATCTCCGCCGCTATGCGCCCGCGCACGCTCTGGCGCAGTTCTATCGTACACTGGTGCAGGCGTTCCTCCGCCGCCATCAGGCGGTCGGTGCTGTACAAGCCTTCCAGCGCGGCAATCGCTTCTTTGGTATCGGTCAGGTAAATTTCACGGTAATCGGGCGAAGCCTTATATAAAAGTACGGCGCGCAGATATTCGGCAAGCTCGGTAATAATCTGCTTAACGTCCTTGCCGCCCGCCAAAAGCGTTTCCAAAAGCTCCAGCGCTCTTGGCACCTGCCATTCGCCGATAGCTTTAACAAGTTCGCGCAGGGCTTCGCGCCCTACTATGCCCAGCACGCTGCGCACGGTTTCCGCCGTTACGCGCTCCGCCATTACGCCGCACTGGTCAAGTAAACTTAATGCGTCGCGCATGCCGCCGTCCGCCTGTACGGCAATCAGCTGCAAAGCGTCGTCGTCAGCAGCAATGCCGCTGCCGTCCGCAACTTCGCGCAGGCGTTTTACAATATCGGCGTCAGTCACGCGGCGGAAGTCAAACCGCTGGCAGCGCGAATGGATGGTCGCCGGTATTTTATGCGGCTCGGTCGTCGCCAGAATAAAAATTACATGCGGGGGCGGTTCTTCCAAAGTTTTCAACAGCGCGTTAAAGGCTTCGGTCGTCAACATATGTACTTCGTCGATGATGTACACTTTATAGCGTCCGCTTACAGGCGCAAAGGCAACTTTTTCGCGCAAATCGCGGATTTCATCAATGCCGCGGTTGGAAGCAGCGTCGATTTCAAACACGTCCATCGAAGTGCCGTCGTTAATGCGCACACAGTTCTGGCACTCATTGCAAGGGTTCGGCGTCGGCCCGTGTTCGCAGTTAACGGCCTTGGCCAGAATTTTGGCCGTACTGGTTTTGCCCGTGCCGCGCGGCCCGGCAAACAGATACGCATGGGCAATGCGCCCGGTTTCCAGCGCGTTGGTCAACGCCGTGCGCACCGCCTCCTGCCCTACCAGCGCGTCAAAGCCCTGCGGCCGCCATTTTCTGTATAACGCAACGTATGCCAACTGCCTCACCTCCAAAAAATCTTTACCTGTTAATTATATAAAATTTCTGCCGATAAGTAAAATAAAAAAGCAGCCCCGTAAGGCTGCTCGCATTACTTCCTTGCAGGACCGCAAATGCAGGCACCCCTGCGGCACATAAAAGTAACTGCTTAGTGCTGCTCCCTCCCGGTCCTGACACGGTTCACAGGCTTTCATTGCGCAGGACCCGCCATCTGCAGCCCTGCAAAGAAGTAATAAAAAAACCGCTTACGCGGCAAGTTTTTAAGTGGCGGAGAGAGAGGGATTCGAACCCTCGGTACGGTTTCCCGCACACACGCTTTCCAGGCGTGCACCTTCAACCACTCGGTCATCTCTCCGTGTTGAAAATGTAAGGTGTTTATTAAATTGTCGCCGCAAAAAAATACTTGCGGCCATGGCATCAGCCGCAAGTAACAGTATAGCTTTATTTTGGTTAATTGTCAAGCGTTTTGCGATATTTTTTATTTATTCTTCCGCTGCGTTTTCCGGCGGCAGCAAAAGCAGCGAGCGTTCGGCGTTTAAAGTTACGTTCTGCGCCGTGCTGCCCATCACCAAACCTTTAACCAGCCCTGCGCCGGTTTTGGCCATAACAATCAGCGAAACGTCCTCTTTTTCCGCCAGGCGCAGAATCTCTTTGGAAGCCGCGCCCTTGCGCACATGGTAAATGGCCTTGATGCCGAAAATTTTCATTTCGTCCACCAGCTCCTGCAAGCGCAGCCCCGCCGTGCGCATTTTATCGTCCAAATCCGTCTGGCTGCGGCTGCGTTCCACAACATGCACAAACACAACTTCGTTAATATGCTCGCGCAGCATGCGGATAACGTCCAGCGCCGACAGCGACTTCAGTGAAAAATCAGTCGGTACTAAAATGCGGTGCAGCAAATTTCTTTGCAGCATTTCTTCCTCGTCGTTTTCCACGGGCTTCGATACAAACAGCGGCCTGTCCGTCGCGCGCGCCAGGTCAAAAGTAGTGCTGCCCAAAAGCGC
This sequence comes from uncultured Phascolarctobacterium sp., assembly GCA_949299135.1. Lineage (GTDB taxonomy): Bacteria > Bacillota > Negativicutes > Acidaminococcales > Acidaminococcaceae > Fusicatenibacter_A. The sequence continues at coordinate 3,635 of CASFZG010000010.1, forward strand.
GCTTTTAAAAAAGCCCTTGCCGTGCGAAGCCACCATAATCAGACCGGAGTCTTCCTCCTCGGCAATATCCGTCAGCTCCTCAAAAACCTCACCGCTGCGGTACAGCTCGTGCGCCTCCTCGTAACCGGCACGGCGCAGCTCAGCCACCACGGCTTTCACGCGGCTCTGCACCTTTTTATAGGCGCTGCTGTCCGTGTCGGCGTCGCTTTTATCCTTAAACACATGCGCCACCGTAATTTCGGTATCAACATCGGGGCACAGGCTGTAAAAACAATGTACCAGCCCGTCGGCTTCTTCGGTTAAATCGGTCGCTAACAAAACTTTATCAAACATTTTATTATGTTCCCTCCATTATGTTCAGCGGAAAATCAAAATGAATTTAATATGTTAAACTTCGCCATAAAGAATAAAAATCCTGCTATATTTATAGAACAGCGGCGGGCAGAATGATATAATAAAGATGTTTAAAGGAGATTTTTATGGACACCGCTTTATTGATAGAAAAATTAAACCAAACACATGCGCTTACTAAAGGTGAAGCATTGCAGCTTATCCGCGAAGGCGCAGAATATAAAGACAAACTTTTTGCGCTGGCGCAGCAGACAGCACAGCAAAGCTTTGGGCGCAATATTTTTGTGCGCGGGCTGATTGAGTTTACCAATTACTGCAAAAACGACTGCTATTACTGCGGCATCAGGCGCAGCAACAAAAACGCGGCGCGTTACCGCTTAACGCGGGATGAAATTTTAGAGTGCTGCCGCGCGGGCTATGCGCTGGGCTTCCGCACCTTTGTTTTGCAGGGCGGCGAAGATTACATTTACAGCGATGACGACATCGCCGCCATTGTGCGCGCAATAAAACAGCAGCACCCGGACTGCGCCGTTACGCTTTCCATCGGCGAGCGCAGCCGTGAAACATATAAATTATGGAAGGAAGCCGGTGCCGACCGTTATCTTTTAAGGCACGAAACGGCGGATTTTAACCATTACGCCAAACTGCACCCGGCAGAGCTCAGCGCCGAACACCGCCAAAGCTGCCTGTACACTTTAAAGGAACTCGGCTATCAGGCAGGGGCGGGCTTTATGGTCGGTTCGCCGTACCAGACGGCGGAAAATTTAGCGGACGACCTGATGTTTTTGCAAAAGCTGCGCCCGCAGATGATTGGCATCGGGCCGTTCATCCCCCACCACGATACGCCGTTTAAAAACGAACCGGCAGGCAGCGTGGAGCTGACTTTGGTGCTGCTGGCAATTTTACGCCTGCTGTTCCCGCATGTGCTGCTGCCAGCAACGACGGCGCTCGGCACGCTGTGCCCCGGCGGGCGCGTGCTGGGCATTAAGGCGGGGGCAAACGTCATCATGCCCAACCTTTCGCCGCAAAACGTACGCGGCAAATACCTTTTATACGACAATAAACTGCACACCGGTGCAGAAGCAGCCGAAGCGCTGAACGAACTGCAGCGTGAAGTAGCTTCCATAGGCTACAGGATTGTTTCTGCCCGCGGCGATTATACGGAGGAGCCATGGACGCAAGGCTGAGGGTTCTTACAACTTACAAACTGCTTAACAATACGCGTTATTTCCGCCTGCGCTTATGTGCCGGCGGCGTTGTTACCGGCGTACTGGCAGGCGTTATCATAAGCTGCTTCCGCCTTGCCTTAACCGGTGCCGCTTCACTCCGCGCCGATTTGCAAAACTTTGTTTTTGCCGGCGGTTATACGCCGCCTGCCATTGCACTTTTTTGCGCTGCACTGCTTATTGCCGCCGCTTTGCTTGCGTGGCTTGCCAAAACGGAACCGCAGGCGGCTGGCAGCGGCATTCCGCAGGTAAAAGGCGCCGTACTGGGCGTTTTTAAGCTGCGCTGGCTGCGCATTTTACTTGTTAAATTCGCCACCTGCACCCTTGCCATAGGCAGCGGTCTTTCGCTCGGCAGGGCAGGCCCGTCCATTCAAATGGGCGCTACGGCCGGGCAGGGCGTAAGCCGCCTTCTGGCACGCCCGCGCATAGAAGAACGCTATCTTATCAGCGGCGGCGCGGCAGCAGGATTGGCCGCAGTTTTTAACGCTCCGCTGGCAGGCGTTATTTTCGTTCTGGAAGAAATCAACCACAATTTTTCAGGCTTTTTGCTGTTTCCCGTTCTTTCGGCATCCGTGGCGGCAACCTTTACAAGCCGCTTAATACTGGGGCGCGATACCGTTTTTAATTTTTCCGGGCTGCCCGTTTTGCAGTACAGCGATTACTGGGTAATTCTGGCGGCAGGCATCATTTGCGGCGTACTGGGCGCGTTGTTTAATTACGGGCTTTTAAATGCCGCGCGCCTTTACAAACTGCTTCCAAACAACGGCTGCCTGCAAAACTTTTTGCTGCTTGCCGTTACTGCCATTACCGGCTTATACCTGCCGGAAGCATTGGGCGGCGGCGACGATTTGCTTACCAATACCGCTTTTAACTCCTACCCCGTAACAGTACTGCTGATGTTTTTAGCCGCCAAAATACTGCTTACGCTGCTCGCCTTCGGGCGCGGGCTGCCGGGCGGCGCATTTATACCGACGCTTGTTGCGGGCGGGATTGCCGGTGCGGTTATGGCCGGGCTGTTTTCTCAGGCGGGCCTTCTAAGCAGCGCCTATAAAACAAATATCGTCATTCTTTCCATGGCGGCATTTTTTACGGCTTCCGTACGCACGCCCATTACCGCCACGGTGCTTGTTATGGAAATGACAGGTTCGTTTATGCACCTTTTGCCGCTGGCGCTTGCTTCGCTTACGGCTTTTGCCACAACAGAAGTTTGGCGTGCCAAGCCGCTGTACGGCGAACTCTTTATGCGCCTTTTAAAAAACACCAAAGCACTGGAACGCAACCACGCCGAACAGGAACGCAGCATTATGGAGCTGACGGTAGATACCGGCAGCACTACCGACGGACGCCTGGTGCGCGAAATTAACTGGCCGCGCCATTCGCTTTTGGTAGACGTAAAACGTGGTGACGAAGAACTAATCCCCGAAGGCAATACGCGCCTGCACAGCGGTGATACGCTGTATGTGCTGTGCTACCCTACGGAAATTGAAGAACTGCAAAAACTTACAGCAAAATAATTAAACGGCAGTAACCTTTTTAGGCCGCTGCCGTTATTTTTATGTTTTTACGGTTTTAATCAATCCCTGTTACTTTAAAGTCCAAGGCTTCCACAGCCGCCGTTAAAGCAGAAACTTCCGGCTCCCTCCCTTTATCGACAAAAACCTCTGCCCAGTTTCTGTCAAGCCTTACAGTCACGCTTTTTACGCCCGGTACCTGTGCCAGCGCAGCCTGTACTTTTTCTGCGCATTTTCCGCACACCATGCCTTCAATTTTAACAACCAGGTAATCCAAACGCTCAATTTTAAAAATTACCGGGCGCGTACCGTCGTTGCAGCAGGCAATCATCATGCGCTCGTCATTAGTCCAGCCGCGCATAATGCTGCCGCCCTGAAGCGCAGTGTAAATATAACGGCTGATGCAGTCCCACGCTTCGCCGCACTGTGTGCCGTTGCCGGTGCGCCAGAAGGTATCGTCGCCGCCGTAGCGCTCAAAAATAAACTCGTCGCCCACATTATAAAACGGGCACGGACCGCTTTTAGGGTCCGCCAGATATTTTTCCTGATAATCATTAAAGCATTTTTTGTCAATAACCGTTACTTTGCATTTGTGCTGCATGATGCTCGCTCCTTTTATTTTAATTATTTTTTGTTTTAACGTCTTTGATTATACGCTAATTTTTCATTTTTACTTTATTACTCATGTTACTTTTTATAACTAAAAAGTAACCAAAAAGTTTTCGCGGCAGAATATTTTCTTAACGCAACATTCCAGTTTAAAAATCACAAAAACTGCGTAACTCGCTTCGCTCAAACAAACACAGTTTTTGCAATTTTTCTTATTAAATATTGCTAAAAATATATGCCGAATTTGCTGCAAATTCGTACTTTATCACTATTTAATAAAGAAAAATCCGTATATCATAGTAAAAAAGGCCTTAATTAAACAAAAGCTGTGTGCTGTAAGGTGAATGATAAAAAAACTGCGGCGGCTAAATTTTTTTATCTATTCAAACGAGAGGTCAGCCGCGAAGCCTGACCGGAATCGGAGAAGCCGCAGTTTTTAGCATGAACCGCATCAGTACATAGCTTTTGTTTCTTCAAACCCATTATAAAGCCAAAATATTCTCACCCATTGCCTAACCACGCTGCCAATGCTACAATTTAACTGAACATAACACATCGGAGGAACCGCCATGCTGACACCACGTTATTATTTCACAGGCGAATTCTGCCGTTTTTACGATTATTTTCTGTCGCACCCGCATACCGAAAAACATTTTGCCAAAGGCGAATACCTGTGGCGTCCGGGACAGCCGCACGAAAAAATCCATTACATAAAAAGCGGCGCGCTGATGCACTACGCCGACCACGAAAACGGCCACCGCAAAATCATCAGCTTCCACGGCGAAGGCAGTATTTTTCCCGGTTACCATACCTGCGGCTTTAAAATAGAGCTTTCGCTTACAACGGTTGCCCTGACTGAAATTTCCGTGCTGGAATTTACGCGGCAGCAGTTCAGCCAAATGTTTGAAGAAAACACGGAATTAAGTGAGCAGGTTGTCAACTGGTATTCCATGTATGTCAACCGCCTGCTGTTTGAAACCGTACATCAGGAATACAATTCATCCTTTGTCAAAATCTGCAATCTGCTGTATCTGCTAACAGTAAATAACCCGCAAAGCCACAGCTTTGATATTGCAATTACGCAGGACGCTCTTGCCGGAATGCTCGGACTGAGCCGCGTGCAGATAACGCGCGGGCTTGCCCAGCTGCACCGGCAAAGCATCATCGCCACAGGGCGCGGCAAAATTACCGTTACGGATTTACCGGCACTGGCACAGCTCTGTTCTTCCGAAACCACCGGCTGATATTATGTGCTTTTATTATAAAGAGCAGAAGCAGAAACGTCTGCTTCAAATGATACAAAAGAAAACTAAAACGGCAATAACCTGCACTATGCAAAAGTTATTGCCGTTATTTTTATGCGTATATGGTTTAATAAATGCAGTACAGCTTATGCGGCGAGCCTGTAAGCGCCTTGCCGCCGTTTGCCGTTACAAGGTAAGTGTTCTCGCTGCCAACCATGCCAATACCGGGCAGGGCAATCTTCGGCTCCAGCGCAAAGGTCATGCCTTCCGTAAGCACTTCTTTAAAACGGTTGGCAACGGCCGGGCTTTCATCCATAGTAAGCCCAATGCTGTGCCCCAAAAACTTGCCTCCGTTCATAAAGCCTGCAGCAAAGCGGCTGTCAAACTGCTTCATTGTTTCGTTATAAATATCTTCTACCACCGTACCGGGCTTTAACATGGCAGCGGCAAAACGCTCCAGCATTATGCAATGTTCGTGCGCCGCCAAAATCAAATCGCGGTTGGGGTCTTTATTAATATCGCCAAAATAATATACTATCGTTTTATCGGTATGGTAGCCTTCCACGCCGCAGGGAATATCCAAATAAACCAGCCTGCCCGCTTTTAATTTGCGGAACGGCGAACCGATGCTCTGCACCGCAATGCAGGTGCCGCCCGTGCCGCCGGGGCCGTCAAAAGCAGTGCGCACCAGCCCGCTTTTGCCAAACGACGCCACGCCGATAACATCTTCGCCCAAGGGCAGATTCATGCGTGCAATACCGTGCGAACCGCGCTTTAACATTTCCGTGTACAGGCTTACGGCAAGTTCGGCTTCGCTGATGCCTTCCTTTATCATTTTCGGCGCCAGCTGCTCCAGCACCGTCTGGTGAATCGCGCCGCTGCGCTTCATCAGTTCCAGCTCATAGCTGCTTTTTACAAGGCGCAGGCTGCACAGCAAACCGTCAATATCGGCATATTCTTTAAACGGCATATATTTGCGCAGCATGTTCAGCCAGTCAACAGTGGCTTTTCTGCATTCCACATACATAACTTCCGGGCAAGCGCCATAAAATTCCGATAAAGTGCGGAAGCTCTGCATCGGGCGGATATCCGGCAGCAGCGATTCATTGCGGGCGCGGTCATAGCTGCGGCGCACCCACAAAATTTCGTCCTGCGGACGGATAACCAGTGCGCCCTCCTGCATTGTACCGGTAAAATAGTACATATTAACTTTATTATTAATAATCGCCATCTGCCAGCCGGGATGTTCTTTTTCCATTTGTGCGCGGAAATGCGCAAGACGTATCTGCAGTTCTTCAAGCGGCACGCGCCTTATTTCGTCAGTCATCAGCGAGGCATGTTCCAATATCGACATAGTATTGCTCCTTTATGATAGTTTTATTATAAACCAACTTATTCCAGGGAGATGTTAATGCTATAAAGCCATAAGCAAAAACTGCGGCGGCAAAAATTATAAATTTAACATAAGAGAATCCGGCTGCGCAGCCTGGACGGAATCGCAGAAGCCGCAGCATTTTTGTATGGCTGTAATAGTATTGACATCTTCTTTATTTCAAGCATAATCAGATTTACTTTACAATCATACCATACGTTGCCCTATTCTTCAATTAGCACAGGCATACAAAAAACTCCGATGCCTGCCCAAACAAGCACCGGAGTTTTTCTATATAATCAATCCCTGTTAAACAAACCTGTAAAATCAAAGGTAGCAAAATAATCTGCCGGTGTTTCCGCACGGCGGATCATCTCCACGCTGCCGTCCTCTTTCAGCAGAAGCTCCGCACTGCGCAGCTTGCCGTTGTAGTTGTAGCCCATGGCAAAACCATGCGCGCCTGCGTCGTGGATAAACACCAAATCGCCGATATTGATTTCCGGCAGCATGCGGTCAATGGCAAACTTGTCGTTGTTCTCACACAAACCGCCGGTAACGTCATACATGTGGTCGCACGGCGCATTTTCCTTACCCATTACGGTGATGTGGTGGTAAGAACCGTACATTGCCGGACGCATCAGGTTGGCAGCGCAGGCGTCCAAACCAATGTATTCCTTATAAATGTGCTTCTGGTGGATTACGCGGCTGACCAGCGCGCCGTACGGAGCAAGCATGTAACGCCCCATCTCGGTGTAAAGGCGCACATTGCCCAAACCGGCAGGCACCAGCACTTCCTCAAATGCCTGACGCACGCCCTCGCCGATTTCCATAATATCGTTTTCCGGCTGGTCCGGACGGTAAGCAATGCCCACGCCGCCGGAAAGATTGATAAACTCAATCGAAGCGCCGGTTTCTTCTTTTAATTCCACCGCAACTTTAAACAAAATACGCGCCAGTTCCGGGTAATAATCGTTGGTTACGGTGTTGCTTGCCAAAAAGGCGTGCAGCCCAAAATGCTTAACGCCTTTCGCCATCAGGCGTTTGTAAGCCTCGGTCAGCTGCTCACGCGTCATGCCGTATTTAGCGTCGCCGGGGTTATCCATAATATTATTGGCAATGGCAAAATGCCCGCCCGGGTTAAAACGGCAGCAAACCGTATCCGGGATATCCGCCACGCGCTCTAAAAAGTCGATATGGGTAATATCATCCAGATTAATGGTCGCGTTCAGCTTGCGCGCCAGCTGAAAATCCTCCGCCGGCGTATCGTTGGACGAAAACATAATCTCGTCGCCCTTAAAACCCACAGCGTCAGCCATAATCAGCTCGGTGTAAGACGAGCAGTCCGCGCCGCATCCTTCTTCGTGCAGAATTTTTAAAATGCCCGGCGTCGGCGTAGCCTTAACCGCAAAATATTCCTTAAAGCCCTTGTTCCAGCTAAAAGCCTTGTTTACACGGCGCGCGGTTTCGCGGATGCCTTTTTCATCATATAAATAAAACGGCGTCGCGTATTGGGACGCAATTTCTTCCAGTTTTTCCTTGGTAACAAACGGTATTTTTTCAGCCATCATTATTCACCTTTCTGCAATTCAATCAGTTTAATTTCGTTTTTCAGCGCGTCCTTAAACAAATCGACAAGGTTGCGCTTGCAGGAATATAAACAGGTTGAATTGTCGCCGTCGTCCAAATCGCCCGTCAGCACCGTGTGCGAATCGGCAATAAGCCTGATTTGCGCCGACTGTTTTACGGTGTTGTAGCAAATGGCACCCGGCAGTTGGAAATCACGCCCGGTAATAATTACCACCTTCAAGCCGCGGCTTAATGCTGTTTCAAGCTCGCTGCGCAAAAGCTCCATCACAGCGGCGCTGGCCGATACGTAAATACGAGCCTGCGCGTTAAGCACCGTGTTTTGCAGTTTGCTGATGATTTCTGCATTGCCCTTGATGGTAATATAACCTTCGGCTTCGTTCTGCACGCCCGGCAGCTCTTTTAAAAGTTCGTCGCGCTGCTCCGTAAGGCGGCGTATTTTGTTGTTGCAGAACTCCTCCGGCGCTACCGGCGTGTAACGCGTCACTTTGCCTTCTTCCATTATATAGGCCGCGCCCTTTTCCACCAATCCGGCCAAAGCCGTATAAGTGTTGGAACGCGATATACCAGTCTGCTTTGCGGCCTCGTAGCCCGTAAGGCGTCCGGCCTTGAGCAGTAGCAGGTATAAAGTTGCCTCCTGGCGTGTAAGGTTAAAGTGCATCAAGCGTTCGGTGATTTCCATTCCCCTCATTCAGCCCCTTATATATTGTTCCTGTTCAAGAACACTATACTCTTTTTTCAAAAAGTTGTCAAGGGCTTACTGAAAAAATATAAAAACAGCAGCGCCGCACATTATGCCGACACTGCTGTTCTTTTATTTCTCACAAGGCTTACGCAGATTTTTCTTCTTCGTCTTTATCAAGCTCTTTTTCTATCAGGGCATTTATTTCCGCAACGCTTAACGATTCTGTTCCGTCTTGTCTTTTATATTCTTCTTCAAGTATAACATTTGCAAGTTTTAAGACCTTGTCACGAGCCGCAAACGCTTTCGGATGCATTACTACAACTTCCGGCGTACCGTTTTTGGTAATATAAACAGGCTCACCGGTTCTGCGTGCCAATTCAGCGATATATTTGTAATCAAAGCGCAGCATCGTCGCCGGTTTTATATAAATTATCTTAAAATCCCCTTCCGACTTTTATCTTCTGGCAAAAATTTCAGGATATTCACTATCCTCGTGCGCAATGTGGTAAACATAAATTATGTCTTCTATCTTTTTGCAGATACAAATATATGCGCCGCTTCTGTAAAACCTGAAATGGCGGCTGTTTAGCGGTTCGTACTTTATAACCTCTGCCGCCGGGTAAAACAATGCCAGTTCTTTCAAATCACGAATTATTTTTGTAATTATTTTATGCGCTTCCTCCTGCGGAATATTACGCCGCCAGTATGCGCAAATATTTTGCAAGTCATCGACTGCCCGCCGTAAAAATCTTACAGATGCCTTACCTGTCATTAAATTTTTTCAGCACAGCCTCCGCTTCTTCAATGCTTAAATCTCCCGCTTCCCGTAATCTTTCAAGATCCCCGCTTAACACAATATCAGAAAGCTTAATCACCTGTTCGCGCTCCTGAAACGCATCAAAATCCATCAAGACAAGTTCCGGAATATCTTTTCTGGTAATATAAACAGGCTCGCCGGTTTTACGTGCTAATTCAGCAATCCGGTTATAATCGGTGCGCAGACGTGTCGCCGGTTGAACTAAAGCCATGCCCATCCTCCCTTCTGTCATCAAAATTTCCTTCTCTGTCTTAATCGACAGAGAACAGGCAAGATTTTAACATGGATTCAATAGGTTTGTAAAGAGGTTTTATAAAAATTTTTATAAAATAACTCAGTATTTAGAGTCTTATTAACTATTGTTTTGTGTTTTATAAAATATAATTAATGCTTTTGGTTGTACAAAAGCTCCTCTAATATTAAAAATTATACTTGCTTTACTGTTTTAAATACATAAAACACAGGATACAAAGAAAGCAAAAAAGTACACCCCCAAGCAGTACATATATCGTAAACAACCTAGCAACCATTCTCAATATCGGCCGCAGCTCGGTCTATAAACTGGTAAACTCCAGATTGTTCAAAGCAATACATATCTTCAAAAAGTCTTTTGAGGATTTGCTAAATGGGCAGAAGGGCTGAACGAAAAAACTGAATTAAAAGTATAAGCGGCTGCAAAATAAACTCTGGCAGCCTCCTTATATTAAGCATTTACAAAACGTATATTTCCCATTTGTGTTTGCTGCTAAAAAGAACGTATGATATAAAAATTATATTATTATTTGATGCCAGGAGGTGTAACCATGCCATATAATGCAATAGATTTGTTTTCTGGATGCGGTGGAATGACAGAAGGTTTAATACACGCAGGTTTTCGTGTTATAGCTGCTGTTGAAATAGATAAATTTGCATCAGAAACCTATATAGCAAATCATAAACGGCATGGTGTAACACTATTTAAAACAGATATACGGAAACTTCAGCCGGAACAAATACATGCATTATTAGGTGGAGAGCCATTGCATTTGTTAGCTGGTTGCCCGCCGTGCCAAGGTTTTTCATCTCTTCGAAAAAAGAACAGAAAAAAATCATCAAAAGATTCGAGAAATAGTCTAATCTTAGAATATTATAGAATGGTTAAAGAACTTAAACCAATTTGTATAATGCTTGAAAATGTCCCCGGGATTGAAAATTATACTCTTTTTAAAAAAGTATTTTCTCAACTAAAAAAACTTAATTACAATCCGCAATACAAAATTGTAAATGTTGCGGACTATGGAGTTCCTCAAAGGAGAAAACGCCTAGTTATGACCGGGTCTTTGCTAGGCCCCATTGATATATCGGAAGGAAATTCCAGGCTTTTCACAGTTCGTGATTATATTGGAAATTTAGAAAATGTTGAAATGACAACCGACCCTGTTCATCGTCGGTATCCACACCACTCTGAAGCGGTAATGGAAAGAATCCGGCTTACTCCGCCTAATGGAGGAAGCCGACGAGATTTGCCGGATTGCTATACACTTAACTGTCATCGCAAAGAAGGTGTTGGATTTAACGATATATACGGAAGATTACGTTGGGATGATGTGTCTTCAACCATTACCGGCGGCTGTCTAAATCCCTCCAAAGGAAGATTTCTTCATCCAGAGGAAAATAGATGCATTACTGCTAGAGAAGCAGCGCTTCTTCAAACTTTTAGGAAAACGTATATATTTCCGGAGGATATACCGCTTACACATCTATCGCTCATGATTGGAAATGCACTTCCTCCGGTTTTTTGTGAAGCACAGTGTGCAAATATTCACAGAAAGTTAGATGAAATATTTATGTCTGATATTTTTGATGTAGATAAGCGATCCGAAATAATGAAGAAAATTAAAAATAAAAACACTACTCCTGAACTTTTTATCCGCAAAATATTAACATCGTTAGGATATAAATATCGCTTATCTACCAAACAACTTAATTGTAAACCAGACATAATTTTTCCATCTAAAAAGAAAGTAATTTTTGTTAATGGATGCTTTTGGCACGGACATAATTGCAAACGAGGCTCTCTCCCAAAAACTAATCAAGAATTTTGGGAAAGCAAAATACATAAAAATATCATAAGAGATCAAAAAAATTATGAAGAATGCACGCAAAAAGGTTGGGACTATTTAGTGATATGGCAATGTGAAATAAAGGTATCCAATGTTGAAAAATTGGAAAAACAACTTTCAAACTTCTTACAATAGCAGAAGGAGAGCACTTTATGACTAGCGCAAAAGTTTTAGAACAATATTTAACCGAAGAGCAACGGCTAGCTGTTCTTGACTCTCACAGAGATATTTTATGCTTGGCGAGGCGCAGATGTAAATAATATTTTGAGTTTTCAAGAACGATATCCTGAAAGTAGTACCCACATTTTAAGCACAAATTTTCGAAGCACGGAGGCGATCGTTAAGACATCTGATGCATTTATTCAGCAAGAGTTAAGTGCTGCTCGATATACCAAAAATCCCTCTTCCCATAGCGATGGAAACATACAAGATTTTCGATCTTTGTGGTTTGCTACACGCGAAGATGAAGCATCTTGGGTTGCCCAAAGAATTCATGACCTTTTAGGTACAAAATATATAGAATATAACGCAGATGGAACAATAAGGGAAGAACGTGGATTAACTCCTGCAGATTTCGCAGTGCTTTTTAGATCAATTAAACGGAGTTATAACCCTCAAAACCTTACCCATCGCCATGTCGAGTTTACAAATGCGCTTCGGGCAATGGGAGTTCCATATACTCTTGAAGCAGAAGGGGGAATTTTTGAACGTCCCCATGCTGTTGCAATACGCGATACTATGGAACTCCTACGTGAACCTGCACCTACAAGAGAAAAAGTACGTTATCTGTTTGACCAAGAAATCTTGCCTAATTTTCCTCGTGCAGATTTTAATGAATTATCAAGAGTACTATCCGACTGGAATTTACTCATACACACCCCCGCCGGAGGCGCTCGCAGAAAAGTTTACAAGAGTTACTTCATCAAATTTTGCAAGCATTTGGCTCCGAACGATACGATTTTAGTGACATTGTTCTCCGTGATTTAGGAGTCTTTAGCAAAATAATTCTTGATATCGAAAAAGTATATGTAAAGCATAAACTCCCCGTCAAGATATCGGGAAATCCTAAATTTTCTGTCAAATATTGCTGAAACAGGATATGATGTAGGCACTATGGATGTTGTAGCCCGTCCTGATGCTGTTACAATATCTACGATTCACAAAATGAAAGGATTGGAATATCCTGTTGTTTTCATCGTTGATGTTGTAAACCGCCGGTTTCCTGCAGACAAAAGTACTTACTCCAGGTGGCTGCCGGCAGAATTGATGAAAGAGCCTATACGGAGAGGAGCTTATTGCACGACACGTCAAGATGAAGCCAGACTATTTTATACAGCCATGACCCGGGCTAAACGCTTTTTGTATATTTCTGGAGCTGCTCAGCAACCAGATGCAAAAAGGCCTAAACGCCCCTCAGATTTTAAAGTACGCATTGATAATACGGGAATTTCAAGCGATATAACTTTACCTGATAACCTTGAATATATTGACCAAAAACGCAGAATTGACGAAACAATATTGCCGACAAGCTATTCAGATATTAAGGAATATCTTATATGTCCAATGGGTTACAAATTAAAAAAACTATTTGGATTTAATCCTGCTGTACCTGAATTGTTTGGATTCGGCTTAACTACGCATACAATTATTGAAAGGTTGCATCAGAAAAATCCCGGCAGGGCTCCTACGCCACAAGAGGTAACCGATTTGGTTGCATCCACTTTTCATCTTAAGCACATTTTCCAAAGCAATGATACGCTCCATAATCCGGGTCCATATGAACGGGCATTTAACAGCGCTACAAAAATTGCTCAAAATTATGTCTCCTCTTTTGGACAAGACTTTGAAAGACTAAGAGAGGATGAGGCCAGATTTGAAATAACCATCGGACAAGCTATGGTCTCAGGAGCTATCGATTTATTGCTGAAACGAGATGAACATGGTAACATTTTGGATTCTCATGTCATTGACTTCAAATCTTTGGATGCGCCGGAAGATGATACACCAAATGATTGGATTGATTTATCGTTACAAGTTCAGCTATATGCCTATGCAGCCAATGAAGTCTTAGGCAAGAATGCAAAAACAGGATCAGTGCATTTATTAAAAGAACAGGATGTAAATGCAAGAGTTGATGTCCCAGTTACAGATTGTGCTATATCTGCAGCTATTGATAATATTAACTGGGCCGTTGAACGCATACTAAAAAACGATTTTCCCATGCGGCCTTGCCGCAAAAAATGCGACCATTGTGATGTAAGACGAATCTGTCCCAAGGTTGCACAGAAATTTACTTCGGATGCGGTTCCCCCTCCTATACATGTTCCAACACAATCTGGTCAGGCTCAAATTAAGGCATTTAGTGAGTTTGACGAGCAAGAATAGCGAGTGTGTTTTAATTGTAATTCATTTTTGTTTATTTTATTCTTCTACAGCAGCCCCTTTCCAGGGGCTCTCTATTTTTTACTTACTTCTCAAACGGATCTACCAATTCTTTTAATACTAATTGATTATTAAGTTGGGCTTCCTGTAATTGTTCCGCTATGTAATTATTTATTACTTTCTCGTTCCTCCTAACCCTATCTACTTAATAACCTTTACACCAAAACTATTTCTGCATTTATGTTTCAACTCCCTCATTTTTCATGTATCATCAAGCTGCTTTTCCCTTTGAGAAATCCCATAAACCACGATACTGCCATTTTAGGCGGTATTTCTACTACCCATATGCACATGATCAGGGCAAACTTCGGCTTCTATAATGTTTACGCCCTTTCATTTGCATAATTCTCTTAATATTTTACCTATTTCTAATTTCTTTTCTTCTATACTTTAGTGCAAACACTATATGGTATTTGCAGTTCTATTTTTTGTGTGATAAACTATGAATGTCTTTTATGACAAATTCCTCCTTTGATATTTTGCGATTGGCAGACCGCAAATTTATTTTATCAAAGGAAGAATTTTTATTACCTTTTCTTTATCGCTTAAGCTTTCCGGTACCCCGCGTCTAAAGCGAGGTTTTCTATATACAAAAATCCCCCGCTTTTAGCGGGGGATTTTGTTTTAACCGTAAATTATACGTTGAATACTTTGCCCGGGTTCAGGATGCATTTCGGGTCAAGCGCTTTTTTGATGGCGCGCATCATTTTCATTTCCACGGGGTCGGTGTATTTTTCCATAGCAGGCAGCTTCTTCGCGCCGATGCCGTGTTCGCCGCTCAGGCGTCCGCCAAGGCTGTAAACATAGGCATATGCTTCGGCGTGGAATTCGCTGAGCTGTTTTTCCCATTCTTCGTCGCTCAAATCGCATTTCAGAATCTGGAAATGCAGGTTGCCGTCACCGGCATGAGCCAGGCACAGCAGCTTAAAGCTGTATTTTTTGGAAACTTCGTTCAAATGCTCAATGCATTCGGCAATTTTATCAACCGGCACAACAAGGTCGTCGGAGGTGCTGATTAAGCTCAGCACACGGGTGGATTCCAGGCAGTTGCGGCGGATTTTCCAAACGCGTTCGTCTGCTTCCAGTACGTCAGTCGCTCCGCTGGCAGTGCAAATTTCGTCCAGCTGTTCCATCTTGCTTTCCAGCTCATCCTCGCTAAAGGTTTCCACGGTAATAATTACATAGTAACCGTCTTCGTAATGCGGCAATTTCAGCTCGCTGTAATCGCTGGCGCTGCGCACAAAGCCGTTGTCCATAAATTCAACGCTGGTCGGGTTCAAACCGGCTTTAATCAAATTCGGCACAACGCCGATTGCTTTATCAAGTTCGGTAAAGATTGCCAGAATATCCAGCTTGTACGGGCACAGCGGCAAAAGTTTCAGGCTTGCTTTGGTGATAACGCCCAAAGTGCCTTCGCTGCCCATGATAAGCTGTTCAAGGCAATAACCGGTACTGTTCTTTTTCAGCGTCGAGCCGAGCGTTACGATATCGCCGGTCGGGGTAACGGCTTCGATAGAATAAACCTGATTGCGGGTCGTGCCGTAGCGCACAGCCTTGTTGCCGCCGGCATTGGTAGCGATGTTGCCGCCGATAAGGCAGCTGTCGGCGCTGCACGGATCGCCTGCGTACAAAAAGCCTTCTTTGTTGGCATATTCCTGAATTTCCAGCGTTCTGGCACCGGCTTCAACAACCATGTACATGCCTTCCTTGTTCAACTCAAGGATTTTGTCCATGCGTTCCATCAGCATTACAATGCCGCCGCAAACGGGCACTGCGCCGCAGGATACGCTGGTACCGGCGCTGCGCGGGGTAACGGGCACGTCAAATTCGTTGGCAATTTTCATAACAGCCGCAACTTCTTCGGTGTTGGCCGGGGCAACTACAACCTCCGGCAGATGATGGTAGTGCGGGTCGGTTTCCTCGTCGGTTTTGTATCTGTCCAGAACTTCGGGGTCGGTCATTACGTTTTCACTGCCCACTGCTTTACGCAGAGCCTCCAATACTTCTTCGGTGACCGGTTTGTAATTCATCATTTTCTCAAATCCTTTCTACTGTACTACAAAATTAATCCATGTTAAAAATCTTGCCGGGGTTCAAAATGCATTTCGGGTCCATTGCTTTTTTAATGGTACGCATTAAGTTCAGTTCGCCCGGGCGGGTATATTTTTCCATTTCTTTCAGCTTCTTCGCGCCGATGCCGTGTTCGCCCGCAAGGCGTCCGCCGATGCTGTAAGCGTAGGTATAAACCTCGTCGTGGAAAGCCTGTACGTTCTGTTCCCATTCTTCGTCGGTCAAATCGCATTTGCACAGTACAATGTGCAGGTTGCCGTCGCCGACATGGGCGCAGATAAGCGGCGTAAACGGATATTTTTCGCCGGTTTTCATAACAAATTTAACCGCATCGGCAACTTTATCGCGCGGCACAACAACGTCGTCCGTCAGGGATACAAGGCTGATAAGGCGCACGCTTTCCTGGCAGTTGCGGCGCATTTTCCAGATGCGCTCGTCGGCTTCCAGCACTTCCACAGCGCCTGCTTCGGTGCAAAGCTCGTCAAGGCGTTCCATCTTCATATCCAGCTCGTCCTCGTTGTAGGTTTCAACGGTAACGATAACGTAAATGCCGTCCTCATAATGCGGCACGTTTTTGTATTCGCAGTAATCCGCAGTGGTGCGCACATATGTGTTGTCCATGTATTCAATGCTGGTCGGGTCAATGCCCGCTTTTAAAAGCAGCGGTACAAGGTCAATAGCCTTGTCCGGGTCGGTAAACACGGCCACAAGGTCAAATTTGTACGGGCACAGCGGCAAAAGTTTCAAGGTAGCTTTGGTAATAATGCCCAGCGTGCCTTCGCTGCCCATAATCAGCTGCTCCAGGCAGTAACCGGTCGAGCATTTTTTCAAACGCGCGCCAACTTCAATAATTTCGCCCGTCGGGCTGACAAATTCAATTTCGTGTACCTGGTCGCGGGTAGTGCCGTAACGCACAGCTTTGTTGCCGCCCGCATTGGTTGCCAGGTTGCCGCCGATAAGGCAGCTGTCGGCGCTGCACGGGTCGCCTGCGTACAGATAGCCTGCTTCGTTGGCCATCTTTTGAATATCAATCGTCGGCACGCCTGCTTCCGTAACAAGGTACATGCCTTCGGTGTTCAGCTCCAGCACTTTGTTCAGACGTTCCATCAAAAGCACAATGCCGCCGTAAACCGGGATAGCGCCGTCGGCAAGGCTGGTGCCTGCACTGCGCACGGTTACAGGCACGTCAAATTTATTGGCAAGCTTCATAATTTCCGCAATTTCTTCGGCGTTAGCCGGTTTAACAACAACTTCCGGCTTGTGGAACTTGCGGCAGTCGGTTTCCTCGTCGGTCTGATAGTGTTCCAATGTTTCGGCGTCATTCAGCACATATTCAGCGCCCACAACGCCTTTTAATGCTTCAATTACTTCTTCGGTAACGGGAGCATAAGTTTTCATACTTCATCATCCTTCCATAACTGCCCCGCACAGGCGGCGCAGGCAAATACATATCTTTTATAATTATAATACAAAATTGCATAAATTACAAAAACGCTTACGCTGATAAAAACAAAAAATCCCTGCTGAAAAACAGGGATTTTAAAAATTTTACTTAGTTTTAGAAATTGCGCTGGTAGCTGATGCCGATAATTTTGGTAAAGCTGTCGTGCGTGTGGGCGTGATGACCAGTTGTGTAAGGATCATCATCACTAAATGCAAAACGCAAATCACCTACGTCCATCCAGCCCAGCGCCAGAGCTACGGTCTGGTCCTTATCGTTATAACGTGCGCCGATGGAATAGGTGCGGCGGTTGCCGGTCGGCACCATAAAGTCGCCGCCGTAATAAGGGATGGAAGATTCATCGTAAGCAAAACCGGCCATTACGGTATATTTATCGCTCAGCTTATGTTCAATACCGATAGCGTAACGCCAGCCGTCATCCCAATTCTTTGCATTAGGATGCATACCATCCATGCCACCAGTTCCACTTATCATTATATCAAGATTTTTATAAGTGTCCCAGCCGGTACGCACGGCATTTAATTCCACACGGGTTTTATCATCAAACTTGTGGCTGTAACCGATATGCCAGGATTCCGGCAGCGTTACTTCGCCGTAAGCATCACCGGAAAGATCTGTAAACTTACCAGTAGAATTGCCATAAGCATCAGTTATAGGTACACCATAAGCATTAAAATCTGCTTCCATGGAATGTTTAATACGGCTGCGGTAAACTACGCCAATTTCGTTTTTATCATCAAAAGCATAGTTAGCAGCAGCATTCCAGCCCAAAGCATAGCTTTCACCTTTGGTATGAGTAGGGGTTGTAACAAGAGGATTGTGAAGAGCATTTTTCTCCATGGTCAAACGCACATAGTTAACTTCCGCGCCAATAGCAGCGCTCCATTTGTCGTCAAATTTATGTGCAAAGGTCGGCGTAACACTCACGCCATCTAAGCGAGATACAAATGCGTTGGTAGAAACGGCAGAATCGCGTTCAAATTCAGACACCATGGCAAAGCGGCTGAATGCGCCGATGCCGAACCAGTCTTTATCATTCAACTTTTTTACATAGTAAGTACCCGGTGCAAAACCAAAATGCACGCGGTTAGTACCACTATCAATAACAGTATCGGTTTCATCATATAAATCATATTCGCCGTGCGGGCTAAGGTAGGTTGCGCTTACCTTAAACGCCTCGCCATCCACTTTAGTGATAGAAGCCGGGTTGTACGCCACGTTGGCAGCATCGCCTTCGGCAAACATGCGCGCCCCGCCCATGGCAACACCTTCCGCACTCCATTCGTTAATGGCAAAGCCTTCTGCACCCGCTATCTGCGGCACGCCCAAAGCGCACAGCACGCCCAGGGCAATCAGTTTGTTTTTAACTTTCACGTTGTCACCTCATCAAATTATTAGTAGCTGGTACTATTGTAACATAAATGTGAACTTCTGGCTACTAAAAATAAAAACGCCCCTGCATAATGCAAGGGCGCCCGTCAATCAGCCGTCAATGCCGCGGCGCAGCACAATGGGGCGCTGCTTTTCCCAAGGCATATACTGCACGGTGCTGCAAAATTCGTATGCTTTATAGCGTTTGGCGGCGTCGGTTTCTGCCGCAGCTTTTGCCAAATCGCGCTCGGCAATATCGTTGCGCGGGTAATATTTAAACGCTTCGGCGTAAATATCTGCTGCCTTAGCGTCGTCACCGGCGCTGTGCGCATCCTCGGCCAAAAACTTCAGCGCAAAATATTTATAAGGGTTCACGCCGTTTTTATCCTTTTCGGCTTCTACCATCTGCTGCGCTTCCGTAACAGCCTGTTCTTCCTTGCCTGCTTCGCGCAGCACAGTCAGGCGGCGGTAAAACATATCGCCGCGCGCGCAGCTGTGAAAGGTGTGCGTGTAAGCACGGGCAATGTCATAAGCCTGCTGCAAATAAGTCAGCGCCGCTTCTTCGCTTTTTGCCAGCTTCCACACAATTTCGGCAATGTCGCGCAGGCACAAAACTTTGTGTTCCGCCTCGCTCAAGCCGTATTCCGGGTCGTCGTCCATGTTCGGCTCAACCTCCACCACGGTGCTTAAAACGCGCATCGCGCTTTCGGTGTCGCCCATCCAGTACAGCGCACGCCCCACAATAGAGCGGCAGCGCCAGTCGTTATAATCCTGTATCATACCCACCGGCACGGGATATTCGCCGTTAGCCAGGCGGGATACATAACCCATCCATTCCTGCTGGTCCATATTTTTACCTCCTTATATATAAACGCTTTTGTTATCGTTCAGCGGTTTAATTATACCATATAATCAGCGGGGCTTAAATAAAAAAAGGCTGCGGCTCACACCGAAAGATGTGCGCACAGCAGCCTAAAATAAGGGAAAGCGTCTGTCAGGCAATGCATAAAAAATATCATTGCACAATGCAAATTATACACTCCTGACAGAGATTTGTCAAGTTTTTCTGTAAATTATTAAAATTATTAACTTTTTGTAACATTTATTACCTTCTATAAGTATCCAAACGGACTAAAGGCAAAATTTACTGTTCCTTTGCGGGCGATACTTCAGGGATTTCGCCTTTAACATCCTCCCACACCACAAAGTTGGCCTTGCTGAAGCCGTTGAACGTCGTCGCCGATGCGGAAGTATACGCGCCGCAGATAGGAACGAGGATTAAGTCGCCCTCCTCCTGGCGCACCGTCATTTTGCCGCGGAACATAATATCCAGCGAATCGCAGCTCGGCCCCGCAAAAGTTGCCGCCACCTGCTCGCCTTCCTTAAAGCTGATAAGCTTGAAATCCCACTGGTCAAACAACACGCCGGAAAAAGTCCCGTACAAGCCGTCGTCAAGGAAGTACCACGGCTGCCCGCCGCGTTCCGTCACGCCAATGACGCTGGTAATAAGGTTCACCGCCGTACCGCAGATAAAGCGCCCCGGTTCGCACCAGATTTCCACGCCCGGAAAGTCCTCATCAAGGCGCGCGTTAATTTGTTTAAGCATCTCCGCAAGGTTAAAACGCACCTTCGGTTCGGGGATAGGAAAACCCCCGCCGATATCCATAATGCGCAGCTGCATGCCGTTTGCCACAGCTTCTTCAAAAATTTCGCGCGCAATGTCCAGCGCGTTCAGATACGGGTCGGCGCTCGTCGTCTGGCTGCCTACATGGAAAGCAATGCCCGCAGCGTCAAGCCCCGCCGCTTTCGCCTTCTGCAAAAGCTCCAAAGCCTGCTCGCGGCCTGCGCCGAATTTTTTATTTAAGTCGACATGTGCCGAAGAATTATCTATCCTGATACGCAGGAGCGCCGTTGCACCCGGGCACTCACGCGCCATTTTATCTATCTCACCTGCGCTGTCAAAGGTCATCTTGCCTACACCGGCATTACGGCAGGCACGCAAACCGTTTACCGTTTTCATCGGATTGGCGTAAATCATCCTGCTGCCGTCCACGCCCAAAGAAGCAAGCTCCATAATCTCGCCGTCGGAAGCAACGTCAAAGTTAGAGCCGAGGTCACGCATCAGCTCCAGAATGCGCCTGTGGGGATTGGCCTTAATGGCGTAAAATACTTTAACGCGCGGCATATGAGTGCGCAGAAGGTTATAATTTTTTTCAATCTGCTCCAGCGAAAGCACGAGTAACGGCGTTCCGTATTTTTCTGCCAGTGCTTCAACCGCTGTCTGGTTTAACTGAAAATATTTTTCTTTTTTCATATCCACTCTCCCCTTGCCTATGCATTAATTAACGTATATGATTGTACCACAATTTTCAGAAAGTACAATAGGAAAATGAAAGAAATTACAAGTTTTTAAAGGAGTTTAAACCAAAACTAAAATAATCACGGATAGCGGCAAATTTAAGTGGAAAAATGCTGATTTTTTAGGATTTTTTCATCATAACGCCCCTATACAAAATATTGTGCCGCCAGCCAAAGCTAAGGACAAAATACGGCAAATAAAAAGGCCCTGCCTTTTAAGGGCAGAGCCATTAAGTTTAAACTGATTATTTTTCCGGTGCGGCAATAACGTCGCAGCCCATGTAGGGGCGCAGAACTTCCGGAATAACCACGCTGCCGTCAGCCTGCTGGTAATTTTCCAGAATAGCGCATACAGTACGGCCGACAGCAAGGCCGGAACCGTTAAGGGTATGTGCATATTCCGGTTTTGCTTTCGCGTCGCGGCGGAAACGGATGTTAGCGCGGCGTGCCTGGAAATCGAGGCAGTTGGAGCAGCTGGAAATTTCGCGGTACATATTGGCGGCAGGCAGCCATACTTCAAGGTCGTAAGTGGTTGCGCTGCTGAAGCCCAAATCACCGGTGCAAAGGCGTACAACGCGGTACGGCAGGCCCAGTAACTGCAGCAAATGTTCCGCATTGTGGGTCAGCTTGTCCAGTTCGTCCCAGCTTGTTTCAGGTTTAACAATCTTAACCATTTCTACCTTATTAAACTGGTGCTGGCGGATCAGGCCGCGGGTATCGCGTCCGGCGCTGCCGGCTTCGCTGCGGAAGCAGGCACTGTAAGCTGTGTAATACTTCGGCAGGTCGTCGGCGTTTAAAATTTCACCGGCATGGTAATTGGTTAAGGTAACCTCCGCCGTCGGGATTAAATAATAATCAAGGCCTTCCAGCTTGAACATATCTTCGGCAAATTTCGGCAATTGGCCGGTACCGAACAGAGTGTTGCTGTTAGCCATGAACGGCGTGAACATTTCAGTATAGCCGTGTTCTTTGGTGTTAATATCAAGGAAGAAATTGATTACCGCGCGTTCCAGACGGGAACCGAGGCCTTTGTAGAAGGTAAAGCGTGCGCCGGTAACTTTGGCGGCACGGTCAAAATCCAAAATGCCAAGCTTTTCGCCGATATCCCAATGGGCCTGCGGCTCAAAATCAAATTTGCGCGGTTCACCCCAGCGGCGTACTTCCGGATTGTCGGAATCGTCTTCGCCAACCGGCACATCCGGCGCGGGCATATTAGGAATAGTGTACAGAATAGCGTTAAGTTCGCCTTCGATTTCTTTCAGTTTGGCGTCGCCTGCGGCAATTTCTTCACCCAGTGCGCGTACTGCTGCCATCTGTGCATCAGCGTTCTCACCGGCTTTTTTCATGCGGCCGATTTCCTGAGATGCGCTGTTGCGCTGGTTTTTCAGTTTTTCAACGCTCAAAATAACTTCGCGGCGCTGTTTATCAAGCTCTAAAAAAGCGTCTAAATCTATTTTGGAATGGCGCTTTGCCAGCGCTTCCTTCACCGCATCAGGATTTTCCCTGACAAAATTCATGTCTAACATGTGCATTCCTCCAAAATTGCTTTGTTAAATAATACTATTATTGTAGCACAAACGACGGCAATATTAAAGTAAAACGGGAAAAAGGTTTTAATTAAATCGAATTTTTTAGCAAAACGCCGCAGGTTTTTAAAATTTTTTTACAAAAACACTTGACGGGAGGCGCTAAAGCAGATATACTATTTCTTGCACAGTTGCAAAACTTGCTTGGCCCATTAGCTCAGTTGGTAGAGCACCTGACTCTTAATCAGGGTGTCGTAGGTTCGAGGCCTACATGGGTCACCATGTGGCCGGTTGGTCAAGCGGTTAAGACACCGCCCTTTCACGGCGGTATCGGGGGTTCGATTCCCCCACCGGTCACCATATGGGCGCTTAGCTCAGCTGGGAGAGCGTCTGCCTTACAAGCAGAATGTCAGCGGTTCGATCCCGTTAGCGCCCACCATTTCTTAACTTAATACGGCCCGGTGGTTCAGTTGGTTAGAATGCCGCCCTGTCACGGCGGAGGTCGTGGGTTCGAGTCCCATCCGGGTCGCCATTATGCCTCGGTAGCTCAGTTGATTTTGTCTGTTACGCAAAAACCGGCAAGGTATACGCCCTGCCGGTTTATTTTTATGCTGCGTTTTGCGCACGCTCAACGCTTTTCATTTTCACCAGGTCCATTTTGGTTAAGCCCAAATCAATGTTGTCTTTCAGTTTGTAATCAATAATCGTGCCGTGCTCCAAATCAATTTCGCGCCCTTTAAAAAACATCCCGGAAAGCGGCACTACAAAGCCTATTGCCGTGCTTACTGCCATGTTGGCGTAGTTGATACCGCCTTTAATTTTTACGTCCTGCGGAAAGCTGACCGGTTTGCCGTTAGGCAGAAGCACGTCGTCCAGCTTAACGCGGATAACGGCGCTCTGGTTAAAAATGCGGCTGCCGTGCGCTTTGCGGATTACGCCTCCAAGCTCCGTCCCCTGCGGTATGATGACGATGTTTTCCACCGTCAGGTCATCCTTCAGCGTAAATTTAACGCGGTCGCCTTTTTTATGCACGTTGCTGTCGAGCTTATCCACCAGTACAAGGTTTAAAACCGTGTCCTCCGGTATGTAGGCGTTGCCGGGCTCGACGTCTTTGATTTCTTCCGCCAGTGCGGCGTGTGCGTTAAAAAGCAGCAGGCATACCGTAAAAAGCACCGGCAGGTAAGTTTTTATCAGTTTCATGGCTTTGCTCCGTTATCTGTTCTGCATCAGTTTCGCGGCATAGCTGCGCATCTGCTCGTTAGCCTGGCGGGTAAAATCAGCCGGCGGCAAGGCAAAAGCAGTTTCCGCATCGACGGTGCTGCTCATCTCCACCACGTTAAAGCGCGGCAGAGTGTTTACTTCGTAGCCCAGCCAATCGGCAGTGCCTTTGGCAAAATAAAAATACATCACGCGCTCGCCCTGCGTCATCATGTCGTAGTCCTCGCCGGTCAGGCTGCGGCCGCTTTGGGGGCGTTCGTTAAACCAGCTTACCAGCGTTTCGGCAAACGGCAGGCTCATGCCCGGCAGTTCCGGCAGCTCGTCATAGGTTTTGTTAACATAGTCAATAAAATACCAGCGCCCGCCTTTGGCAAAGGTGCAGTAATCGCGCAGCACTTTGCCTTCGCCGTCGGTGGTAACGCTGCGCTCGGCGTTAATGCCGTTCATTTCATTATATTCCGTGCGGATGTAACGAACCTTCTGCGCAGTCGTCAGTTTGGCGTAAGCATCGGGCTCCAGCACGTCCTTCATGTCGATGGTTTGCTGCACCACAAGATGCACCGGATGTTTATCGCTGTTTAAAGCGCCGCCCAAAAGCTCTATCGTGCGCTGGCCCGGGCCGAAATCCGCCGCTAAGGCGCAGGCAGCGTTAAAAATAAGCAGCGTGCAAACCGCCGCAAGGCTTAACAAAAATTTTTTCATGGCGTTCACCTCATTTATAAGATAGTTTAATTATAACATATCCGTTGGGGATTGAAGGCTGTGATATTTTTGTAAAATTTTTTACAAAAGCGCCGCAAGATTTAGAATTTTCTGCCAAATGCACTGTATACATTAAATAGTGTATACTTTTTCCTTGCCATTATGGCATTATATGGTATAATTAATTTTATAAGGCGAAGTAACGGTATGGGAACAACATTACTTCGCGTAAAAATTTAAAAGAAAAGAGGTATTTCACATGACTGATGAAAACAAAAAAGTTGATGTGAAGGAAACAGCCGATTCCATCATCCGCGAAACCAAGGCTAAATCCAACAACAGCCAGTTTGTTCTGTGGTTTGCGGCGCTGATTCTTGGTGCTGTTTTGGGCTGGATGGGTATCCCGGCTCTGAATGAATTCTTTAATTTCGTAGCAACCGTATTTACCCGTCTGTTCCAGTTTATTGCGGTTCCTACCATCGCGCTTGCGGTTATCACCACGCTGGCGGCACTTGGCGGTAACAAAGAAACCGGTATTATTTTTGCACACGCAGTTGTGTACACCTTACTTACTACATTTTTAGCCGCCTTTATCGGTTTGGGCCTGTACCTGTACATTGCCCCGGATAACCTGCCGGCTGAAATCGTTAACGCAGGTTCCGACGTTGTTAAAGGACAGAGCGTAGCAGCTCTCAGCTACTATGACCACATCCTCGGCGTTATCCCGAACAACGTACTTGCTCCGTTCCTTTCCGGCAACGTACTTTCCGTTATGCTTATTGCTGCTGCAGTTGGTCTGGCACTGGCTTTCATGCCGAAAACCGAAAACCGCGAAGCACTCCTTAAAATCATTCAGGGCGTTCAGGAACTGGCATTCACCCTTATCCGTGCTATCCTTTATGTTCTGCCGATTGGTATCGTTGCTTTCGCAGGCCAGCTTTCCGCACAGATTGAAGCAGGCGTAATCGTTGGCGCACTGGGCAAATACACCGCAGTTGTAATGCTCGGCAACGCTATTCAGTTCTTCATCGTTCTGCCGATTATCCTCATAATCCGCGGCCTTAACCCGATTTACGTTATGCGCCAGATGGGCCAGGCAATCGCTGTTGCACTCTTTACCAAGAGCTCTGCCGGTACCCTGCCTGTAACCCTGGCATGCTCCGAACAGAACCTGAAATGCAACCCGAAAGTTTCCCGCTTCGTACTGCCTATCTGCACCACCATCAACATGAATGGCTGCGCAGCTTTCATTCTGGTAACTTCCCTGTTCATTATGCAGAATGCCGGTTTTGAAATGACCATGACCACCATGCTGACCTGGGTATGCATTGCAGTTCTTGCTGCAGTAGGCAACGCAGGCGTACCGATGGGCTGCTACTTCCTGACCCTCTCTCTGATGGCAGGCATTGGCGCACCGATTGGCTTAATGGGTATTATCCTTCCGATTTACACCATTATCGACATGATCGAAACCGCTGAAAACGTATGGTCCGACGCTTGCGTATGCGCAATGGTTGACCACGACCTTAAAGGCAAACTTTCCGACGACGGCGAAGTTCCGGCTGCTCTGTAATTTGCCATAATAAACAAAAAGCACTCTGATTTTAAATCAGGGTGCTTTTTTATTGCCCAAAACTTTATTAAAACCTGTCAAAAACGGAACGGCTGCCGCACTGCAAACTGCGGGCGGAATAATTCGCCAGCGGAATGAAGGTTAAGCGCTGCGCTTCCGGGAACAGATAAAAGCCCGTGTACTGGTAGCCGCTGTGCTGCGTCAGCGTTAAGCGCACCATGCACGGCACGCCGCCGGATGTGCATTTAAACTGCATGTACTGCGAGTTCAGCCCCTGAAAGGTCTTGTACTCGCCCGCTTCCACCAGCGTTAAATTTTTCAGCTGCTCCGGCAGGCCGAGCGGCGTTACGTCCACCTGTTCGTAACTGTACTGCGGCGGCGCTTCAAATTCGGTTATCTCGATAACTTCTTCGGCAGGCGTGCCTTTGGCTTTATCCGCAGGCAGCGTTATGTGCTTTGTTAGCGGTGCGGGCGGCGGCAGCTGTTTTTTGCCCGCCAGTGCCGCTTTAAAAACCTGCGGCGCATCACCAACAGCAGCGGCGTTAAAGCTCATCGCCACAGTGTCGCTCACGCCTCTGGCAATCATCGGCCCGCTTACGGGCAAGCCTGCCAGCAAATCGCTGCCGAACGCATACGGAATCGCCAGGCTGTAAGCTGCGCCTTCTTTATTCACATAGTAAGTAAAATCAGTCGGTTTGGTTAAGTACCATTTTTCCTGCGGCGGCGTTATTTTAACCGTTTTTCGCACTACGCGCGGTTCTTTTTTAACCTGCTGCGCAGTTTTTTCTTTGGCTTCGCCCTTCTGGGCGGATTTTACGTTCTGTGCGGTTTTTACATTGCCGTTTTGCACCTGCGTTTTATCTATAACCGGCGGCTTTTTGGCCGCTTCGCTGCTTTCTTTTGCTTCCGGCGCGTTCAGCTGCGCATTGACCGCTGCCAGCATATCAGACGTGATGGCGTTGGGCGCGTGCTGCACTTCTGCCGCCTGTACGCCGCCTGTCAACAGCAGGCACGCCGTTAAAATACCGATAGTTTTCTTCATGGTTTACTCCTTTAACGCGGTTTTAATAATGCCGCCGCCGACAACGTATTCGCCGCTGTAAAATACCACGGTCTGCCCCGGCGTTACGGCGCGCATCGGCTCATCAAACGTAACCTTTACGCAATCGCCGCAAGGCTCAATCGTCGCGGGCACGTCCTCCTGACGGTAGCGTGTTTTGGCGGTTACACGCAGCGGCGCGTCCAGCTTGTCAATCATAATAAAATTGCAGTTTTCCGCCAGCAGGGCTTTAGCAAACAATGCCTCCTGCGGGCCGACGATGACGTTGCCGCTTGCCATGTCCTTATCGATAACGTACAGCGGGTATTCGTAGGCAATGCCCAACCCCTTGCGCTGGCCGATGGTGTAATTTATCATGCCCTTGTGCCTGCCCAGCACCTGCCCGTTGATATGCACAAAATTACCGGCAGCAGGCTGCACCTTTTCCACGCGCTCAATCAGCCCGGCATAATCGCCGTCAGGCACAAAACAAATGTCCTGGCTATCCGGCTTCTGCGCCGTTACCAGCCCCGCCGCTTCCGCCGTTTGGCGTATTTCGTCCTTACTTACTTCTGCCAGCGGCAAAAGCACATGCGCAAGCTGCTCCTGCGTCAGGCTGAACAGCATATAGCTCTGGTCCTTACGCCGGTCCTCGCCGCGCGCCAGCAACCAGCGTCCGCGCTCCTCATCATAAAAAATGCGCGCGTAATGCCCTGTCGCTAAATAATCGCAGCCCAGCGCTTTGGCGTAATCCAAAAGCGCGCCGAACTTGATGTATTTGTTGCAGTCCACACACGGGTTCGGTGTGCGCCCGCACTGATATTCCTCAATAAAATGGCGGATGACCTTGCTGCGGAAGCAGCCGCACAAATCGACAACCTTGTGTTCAATGCCCAGCTTTGCCGCAACCGCCTGCGCGTCCTTAATGTCGCGCTCAATGTTCAGCGCCGCGCCCGGCAGCCCTATATCCTCGCCGCCGAACATCCGCGCCGTCGCGCCCACAACCTCATAGCCCTGCCGCAAAAGCATCAGCGCCGCCGCCGAACTGTCCACGCCGCCGCTCATGGCGGCTAAAACCTTCCTGCTCATTGCTTTTCAAAACCGGCGCAGATTTCGTTAATCTTCGCTTCGTCCACACGCATGGCGGCAATGGTTTTTTCAAACAGCTCGTCCAGCGTCCAGCCAAGCATTTCCGCGCCCTGCGCGATAACCTCGCGGTGGCAGCCCGCAGCAAATTTTTTATCCTTAAACTTTTTCTTCAGCGATTTTACTTCCATATCGCTGACGCTTTTGGACGGGCGCATTAAAGCCGCCGCGCCGATGAGGCCGGTCAGTTCGTCAGCCGCAAACAGCACCTTTTCCATCTGATGTTCCGGCGCAATATCCACGCATAAGCCGTAGCCGTGGCACGCCGTAGCGCGGATGAGTTTTTCGTCAATGCCGCGTTCGCGCATAATCTCCTGCGATTTTACGCAGTGCTGTTCCGGGTACATTTCAAAATCAAGGTCGTGCAGTAAACCTGCCAGCGCCCAAAAATCGGCTTCATCGCCGTAGCCAAGCTCATTGGCGTACCAGCGCATAACGCCCTCCACCGTCAGCGCATGGCGCAGATGAAACGGGTCCTTGTTATATTCATTTAATAATTCCCAGGCCTGTTCGCGTGTTAAGTTCTCCATAAAAAATTCCTCCCAGATATTTATCGCAAAAGTTTTAAACGGCTTTATTTACAGCAGCATTTTTCGTCCTGCCACTGCATTAAATCGGCCAGCGTGATGTTATCGACGACGCCGTTAATCGCGTTACCGATGCGCCGCCACACCTCCGTCGTTACGCAGTCGTCCACGCGCGGGCAGCTTGCCGGATGCACCGACGCCGCACACGCTACCGGGGCAAGGTCGCCCTCCAGCACGCGCAGAATCTCGCCCACCGTGCAGGCTTCCGGTTCCTTTGCCAGTTTATAACCGCCCTGCGCGCCGCGGGCGCTTACCACCAGCCCCGCCTTGCTTAAACGGCTGATAATCTGCTCCAGATACTTGTCCGAAATATCCTGCCGCAGCGAAATTTCCTTAACCGGAGTGTAGCCGTATTGATGATTGTTTGCCAAATCGAGCATTAAGCGCAAAGCGTAACGCCCCTTAGTTGAAATCTTCATGCCCAAACTCCTTTCGTAAAAATATTTTACTACTAACGCAGTAGGAATTCAATAAAAACTTGTTTTTTCACCATCCCGCCCACGGCGGATAAAATAAAAAATTAACGGTTTTTTATTTTGGCTGTATGTGTTAAAATAAAAGCATAAATTTCATTTAAAAAAACTATAAGCCGGAGGCGTTGACAATGGAAAATAAAGAAAACATGGATATTGAAAAAGAGTTTCAGCATTATCTTGATATTTTTAAAAAGGACAAGGAGCTTGGCAAGGCGTTGAGCCTTGTTTCCTTCCCGGCGCTGTTCAACGATAAATTTTTGCAGGAGCACAGCAAATTCACTTCGCTGAACGATCTGGTCATCCGCAGCGGCTTCGGCATTATGAACCTGCTGGAGGTTGAAAACGTAAACCAGGAAAAATGGAACGCTTACATTGCCAAAAACAGCAACTGCACCACCTGGTACGAGTTTGGCAAGCTGGCGATGATTGAATGGATGAAAGCCAAAATTGAGGAAGTAAAAAACGCAGCCAACTGATTTAAATCCGGCGGAAAGGATGTGAACCCGCGTGGATATTGTACTGCATGCGTTTGAAGGCGTTTTTACCGTCAGCCTGATGGTGCTGGCAGGCTATTACCTTGGCAGCCACCACTGGTTTTCGGACGAAAGCCTGAACCTGATTTCCAAACTGATTACCAAAATCTGTCTGCCGTTATATATGATTGTCAATTTAACGGAAACGCTGACGCACGACACGGTTATCCAGATGAGCAGCGGCCTGCCGGTCGCCGTTTCGTCGATGATTATCTGCTTTATCGTGGGCCAGCTTGTTGTGCGCTTTGCCAATATCCCCAGGGGAAGGCGCGGCGTTCTGGCAGCAGTATTTTTTGTTACCAACACAATTTTAATCGGCCTGCCGTTATCAACGGAATTGTTCGGCACCAAATGCATACCGTTTGTGCTGGTTTACTACATGGCCAACACTGTAGTGTTCTGGGTTGTAGCGGCGCATATCATCGCCGTGGACGGCAGCGAAAAAGTACCGCCGCTGTTTAGCCTGCAAACCTTAAAGCACATTATTAACCCGCCGCTGGCCGGTTTTGCCATCGGTTTTACGCTGGTGATGCTGGAGCTGCATCTGCCGCACCCGCTGCTCGTTTCGTTCCGCTACATGGGCAACATGACGACGCCGCTGGCGATGCTGTTTATCGGCGCGGTTGTCAGCAACGCGGACTGGAGCAAAATCCATTTTGACCGCATGATTTTGCTGGCGCTGTTCGGGCGCTTTGTTGTGTGCCCGCTGGGCATTATTTTAATGGCGCCGCTGGTTGGCATACCGCCCTTGATGACGCAGGTATTTACCATTCAGGCAGCCATGCCTGCGCCTTCCGTTTTGCCGGTGCTTGCCAAAAACTACGGCGCAGATTACGAATATGCGGCGACGCTGACGGTTGTTACCACCGTGCTGGCGATTGTTGTTATGCCGTTTTATATGTGGGTTGTTTCGTAAGCGTTTGCCTTTTTAGATATTTTACGAACAAATTTTCATAAATATGCTTGACAAAATGTGATGTTCGTTTTATTATATTTATAACGAACAGATGTTTTGAAAGGCAGTTGATTATTTATGAAAAAGCTTATAACTGTAATTATGGCAAGCCTTTTATTATACAGCGGCTATGTTTTGGGCACCTGCGCCGCAGCTGATGAAGTTTACACCACCAAAACCGTAACCGTGTACAGCGGTGACACCATGTGGGATATTGCCTCCCGCTGGACGGAGGACGGCGAGGACGTGCGCGCGGTTATCTACCGCATTTGCGAAGCCAACGGGCTGGCAAGCACCGACTTGCAGCCGGGGCAGAAAATTATCGTGCCGGTGCGCGTACAGCTTAACGATGCCAACATGATGCTTGCCGAAGCAGCGAACAACCATTTATAAAAAGCCAAACAAAAAGAGGACTGATAATTTTATCAGCCCTCTTTTTTTATTTCTGCTGCCATTTGCCGGTCAGCACTTTTAAGTAGTTTACTTTATCCGTATCACCTTCGGTGCTTATCAGCAGCACGCAGGAGCTTTCGTTTAAGCCTAACGCCTCACGCAGCGGCGCAAGCTCATGCTCCGTCATAATAGCGTCCAGCACGCCAGCCGTTACCGCTCCCGATTCGCCGGAAACCACCCGCGCGTCACCAGCCGGCGGCTTACCCAAAAGGCACATGCCGCGCGCCGCGTATTCGTCGCTGCACGCCACAAACGCCGACGCAAAATTATCGATTATATCCCAGCTTACCGTGCAAGGCTCGCCGCAGCAAAGCCCCGCCATCATGCTGTCCATTTTGCCGCCGACCTTGTGGATTTGCCCGTCGCCCGCTGCCGCCGTTTTATACAGGCACGCCGCCTTATCCGGCTCGCAGATAACCGTAACCGGCGTTTTACCGCCCCACAGAGCAGCAAAATAACCAAGCACAGCGCCCGCCATGCTGCCAACGCCCGCCTGCAAAAACAAATGCGTCGGCACTTCACCGTTAAGCTGCGCGGCAATCTCCTGCGCCATCGTTGTATAGCCCTGCATAATCCACGTAGGTATTTCCTCGTAGCCCGGCCACGCAGTGTCCTGCACCATCACCCAGCCGTGCTTTTTGCTCATGGCGTAAGCAAGGCGCACCGCGCTGTCATAATTAAATTTGGTAATCTCCGCTTCTGCGCCCAGCGCGCGGATGTTGTTCAAGCGTTCCAAACTGCTGCCTTCCGGCAGATATACAACCGCCTTGTGCCCCAAAAGCTTTGCCGCCCATGCCACGCCGCGCCCGTGATTGCCGTCTGTCGCCGTTACAAAGGTAATCCGCCCCAGCTTTTGGCGGGCTTCATCACTGCGCAGAATGTTAAAAGCGTTTTCATCCACCGGTATGCCCAGTTTGCCGCACAGATATCTGGCAATGGCGTAGCTGCCGCCCAGCGCTTTAAAAGCGTTCAGCCCAAAGCGTTTGCTTTCGTCCTTAACCCATATTTTGCTAACACTAATTTTTTGCGCCCATGCAGGCAAATTTACCAGCGGCGTTGCCGCATAGCCTTCAATGCCGCTGTGGAACTTCTGCGCCATATCCGCTTGCGCAGGCGTTACGCTTTGCAGCCCCGCCTCACTGCGCGCACCTTTATGAAGTACATAATCAAATGCCATAATCCACCCCGTATACCAAAACGGCACAGCCTTTAAAGCTGTGCCGTTGTTATTAAGTTAAGCCAATCTTAAAACAGTTTTTTCAAAACCATGGTCTGTTCGCGGTCCGGGCCGACGGAAACAATGCCGATTTCCACGCCTGCCACTTCGCTCATGCGTTTTAAATATTTTTTGCAGTTTTCCGGCAGGTCCTCATATTTGCGGATACCGCTGATGTCGGTCATCCAGCCTTCAAACTCCTCGTAAACCGGTTCAACCTGACCCAATACCTTCAAGCTGGCCGGAATTTGTTTAATTTCTTCGCCGTTCAGCTTATAGCCGACGCACATTTTAATAACCGGCAGGTCGTCCAGAATATCCAGACGGGTTACGGCAAGGCAGTCAAGGCTGTTAACGCGCGCGCTGTATTTCAGCATAAATGCATCCAGCCAGCCGCAGCGGCGCGGACGGCCGGTAACGGTGCCGTATTCGTGTCCGCGTTCACGCAGCATATCGCCGTCAGCGTTCAGCTGCTCGCAAACAAACGGGCCTTCGCCTACGCGGGTGGTGTAAGCCTTAACAACGCCAACCACATGGTTGATGCACAGCGGGCCAACGCCGCTGCCGGTTGCCGCATTGGCAGCAGTCGGGTTAGAGCTGGTTACATACGGGTAGGTGCCGTGGTCAATATCAAGGAAGGTTGCCTGCGCGCCTTCAAACAGCACGTTTTTGCCTGCCTCAAACACTTCGCCCAAAACTACGCCGGTGTCGCAAACATGCGGGCGCAGTTCTTCGGCATAAGCCAGGTATTCTTTTAAAACAGTGTCATAGTCAAACGGTTCAGCGCCGTAAATTTTGGTAATAATGGCGTTTTTAGCCTCAAGGTTTACGCGCAGCTTTTCGGCAAAGGTGTCGGGCTCCATTAAATCGCATACGCGGATGCCGGTGCGGGCCACCTTATCCATATAGCAGGGGCCGATGCCACCTTTGGTGGTGCCGATTTTATGGTCGCCGAGCGCTGCTTCCTGCAATTCATCAAGGCGCATGTGATAAGGCATTACCACATGGCTGCGGTCAGAAATAAGCAGGTTGCTGCAATCAATGCCCTGCTCCTTCATGCCGGCAATTTCTGCCAGCACAACAGCCGGGTTAATAACAACGCCGTTGCCCAAAATGTTAATTTTATCTTTGTACAAAACGCCGGAGGGCAACAGGCGCAGCTTGTAGGCAACATCGTCTACAACAACGGTGTGCCCTGCGTTAGAGCCGCCGGAATAACGCACAACGGCGTCAGCCTTCTGAGCCAGGTAATCAACAATCTTGCCTTTGCCTTCATCGCCCCACTGGGCGCCGATAACTACAACAGATGACATAACAATCTCTCCTTATATAATCATAATCCGAAGCGTGCCATAATAAGGTCTATATTACGCAGCATCGGCCTGGGGTCAAAGCAGTGCTCAATTTCTTCATCGGTAAGGTATTTTTTAATATCGGGGTCGTGCTCAACATTGGTTTTAAAGTCTGCGCCTTCCAGCCAGCGCGCCATAGCGTTGCGCTGAACCCATTTATAAGCGTCTTCGCGCAGCACGCCTTTGGTTACCAGGGCAATCAAAAGGTTCTGGCTGAAGATAAGGCCGCCTGTTTTGTTCATGTTGGCAATCATGGCGTCCGGGTAAACTAAAAGTTTATCCACAATGTTGATGAATTTGCGCAGCATATGGTCAAGCGCAATGGTAGCGTCCGGCAAAATAACCCTTTCTACGGAAGAATGGGAAATATCGCGTTCGTGCCACAGGGTAACGTCCTCCAGTGCGGCAACGGCGTAACCGCGCAGCAGCCTTGCCATACCGGAAATTTTTTCGCAGGTAATCGGGTTGCGTTTATGCGGCATTGCGGAGCTGCCTTTCTGCCCCGGGGCAAAATATTCTTCCGCCTCGCGGATATCGGTGCGCTGCAAATTGCGGATTTCGGTTGCCATTTTTTCCAGCGAAGAGCCGATAATGGCAATGGTGGTTAAATAATCGGCGTGGCGGTCGCGCTGAATAACCTGGGTTGCCAGACGTGCAGCCTTAATGCCGAGCTTTTCGCAAACATATTCTTCCACAAACGGGTCGATGTTGGAATAGGTGCCAACCGCGCCGGAAAGCTTGCCGACGGAGATGAACTCGCGCGCCTGTTTTAAGCGTTCCATATTGCGTTCGGTTTCGTCCATCCACAGTGCAAATTTCAGGCCGAAAGTCATCGGTTCGGCGTGAATGCCGTGGGTGCGGCCAATCATAATGGTGTGCTTGTGTTCTGCGGCGCGGCGTTTTAAAACCTCGTGCAGTTTTTCAAGTAAGCCCATTAAAATATCGGCAGACTGTTGCATCATTACGCCCATAGCGGTGTCCTTAACGTCGCTGCTGGTTAAGCCCTTATGGATGTACTTGGAAGCGTCGCCGACATATTCAGCCACATTGGTTAAAAAGGCGATAATGTCGTGGTTGGTAACTGCCTCAATTTCTTTAATGCGCTCAATGCGGAAATCAGCCTTCGTCTGAATATCGTGCAAAGCGTCGTCCGGCACAATGCCGAGCTTGTTCATAGCCTCGCAGGCTAAAATTTCCACCTTCAGCATAGTGCGGAATTCATTTTCCAGCGTCCAGATATGGCCCATTTCCGGACTGGTATAACGTTCAATCATTTTTTTGCCCCCCATACGGTTTTTTACAATAAGAAACAGGAAGAAGCCTCCTTTGTGCCCTTCCTTAACGACAAAACTTATTATCCTCTTTTATCATACCATTTATAACACATAACCGCAAGGCTATACGTGTTTTTTGTAAAAATATTCCTTGCGAAAAACAAAACGGCACCGCCGATTAAACAGTGCCGCCGTAATAAAACAGGTACAGTGCATACAGCGCCGCCAGAAATATTAAGTTATCCACGGTAAAAATCGCTAAATACTGCCGCCTTAAATGCGGATATTTTGCCGCCACCTGCTTGTAGGAGATAAGGCTTGCCATCGACGCTATCAGCGTGCCCAGCCCGCCCATGTTGGTGCCCACGATGAGCGCTGCGTAATTATCGCTGTAACCGCTAAGCAGCATCGCCGCCGGCACATTGCTGATAACCTGGCTGACGAGGACGCTTATCAGTACCTCGTTGCCCGTTAAAATGCTGCCGATAAAATCGTGCAGGCTGCCGATGTGGTTCATGTTGCCGACGAAAATAAAAAAGAATAAAAATGTAAGCAAAAGCGAATAATCAATCTGTGCAAACAGCTTTTTATTTTTGTACAGCAGCGCCGCCGTAACAACTGCCAGAAGTACAAGGTGCGGCACAAAATGCGCCACCGTTAAAACGCACAGCGTAAACAGCACAAGGTAAAACGCCACGGCGCGTTTGTCGTTAAGCTGCTCCGTGCGCATATCAAGCTGCAAATGCTCCTCCGGGTAAAACACAACCACAATCACCGTCAGCATAAACGCCGCAAGCCCGGTATACAGCCACATCAGCTCCAAAAAATCGGGCACGCCCATGCCGGAAAGCGAAAACAGATACAAATTCTGCGGGTTGCCAATCGGCGTAAACATGCTGCCAAGGTTCGCGGCAATCGTCATCAGCGTTATCGTGCCGCACATTTTATCCGTCAGGTTAATCATTTCCAAAATCATAATGCCAAAGGGCACAAAGGTAATGAGCGAAACGTCGTTAGTGATGAACATGCTGCTGATAAAACACAAAAACACCAGCGTAAACACAATGCCGCGGCGCGTTTTTACCTTAATTAAAATGCGGCTGCCGATAAACTGCAAAAAATTCTGTCCGCGCAGCCCTTCAATAATCAGCATCAGGCAAAACAGCATTATCAGCGTGTTAAAATCAATATAGCGCAGGTATTGCAGGCTCGGCGGCTCAATCAGGCAGCTTAAAAGCGCCAGCACCAGCGATACGCTTAAAACGGCGTCGCCGCGCAGATAATTTTTAATTTTTTGCGCCACCTGCTTCACCCTTTCCGCCCACGGCGATGTAATTTCTGATACATTGTACCACAAATCGGCGGCGATAAAAACGCCTTTGCCAAAATTTTGGCGTGTATTTTTATTTAATTACTTTTGTTGACATGATTATTTAATAGAGTTACACTAATATCAATATATTAAATATAAAACGGCAGATTTTTAAATGCCGTTACAAAATTACTTTGCATTGTGAGGGAAAGCTTATGCAAAAAAATGTCGGCGCAAGGCTGATGTTCAGCGCGGCGATGGTTATCTTCGGCACGCTGGGCGTTTTTACAAGGAATATCGACGTTACAAGCGGCGAACTGGCGCTGTACCGTGCCGTACTGGCGACGGCGCTTATCGTCGCGTATCTTTTGCTGTTCAATAAAGGCGGGCTGGGTTTAAAATCCGCCGGGCGCGAGCTGCCGCTTTTATTAGCCTCCGGCATCGCCATGGGCATTAACTGGATTTTGCTGTTTCAGGCGTACCGCTACACTACAATTTCCGCAGCAACGCTGAGCTATTACTTTGCCCCCGTCATCGTCACCGTCGCGTCGCCGCTGCTGTTCCGCGAGCGGCTGACCGTCAAACAGATTATCTGTTTTGTCATGTCCACGCTGGGTTTAGTGATGATTATCGGCCTTGGCGGTAATGAAAACGCCAATCTGACGGGTATTTTCTTCGGGCTGGGCGCGGCAGTATTTTACGCCACTGTTATTTTGCTCAACAAATTTATTAAAAACGTCGCCGGAATCCAGCGCACCGTTTTGCAGCTGCTGGCCGCCGTCGTTACCCTTCTGCCGTATGTGCTGTACAGCAGCGGCATTAACCTCAGCCGGCTGGACGGCACCGGCTGGGCGTGCCTTTTAACCGTCGGCCTGTTCCACACCGGCGTTACCTATTGTTTGTATTTCTCCTCGCTGAAGGATTTAACCGGGCAGCAGGCAGCAATTTTAAGCTACATCGACCCGCTCGTTGCCGTCTGCATCTCCGTCCTGCTTCTGGGCGAACCGATGACCGTAACCCAGCTCATCGGCGGCGCGTTGATACTTGGCTTTACACTGTGGAATGAGAAGGAGTAGAAATTAAACAGGTAAGGATATGTACTGTAAGGCGACAGTCAAAAACTACGGCGGCTAAATTTAAGGCATTATCCTTCGGGAGTCCGGCCGCGCAGCCCGGACGGAATCGGAGGAGCCGTAGCATTTTTGCCGAGCCGTAATAGTGCATATCCGTACCTGTTTTGAAGTTATAACCAAAACAACCCGCCACTACAAACGGCGGGTTATTTTTTATCTCGTCAATATCCAGTTAACACCGGCAGCGCTGCGGCTGATAATATCACGGTAATGCCCGCCGGAGTTCAGCTCATAAAAAGCATCTATGCCGAGGCTTTGGCAGTGCGCAAAAATCGCCTCTGTACAATCCTGCACCGTTTTAAGGTAAGCATTGCGCGCTTTGCACTCCCTGTCGCCCAGCGAAAAATACAAATGCTGCGGCAGCGCCGCCATTTTATTTGCCAGCGCAAAATCTTTAAACTGCGGATACCACAGCGAACCGCTCATGCTCGCCGCACGGCTGAACAAATTCGTTTTGTACAACGCATACACCGTAAACAAACCGGCCAGCGAATACCCCGCCAGGCCGCGCCACAAAACCTGCCCCGGCACATACGCTTCTGCCTGCGGCATAATGCGCTCCGTCAGCGTTTTTAAATATTCACCCGCACCGCCGGTAAACATCTCGCTGTATTTAAACAAATTACCCGCCGCCCACGGCGATAACTCCGCTTCCCAGTTCAACCCGCTGATTGTCACCAACGTAAAATCCGGACAGTCCAGTTTCTTTAAAGCGTTATAAGCATCGCCGCCGTCGTCGTTGTACGTCGTTAAATATACCACCGGCTTATCTTCCGCCAAAGCAGGATAAACGGTTACTTTTTTGTTGTCGACAGTAAAGCTAAACATGATAATGCCTCGATTATTATCCATCTTTTTTAGTCATAACAATTATCATACTCTTTTTTATATTTTGTTAAATAATATTCTAAAATTTCTAATCGTTTGTTATACAAAGTATCATTATTTTCTCTTTGTTCAATTACTTTTATTTTGTTATTAATCTTTTGAATTTTATCTGCATACTTTTTTCTGTTTTCACTATAATGAAAACTAATAACCCTACATTTCTCTTTACTTACTCTCAATAAATTATGATTAGGATTTGTTAAAACATGTTCTATCATCGTTATAAATTTATCTTTGCTAACTTTGTTTTCTTTAAAATCAAAATCTGCTATTGTTGCACAAATATAATCTGCAATTCTATTATAGTTATCATAAAATAAATTTTTATCTTTAAATAATTGAGGTGCCGGTAAACCTGCTGTATGTTTTCCCAATACCATTAAATTTTTTAGTACATTTCTCGTTTCCCATTCATAATGCAAATAATAAAAAAGATTATTTCTATGAACATTATAAAAAATTGAATATACACCATCAAAAGCTGTTGTCATATTATCTCTATCAGAAAACCAACCAAAAGCATCGAATAATTTCCCAAAAACAACAGTAAATTTATATTCCATATAGGCAGCAAAAAAAGCCAGATAAAATATTCTATCAAGAAGCGTTATATTAAAATTTTTCTTTTTCATTTCTTCACGCAAAATTATTATTTTCTTTTTTTCTGGATTTTGTAAATTTGTCAATAATTCTTCTAAATATGTTTCTATTTGATTTTTTGAAATTGATGCTATCAATTCTTTTTCGTTATCAAGAATAAACGAAACGCTAAACACCATGTTTGAATTAAATATTTTAATTTTATCTTCATTAATAGTTCTTGTATGTTTTATGTCTTTTTTAATTTTTGAGCCTATCGTTCTGCTTAATGGTATAAGATATCTTTCAGCTGGAATCAAAACAAAAGTGTAAGTCTTATTAACTTTATCAAAAGAATAATCACTATACATACACCATTTGGGGATGTCTTTATGTTTAGAACAAAAAAACATTAAATTAAAATATATTGGCATAAATATCCTGTCAAGATATTTAATTTTTTCTATAAATTCAAATCTTACTTCTTCATTCATTCAAAGAACCTTTCTGCATATGCTCTTTTAATTTTTTAGTAATTTCTACATAAAGATTTTCAATTTTTTCTTTTGACTCTTTTAAGCCATTCAAATACTCTTCTATATTTTCATGTTTTTGATTTCGTGAATCAGCATATTTAATTTTAAAATCAAACAATTCACTATAAAGTTCTTGTGACAGGTTAAATATCTCATCAGGAATATATAGTTGATTTTCCAAAGCAAAATTATGAGCAATACTGGTAGAGTTTTCTGCTAAATTATTATTAATGATTGTCATTAGGTTATTAAGCTCATCAACTGCACGATTTTTATAGTCTGAATCATAATAACTTAAAATTTTAGTTCGTGTTGCATCTAATATTTTTAATTCTTGCCTATCCATCCATTCAACAATATCTTGACGGCTATATGTTGAAAAATCGGGCCAAGATTGCAACCCTACTAAATATAAATTTCTCGCTTTAGCTTCACCATATAACTGATGAAATTTTAAAAATACTTCATGCTGTTTTTGAGTATATAACTTAAAATTATATTCTAATTTTGCAAACTCATATTTACGCCGCGTTAATTCTTGTTGAATAATTCCGTCAACAATTTTAGGAAGAAAATATTTTTCAAAAACATAAAATAATAAAACGAAAACTCCCAATGAGCTAAGCAGACTATTTATAACGAATTCCATATTATCACCAGCATCTTAGTATAAAAATCTTTAAAATACACTTATTAATTTCAATTTTTCCATTACTCATTTCTAAAACTAAACTATGACTTTCTAAGACTAAATAACTTTTTATTTAGTCTTAGAAATAACACAAAATATTTACCCTTTCAACTTATCACACAACGGTAAAATTTCTTCTAATTTATTAACGATACGTTTTTGCTCAGCAAGTGGGGGCAAAGGAATAAGAACTTTCACTATATTTGATACAGCTAATCCTGGCTGCGCTGTGGCCGTTGCGTATTGATTTAAATTTAATGCTTTAATAAAAAACGAACTCCATATAACGTCTGTAAGATTATAATGGTCAACAACAACGGCATGTTCCGTTGCATAAAAATCGCCTTCGGCTATATTAACATTTCCACAT
Source organism: uncultured Phascolarctobacterium sp. (assembly GCA_949299135.1). Lineage (GTDB taxonomy): Bacteria > Bacillota > Negativicutes > Acidaminococcales > Acidaminococcaceae > Fusicatenibacter_A. The sequence continues at coordinate 44,398 of CASFZG010000010.1, forward strand.
AAAGCACCCTGCCTTCCGATTATGGCATACTTTCCTTGCCTATTATAATTGGAAACATAACCTCTAATTCCATTGCCACCATAACATAAATACTTATGTTTTTTATCCTGATCTTCGAAAATATTAGAAGATGTTATATTTTTTCCGGCTTGTAATGTAAAAACTTCCCCCAGCCTCACCCACTTCCAGCTATCGGGAATTTCAAACGGCTTTTCGTCGTCGGTAATTGCGGGCAGGGGTTTTTCTTTTTTTATTTTGCCTGCTTTGATGAGGTTTTGTTTTTTGGCTTGTATTTGTTTATAAAGGTCTTCCGCATTGCCTTCCTCCGGGCATTGAGAAACAAGCCTGCCTTGTATGGCAAGCTGCAATACGGATTTTTGCAAATCAACGGGAAAGCGTTTATTAAGCTGCTGCAATTCGTTGTAGGCTTTTTCGTAGCGTTCAACGTATGGCAACAGTTTTTCTATTTTAGCAACGATACGTTTTTGTTCGGCGAGCGGAGGGAGCGGTAATAGATAATTTCTTAAATATTTTAGAGAAACAAATGATTGCACTCCACCACTTGCTTTCTTTTTCATTGTATCTTGCTCCTTTTGCAAATACCAAAAAAGATACAGCATATCAAAAAGCTTGCAATCTATTACCTTGAATAAAGCCATATTTTTAATACAAAATTCTCTATCTTTTTTTACTAAAACAGGATTACCGATTGTACCAATCATTGCAAAAAGTATATCTCCTGTATCAACAGCAGAACGTATATTAATATTTCTTGCGTCTTCAATAGAGATTAATTTTGCCGTTTCGAAATCAATAGTATTATTTATTAAATTTTTACTAGTTACAAGTGGTATCCCATTAATTACATATTTAGGCGTATCGTGCGTTCCATCACGCACATCTAATATTTCATATAACCTCACCCATTTCCAACTATTGGGAATTTCAAACGGTTTTTCGTCGTCGGTAATTGCGGGCAGGGGTTTTTCTTTTTTTATTTTGCCCGCTTTGATGAGGTTTTGCTTTTCGGCTTGTATCTGGTTATAAAGTTCTTCGGCTGTGCCTTCTTCCGCATGCTGCGGCACAAGTTTGCCCTGTATGGCAAGCTGCAAAATGCTGTTTTTAAGTTCCTGCGGCGTCATTTTCCCGCCTCCGTAAGCAGCGCATTTATTTCAGCCAGCACGCGGTCTATTTCGGCGTTCAGCGATGCGCGCTGTTCCTGATATCGCTGTATTAAATCCATAGGGTCGAGTATTTCTTCTTCTTCATGCGGGTAGCCGCACAAATCAAGGTTATAACCAAAATCTTCCGCCAGCTGTTTTACCGTATATTTTTTAGCTTTGTCAAAACCGTCTTCCGCAATTTCGGTGCGGTTATCCCACCAATCTATTACCGGGGCAAAATGTTCCAGCTTCATGGGTTTTGTTTTGCTGAAATGTTTATAGCCTTCGGGCATGTCAAGGCGGTAAAACCATGTTTCTTCGGTAGGGTGGGTGTTATCAAAAAATAAAATGTTAGTGGTTATGCTTGTATAGGGCGCAAAAACACTACCCGGCATACGGATTACTGTATGCAGGTTAAATTCGTCCAGCAATTTCTTTTTAATATTCACTTTAGCGTTATCTGTGCCGAACAAAAAGCCGTCCGGCAAAATTACGGCAGCCCTGCCATCCCGCTTAAGGCGGTACATAATAACGGACATAAACAAATCTGCCGTTTCGCTGCTGGCAAGGTCAGCGGGGAAATTGCTTTTTATTTCATTTTTCTCACTGCCGCCATAGGGCGGATTCATCAGCACCACATCAAATGCGTCGTCTTCGGTATAGTTAAGAACTTTATGGCGCAAGCTGTTATCATGGTAAACACATGGATTATCGACATCATGCAAAAGCAGGTTGGTTATACAAAGCATGTAAGGAAACTGCTTTTTCTCGATGCCGTAAATGGAGTTGCTGTATGCTTTGTTGTCATCGGTTGTTAGTATTTGCTTTTTCAGCTCTTTAAGCCAACTTGTTAAAAAACCGCCTGTACCGCAGGCAAAGTCAGCCATTTTTTCGCCGATTTTGGGTTTAATCATCTGTGCCATAAAATCGGTTACAGCACGCGGGGTGTAAAATTCGCCGGAAGAACCTGCGCTTTGCAGTTCTTTTAATATGGTTTCGTAAATTTCGCCAAATGCATGAATTTCGTTATAGTCGCTCAGGTTAAGCTCATCTATTACGTTAATAACCTGCCGAAGCAATACGCCGTCTTTCATGTAGTTGTTGGCGTCGGCAAAGGTGGTTTGCACAATGGCTTTGTTTACCGGTGTATCTTTGGTAATTTCCAGCTTTTTAAGCGTGGGGAACAAGGTGTTGTTGACAAAATCAAGCAACTGTTCACCCGTCATGGCTTTGCCGGATTTATCATCGGCTGCCCAGTTTGCCCAACGGCAGTTTTCGGGGATGATTGATTTATAATTATCGTCATCAAATTCCCAATCCTGCTCTTTAGCGTCGTAGACTTTTAAAAATAAAAGCCAGGTAATCTGTTCTATACGTTGGGCATCGCCGTTAATGCCTGCATCGTTGCGCATAATGTCGCGCAGCCTTTTAACAAATCCGGTTAAATTGCTCATTTATTATCCTACCTCGTCCGTGTAAATTTCGTTTTCAAGTTCCTGCACCGCTTTTAAGTAAGCCTCTTTACTTCCAAAATAATTGTTAGTAATTATTTGAGGTTTACCGTATTTTACAAACGGGTCAAGTTTTAAAATTTCTGTGCCTTCAATTTCCTGAATGCCGGTGTTCATATATTTATCAAGCAACGCGTCTAAAATCTCCCGCGCGGGGCCGCTGTATTTATTTAAAAAGTCACGCTTTTTAACATTGTTGGCGCGTTCTTTGCGGGTTAAAGGCTTTTTATCAAACGCCAAATGGCAGATGAAATCAAAATCGTCAACGTCAGCCATGTTCTGGTCTGCCTTTAACTGCTCAAGGTCAATGCCGTTTTTCTCAAGCAGTTTGTTGATAGCATTTTTGCCTTCTTTGTTTGCTCTCCATTGCCTGATAAATTTATCCAGCGACGCATATTCGCCGATAATATTGCTTTTTGTATAGTCAACAATGCTTTCCTGCCGCAGCAGTTTGCCGTTGGCATCATAAACCGATACAGTTTTATGTATTATTTCTACTTTGCAGCCGTCCGGGTTTATGATGGGTTTAGGCAAGTACGGCAGCGGCGGGTCTTTAATAATACCACCGCCTTCATTTTCGCCGTGTTCCGGGTAAGCGCCCGGCTTTTTAGGGGTAAAGCTTTCGTCAATTTCAATCGGTCCGTCCCAATCAGGATCGGCAAAAAGGCGCGTTACATTGCGGAAATCCATTACCACAAAGTGTGTTTTTCCTTCTTTGGGGCGCAGGCGTGTACCGCGGCCGATAATTTGTTTAAACTCTGTCATGCTGCCAATCATTTCATCAAGTACAATCAGCTTGGTCATTTTGCAATCAGCGCCGGTGCTGAGCAGCTTGGACGTTGTAGCAATCACCGGATATTTTGCGCTGACTGAGATAAAATAATCCAGCTTGCTTTTGCCGTATTCATCGCTGCCGGTAATGCGCACAATGTAGTCGTCGTGGTCTTTGGTTATATCGCTGTTTAAGTTTACCAATGCCTGGCGCATACGTTCCGCAGCGTCTTCCGTTGGGCAAAAAACAATAGTTTTTGCCATGCGGTCGGTACTTTTAAGGTAGTTGGTAATTTCAGCGGCAACCTGCATAATGCGGTCTTCGATAATAATGTTATAATCGTAATCACTGTTGTTATAAATGCGGTCTTCTATCTCGTTGCCGAAAATATCTTTTTGCCCTTTGAACGGACGCCAGCCATCACCAATGTTGGTGGTAATGTTTATAACCTTAAATGGAGCAAGGAAGCCGTCTTCGATACCTTCCTTCAGGCTGTAGGTATAAACCGGTTCGCCAAAGTAGCTTAAATTGGAAACATATTTAGTTTCTTTCGGCGTTGCCGTCATGCCTATCTGCGTAGCAGAATCAAAATATTCCAAAATTCTGCGCCAGCGGCTTTCTTCCTTGGCAGAACCGCGATGACATTCGTCAACAATGATTAAATCAAAAAAGTCCGGCGTAAACAGCTTACGAAAATGTTCTTCGTCATTATCGCCAACCAGCTGCTGATAAAGCGAAAAATAAACCTGATGAGAGGTTATGGTTGTTTTATCATCTTTGGCGACATTGATTTTATGGATAACGCTTTTCAGCGGCGCAAAATCCTGTTGAATGGACTGGTCAACAAGGATATTGCGGTCGGCAAGGTATAAAATTTTGCGTTTTAATTTGCTTTTAAGCAGACGGTAAACAATTTGGAACGCCGTATAAGTTTTACCCGTGCCGGTTGCCATAACCAGCAAAATACGGTTTTGCCCTTTGGCAATAGCGTCCAAAGTGCGGTTAACGGCAATGCGCTGATAATAACGCGGCGGGTAAGTAGTCTGGCTGGTGTAATAGGGCTGGTTTATCAATGTTTCCTGCTCGGCATTTAAACCGCGCCCCTGTTTATATCTGGCAATAAGTTCTGCACGGCTGGGGAATTCGTTTAATTTTAATATGCGCTCTTTTCCCGTTAAAAAGTCGTGTTCGGCAAAGCCATCACCGTTAGAACTGTACGCAAATGGTACGTCCAGCATTTTTGCATACGCCATCGCCTGCTGCAAGCCGCAAGAAATTCCCTTTTTGTTGTCTTTGGCTTCGACAACGGCAATGGGATTATTGGCGTTGATATACAGCAGGTAATCTGCCCGTTTGGCAGAGCCGCGGTTGACGATGTTGCCTTTTAAATTGTACTGGCCGTCGGTAATCTGCGTTTCCATGGTAATGCTTTCCGCATCCCATTTGGCTTCTATTGCCGGAGTTATATAACGGCGTTTGATGTCTTCTTCACTCATATCTTTTTTGGAAAAGGGATTCATAAACTGCCCCTCCTTTGCGCATATTAAGCAGAACTTTGCCTGTAAAAATTTTGCCTTATTATTATAATTATAGCATAATACAAGGTTATTATAAATCGCTTTATTGATGAAAGGAAAAAGCAAATCATTTACAGCTATAGTGCTTAAAATTTGCCTTTTGTCACTAAATATGATACTATAATGATATCAAATATAATATCATTTTTGAAAGGGATTCAGCCCGTGGGCAAATTGAAAAACGCTTAAGAGCATTATCCGAAGGAAAAGATTTACCATGGACTAAAGTAGTAACATTACTTAAACATTACGGCGCTAACGTGCAAACACCAAACAGTGGCAGCCATTTTAAAGTGTTTATAAAAGGCAAACCGCCTTTGATTATACCCGTACACAATGGAAGAATTAAAAAAGTTTATGCAGCAAAAATTGCAGAGTATTTAAATGAATTTATCAATTAACATGATTGTGGGGTGAATGGAAATGAAAAATTTTACCGAAAAATTACAGTACTATATGAGTTTAAATTATCCGTCACAGATAACAAAAATTGACGAAGCCGATGGCGGCGGCTTTTTAATTGAAGTGCCGATGTTAAAAGGCTGCATGAGCGACGGCGAAACAGTTGAAGAAGCATATAACAATCTTGAAGAAGCAAAAAAAGAATGGTTTACTTACATGCTGGAAAATAATCTGGCTATTCCCGAACCTGCTGATGCTTCTTACAGCGGCAGATTTATGGTACGCATACCAAAAACCTTACATAAAATCATTACCGAACAATCTAAACGCGAAGGTTTAAGTTTAAATCAATACGTATCCAATGTTTTAGCTTACGCCGCAGGGCAGCGCACAGTTTTATCAACTAAAAAGAATTAAAATACAAAAAGTCGGCAACTGATTTTTACATCAGTACCGGCTTTTTTATTTTGTTTAGTTTTACAAATTTTACTACGTTATTTGCCAAAGTAAGCGGCAATGGTTTTCATGCGGCTGCTTTGCTGAACGTGGAAAGGGCAGCGTCTGTCGCAGTGCCCACAACCAATGCAGTCCGATGCGTGTTTTTCCAGCTTGGCATAGTGGTCTGCCGCCATGCTGTCGCCGATAACTGCCAAATCGTAGTATTTGTTGATAAGGCCGATGTTTAATCCTGCCGGGCAGGGCTGGCAATGGTTGCAGTATACGCAGGTACCGGTAACATCCTTCGGCGTAAAGGTGCCGATAACGGAGTAATCACGTTCTTCCGCACCTGCTTCAAAAAAGCCAAGCAGATGTTTAACCTCGGCCACGCTGTGTACGCCGGGCAAAACAGTCAGCACGCCGGGTTTATCCAGCGCGTACTGAATGCACTGGTAATGCGTCAGCGCCTTGCCGAACGGAGAAGTATCGGCGTTTAAAAGCTGCCCTCCGGAAAACGGTTTCATTACCGAAATGCCAATGCCTTCCGCTTCACAGCGGCGGTACAACGCCATGCGCTCGCTGGCACTGCCGACAGCATACTCTCCCTGCTGATAATCATAACCCGCGTTGATGGAAAACATCAGCTGGTCAACAAGTCTGGTATCAAGCACTTTGTTGACAACCGGCGGCGTATGCGACGACATGCCGATATGGCGCACAACGCCCTGCGCTTTCAACTTCAGCAGGTAATCAAGCACACCATTTTTCAGATAGTCCTGCCAGTCTTTTATGGTGTCGATGCAATGAATAAAGCCGTAATCAATGTAATCGGTTTTCAGCTCCCGCATCTGCCAGTCAACTTGGCGTTTAATAGTGTCAAGGTTAGTCGTCCAGCCGTATTCGCCGGTTTCGTAGTTAGCGCCAAAATGCACCTGATAAAACATCTCGCCGCGCACATCGGCCAAAGCCTTGCCCGCGTAGCCAAAAGTCGACGCGCCCGCCGTGGCAAAGTCCATGTAGTTAATGCCGTGTTCATGCGCGTAAGTTAAAGCCGCCACCGCTTCTTTTTCCGGCGCTTCGCAGATATAGCTTGAGCCGAGCCCGATAACGCTTATTTTGTCGCCTGTTTTGCGGTTAGTCCTGTATTCCAAGTTTATCCCTCCCTGTATATTCTGTAACCTTCTTATAATTACATCATATCCTTGGAGTTAAGACTGTGTCAACAAATAAACACCGCTTATTTTTCACCTGCCGTTAGAATTTTCTGTTGCGTTCAATAACAAAGTTATTTACGCGGCGGCGCGATTATTTTACAATAAAATCAGGTGATGATATGCAGAATATTTTTGGGCAAAATTTACTGAACCGCCGCAAAGCCCTGGGGATGACGCAGGAGCAACTGGCGGCAAAATTAAAGGTCAGCTTTCAGGCGGTGAGCAAATGGGAGCGCGGCGAAACATTGCCGGATATTAAGCTGCTGCCCGCTCTTGCGTCGCAGCTTGGCACATCTGCCGACAGCCTTTTAGGCTACGAGGGCGCGGCACCCGCCACAATTTACGAAGAACGCTACCGCACGCAGGAATTATACTGGGGCGGCGAGCCAAACGAAATGTGCTACGATATTTTACGGCTGCTGCCGCCAACGCGCCCGCTGAAAGTGCTGGACATCGGCTGCGGTGAAGGCAAGGATATGCTGTTCTTGGCGCGCTGTGGTTATTTAACAACAGGTTTTGACATCGCCGCGAGCGGCATAACCAAAGCTAAAAATTTTGCGGCCAAAGCCAGATTAAATGCTGAATTTTTCCGCGCCGATATGTTGAGCTATACACCCACGGAGGAGTTTGACATTTTATTTGCCAGCGGTGTGCTGCATTACCTGCCACCGCAAAAACGCCGCAGCATTATAGCGGCTTACCAAAGCAAAATGCCGCGCGGCAGCCTGTGCGCGCTGAATGTATTTGTAGACAAGCCATTTATTAAAATGCCGCCGGACGAAGAAATTGACGGCGCCTACTGGCAAAGCGGCGAGCTGTTTACGTTGTTCAGCGATTGGAAGTTTCACCGCTGTGAACAGGTAATTTTTGATTGCAACAGCGGTGGCGTACCGCATCAGCACTGCATGGATATTTTGATAGCGCAAAAAATGTAAACAAAAAGGACGGTAAGCTTTAAAAGCCTATCGTCCTTTGTTTTTTATTCACGCCAGATAACGGTGTCATCCCATGGTTTACGCGGGCGCGGCGCTGGCGCTTCATCGGGGTAGCCCAAAGCAAAGGCGGCAAACAGTTCGCCGCCGCAGTTAAGCCATTCGCACAGTTCGCGGTAAGCAAAATAAATATCGCAAATCCACAAACCGCAAAGCCCATACTCTACCGCCGCCAGCGACATATTTTCCACAGCAGCGCCGACGGATTGGGCGTTGCAAATTTCAAACACGCGGTTTTCAGCGTTCTGCGGCGTAAGTAAATCCAGCCCCAGCGGGTTAACCACAAAAATTACCACGGGCGCCTGCCGCATAATGGCAAGCGTGTTGTGCGCACCGGCTATGTACTGTGCACTTTCCGGCAGCAGCGGCTCGTTTGCCTCACGCTGCAAGCCGCGTTCCATTGCCGCCAGTGCTTCGGCTTTTGCCGCGCCGGTTGTTACCACAAACTGCCATGGCTGCCTGTTTTTGGATGACGGCGCTAAAATTCCCGCCCGCAAAACTTCTTCAATAATATTGCGCGGCACTTCCGTAGTTTTAAATTTGCGTATGCTGCGCCTTGCGGCGATAGCGTCAAGCATTTTCTTCCTCCGTCAGTAAATCCGACAGCGTTTCAATAATCTGCCGTAAAATTTTAGTGGTTTCTTCCAGCGGCAGGGCAAGGTTTTCGTCAAACACCATCTGCGGAAGCAGCGGTACATGTACAAAGCCTGTTTTAACATTGGTGCCGCTGAAATGATGCAATGCCATGTAAAAAATGTCGTTGCACACATAGCCGCCGGTGCAGTACCCCAAATGCACGGGGCAGCCCGCTTTTTGCAGGCGTGTTACCAGCTTGTGCACGGGTATGGTGGCAAAATACGCCGCCGGTGCGCCGGGCACAACCGGCTCGCCCCAGGGCATTAAGCCTTTGTTGTCCTCCAGCAGCGCGTCGCGCAGGTTAACGGCAACGCAGTCCGCATGCAGGCGGGTGCTGCCGCTGTCCATGCCCGTCATTAAAATAACGTCCGGCTTTACGCGCTCCGCTTCTTCAATCAGCAAACGCCCCGCCGTTTCGTAAATATTGGGCAGAATCAATCTGGTTACGGCAAAGCTGCCGATATTATCCGGCAGCGCACGCACCGCTTCCCACGATGGGTTGATGTTGTAATGCGCAAACGGGTCAAAGCCCGTCAGTAACAGCTTTTTCATCATTTTGCCATGCGGTAAATTGCTTCCATGTCGTTAATATCCAGCGCCTTAAAGCCGCCGATGGTGCGGGTATTTTTAAAGCTGCATTTATAGGCCAGCTCTTTAATCTGCCCGTCGGTCAGGTGGATATTCATGTCGCTGATTTTCGTCGGCATGCCGATGCTGCGGAAGAATGCTTCCATTGCTTCAATGCCTTCCAGCGCAATTTTTTCTTCGTCGCCAGCGGTGTAAGGAATGCCGAACACGTTAACGGCCAGCTGCGCAAAACGTGCCGGGTTGGCGGGCATTACATAGCGCGCCCAGCTGCCCCAAACTGCCGCCAAACCTGCGCCGTGCGCGATATCAAACATGCCGCCCAGCTCATGCTCCAGCTGATGGCAGGCCCAATCGCCCAAAGTGCGGTCGCCGGTGATATCGTTGTGGGATAAAGTGCCGCTCCACATAATTTCGGCGCGCGCGTCATAGTCAGACGGATTTTTAAGCGCGATTTTGACGTTGCGCATAACGTTTTTAATCAGCGTTTCGGCAATGCCGTCCGTTAAATTAAGCTGCTTAACATTGGGCTTAACAAAAAAGCGTTCCAGGCTGTGCACAATAATATCCGTGCAGCCGCTTGCCGTCTGGTATGCAGGCAGTGTGTAAGTCAGTTCCGGGTTCATAACGGCAAATTTGCAGTACGCATACGGCGAATAAGCGCCGCGTTTCAGCCAGCCGTCTTCGTTGGTGATAATGCTGGCGTTGCTCATCTCGCTGCCCGCAGCAGCAATGGTCAGCACCGTGCCGATAGGCAGGCACGCCGCCGGAGTTTTGCCGGTGTAGTAATCCCACACGTCGCCGTCGTTGGTCAGGCCGTAGCCGATAGCCTTGGCGCTGTCGATAACGCTGCCACCGCCAACTGCCAGAATAAAATCGACGCCCTCTTTTTTACCCAGTTCAATGCCTTCGTAAACTTTGCTGAGTCGCGGGTTCGGCACAACGCCGCCCAGTTCAACGTGGCTGATGCCTGCAGCATCCAGCGACGCGCAGATTTTATCAAGCAGACCGCTTTTTTTAGCGCTGTGCCCGCCGTAATGGATAAGCACTTTTTTTGCGCCCTGTTCTTTGCACAATTCGCCCACGCGCGCTTCCGTGCCGCGGCCGAAAATTACTTTTGTCGGTGCCAAATATTGAAAAAATTCCATTTGTTTCAGCTCCTTTTTAATGCTATACTCTTATGGTACGACAAAACCGGCGGCGTGTAAATATGCGCCAAAAAGTTTTACAATAAGCAGGCGTTTATAAAAAAATGGCGAAGATAATAGTACTGTAAGTTTTTAAAGGAGGTTTTACTATGCAGGGCAAAAAATATATAGCTATGGCGCTGGTTTGTGGCTTTGTGCTTGGCAGCAGCACCGCGCCGGTACAGGCAGGCATTTTGGGCACGGTATTAAAAGGCGGCGCTATCGGCGTTTTGGTTAACCAGTTTGACGACCAGCTTAACAGCGCCATCAACACCTTAACGGGCAAATACGCTGTCAGCAGCGATTACGCCACCAAGGTTGTGCCGGTAATTACCGTCGGCGACGGCAGCTACGCCGGTGCGGCACAGGTCAGCGGCCCGCACGCACAGGTTGAAAAATGCAAGGCTGCCCTTTTGATTGAAGCCTCGTTTTTCGGCAGTTTCCGCGCCAAAGCGCTGATACCGATTGACAAGGTGGACATTACCGACGTTAACCGCGTGCAGGGCGTTGGCGTATCGGCACAGATTGACGTAAAACTTTAATGGAGAAAACTTGTGACGGCAGCAGATTTTATCAAAAAGCTACAATTATATAACAAGCCTTCGGTGTTTAACCCGTGGCAGGATTACGACCCCGAGTGCGACATCGGGCCGGAAGCCCCTGTTATCCGCGCGGCAAATTTGCAGCGTTACCTTGAGCTGCGCAAAAACGCGCACTTTTTGTTCATCGCCGAAGGGCTGGGTTACCAGGGTGGGCATTTCAGCGGCATGGCCATGACGAGCGAGCGTATTTTGCTGGGCTGCCACCCGGACGTAAACCCGCAGGCCGTGCTGGGCGACTGGGATTACAAACGCACCAGCAACCCCAACAGCGCGAGCCTGAACCGCACGCAGAAGCTGTACGGCTTTAACGAGCCGACGGCGACGGTGATGTGGAACACGATTGCGCGGCACGAGCTTTCGCCTTACGACACGGTTTTATGGAACATTTTTCCGTTCCATCCTTATAAAGAAGGCAATATTTTAAGCAACCGCACGCCTACCGGCGAGGAGCTGGACGTCGGCATTGAGTACGCAAGGATGCTGATGCAGCTCATTCCCGGCATGAAGGTTGTTGCCATCGGGCGCAAATCACAGCAGACGCTGGGCAAATATGGCGTAGCGTGCGACTGCGTGCCGCACCCTTCCATGGGCGGCGCCAATGCGTTTAAAGCGGCGGTAGCGGCGCTGTTTGCCGCGCAGGGCGGTGAAGCAAATGGCTAAAACTGATTTTACGCGCGACCAGACCATCAACATCGCCGTTAAAATCGGCAAAATCCTGCTGAAAAGCGGCGCGGAAACCTACCGCGTCGAGGACACCATCTCGCGCTGCTGCCTTGTACACGGCTACGAGGTTGACCCATTTGTAACGCCGACCGTTATCATTTTGGGCAACGAGGACACCGACAGCTTTATCCGCGTAAGCCGCATTGGCTACCGCAGCACCAATTTAAGCCTCATCAGCGAAATGAACACCATGTCCTATAACTTCCACAAGTGGGATAAAAGTTACGAAGAAACCTGCGCGTGGCTTGAGAAAAAATGGCGGCAGCCTGCGCCTTACGGCAAGTGGGCTGTGTGCCTTGCTTCCGGCATCGGCTCGGCGGCGTTTGCGGCCATGCTGGGCGGCAACAGCCACGATTTTATTGCGGCCTTTGTAACGGGCGGCATGGCAATGGTAGTGCTTAAGCAAATTGCGGGCTACCACCCCAGCGCCTTTTGGGAAAACGCCATCGCGGGCGTGGCTATCGGCGCGGTTGCACTGCTCTGCTGCGCTATGAGCGTGCAGTGTACGATGGAAAAAATCATCGTAGGCGCACTGATGCCTTTCGTGCCGGGCGTGCCGTTCTGCAACGGGCTGCGTGACTACATGGCAGGCAATTTGATGAGCGGCAACTCGCGTATCGCGGAAGCGCTGCTGTTTGCGTCGTCTATCGCCATCGGCATCGCGTTTGTGCTGCGCGTATGGTTCATCTGGGGGTGGGATTTATGGAAATGATTACCGCCTTTTTCTTTGCCTCCCTCGCGACCATGGCCTTTGCCATTCTGTTTCAGGCGCCGAAAAAAGTTGTGCTTATCGACGGCATTATCGGCGCTATCGGGTGGGTGGTGTTCATCTACCTGCGGCATGAACTTGGCTACACCTCGTTCGTGTCCAATTTTACGGCGACAATTTCTCTGGCGCTGGCCAGCGAATTAAGCTCGCGCATCTTCAAGCAGCCGGTAACGGTGTTTGTTATCCCGGGCATTGTGCCGCTGGTGCCGGGGCTCGGCATTTATCAGGGCATGTTTGCCATTATCAACAACGATTACAACAACGGCACTTCCATTTTACTGACAGCCATGACGGACTCCGTCGCCATCGCTATCGGCGTGATGCTGGTATCCAGCCTGTTCCGCGTCATTAAAGTACGCCGCTTCATGCTGCAATACCGCCGCTCCAAACGCCAGATGGAAATGAAAGTAAAGGGTAAGAAGTAAAAGCACGGCCCTTCTTCCTTGCCAAGATAGACGGGCTGTGCTATAATTATTACTGCAATTTAATATGCGGGTGTAGTTCAGTGGTAGAACAATAGCTTCCCAAGCTATGTGTCGCGAGTTCGAGTCTCGTCACCCGCTCCAGCATTTATGCCGCTTTCCGGATTTGGAAAGCGGCTTTTTTATTTGCTTTGGTGCTTGTCAGGTGCTTATTTTATAACAGAACCATTACATACACCATACCCGTATGGGTATTGTATTTTATTAGCAAAAGTATTTTAAATAATATCTATTTGCAATAAGTGTTAAAACAATGTATAATAAGCAGGAAAGTTTAAACATTTTTCCAAAGGAGCTGATTTTGTGAGCGATACTTTAACTGTCTGCGGGCTGACGGTTGAGCGCGGTGCCAAACTGCGCACGATGTTGCCCGTTCCCGGTACGGATATAGAAATTCCCTTAACGATCATCAACGGCGCACATGACGGAGCAACGCTGTTGGTAACGGCGGGCATCCACGGCGGCGAATACCCCGGCATTGCCGCTGCCATGGAGCTGGGGCGCGAGCTTGACCCACAGGATATCTGCGGCAGCCTGATTATGCTGCATCCTGTTAATATTCAGGGCTTCTGGGCGCGCCGCGAGTTCATTGTGCCGGAGGACGGCAAAAATTTAAACCGCGTGTTCCCCGGCGACCCGCAAGGCACGTTGTCCGAAAAAATTGCGTATTTAATCAGCAGCGAGCTGTTCCCGCTGGTGGATTTTTACGTTGACCTGCACAGCGGCGATATTCACGAAAGCCTGCACCCCTATGTTTATTACCCCGGCCAGCCGACGGAGGAACTGGCAGCCAAAGCGCGCAGCGTTGCCAAAGTGCTGAACGTGGAATACATGGTGCGCTCCATGGCGACGGGCGGAGCTTACAACTATGCCGCTTCCGCCGGACTGCCTTCCATTTTGATTGAACGCGGCGGCGCAGGGCTGTGCCTGCACGAAGATATCGAAGAATACAAGTCCGATTTAAGGAATATCCTGCGCAAGCTGAAATTACTGGACGAACCGGTTAAGCCGCGCCGCTACATTCCGCGCGATGTGACGGACATTATTTACCTTGAAGCGATGGAAACAGGCTGCTGGCTGCACCACATCCACAGCGGCGATTTTGTGCACGAAGGCCAGATTTTAGGACGTACCACCGATTTGTTCGGCGAAACGCTGACAACTTATTATGCACAGCAGAGCGGCATTGTGCTGTATGTCTGCCCGGCGCTGGCCGCACCCAAAGGTACCGTGCTTTTGGCATACGGCAAAATTCACAACGACGATTAACTTATAAAGCAAAAAGAAGCAATCCACATCGGACTGCTTCTTTTTTTATTTTACATTATTTAATTTTAATCAGTTCGTAGCTGCGCGTGCCCATGCCGATTTTTTCAGCGTGTGCAAGGCAGGCTTTCCATTCGGATTCCGGCGTAATGTTGTGGAAGTGGTCATGCTTGGCGGCTTCTGCCGGGTCAGCGGCGATATGCTCTGCCAGCAGGGAGTTTTCCAGCACAGGCGCGGCGTTTACCAAATCGGCGCAGGCCTGGTCAAGCGCAACCGGGTCGAACGATGCCAGCATACCGATATCCGGCACAACCGGCGCGTCGTTTTCGGCGTGGCAGTCGCAGTACGGCGATACATCGACAATCAGGCTGATGTGGAAGTGCGGCCTGCCTGCCAGAATTGCCCACGCATATTCCGCCATGCGTTTGTTCAGCATTTCCATGCTGGCGCTGGCTTCCGGCGGGTTCACGGCATCCATCGGGCACGCACCGATGCAGCGCCCGCAGCCGACGCATTTATCCCAGTCGATGTGCGCTTTTTTGTTTTCAATCACCGGCGCTCCGTGAGCGCAGATACGCTCGCAGGCATGGCAGCCGATACATTTGCTTTGGTCAACCTGCGGTTTGCCGTCGTGGTGCATTTCCATTTTGCCGGCACGTGAACCGCCGCCCATGCCGATGTTTTTAATCGCGCCGCCGAAACCGGCAGCTTCGTGCCCTTTAAAATGCGACAGGCTGATAATGATATCGGCGTCCATCAGCGCCTTACCGATTTTTGCTTCTTTAACCACTTCACCGTTGGGCACGGGCACATAAGCCTCGTCGGTGCCCTTCAAGCCGTCGGCAATAATAACATGGCAGCCAGTGGAAAAGGGGCTGAAGCCGTTTTCATAAGCGGAAGTGATATGTTCCAGCGCGTGTTTGCGGCGGCCAACGTACAAAGTGTTGCAGTCCGTCAAAAACGGCATGCCGCCCAACTCCTTCACAACGTCCGCCACAGCCTTGGCGTAGTTGGGGCGCAAGTAAGAAACATTGCCCGGTTCGCCAAAGTGAATTTTAATGGCGGCAAACTTTTTATTAAAATCAATGTTGCCGATACCGGCAGCCTTAATCAGCTTAGCCAGCTTGCCGGGCAGGCTCAGCCCGCCGTAGCCGGTGCGCATGTCAGTAAAATAAACCTTTGCTTTCTCCATAAAATCATCCCTCCATGATTATGTAAAAGTAAATATTCGCTGTGCATGTGCTGCACTTATTAATTTAATTATATCAGCCCCGGCAAAAATATACCATCCTCGTAAACATCGGGCTTGCCCAGATGGCGGCTGGGCACAAAGCTGCCATGGCAGTCGCTGCCGCCGCTGATGAGCATGCCTTCCGTGCGGCAGTGCGTTAATAAAAGCTGCGTGTCCTGTTCGCTGTGGCCGGAATGGTAACATTCAAACCCGTCGAACGGTTCTTCAATCAGCTCCACCAAGGTCTGCGCCAGCCCCGGGCCGTGGAAGCTGCTTGCCGCATGGGCACACAAAGCAACGCCGCCCGCGCCGTGGATAGCGTCAATAACCTCGCGGATACTCGGAAAAATCGGAAAGCCCAAATCGTGTTCTTTGGTAAAAATGCGCTGAAAGAAATCATTAACGCCGGTGCACAAGCCCTTATCAATTAAATACGCCAGCGATTTCCAGCCGCCGCGCCTGCGGTCGTAGGTGTAATTTTTAAATTCCTTAAAATCCAGCGGCCAGCCCTGTTTGATTAACAGCTGCACGCTGTCGTCGTCCTTCTGCTCCAGCAGATGCGTGTTGTGCGCCAGCAGTTCCTGCAAGGGCTTATTGGCAAGGTCAATGCCGTAGCCCAAAATATGGAAGGAAATATCGTCCTTCGTCGAGCAGACCTCCACGCCCGGCACACATTTTATGCCGCGCTCACCTGCAAGGCGCACGGTTTCCGCCACGTTGGCGGTGCTGTCGTGGTCGGTAACGGCAATAATGCCAAGCCCCGCGCCCACCGCTGCGTCCACCAAATCCTGCGGCGTCCACGTGCCGTCGCTGGCCGTGCTGTGGATATGCAAATCAACCTTTCTCATGTTCTTTCACCTCGTGGTGATGGCAGCACGCAACTGGCGGCGCTGCCTCCTCTTTTGCAAAGCTCTGCCTTAAGCAGCTTAAAATAAACAGCACCGTGCCGGTCAGCACAATCGTGCCGCCGGGGGCAAGGTCGGCGTAATAAGACACCGTCAGCCCCACCGTTACGGTGATAATGCCGTAAACAATACCGCCGATAATTGTACCGGCAAAGCTGCGCGCCGACTGCAAGGCGCAGGCAACGGGGATAACCATCATTGCCGATACCAGCAGCAGCCCGACGATACGCATGGACAGCGCTACCGTCAGCGCCGTTAAAACAGCCAGCCACACATTCAGCTTACCAGCTGGCAGCCCCGCCACGCGCGCCGATGTTTCATCAAAAGTAATATATTGCAGCGGGCGGTAAAACATCACCGTAAAGGCGCAGGCAAACAGCCCCAGCACCGCCACAACCCATAAATCGCTTGCGCTGATGGTCATTAAGCTGCCGAACAGGATGCTGCTTAAATTAAAGCCGCCCATACGGTTCATACTGCTGAAAATTACCGCCAGCCCGATGCCGCTGTAAAAGAAAATCGCCAGCACCATTTCAGAAAAAGTATCCAGCCTGCTGCGTACCTTTTCAATTACCAGCGCACCCAAAACGGTTGCCAGCGCCGCGCTCAGCACCGGCTGCGCACCCAACAACGCGCCGCCCGCCACTCCGGCAAAGGCAATATGCCCCAAGCCGTCGCCAATCATCGACTGGCGCCGCAGCACCAGAAAGCTGCCTATAAGCGGGCAGATGACGGCGACAATCAGCCCCGCCAGCCACGCCCTTTGCATAAATCCTGCGGAAAACATTTCTAACATTCAGCTTACCTCTATCTGTAAAAATAACCGTGCTTGTGCCTGTGCACCAGCGCCTGCTGCACGCCGCCCCAAAAACAGATGTTGTGGTCAAGGCACAGCGCGTTTTTGCACACCTTCGCCGCCAGCTCCAAATCATGCGACACCATTACAATCGTCACGCCCTGTTTGCGGTTAATCTCGCCCAGCATCGTGTACAATTCTTCCTTCGCGTCCGGGTCAACGCCGGTCGCCGGTTCATCCAGCAGCAAAAGCTCCGGGCTGCGCACCATGGCTCTCGCCAGATATACGCGCTGCTGCTGCCCACCGGACAACTCGCCTATTTTGCGGTGCGCCAGCTCCTTCAGCGAAAAGCGTTCCATAATATCGTCAACCGCCGCCTTATCCTCGCGCGAGTAATGCTGAAACATGCTGCCGCCGCTTAAACGCCCCAGCGAAACCACTTCGCGCACGCTGATGGGGAACGCCCTGTGCTGGCGCGCCGGGTTCTGCGGCACATAGCCGATTTTATCCCACGCCGTGAAATGCTCGCGGTCCTGCCCGAAGATGGTAATGCTGCCCTGCATGGGTTTTAAAATGCCTGCAAGCAAGCGTAGCAGCGTACTTTTGCCCGCGCCGTTCGGACCGATGACAGCGACAAAATCACCCTTTTCAATTTGCAGCGACAGGTCGTTTAAAATCCAGCCTTCGCCGTAGCTGTAACCAAGTTTGTCTATTTCAATTACCGTTTTCATCTTATTTACCGTTCAGCGCAGTATTAAGGTTTTCAATATTGCGCTCCATAATTTTTAAATAATCATCGCCGTTTTGGCGGCCTGCTTCGCTCAAGCCCTCCAATGGGTCCAGCACCAAAGTTTCCGCACCGGCTGCCTGCGCTATCGTTTCGGCAATGCGCGGGCTGACCAGCGTTTCAAAAAACACGTATTTAATGCCGTCCGCCTGCATAATGCCAAGCAGTTTGTTCAGCGCTGCGGGCGACGGCTCTGCCTGCGGCGATAAACCCATGATTGATTCCTGCCGCAAACCATAATCCGCCGCTAAATGCCCAAAGGCCGCGTGCGTGGTTATGAAGGTTTTTATTTTGGCGTTTTGCGCCACTGCCGTAAGTTTTTTGTCCAACGCATTTATTTTGGCGATATACTCCGCCGCGTTCTGTTTATATTCTGCCGCGTGTTCCGGGTCGGCCTTTACAAAAGCATCGCGCACTGCCGCAACTTCAACCGCCGCTTTACGCGGGCTTAACCAAAAATGCGGGTCGGTTTTATCAAGCTGCTGCATAAAGGGCTGCCCCGCTTCCACCGCCTGCACGCCGTCATCAGCCACGGCTGCAACGGCAGGCTGCGCCCACGGCTCAACGCCGCCGTTATACACAAACACTTTGGCTTTTGCCAGCCGCGTCAAATCACGCGCACTCGGCTCCCAGTCGTGCGGCTCAATGCCGTCGCCAATCATGGTGTAAACCGTCACTCTGTCGCCGCCGACGGCACGCGCAAATTCCGCCATCGGGTAAAAGCTGGCCGCCACCTGCATTTTGCCATCCGCGGAAGCGCCCTGCTGCCCGCCGCAGCCAAAGCACAGCAGCGCCAGCGCAAACAAAAGCGCCGTTAAAAATTTATTCATTGCAAGCTCCTTCAATAATATTGCCGCAAATTTATTGCAACTTAATGTACATCATGCGGCAATAGGTATATAATAAACCTATATAACTAAAATAGGAAGTGTTTTTTATGAAACTGAACCTGAACAAAAGCCAGATTGCAACTTTTGATATAGACGCACAGCAGACTTTTACGCCGCTGTGTCCGGACGAACTGCCCGTTGCCGGCGGTGACGGAATTGCCGCCGAGCTTAATGCGCAGGCGCAGTTTGCTTCGCTGCGTGTCGCCTCGCGTGATGCGCACAGCCCCAAGGCCGTGTGGATTGCAAATGATGAACATGCGCCGCTGACGCCTGTTACCAGTTACGCCGACAGCGATTTATACTGGCCGAGCCACGCCATTGTCGGCACCAAAGGTTTTGAATTCATCCCGGGGCTTGACCCCAAAGCCTATGCCTTTCAGGTTTACAAAGGCATTGAACCGGACAAGCACCCCTACGGTGCGTGCTACCACGATTTAAAGGACACGCTTTCGACAGGCGTGATTGAATTTTTGCAGAGCCGCGGCATTAAAGCCGTTATCTGCGGCGGGCTTGCCACCGATTACTGCGTTAAAAACACGGTGCTGCAATTAGTGCGCGCCGGTTTTACGGTTATCCTTAACCTTGCAGCCTGCCGCGGCATTGCGCCGGATACCGTTGCCGCCGCCCTTGACGAGATGCGCAGCGCAGGCGTTATTATTATTAACAGCAACGCAGAGCTTAAAGAGCTGCTGTAGTTAAACCGGCACTTCCACAAATTCGGTGCTGACTTCGTCAAGCTCGACCGTGCGGTTCAGCGCCGCCGTCAGCCATTCTTCGGCTTCGGTTTTCTGCTCGCGCTTCATGTACAGCAAAATCTGTACGCGCTCGCCGTATTCCGCACCGCTGACGGTAAAAATGCTTTGGTTGTACAGCTTGTTCATAATGCGTCCGGCTTCACCCGGAGGCGCGCTCAAGCTGAACACCGTCATTTCCACGCGGCGCGCAAGACCTGCTGCTTCCACGGCGCTGACAACGCTGTTTGTGTAGGCGCGTACCAAACCGCCAGCACCAAGCTTAATGCCGCCAAAGTAACGTGTTACCACCGCCGCCACGCCGGTTAAGTTTTTTTTGCGCAAAACTTCCAGCATCGGTATACCGGCCGTACCGCTCGGCTCGCCGTCGTCGCTGGACCTTTGCTGCATATCGTTTATAATATAGGCAGAGCAGTTATGCGTTGCGTCCCAAAATTCTTTTTTGGTGCTTTTGATAAAATCCTGCGCTTCCGCTTCGCTGCTTACCTTTTTCAGCGTACAGATGAACCGCGATTTTTCAATCACGATTTCCGTACGGCAATCCTTCTGTATCGTTTGCATAACAAACTCCTTTCCTAAATAATTATATCATAACGGCAAAGCTTTTATTAACATTGCCGCAAAACTTCTTCCCCGCTTTACGGAGGTGAAGCACTTGACTCATTTAGTTCCGCTCATCAGCGACCTGGCCCTGATTTTAACACTGGCGGGCCTTGCGACAATTTTATGTAAAAAATTCAACCAGCCGCTTATTTTAGGTTACATGCTGGCAGGCTTTCTGGCCAGCCCGCACTTTACGCTGCTGCCCAACGTCATCGACGGCGACAGCATCACCATCTGGGCGGATATCGGCGTTATCTTCATTTTGTTCGACCTGGGGCTGGATTACAACTTCAATAAAATAAAAAGCACCGCCAACACAGCCATTATCGCCGCCGTAGCGGAATTTACCGGTATTGCCTGCCTGGGTTTTGCATGCGCGCAGCTTTTGGGCTGGAGCGTTACCGACAGTATTTTTACCGGCTGCATGCTGACGATGAGCAGCACCGCCGTAGTCAGCAAAACGCTGGGCGAGCTGAACCTTTTGAAAAAAGCCTTTGCGCCGATTGCTTTCGGCATTCTGGTGCTGGAGGATATCTCCGGCATTATCATGATGGTTGTGCTCTCCACCGTCGCCGCCGCGGGCAGCGCCATTTCCGCAGCTTCCATGCTGCAAAGCATCGGGCTGCTGGTGTTCTTTTTAATCATCTGCTTCATCATCGGCATTTACTTTTTGCCCAGCTTTTTTAAAAAGACCCGCAAATATTTTAATGATGAAATGCTGCTCACCGTATCGCTGGGCCTGTGTCTCAGCATGGTGGTGCTCGCCTCGCACATGGGCTTCAGCTCCGCGCTGGGCGCGTTTTTAATGGGCACGCTGCTTTCGGGCACGGTGTACACCAAACGCACCAAGGTTTTGCTGGAGCCTGTTAAAAATCTGTTCTCCGGCATTTTCTTCGTATCAGTCGGCATGATGGTTGACCCCACCGTCGTCAGCGGCAACCTGCTCACCATCATCGCGCTTTCCGTTACGCTGATTTTTGGCAAATGCCTTTTCACGTCGCTCGGCGTCATGTTATCCGGCCAACCGCTTAAAACCAGTATGCAGTGCGGCTTTGCGCTGACGCAGCTGGGCGAATTCGCCTTCATCGTCGCCAGCATCGGTGCGGGCTACGGCTTAACCAGCAGCTTTTTGTACCCGGTGTTCGTCGCCGTTTCCGTCGTTACTATTTTCTTTACACCGCATGTGCTGCTTAACGCGGGCAAGGCTTACCGCCGCCTGCTGCGCAGCCTGCCTAAAAAAACTGCCGTGATGCTGATTGAGGCGCACCGCGATAACAAAGGCAACGAAAAGCAATCCGAATGGACTAATTTTTTGCAGATTTACTTTACGCGCATTGTTGTTTACGCCGTAATTTTAATTTTTATTTCCTACATGGGCACGAATATGATTTTGCCCTACTGCCAAAACTATTTGCAGGCACCGGTCAGCAATTTTACCGCTGCCGCAGTGACACTGCTGCTGATGCTGCCGTTTTTGACGGCGCTTATGGTAAGCCGACTTGGCAGGCGCGACCTTGTTGCCGGGCTGTGGTTCCAGAAACGCAGCAACCGCCCGCTGATTCTGGTCTTGATGTTCGTTAAGGTTGCCATCGGTATGTTCTTCATCATGCAGGTGTTCACCTCCATGCTGGGGCTGCACATCATCGTCGCCATTATCGCTGCGCTGGTGCTGGCCAAATTCATCTACTCGTCCGATTATCTCGTCAGCCGTTACCTGCAAATCGAATCGCAGTTTTTAATTAACCTCAACGCCGAAAATCTGGCAGCAGCCGCGCAAAAACGTGCGTCGGCAAGGCACGGCATGTGGCTGGACGAACAGCTTTACACCTGCGGCTACGAAATTACCGAAAGCTCGCCATGGGTTGGCTGGAGCATAAGGCGGCTTGATGTACACCGCATTTATAAAATTTTCGTTATCGAAATTCACAACAGCCACGGCTATATGCCGATACCTTCCGGGCATACGGTGTTGCGCGCGGGCGACAGGCTTTTGATTACCGCGCCGCTGAACGTACTGCGCACCTTTGACGCCGCCATTAAAAACATGGGGTTGGGACTGAACAAAATCAGCGAAACAGTAACACTGCACCAATTTTTGCAGCAGGAAACCGCCAACCGCAAAGAGCACGACCAGCTTTTGTGCTACGCCATGCCGGTAACATCGGCATCGCCGCTGGCACGCAGCACGCTGAAAAAATCCGACACTTTCTCCAAGGGCAAATGGCTGGCGCTGGGGCTGGAACGCGGTAACTACACCATCCTCGACCCGGACGCATCGTTCGTCATCAACAACGGCGACATCCTCTGGATTATCGGCAGCAGGCAAATGATAAGCCAGCTGTTTAAAAACGATACGCTGTAAACTAAAAAATCCCCCGCTTTTAAGTGGGGGATTTTATTTTTAAAACGCATAGCTTGCCTGTAAGCTTACGCTTGCGCCTTCGCGCTCGCCGGCATAGCCGCGCAGGTTCAGGTCAATGCTCCACGGGCTATCGGTCGAAGGTTTGTAATTTACGCCTGCTTCCGCCATGTAGCTGCTGCCTTTCAGGCTCTGCTCCGGTGCGTCCAGCCCTGCCGCACGCATTTGGGCCTCACCGTTAAACTCATATTCGTAAGCCAATCCGTAATAAGCGCTGAACTTATCTGCCTCATTGGTGTTTACCCTCGCGCCTATGCGCAGACGGTCACTGGTAACGCCGTCAAAACTAAATTCATCACCGGCAACGGTAAAGCTGTCGCCTTCGGTATAAGTATGGAAGAATTTGCCATACACATCAAGGCTGCTACCTTTGCCCAGCGGTATAACCTGCCCCATGCCGATATGCGCGCCGTAATAGTTGGCATCGCTTTCATAGCCGTAGGTATTCGTACCGTCGCTTAAAGCATTGCTCATTTCGCTTTTCAGCATACCGGCACGCAGGCTCGCTTCGGTATAAACGCCGTGCGCATTTTGGTAACGCGCCGCCGCACCGCTGCCGTTATAAACAAGGCTGCCGTCGCCGCGGAAAAACTCATCGTTAAAGCTGTTGTAAGTACGGTAATTGCCGCTGCCGTTTTCGTAAAACACACCCCAGCTGAACTCATCGCCGCTGTTAAACCGCGCCGCGTTGCCGACGCCTGCAATCGTGCTCCAGCCGTTGATTTTGATATCGCTGTTCACATCATATTTGCCGGCGTTGCCGTGTACGGCGGCAAATGTTTTAACGCCATAGCTGCCGTCGCGGCTTAAAGCGTCCAGGCTGTCGATGATTAAATCCGTGCCCTGATTGACAAACGCCGCTGCAACTGCGCGGTTTTCGGCGACAAGTTTGGTTTGTTTTGCCGTATGCAGGCCGGTGATTTTATAAACAAGCTGCCCGTTTTCCATAACGGCTTCTCCGTCGCCTTCCGCCGCCACGCCTGCCGTAAAGCCGCCGGAGCGGATTTCGGAAGCGTTAACGTCCAACTTGTTATCGTCAGCTTTGATTAAAGTAATTTCGTCATTAACGTCGATGTCTTTGCTGTCGTTAAAATGAATATAGTCAGCTTCGACATGCGACGCGTTTAATTTGCTGTGTTCACCGTCGGCGATATCCATAATGATTTCATTATCCTGCCAGTCAAGGTTTTCAAATTTTACAGTATCAAAATTGTTGATGCTCTGCACATTACCTCGCCAGCCGTCAATTGTAAGGGTGTTGGCATAAGCTTTAGTTTTTATATCCGTGCTGTTTTCATCAGCATATCCATACAGATTTGCATTAGATATATCGGCATTACCGCTGATAATTATTTCATTACGTGCCATTTCTGCATTAATGTTTGTTCCCCTGAAATCTGCATTTGCAGCATAAACATTACCACTAACTTCGGCATTACCACCAATCAACACTATGTTTTCATTTGCCGTTCCTGTAACAAAATGTGCATTATGATTACCGAGTATATAACCACCGGTAATACCTGCGTTTATTATTCCTCCGGTTACTTTAACAATATTATTATCAGCATGCACCTCTGAATTTTCGTTATATGTATTTGCAAAACCGCCAACAGCAGAATAATATCCAAAATCTTTGTAGCCAATTTCACCGCCGGATATATTAACTCTATTGCCAGATGCTTCTACATTATTCCCTTGTGCCTGCCCGCCAATAACTGCAAAATGCACTTTGCCGCTATTTATATTTACAATATTTTTATCAGCAACAGCTGTTTCTTTGTTAAAAACCAACCCACCAAATAAATTCTGGGCTTCTCCACCTTTCATATTTATTTCACCCTGCTCTGCTTTTTGCGCAGCTTTTATACCATATACGACTTCATAAACATCCCCATTATTTACCTCTGCACCACCAAATTGCGTGCCATCCAAATCCTGCGCCTGTACCTGCGGCATTACGCCGGTTAAAAGTAAGCCCATCAGCGCGCCCATCGTTAAAAATCTATATTGTTTTTTCATTTTAACACCTCTTTTCCGGTAAAAAAAGAAAACATCTCCTTCAATAACGTAACTTTGAAGGAGATGTCTTAGTTATAAAATATATCCGACTAAGTTTGTATTTAGTTGTTTCCCTGTCTATGATTTAATTATACGCTATCTCAAAGCAAATAGCAAATTTCTACCAATTTTATAGGAATTATTTTTGTAAAGGTAGTTACACAATCGGCGGTATTTCACAAAGAAATCACTTCTGCCTCCGCCAAAATGATTTTTTATCCGCTTTTTGGCGTTTTAAAGTGCCGTTCACAAAATGTATACATTTTAAGCTGATATAAATTTTGTTACAACTCTTGCTATGTAAAGAACATAAGTATATAATATTTTTATAGTTATTCCGCTTAGTTTGAAAGGAGCAACAAAATTTATGGAAAAAATTTACGAAGGCAAAACCAAAACCGTTTTCCAGCTTGAAAACGGCAACGTACTGTTAAAATTTAAAGATGACTGCACCGGTAAAGACGGTGTGTTCGACCCGGGCGAAAACAGCATCGGCCTGACCATCGACGGCATCGGCAAAGCTAACCTCGAAACCTCTATCCACTTCTTTGAAATCCTTAAAAAAGAAGGCATTAAAACCCATTATGTAAGCGCTGATATCGACAACGCTACCATGGAAGTTCTGCCCTGCAAAGTATTCGGCAAAGGCCTTGAAGTTATCTGCCGCTTAAAAGCAACCGGCAGCTTCATCCGCCGTTACGGCGATTATATTGCCGACGGCACCGCTATTGAAGGCGGCTATGTTGAAACCACCTTCAAAGACGACGCTAAAGGCGATCCGCTGGTTACCGAAGACGCTCTCGTTGTACTGGGCGTTATGAGCCACGAAGACTACAAGAGCCTGAAAGAACAGACCCTGAAAATTACCAAAATCGTTGCTGCAGACCTGGCTAAACTCGGCCTTGACCTGTACGACATCAAATTTGAATTTGGTTACCACAACGGCGAAGTAATCCTCATCGACGAAATCGCCAGCGGCAACATGCGCGTTTACAAAGACGGCAAATATGTTGACCCTGTAACCTTAACTTCCATCATTTTAGGCAAATAATTAACGCCAAAAATTTAACGGCAGCTTTATGGCTGCCGTTTTTTATATCTGCCAAAGCAAAAGTTAAAGCCTGCACAGTGCGTGCAGGCTTTTGTTATTTACTTAGCGTACGTTGTAGCGGAGTTCTTTTTCAAGTACTGCGCCGGTTTCAGGGTTCAGTACCATTTCGCCGCGGAGTTCCGGGGTCACGAATTTCAGTTCATATTCGTACAGGCCGTCGTCCATATCAAGTTTTACTTTGTGGAAGCTTGCGTTGGGGTATTCGCTGGTTACTACTGCCTGTGCATCTGCTGCGGAGAGCACGATGTTGCGGCTGCCCATTGCCATCTCGGCTTCCATTTTATATTCTTTAACCGCCTGGGTGAATTTGCTTACTTCTACTTCGTAGCTGGTTACGGTAGTGCTGTCGAAGAATTTGAATTCATATTCGTCGAAGTCTTCCTGAGTGCCTACGTGGGTTGCACTGGCTGGTACAAGTTTAGCTGCCATGCTTTGAGCGTCTGCCATGGTGAAGCCTGCTGCGAAAGCAGTTGCGCTGATGGTTAAGGTAGAGATTGCTGCTACTGCGAGAGCGGTTAATTTTTTACCGGTGAGTTTTAACATTTTGTGTTCCTCCTTTTATTTTAAGGTCTGTCCTTATTGCTTTTTTAAGGTGTTCCCTTATCTTTGTCTTAATTATAGCTGAGAAAGATTAAAGAAAAATTAAAAGAAAAAAGTTTTTAAAAATTATTTTAAAAATTCCGGTATGTTATAATAATGCTATAAGGAGGTGCCTTATGAGGATTTTAATTGTTGAAGACGAGCCGGATTTACTGGACGCCTTAAAAAAACAGCTGCAAAGCAGCGGTTATAGTGTGGATGCCTGCGGCGACGGGATTGATGCGGAGCATTACCTGCAAATGGCAAGCTACGACGCCGTGGTGCTTGATATTATGCTGCCCGGCATCGACGGGCTGGAACTTTTAAAAAGAATGCGTGCCAATGGCGACAGCACCCATGTTTTGCTGCTGACGGCTCTGGACAGTTTGGAAAATAAAGTGCGCGGGCTGGACGCCGGTGCAGATGATTACCTTGTCAAACCCTTTGCGTTTGACGAGCTTCTGGCACGCCTGCGCGTGCTGGTGCGCCGCCGCACGGGGCAGACCACCAACGTGCTGGAATATGCCGGGTTAACCATGGATTTAAACAGCCGCACCGTTATCCGCGAAGGAAAGGAAATCACCCTGTCCTCCAAGGAATTCGCCGTGCTGGAATATCTTTTGCGCAATCAGGGGCGCGTCCTCTCGCGCGAAAAAATAGAAAACCATGTCTGGAATTACGATTTCGAAGGCGGTTCCAACGTCGTCGACGTTTACATCCGCTACCTGCGTAAAAAAATTGACGCGGGCTTTGATAAAAAATTACTGCATACCATCCGCGGCGCGGGTTACGTTCTGAAGGAGGAAAAATGAAAGCTCTTTCCGTAAAAATGAAGGTAACGCTGTGGTACACCGGCCTGATAATGGCGGTTTTAAGCGTTATTTTTGCCGCCGTGCTGTACGCCGCCGACGACGTGCTGCTGCTTAATTTGCAGGACGACCTTGAAAACGAGGTTTACGGCAACGCCAGCAGCCTTGAACTGCGGCGCGACGGCAGCCTGCGCCTTGACGACCTGGACTTTCTGCATGACGGCGTAATGCTGGCGGTGTATGACGCAGGCGGCAGTTTAATTGCCGGGCTGACGCCGGTGCAGCTGCCGCAGACGGAATTTAAATCCGAACTGTTGCAGACCGTCACCAGCGGCAGCCAGACCTGGTACGTTTTTGACCTTTATATGAAGCTTGCCGGTATGCCGGGCGGCGTGTGGCTGCGCGGTACCACGTCATTAAGCAGCATTTACGCCACGCGCGATGAGATTTTGCTGCAATGCGCGCTGCTGTTCCCGTTTTTAATCCTGCTCTCCGGCTTCGGCGGCTACCTTCTCACCAAAAAAGCACTCAAGCCCGTGCGGCAGATAACGGCGGCGGCCGAACGCATCGGCAGCGGAAGCGATTTATCACAGCGCATTGACCTGCACAACGCCGACCGCGAAATGATGGAATTGTCGCAAACCTTCGACAGCATGTTCTCGCGTCTGGAAAAATCTTTCGACGCCGAGCGCCAGTTTACCGCCGACGCCTCGCACGAACTGCGCACACCGACGGCCGTCATCATTGCGCAGGCGGAATACGCCTTGCAGCACGCCAAAGCGGATGAAAAAGACGAAGCACTGCAAAAAATTCTGGCGCAGGCAAAAAAAATGTCGCGCCTGTTGGCGCAGCTGTTAATGCTGGCACGCGCCGACGCGAACAAAATACAGTTTGAAATTGAAAAATTTGATTTCAGCGAGCTGGCGGAAATTGTGCTGGAAGAAACCGAACAGCTTGCCGCGGACAAAAACATTACCGTTAAAAGCAATATTGAGCCGGGCGTTGAAGTTGAAGGCGACCAGACGCTTTTGATGCGCCTGCTGCTGAACCTTCTGGACAACGCCGTTAAATACACAGGCGTTGGCGGCGAAGTTAGCTTTACCCTGCGCAAAACGGCTGACAGCGTTATCTGCGCCGTACGCGATACGGGCTGCGGCATTGCGCCGGAAGAATTGCCGAAAATCTGGCGGCGCTTCTACCAGTCGGACGGCAACCGCGGGCAAAGCGGCGCGGGGCTGGGCCTCAGCATGGTGCAGTGGATTGCAAACCTGCACGGCGGCACGGTCAGTGTAGAAAGCACCCCCGGCAAAGGCAGCACCTTTACCTTCACCATGCCGTTGAAACCTAACTGCAAAGCATAAACACAAACTAAAACGGACAGAAAGCGTTAAGCTCTCTGCCCGTTTTTTATTGCCTTTTTATTTTTGTTCTATGCCTGCGTTTTGCCAGCGCGCAATAACTTCAGCCTTCTGCCCTGCCGTCCAGCTTAAATCGTCCACCGGCGTCAGCAGCTTACCCGTGTATTTGTCACGTAAATCGTCATCAGCTGCGGAACTGATGCTCCAGATAAGCTGGTGCCCTGTTGCGCCGACAATTTCCGCCGCGCGCCGCGATAACAAGTAATCAATAAACTTACCTGCCGTCGCCTGATTTTTACCGTTCAGCACCGCCGCACCGCTGATAAGGTTTTTGTTGCCATCATTCGGCAGCGTGGCAAACAGGTTCTGCTCGCTGCGCTCCAAAAGCAACGCCAGCGAAAGCGGCACAACCGCCACAGTTTTATAGCCCATGCGCACTTCGTCAATGGTTTCCTGCAAGTTGACAAAATATTCCGGACGCTGCCTGTTCAACGCCGTCGCATATTCCATAGCTGCTTTTTCGCCCTTTAACTGCCACAATGCCGTCATCATGCCGTAGCCTGCGCCGCCGTTTTTCGGGTTGGGCAATGCCAGTTCAAATTTTAATTCATCCGCCAGCAAATCCTGCCAGCTTTCCGGCGCGTACAAACCAAAATAATGCAGGTTCTGCTTGTTGCTTAAAAAACCGATGTGGTCGATATAAAGCGCCGTCCACAGCCAGTTGTTCTGACGGAACTCCGCCGGTACGGCATACGCTTCCTCCGGCTGGTAACTTACCAGTAAGCCCCGCTCCGCCGCCAGATAAAACTCCTCAACCGTGCCGCCCAGCCACACATCGCTGCCGCTGTTCGCCAAAAACTTAAAGCGGTTATCCACACTCCCCGGCGGAAGCGGCACAACCTCTGCCTCAATCCCGCTGGCAGCGGTAAAATCATCCGCCAATGCGCGCGCCAAATGCGGCGGCATGCTGATACAGATTTTTACCTGCTCTTTATTTTTAACTTCGTTTTCTGCTGCTGCCGGTTGTTTTTGCCACACCGACAGCACGCACAGCGCCGCACACAGCAGCGCCAGGATTTTTTTCATAGCATACCTCACTTGGGCAATTTTCTTCTATTATACCACAGCCGCCGATTAAACAAAAATCCCGGGCATTTTACTTGCCCGGGAAATAATTTTGCAATTTTACTCGCGGTCAAAAACCATAATCTTGTCAAAGTCAAGGTAAACGGTTTCGCCGTCGTTAAATTCTTTCAGGTCTGCGCCTTTTACGATAACGCGGATTTCATGGTGCTTGCACTGCACGCGGTAATCCACGGCGTCGCCAAGATAGAAGCGGTGCGTCAGCTTGCCTTCAATGGTGCCGCCGCTGCGGGACATCCTGATGTTTTCCGGACGTACGGCAATGGTAGCGCTGCCAGTAACGCCGCTGGTGTTCGGGAAGGATACGCCGGTGCCGCTGATATATACGCGGTCGCCCTGTACTTCGCCTTCCACAAAGTTTACAAGGCCGATAAAGTCGGCAACCATCTTGTTGGCCGGATTGCGGTAAATTTCGTACGGCGTGCCGATTTGCTGAATAACGCCGCGGCTCATAACAACAACGCGGTCACTCATAGTCATTGCTTCAGACTGGTCATGCGTTACATAAATAACGGTAATGCCCAGTTCCTTCTGAATAGAAGAAATTTCAAAGCGCATGCTTTCGCGCAGCTTGGCATCAAGGTTGGACAAAGGTTCGTCCAAAAGCAGAAGGCCGGGGCGCATTACCAGCGCACGCGCCAGTGCAACACGCTGCTGCTGGCCACCGGAAAGCTGATGCGGATAACGGCTGCCGTACTCGTCAAGATGAACGAGTTTCAGCATTTCTGCAACTCTTGCAGCGCGTTCTTCTTTGGGAACTTTTTGAATTTTAAGCGGATATGCAACGTTTTCGGTAACAGTCATGTGCGGCCATACGGCATAAGACTGGAAAACCATACCGATATCGCGTTTTTCGGGCGGCACGAAAGTATTTTTTATATGCGAGCTTACGCAGTGGTCGCCGATATAAATTTCGCCTTCGGTTGCCCTTTCAAAGCCGGCAATCATACGCAGCGACGTAGTTTTGCCGCAGCCGGAAGGCCCGAGGAGCGAAGAAGGCCCGAGGAGCGAAACAAATTCGCCGTCCTTTACGGTAAGGTCAAAATCGTTGACGGCCGTAACATCGCCGAACCGTTTAAAAACATGCTCTATACGTACTTCAGACAATTCATTCCACTCCTTTTAAATACCAACATTACCCTTAGTAAGCTTGTTTAAAATAACATTGCCCACCAGAACTATCAGCAAAATAATTACCGAAAGCACGGAAGCATTCTGCGTATCGGCGTAGGTCTGCAAATCGTACAGCAGTACGCCGATGGTTTTGGTGTCACTGCCGTAAAGGAGCAGCGACATCGTCAGTTCGTAGAACGACGGCATAAAGATTAAGAACCAGCCCGCGATTACGGAAGGCGCAATCAGCGGCATGATGATGTCCTTGCAGGTACGCAGCCAGCTTGCGCCGGAGTTCAGCGCCGCTTCTTCAAGCGAAATGTGAACCTGGCTTAAGGAAGCCGCAATCGTACGGACGGACATCGTCATATATTTAACAAGGTAGCTGACAACCAGAATCCACATCGTGGAATACAGGTTCAGGCCAAAGTTGCCGGAGAAGGTAATAACCAAAGCCAGCGCGATAACGATACTCGGGGTAGAACCGCCGACAATCGTCAGCAAATCCGGGAAGTTACGCCCCTTAACCTTCGTTTTAACGGCAAGGTAAGCGATGAAGATGGACAGCGCCGTACCGATGGTTGCAGCAATTACACCGTATACAACGGAGTTCCATACGCTTTCCATGTACTGGGAACTGGTGATAACCGGAATCCAGGCGTCAAATCCGAGGTTGGAAAGCTCAATGCCCTTGGACATGCTCTTGAGCAAAGAAGTTAAGAGAATGGAGCCCAGCGGCAGGATAACGGCAATAAAGCCGTACAGGCCGACAGCGATAAACGCAGGCCACTTCCACTTGCCAAGCTCAACTATGTTCGGGCGTGTGCTCTTGCCGCTGATAGTAGTGTAATCCTTGCGGCCCAGCATCCACGTCATGCCGAACAACAGCGCGTTAGCGATAAACATCAAGGATGCAGCCAGACTCGTCGCATCGCGGATACCGGCTTCGTCGCCCATATAAACATAAGTAACGATACGGGTCGTCATAACTTCAATGTTGCCAGGCATACCGACGATTGCCGGAATACCGAAGCAGGAGCCTGCGGCGATGAATACGAGCAAACCGCCGGCTAAAATGGAAGGCGCCATCAAAGGCAGCGTAACATCAACAAGCGTACGCAGCGGCGATGAACCGGAAACCCTTGCCGCTTCCTCCAGCGTCGGGTCCATTTTTTCCATCGCACGCGAAATAGTAATAAAAGCAAATGGAGAATAGAATAAAGTCAAAACCCATGCCAGGCCGCCCGTGGTGTAAATATCAAACGGGGCCTGCTGTAAATTGAACATCCATTTAAAAATGTTGTTCAGGTAACCAACGCTCGGATTCAGCAGCTGTACCCAGGCGATCGCGCCTACATACGGCGGAATCATGTAACTGGCAACCAAAAGCGTGCGGTAGCCTTTTTTCCACGGCAAATCGGTACGGCCAACCAGCCACGCCAGCGGGAAGGTAATGATAACGCTCGCCACCATAACTATCAGCGAAAGCTCAACCGTATTGGCAAGCGCGCGCCAGTTGACATCCTTGCTGTAAACCTCGCGGTAGTTTTCCAGCGTAAACGCACCGTCAACCAGCACGCTGTCATACAACAGTATGGCCAGCGGGAAAACCACAAAATATAAAAGTAATAATACCGACAGCGAAATTACCAGGAATTTGCTGTTTATTCTTTGTAAAAAGCCCACCATAACTCCTTTCTACGGCATAACGGCCGCCCTAAAGCGTAATTTAAGGTCGCTATTTATAAAACGGGAAAAAGGGATCGCCCCAACAGCGACCCCTAAAATCCCTCACTTAATTATTTCATGCCGGATTTAGAAAGAACCGTTATTCCATAACCCTTACGCGGAATTCTTCTTTGATTTCAGCTTTGTTATCAGCAAGTTTCTGCCAATCAACAGGTACTGCGTTTTCAGAGAAGGTTTTGAGTGCCGGAGCGCCTTTAGGCGGCTCTACATCGCCGCGGACGGAATGCATCCAGCCTTGTACAACTGCCTGCTGGCCTTCTTTAGAGAGCCACCAGTCAACCATAGCTTTTGCGCCGTCAGCATTTTTGGTAGTGTTGAAAATAGCAATCGGGGAAGGAATAATAACTACGCCGTCTTCAGGATATACAACTTTCAAAGGCTCGTTTTTGGTTGCAGCCAGTTTCAGAATGTTTTCTTCCAGAATCATTGCTGCAGCATATTCGCCGGTCAAAAGTTTGTTCTGAATAGCGGAGTTGCCTTCTTCAACGCGCATGCCGTTAGCTTTCAACTGATCGAAATATTCCCAGCCATATTTGTCTGCCAGTGCTGCAACCGCAACAAAAGCAGTACCGGAAAGCATCGGGTTAGGCATTGCAATTTTGCCCTGCCATTTCGGGTCGGTCAAATCTTTCCAGGATTTCGGTGCTTCTTCAGCAGACAGTTTATCGGAGTTGTAAGCGATAATCATGTTGCTGATACGAACGGAAGACCATGCACCTTTTTCGTCCTTATCGGTGATAACGTCTTTCAGGTTCGGGGATGCATAATCCAAAAGCAGCCCGTCGTTTTTAAGGGACAGATAGTAAGAAGGTTCAGCAACCATCAGAACATCTGCGCCGATTTTTTTAGCTTTGATTTCGCCGGCCATTTTGGTCATAACTTTTTCGGTACCGCCCTGGAACCAGTCAACCTTCATATCCGGGAAAACTTTGCTCATTGCCGGTTTGCAAACATTGTCAATAATATCCGGGTAAATGGAAGTATAAACCATTACCTCGCCGCTCGGACCGCCGGTTTTGGCAGCTTCTTTTTTCTCATCACCGCCGCAGCCTGCAACAACTGCCGATAATGCCAGAACTGCCGCAGCAGTACAGAGCCATTTTGCTTTTTTCATGAGTCTCCACTCCTTTTATGCTTTTTGGGATACTATAAATAAATTTCTCTCGGAATTGTAAAATTCCTGCTTACATTAGGTAAAATATTTTACATAATTTTAACAATTTTGTTACCTTTTGCTACACTTGTCAAATATTTCCACCACAAATGCACAATACTTCATTTTTGACCCATAGGGACTTTTTGTGTCCCTTGTTATAACACCATAAAATTCATTTCCCACGCCGGTACATAAGGGTGCTTGCGCAGATAAATTTTATAATCCGGACGTAGCTGCCAAATAAGCTCCGGCAGTTCAAAAAAGTCGTTGTCATAATGATAGGCGGCGATAAACATTTTGGGTTTATCGCGCAGTATATGTTCTTTTAAACCGAGCAATGCCTGTTTTTCCGCGCCCTCTACATCCATTTTAATATAAGTAACAGGCTCGTCGCCCAAAAAGCTGTCCATTTTAAGGGCCTGCACCTGCCGTTTATGCGCGTTGATAAGCGTGGACTGCCTGCCGCCGCTGTCGGAAAATTCCAGCACCGTATCCTCGTTCCACACCGCGGCTTCCACCGTGCGCAGGTTGTCAAGCCCTTCCGTTTTGGCGCACAGTTTGCGGTAATTGCGGCGGTCAGCTTCCACAGCCGTAATGCGCGCGTACTTTCCTCCCGTCAGCGCTAAAAATTCCTGCACCGTATCGCCGTCGTAAGCGCCTAAATCAAGGTAGCTTTCGTCATCTGCAAAAGCAAAAAGCTGCTGCAAATCATCTCTGCGGTCACTTTCGCACTGCCACAGGTACTGCGGCTTGCCGCTTAATTTATAGTTCAGTACATTGGCAAATACGCGGCGCGATTCATCATCTGCCAATTTGTCATACACATTTTGCAGGCGGCCAGCATATTTTGCCAGCCACGCGCTGTCCACCGCTTCGCTGCCTGCGTATAACGGCAAATGCGGCGCAAAAACAATATGCTCCGCCGCCAACGCCTTAAAGCGTGCCAGCACCTCCGGCAGCTCGCTGGCAAAGGCAATAACAACGGCAAAATCACCAAGACGCGCTTTAATATCGGCGTAATGCTCCACCGTAAAACCGCGGAAGCTTTGTCCGCGCACAAATTCATCGCTGGCAAACAGCGCCGCTGCTGTTAAACCTTCCGCCGACATGCGGTCTAAAATTGCATCCGCACCGTTACCCATACCGTACAGCACCAAAGGTCTGCCGCAGCTTCTCATATTCTGCCAAACGTCGTTAGTTTCCGTTATAAAATCTAACATTGTATACCTCGTAAAAAATTTTCTGTTTTTATTTTACAGCAAAATCAAAAGAATTTGTAGACGATAAAGATATTAACCAATCATTGTCACCATTATAAAATTCAGGCATAATAAAAAGCTGCGATTCTCTCCGGCAGAAAGGAGGGATGACATGCTCAACTTACTTTCCACCTTTATCGTATCTGTTATGGCAGGCATAGTATCGTACTATATCTG
>CASFZG010000011.1 GCA_949299135.1 uncultured Phascolarctobacterium sp.
CAATATACCTATTGAAGAACCGATTGGCTCTTAATTATTTAATTCAGAATTTTGTTTGTTTTGGCTCGTTTCCTTTCCGCTTCCGCTTTAAGGAAACTCACCCGCACATTCGCTTTTACTTGGTTCTTGTTCAGTTTTCAAGGTGCTGCCGTTTTCCGGCGACTTGTATATATTAGCACTTTTAAGTGACGGTGTCAACACCTTTTTCTAAAAAATGTTCAGTTTTTTACATCTTTCAGGTAGTGAAAGCCATAATAATGTGTCATATTAAGCATTTCGGTGTAAACTATCATTTCCGCAAATTCTTCCAGCATCTGGTTCTGCGCATGCGACAGCGCCGTAAACCAGACATGTTCGCTGCCGTATTGCAGCACAAGGGCGGCAATGCCAACGGCTGCCGAAATTACCGGGAAGGGTACTTCAAAGATAAATTTCCTCCAAGGCATGTATTTATAAAGGCCGTACAGCAAAATTACAATTGCCAGGCCAATCGCGGCGTTGATGAAATCATGATGCGGTATGCTGCTCATGCTGACAAACTTCGGTCCAAGTTCGTCTATCCCTGTCGGGAAAAATACCCTGCCCCAGCTCAGTTCACGCATGAACATGATAAAATACAGCCAGCCCAGCGTATAGCCAAGCCCTTTAACGGAATAGTACGCGCAGTTAAAACAGAACATTGCTCCGAACAAAAGCAGCACTGCCTGCGTGTTTTCGATCAGCCCGTTTTCCCAGCCGCATTCCGGCGGTAAAATCTGCGCCAGCGGGTAACATGCCGCCAGCAATGCAATGCTTAAAATATCCTGCGGCGCCAGTAAAAATTTAAATTTCATTTTATCAGCCATCTTTCATAATAATTTAAGTTATATGTGCTTTAATAAAAATTTACATTTATTATACAATGACTTTACAGTCAATTTCAAGCAAAATAAAAGCCTGTGCCGCTTGTACCGTAAATTTTACAATACAAATGCACAGGCTTGTTTAAATAAGGTTAGTCTTTCCAGACTTCAACGCCGTCTTTATTTTCCAGCACGGATGCTTTAAAGACAGGGTCTTTTATACCGGCTTTTTTCTGCGCCAGGTAGTCTTTTAGTGCCAGATAAGCATTAGGAGCCAGCCTGCTGATAGCGACAAGGTTGGTAATTGCCATCAGCGCCATAAACAGGTCGGCGAGGTTCCATACCAGGCTTACTTTGGCAATGGAGCCGAACATAACCATCAGCACTACAAACACGCGGAAAATATTCAGCACGGTTTTGCTTTCACCCAAAAAGGCAATGTTGATTTCACCGTAGTAATAGTTGCCGATAATGGAGCTGAACGCAAAGAGGAAAATCATAACGGCAAGGAAGATGGAAGCCCAGCTGCCGATGTGTTCCACCAATGCGTACTGCACAAGTTCGATGCCGCTTAAACCAACGCCCATGTAATCCTTGGACAGCATTACGATAAATGCCGATGCGGTGCAGACCAGCAGCGTATCGACAAATACGCCCAGTGCCTGAATCAAACCCTGCGTTACAGGGTGGTCGGTAGTAGCAGTTGCAGCCGCGTTAGGCACGGAGCCCATGCCTGCTTCGTTGGAAAACAGGCCGCGTTTGATACCGGTCATCATGGCAAGGCCCATGCCGCCGCCAAAAGCAGCATTCAGGCTGAAGGCCGAAGTAACAATATCATAAAGAACCTGCGGCATTAAAGCAATGTTCTTAACAACTACAAACAAAGCAATCAACAGGTAAATTCCTGCCATTACCGGCACCATCCATTCGGATACCTTGGCGATACGGTTAATGCCGCCGAAAATTACCATCGCCGTCATAACGGAAACAATAATGCCGACGGTGGTCCTGTCAAAGCCGAACGCACCCTGCAAAGACAGCGTAATGGTGTTGGCCTGTACGGAGTTGAAAATAAGACCGTAAGTGCTGCAAATAAGCACTACAAACAGCACAGCCATAAAATTATTGTGCAGCGCGTTTTTAATGTAATACGCCGGGCCGCCGCGATAACCGCCTTCGGCGCGGGGCACTTTATAAATCTGCGCCAGCGTGCTTTCCACGAAACCGGTGGCACTGCCAATCAATGCCATAACCCACATCCAGAAAATTGCGCCCGGGCCGCCGACGATAATGGCGATAGCGATACCGGCGATATTACCAACGCCTACGCGCGACGCAGTACTGATGCAAAACGCCTGGAACGGGGAAATATGGTTTTTCTCCATCGACGCACCGGCATTGCTGCACAGCAGGCGTACCATTTCCTTAATGCAGCGCAGCTGTACAAAGCCGGTTTTTAACGTAAACCAGATGCCAAGGCCTACCAGAAGAATAATCAGCACATAGGCATATAAAACATCGTTAACCGAAAGAACTAAATTATCAAGAAAATCCATTTCCGCACCTCTTTAGCAATGTTTACAGCATATCGCGGCTGGCGATGATATTTACGCCCAGCCCCAGAATATCTTCAACAATCACGTCGCCTGTTTTTACCGGCGCTTTAACGGTTACGCCGCGCAGGTAAGCAGCGCAGTCCAGCACTTTTTCCTTCGGCAGTACGGTTTCGGATACTACCGGCAACAGCGGCAGCATGCCGCCTTCAACACGCACGGTCGTGGTCAGCATTCTTTTCGGCGCCGTTACTTCATCGTGCGCGTATTTAGCGCCGCGCGGGCAGGTGTTGCCCTTAACGTCAACAACCTTGCCGTCTTCTATGGTAACAGTCATTTCGCAGCCCATCGGGCACATAATGCAGTTCATTACACGAGTTTCAGACATCAGCCTTACGCCTCCTTATCCAAAAATACCGTCAGGCTGCTGCCGATAAGCTCAGTTTTGGCAGCAGGGATATCCACCGCAATCATCTCGCTCGGTTTGGCAACCGGCAGCATTCTTTGCAGGATTACGTTATCGCCGCTTTTTACCACCAGTTTCACCTTGCGCTCAGGGTTAGCCACACGCATGAACAGACGCACCTGTTCGCCTGCTTCCGGCAGGTTCAGGCACTGCGGCACGCAGGTACGCACGCCTTTTTCGGCGGTTACGGTAACAAATTTGGTGTTGCCGTCCAGCTTGCCCTGTGCTTCCAGTGCGGCAAATTTACCGGCAATCTCCGCTTCCTCGGATACAAAGTCAACCAGGTCATGCACATGCACAACATTGCCTGCGGCATAAAAACCGGGCAGGCTGGTCTGACGGTGCTGGTCCACAACCGGGCCGTTGGTCAGCGGGTGCATTTTTAAATCCAGCCCGCGGCTGAGTTCGTTTTCAGGAATCAGGCCGACGGAAAGCAATACGGTATCGCAGTCGATGTCAAATTCCGTACCCGGAATCGGGCGCATTTTTTCATCAACCTTGGCAACGGTAATGCCGTTAACGCGGTCTTTGCCGTGAATTTTTACAATCGTATGGGAAAGATACAAAGGAATATTATAATCGTTCAGGCACTGTACAATGTTGCGGGTCAAGCCGTTGGAGAACGGGCAGATTTCCAGCACTGCCTGCACCTTGCAGCCTTCAAGGCTCATGCGGCGCGCCATGATAAGGCCGATATCGCCGCTGCCCAGAATAACGATTTTGTGCCCGGGGATGTAACCTTCCATGTTAACCATGCGCTGTGCCGCACCGGCGGTAAATACGCCTGCGGGGCGTTCGCCCGGAATACGGATAGCGCCGCGGGTACGTTCGCGGCAGCCCATTGTTAAAATAACGGTTTTGCCCTTAACTTTAATCAAACCGTGGTCGGGGCTTACGGCAACGACAGTTTTGTCTTTTTCCACGCTCAAAACCATCGTGTCGGTCAGGCACTCAATTTCCGGTTTATCTTTTACAAGTTCAATGCAGCGGTGAGCATAACCCGGTCCGGTCAGCTCCTCTTTAAAATGGTGCAGGCCGAAACCGTTGTGGATGCACTGCTGCAAAATGCCGCCCAGCTCGCGGTCGCGCTCAATTACCAAAACGCTTTTCGCGCCGTTCTGCCATGCGCTGTAAGCAGCCGAAAGCCCGGCAGGACCGCCGCCGACAATTACTATATCATAAAGGTCTTTAAGCTCTTTCATTATTCCTGCCCGCCTTTCACGTCAGTTTTTTCATAATATAAATGCGAATCCTTGCGTTCCTTCAGCACGTCCGCTACGGAAATACCAAGCTCGCGCGCCAGAATCTGCGTTACGCGCGGGCCGCAGAAACCACCCTGGCAACGTCCCATACCGGCGCGGGTACGGCGTTTAACGGCGTCAACCGTCGTTGCTCCGCACGGCGCTTTAATGGCAGCCACAATTTCTCCTTCAGTAACGGTTTCGCAGCGGCAGATAACACGGCCAAACAGAGGCTCTTTCGCAATCAAATCGGCTTTTTCGCTGTCGGTAAGCCTTGTAAAGTGAACTTGTTTCGGCAAAGCAGCCTTAAAATCTGCCTTTTTATTCATCGGCAGGTATTTGGCAACAGCCTCGGCAATTTCTTCCGCAACGGCAGGCGCAGCGGTCAAGCCCGGAGACTGCATGCCTGCGGCGTTAAACAAACCTTCAACGCAGGAAGCGCCCAGAACAAAATCACCATTGTCCGATACTGCGCGCAGACCGGCAAATTCGGTAATGGCAGCGCCCATCGGCAAGTTCGGAATCAGCTTGCAAGCCGAAGCAATAATCTGGTCCATGCCCGGCGCGGTAACGCTGGTATCTTCCTTATCGTCCATATCGTTGGCGTTAGGCCCGATAAAGGTGTTGCCGTGCGTAGTGGTGCAAACCAGAATGCCCTTGGAATTTTTGGCAGGCGTCGGGAAAACAACGCCGTACACCAAATCGTTGCAGGCGGTTTTATCAAACAAAATGTATTCGCCCTTGCGGGGATGGATTTTAAAGCTGTCGTCACCAGCAAGATGCGCGATTTCATCGGCATAAACGCCGGCAGCGTTAACGACGCATTTGGTTTTAATAGCGCCGAGATTGGTTTCAACGGCGGTAATTTTGCCGTCTTCCTTAACAAAACCGGTTACGCGGCAGTTGCGGATAACTTCCGCACCGTTCTGCATGGCACACTGGGCAAAACGCAGCGCAGCCTCAAACGGCCAGCAAACACCGGCTGTCGGCGCCCACAGTGCGGCAACGGCAGTGGTAAGGTTCGGCTCTTTAGCCAGCACTTCTTCACGGCTTAAAATTGCCAGATCAGGCACGCCGTTGTTTTTACCGCGTTCCAACAGCTCTTTTAAGGTTTCAACTTCTTCATCGTTAGTTGCAACAACCAGCGAACCGGTCCATTTAATGTCAAGGTCCAGCTCGTCCTCCAGCTGATGGTACAAACGGTTGCCCAACACATTCATAATAGCCTTGTTGCTGCCGGTCGGTGCGTCAAAACCTGCATGCAGGATAGCACTGTTAGCCTTGGTCGTGCCGCAGGCAACATCCGGCTCTTTTTCCAGCAAAACGCATTTTACATCATACTTGCTCAGCTCACGCAAAATAGCGCAGCCGACAACGCCGCCGCCAACAACGACGATATCCGCCTCTTTGATAAAATCCATTTCGTCACATCCTAAACTTAATCAGTATTTAAAGTAATTTTAACACATTTGTTACAGAAATTGAATATTTTCCGCGCCAAGTTATCAGAAAAATTTAAGTAAAACCGCAACGGGATGAAACTTGTCCCGATTTTTATTATTTGACAGGCCAAAACCATTATTTTAAAATTAAATTAAGAAAGAAGGTGCGCCTATGAAAAAAATCTTTTTAATTTTCTGCTTGACACTGTGCCTTTTTAATACCGCCTTTGCGGAAGAAGCAAAAGAAGCTGCCGAAGCCAAAGCACCCGCCGATGCGGAAGAACAGCAAACCGAAAAACAAAACGACATCAAAGTGCTGCTTGACGCCGAAGACGTAGAACAGGCTTTACTGGCAGGCATTAACGATAACTGCTATCTGGAAATTGAAGAAGGCAAATACATTGCCTATAAAATTGATGTGAAGGACAACGACACGCGCCGCGATTTGTTTAAAAAAGCACCGGCCGAGCGCGTTAACCACCTTACCACCAACAATGAAGAAATTTACAACTACCTGACCAAATTTATCCAGAGCCGCGAAAAATCCGGACGCAAATATTACGGTTACCGCATTACCGGCGGCATTGAAGAAAACGCCACTTTGCCCGACGGCAGCACCGCGTACAAATTCTGGTTTATGAAGCTGGACGAAGATGACGGCAGCGGCGGCTGGCGCATCCCGATCGGCATCGGTATCGGCATTGGCGGCGGCCATCATCACGGACCGTGGGTCGGCGTCGGCTGGTAAAATTTAAAAACTGCAAACAAAAATCCGCATTGAAAACCAATGCGGATTTTTTATTTAACTTTTATTCTTCTTCATCTTCATGCTGTACAGCCGCCAGCGAAACAACTTTGTCGCCTTCGCTCAGGGTC
The DNA here is from genome assembly GCA_949299135.1 of uncultured Phascolarctobacterium sp. Lineage (GTDB taxonomy): Bacteria > Bacillota > Negativicutes > Acidaminococcales > Acidaminococcaceae > Fusicatenibacter_A. Next base: position 6,421 of record CASFZG010000011.1, read on the forward strand.
ATAAGCTTAACGCCCTGCGCGTTGCGCCCAAACTGGCTGATGCCTTCGCCGTCGATGCGGATGATGATGCCAGCTGCGGTAATCAGCAAAATTTCCTGATCGGGGTTGATAACCTTCATGCCTACAACGGCGCCGGTTTTTTCCGTTACCTTAATGTTGATAACGCCCTTGCCGCCACGGGTCTGCTTGCGGTATTCGCTTACAGCCGTGCGTTTGCCGAGGCCTTCTTCGGTAGCCGTCAAAACTTCTTCGTTTTCGCCGGTTACGCTGTCCATGGCAACAACCTCATCGTCAAAGCCCAGCTGGATGCCGCGCACGCCATGTGCAGTACGTCCCATCGGGCGCACATCCTGCTCGTCAAAGCGGATGGCAAGGCCGCGGCGCGTTGCCAGTACAATCTCGCTGTTGCCGTCGGTCAGCTCAACGCCGATAAGTTCTTCGTTATCGTCCAGCGTCATGGCAATCAGCCCGGCTTTACGCGCACTGTTAAAGTCGTTCAGGTTAGTCTTTTTAACAGTGCCCTTATTGGTTGCCATAAACATAAACTGGTCTTCTTTAAATTCCTTAACCGGGATAACCGCCGTTATCTTTTCGCCCTGCTCAATCGGCAGCAGATTGATAATTGCCGTGCCTTTGGCAGTGCGGCCTGCTTCGGGTATTTCGTAACCCTTCTGGCGGTAAACCCTGCCCTTATTGGTAAAGAACAGAATATTATGGTGCGTGGTGGAAAGAAACAAATGCTCGGCGCAGTCGTCGTTCTTTTTGCCGCTGCCGCCGGTTTTGCCCATGCCGCCGCGCTTCTGGCTGCGGAAGTTATCCAGCGTCTGGCGTTTGATATAGCCCTGATGGCTGATAGTGATAACAATGTCTTCCTCAGCAATCAGGTCTTCGATATCCATATCGGAAGTATCTACCGAAAGCTCCGTGCGGCGTGCGTCGCCGAACTTCTTCTTCATTTCCAGCAGGTCTTCCTTGATAATGCCCAAAACCTTATGTTCGTCTGCCAAAACGCTCTCCAGCCAGTCAATCGTTTCCAAAACGTCGATATATTCATCGTCAATCTTCTTGCGTTCCAAACCGGTCAGGCGCTGCAGGCGCATATCCAGAATAGCCTGTGCCTGACGCTGGCTCAGCGCAAATTTTTCCATCAAAGCGGCTCTTGCCGTATCGGCGTTGGCGCTGTTGCGGATAGTACTGATAACCTCGTCCAGATGGTCAAGCGCAATCTTCAAGCCCTCCAAAATGTGGGCGCGCTCTTTCGCCTTGCCCAGTTCGTAACGGGTACGGCGGGTAATAACATCCTTCTGGTGGTCAAGGTAATAATTTAAAATCTGTTTTAAATTCAGCACGCGCGGATGCCCGTTAACCAGTGCCAGCATAATAATGCCGAAGCTGGTCTGCAGCTGCGTATGCTTGTAAAGCTGGTTCAAAACAACGTCCGGCACGGCGTCGCTCTTAAGCTCGATAACAACGCGCATACCGCGGCGGTCCGACTCGTCGCGCAAATCGGTAATACCTTCAATAACGCCGTCCTTAACTAACTGCGCAATGCTTTCAATCAGGCGTGCCTTGTTGACCTGATACGGAATTTCGCTGACCACAATGCGGTGCTTGCCCTTCTGCATCGGTTCAATTTCGGCGCGCGCGCGGATTTTAACAATGCCGCGGCCGGTATTATAAGCGTTTTTAATGCCTTCCTTGCCAAGGATAATAGCGCCGGTCGGGAAGTCCGGCCCTTTAATGGCAGTCATCAGCTGAGGGATTTCCACATCGGGATTATCAATCAGCATTACCAGGCCGTCCACAACCTCGCCCAGATTATGCGGCGGGATGTTGGTTGCCATACCGACGGCGATACCGGCACTGCCGTTGATTAAAAGCGCCGGTACTTTAGAAGGCAGTACGCTCGGCTCTTTTAACGATTCGTCGTAGTTCGGTACAAAATCGACGGTTTCTTTTTCAATGTCTTCCAGCATAACCTCGGCAATTTTGGTCATGCGCACTTCGGTGTAACGCATTGCTGCCGCGCTGTCACCGTCTACGCTGCCGAAGTTGCCGTGGCCGTCAACCATCAGGTAACGGGTGGAAAAATCCTGTGCCAGACGTACAATAGCGTCGTAAACGGCAGTATCACCGTGAGGATGATATTTACCTAAAACTTCGCCGACGATACGGGCAGATTTTTTATACGGCTTGTTGGAAGCCATGCCTGCTTCCTGCATGGCGTAAAGAATACGCCTGTGTACAGGTTTTAAACCGTCGCGCACATCGGGCAGTGCCCTTTGCACAATAACGCTCATCGCATAATCAATATACGATTTCTGCATTTCTTCTTCGATATAGACCGGTAAGACCTTGCCTGCTCCTGTCTCTAAATCCACAATATCACCTCAACCCTTAATTAAAGAAAATATCATATATCTGTTTGCCTATTAAAAGCGTTGTAACCGTTAAAAACAGCGGCCTTACATAAGCCGCGCCGTGTTTTATGGCCATGCGCGTGCCAAAATAAGCGCCAACCATCATGCTTATGCCCATGATGATGCCGTACAGCCACACTACCGAACCATTATAAATAAAGGTCGCCAGCGCGCTTAAATTACTTGCTGTGTTCAGCGCTTTGCCGTTGCCGGCCGCCGTAACAAAATCACAGCCCAGAAATAAAAAACCGAAAATTAAAAATGTTCCTGTGCCCGGCCCGAAAAAGCCGTCGTAAAAGCCCATCACAAGCGCCAGCACAAAAGCGCCTGCCAGCGATAATTTGCTGAATTCGGTCTTGCCCTTAACGCTGCCCCAATCCTTATGCTGGTAAGTATAAAGGGCAATCAGCACCAGCATGGCAACTACCAGCTTGCGCATAAAATCCTGCGGCAACAGATGCACCGTATAAGCGCCGCACACAGAACCGATAACTGACAGCGGCACCAGCGAAATAACCAGCTTTTTGTTGATATGGCCGGAACGCCAGAAGGAAATTACGCTTGTAACCGCGCCCATGCTTGCCGCCAGTTTGTTGGTGCCAAGCACCATGCTTACCGGAAGCCCTGAGCTTAACAGCGCCGGTACGGAAATCAGCCCGCCGCCGCCGACCGTGGAATCGATAAACGCGGCGACAAAACCGGTAACCACAAACAAAACGATATTGAATAAATCAAGACTTTCCATTTTTTATAAATACCTCTTACGGCAGTTTGCAGCCGGCAGTTTTTAAATAAAAACCGGCGCAGCCGCCGTGGCATTTTACTTTTACAACATCTGCCGTAATTTCATTGCTGACGGCATAGGGATTATTCTGTAAAAGCTGTGCATTTTCCAAAGGCCATCTTACGCCGCTGATGCTGACTTTACTGTCGGTAAGCGGCAAAAGTGAAAGTGCCGTAAAATCCTGCTGCGGTGTAAATTCAAGGCTTTCGCCGGATGTAAGCAGCACCATAACTTCTGCTTCGTCAGCCATTATTACAGGTACGCCGCTTTTTTGTTTATACGCCAGCAGCGAAAACACATTGCTGTAAAGGTGGTCGAACCTTCCTCCCCAAATGCCTGTTATTAAAAGCGGCGCTTTTTGCGGCAGCATGGTCAGTAAAAGCTGTAAATCCGTATCATCCTTGGCAGGATTGAACAGAGCAGTTTTAATATCCTGCTGCTGCGCCCGCTGTAAATAATCCTTACCGGCACTGTCGTCATCGCCGCATAACAGTTCAGGCTTCATGCCTGCATCAAGGCAGATTTCAATACCCTTATCGGCGCAGTAAACTTTTTTACCGACGGCGGCAGCTTTAAACCAGTTTAAATCAGGTTTGCGCCCGCCGGCAGCGGCAAAAATAAAATCATTACCGTATTCTTCAAAATTTTTTATAACAAACCTGCCTTGCGGCAGGCTTAATGCAATTTCCATCAGGCTTTCTTTTTAGCGGCGGCAGGTTTAATAATAATCTGCCCATCCTCTTTATAAACTTTCCAGTCGGCTTCGCCCTTGGTATTTTTAAACCAGTCCATGCTGATTTCCAACAGATAACGGTTTAATTTTGCCAAAGCTTCGTCCGGCAGTAAAATTTCTTTGTTATCCGCTTTTTTAGCGGTTTTTAATTTTTTATTTTTAACGGGCTCGTCGCCGTAAATGGCGTTTTCGAAGCTTACTTCTTCTTCATAGCCCTTTAACATATCCTCATCGGATAGATTTTTTCTGATTTTCATTCTTTCACCCAATTACAAATCAAGATTGCGTACCTTACCGGCGTTCTGCTCGATAAACTGACGGCGCGGTTCAACCTTATCGCCCATCAGCACGGAGAAAATAGCGTCCGCTTCGGCAGCGTCCTCTAAATGTACCTGTAAAACGGTACGCGCTTCCGGGTTCATTGTGGTTTCCCACAGCTGTTCCGGGTTCATTTCGCCAAGGCCTTTATAACGCTGTACATAAGGGTTATTATCGCGGCCAACTTCGTCCAGCACTTTTTGCAGTTCGTCATCACTATAAGCATACATGTGGCGCTGCCCTTTGCGTACCAAATACAGCGGCGGCTGCGCGATGAAAACATGGCCTTCCTTGATCAGCGGCTGCATATAGCGATAGAAGAAAGTCAGCAGCAAAGTACGGATATGGGCGCCGTCGACATCGGCATCCGTCATAATAATGATTTTGCCGTAACGCGCTTTGTTGATATCAAATTCTTCACCGATACCGCAGCCGAAAGCAGTAATCATGTTGCGTATTTCTTCACTGCTCAAAATTTTATCAAGACGTGCTTTTTCAACGTTCAAAATTTTACCGCGCAATGGCAAAATAGCCTGAAAACGTCTGTCCCTGCCCTGTTTGGCACTGCCGCCTGCTGAATCGCCTTCGACGAGGTAAATTTCCGTTTCGGCAGCGTCCTTGCTCTGGCAGTCGGCAAGTTTACCAGGCAGGCTGCTGATTTCCAGAGCGTTTTTGCGGCGGGTCAGTTCTCTTGCCTTACGTGCCGCCATTCTTGCACGTGCGGAAATAATGGATTTCTCCACAATTTTTTTGGCGATGGCAGGATTTTCTTCAAAAAATTCTTCCAGCCCTTCGCTGACCAGATTATCAACAATCGGACGGATTTCGCTGTTGCCGAGTTTGGTCTTGGTCTGGCCTTCAAACTGCGGCTCGCGCACTTTAATGCTGATAACGGCGGTAATGCCTTCGCGTACATCGTCGCCGCTCAAATTGTCGTCGTTATCCTTCAGTGTGCCGATTTTACGGGCATAATCATTAATCGTACGCGTTAAAGCCTGTTTAAAACCGCTTAAATGCGTGCCTCCTTCTTCGGTGTTGATATTATTAACAAAGGTAAAGATGTTTTCGTTATAGGTATCGCAGTACTGCATCGCGACTTCTACAATATTATCGTCTTTGATGCCTTCGATGTAAATCGGTTCTTCGTTGATTTTATCTTTATTTTCATCAACGTATTTTACAAATTCAATGATGCCGCCTTCGTAATGGAAGGTTTCAGATTTGCCGCTGCGCTCATCGGTCATCGTAATTTTAATGCCCTTATTCAAAAAGGCCAATTCGCGGATGCGCAGGCGCAAAGTTTCATAGCTGTAAACCAATTCCGTAAAAATCTCGGCATCCGGTTTAAAATGTACGGTTGTGCCGGTTTCTTCCGTCGTACCTTTTTCATACAGCGGCACAACGGTTTTGCCTCGTGCAAATTCAATGCCGTAAACCTTGCCGCCGCGGCGTACTTCAACTTCCATGTGCTCGCTCAACGCGTTAACGCAGGATACGCCAACGCCGTGCAGACCGCCGGAAACCTTATAACCGCCGTCGCCGAATTTACCGCCGGCATGCAGAATCGTCATAACAACTTCTACCGCAGGCTTGCCGACTTTGTGCATATCAACCGGGATGCCGCGGCCGTTATCCTTAACGGTAATGCTGTTGTCGTTATGGATTATTACCTCAATCAAAGAACAATAACCGGCCAGAGCCTCGTCGATACTGTTATCGATAACCTCATACACCAAATGGTGCAGGCCTCTGCCGGAAATACTGCCAATATACATACTCGGGCGTTTGCGTACGGCTTCAAGCCCTTCCAAAACTTGAATCTGCCCAGCGCCATACTGCCCTTTTACTTCTGTTGCTTCTTCTAAAGTCGACATCTTTACCTCCATCAATTATCTCTGTCCCTGTTGTAAACCTCAATGCCAAAATCATCTTCCGCGCGTTTTTTCAGCGTCAGCGCCGAAATACCCGAAAGATAAATTTTATCACCAGTCAGAATACAACTGGAATATTCACCATTTTCCGATAAATCGATTACTTCGTATTTATGGTTATCACACTGCTTTTGCAGGTAATTTTTAAACACGTTGTTTTTCTGGTTTCTGATATTAAAGATAGCGATGATATCGGTATTTTTAATAACAAAATCAGAGCCCAAATGCAAATACATCTTACTTCCTCCGCAAATTGGCCAAAACATTCTGATAGGTTTTATCGTCAATCAACGCAGGCGTTTTGCCTGTTTTTAACATTACTGCCAGCATCTCATCAGCCGTTGTCGCCGTATTATTGGCAACTTTGGCGTAATAATGCTGTTTTAAGTTGTTTTTAACGCTATCGTATAATATTTTATCACAATTCAGCGTTTTTTTACAGTTTTCGTAATCTGACCACGGCTCCGTCAGTAAAAATTTAACCACAGCATCATGCTGCTTTTCTCTTTCGTAACGCGCACAGACATTGCATAAATTGCCGCTTCCGTTAATAACAGCGCCGCATTTACTGCATTTTTCCGCACCGTGCTGCGTTAAAAACTTTTCCCTTTTGGCGGAAGCAGCTTTAAAAGAAATCAAACTTTGCTGCAAATCTTCATTTTTTACAATTCTAGTCAGATTTTTTATCTCCGCAAGCTCATCTTTATCCAAAATAACTTTTGCAGGCTTCTCATCAGCGCCGTCATTTTTTAAAAATAAATTATCAACGCTGCCGTTAAAAAATTTTAAATCGTTTACTGCACGTTTTTTTAACGCGCCGTTGATATTTTTTAAAAACTGTTTTTTCATCAGCAGCAGATGATTTGACAACACAGAACTGTCGGTATTGATATACAGAACTTTATTTTCCAGCTGCACCGGTTTGGAATGTTTAGCGACGTTTTCACCGCAGATATTACTCCAGCGGCTTTGCAGGTAAAAAACAAGGTAAGATTCCTTTTCTTCCTTACCCGGCAGCATATTCAGTAAAATCTGCTCAACATTTTCCATCAGCCCTGCGTTACCTTTCCGTTCTCAATATAAAAATAAGCGTTATTATTCAAATCAGGAATCAAATGCTTATCGTTAACCGTAATAAAAGTCTGTACCCTGCCGTCGATAAATTTCAGCAAATGCGTGCGGCGGTCGGCGTCAAGCTCGCTCATAACATCATCCAGCAGCAAAACAGGATATTCTCCCACGGCATTTTTTACATATTTCAACTGCGCCAGTTTTAAAGCAAGTGCCGCACTGCGCTGCTGACCCTGCGAACCAAAGGCCTTTAACAGCCTGCCGTTAACATAAAAAAATAAATCATCACGGTGCGGGCCGATGCTGGTATTGCCGCGCAAAATATCCAAAGCCTGTCGCGCTTTAATTTCCTGTAAATAAAAATCTTTCCAATCAGCTTCGCTTTTATCTTCCTGCTCTAAAATAAAATCGCCGCTGGTTTTTAAGCCGTATTTTATTTCAAGTTCTTCGCCGCTGCCGGCAATGGAAGCATAAATCCCACTGGCAATAGCTCTTAATTTATCTAATGCTGCCAGTCTTTTACGAACAATTAACGCCGCCGAAGCACAAAGCTCATTATCCCATAAGCCAAGCTGCTCTTTTCCGCTGCCTTTATCGCGGATAGCTTTTAAAAGCTTGTTGCGCTGCAAAAGCAGGCGGTTATACTTTACCAAGAGTTCATAATAAGCCTTATCGGTCTGCGCAATCTGCATATCAAAAAAGCGGCGGCGCAGCTGAGGTTCGCCCTTAATCAGCTGCAAATCCTCCGGTGAAAACATCACCGTATTTAACGTACCATAATGTTCCTTAGCTTTAATGCTGACATTATCAAGCAACAGTTCTTTTTTTATCCGCCCGTGCTGCTCATAACGCTTAATTTTTATATCATAATCAGCGTCAAAGCTCGTAAAATCTACTTTTACCGCCATCTCACTCCTGCCTTCGCCAAACAGGTCATCTTCCTGCGAAGTTCTGTGCGACATACCGAAAGCAGCATAAAACATAGCCTCCAGCAAATTGGTTTTTCCCTGCGCATTTTTGCCGTAAAAAATATTCACCATCGCCGGAAACTGCAAAGCGCATTGGCTGTAATTTCTGAAATTATGCAGATAAAGACCCTTAATTTTCATTTTCTACGTTAATTTCAGCCAAATCCTTAATTTTAACCACATCGCCGGCGCGTATTTTTTTACGCTTTTCGCTGACAGGCTGCCCGTTCAGGCTCACAAGCCCTTCTTCAATCATTTCATGCGCCTGCCCGCCGCTCATTACCACACCGGCAAATTTTAAAAGATTGGTTAAAGTAATAAATTCGGTTTCAATCTGTACTTGTAATTTTTGCATTTTAGAACACAACCCTTACCGGAGTTACAATGTAAATATAATTTTCTTCGCCGACAGGCTTAATGCAAACCGGGCTCAGCGAATTATTCAGCTCCATAACAGCTTCCTCGTCGGAAAGATTCTTCAAAATATCCAGAATATATTTGGAATTAAAGGCTACGTTCAAGGTTTCGCCTTCCGTGCGGCACTGAATGTCTTCACGGCCCTTGCCGACATCCGGGCTGCTGGAAGTAACAACTATTTCCGTATCGCCAACGCTTACTTTGATAATGCTGTAATCACCGTCGCTGGAGAACAGTGCCACCCTTTCAACTGCACCTGCCAGTTCTTTAACATTGAATCTGGTTTTAGTGTTGAAAGAAGGCGGAATAACGCGGCGGTAATCCGGGAACTTGCCTTCAATAAGTCTGGAAACAATGATTACCTGATCAATAACGACCATAATCTGGTTATTCAAAAGCGAAATTTTAATCTCCTGCGGCAGGTCGCTGTTCAAATTGCGGGCAATTTCTGCCAGTACGCGTGCCGGAATGATAATCGACATTTCTTCGCCTGCTTCATAAGGCATACTTTTAATGGCCAGCCTGTGCGTGTTGGTGCCGACAAAAGTAATTTTGCCTTCGCCGATTTCTACAAGGATACCGGTAAATAACGGCCTTGCTTCATCGGTAGAACAGGAGAAAATAGTCTTTTTGATAAGTTCCTTAATTTTCTCGTCTTCCAGTACAATCTGTTTTTCAGGATTAAATTCCGGGAATTTCGGATAATCATCTTCGTTCATCAAAAGCAGCTGAAAATCAGATTTAGCCGACTGAACGGTAATGGTTCTTTCTTCCTTGTTTTTTGTAATGGTAACGGTTTCGCCAGGCAGTTTTCGCATCAGTTCGGCAAAATGTTTGGCCGATACGACAATTTCACCATTGGCTTCCGTATTGCTTTCCACCGTGCAGGAAATAGCCATGTTTAAGTCCATGGCCTGTACGTACAGAATATTTTCGGCGGCAATGATGTGAATACCGGAAAAAATCGGCGCCGTCGGTTTGGAAGAAATGGCACGCTGTACAGTTTGGATAGCTTTGTTAAGGCTTGTGGTTGAGCAGGTAAATTTCATGTTATGCAGACCTCCGTTATTTTATAATAACTATATAGATTTAAAATAATTAGTAGTAGTTATAGTAGTAAGTGTGGAAATGTTGAAAACAGGTAAAGATGCTGTAAAATTAATTTTGATGACATGTTGATAATGTGTGGAAAACTGTTAATAACTTTAAACATTTTCAACTGATGAAGTTTCTTTAAATTATTTTAACATGTTATCAACAGTTTTAAACACATTTTCCACAGAAAATTGTTGATAAGTTACTGATTAAGCTGTTCCGTCAGGAAAACAATGGCTTTTTCAATGGAAGGGTCTTTTTTTCGCTGGGCGTTGATTTTATCATAAGCGTGGATAACTGTGCTGTGGTCACGCCCGCCGTAAATTTCACCGATGCGCGGATAAGAAAGGTCAATCAGTTCGCGGCAGAGATACATGGCAATATGCCTTGCCGTGGCGATATTTTGCGTACGTTTTTTAGTAAGCAGTTCTTCCGGCTTAATTTTAAAATAATTTGCCGTTACTTCATTGATATCTTCAAAGGTAATCTGCCTGCTTTGGACGGTAGCTCCCATTTCATCAAGAATGTTTTTGGCAAGCTCGACGGTAATGGGCATGTTCATCAGTCCTGCATAGGCAACTATTTTGGTATAGGCGCCTTCAATTTCCCTGATATTGGTGGTAATGCTGGAAGCAACCAGCGCAATAACATCGTGGGGAATTTCAATACCTTCCAGTTCTGCTTTTTTACGCAGGATGGCAATTCTCGTTTCCAGGTCCGGCGACTGAATATCTGCCATTAATCCGCATTCAAAGCGGGAACGCAGGCGGTCTTCAATATTTTTGATATGTTTCGGCAGCCTGTCGCTGGAAATGATAATTTGCTTATTTTCTTCATAAAGGGCGTTGAAAGTATGGAAAAATTCTTCCAGTGTACGCTCCCTTTTTTCTAAAAACTGAATATCGTCGATAATAAGGCAGTCAATTTTGCGGTATTTGTTTTTAAAGTTTTCCATGGTTCTTTTTTCAATGGAAGTAACAATTTCATTAAGAAATTTTTCACTGGAAATATAAAGAACCTTGGCGTTGGGCTGATTTTTTTTTATTTGGTTGCCGATTGCGTGCATTAAATGCGTTTTGCCAAGGCCAACGCCGCCGTAAATAAATAGGGGATTATAGGCGATACCGGGTTTGGCTGCAACTGCCTGCGCTGCTGCATAGGCAAAACGGTTGGAATTGCCGATAACAAAGGTATCAAAAGTATATTTTACGTTGAGGTTGCTTGGCATCTGTTCTTCAAAAAGTGCCTGTTGTTCATAAGTATTGATGTTTTCCGTAACAGGTACAGGTTTTATTTCATGGATGATTTCCTGTCTGGCCGGTTTTTCAAAGGAGGTTTCTTCTCTTACCGTAAAATTTTTAACCGGCGATGCCGCATTAAAGTCAAGGTTTTCTATCCGCAGGCTGAATTCCTGGCCGGTAATTTCGGCCAGCAGATTTTCAATAATGCTTTTGTAATTTTCTTCCAGCCATTTTTTTAAAAAATTGTTGTTGACGCCGATTGTAAAAACCGTGCCTGCCGCCGATAAAGGAACTGCCGGGCTGATAATCGTGTTATAAACCGTTTCGCTGACGGAATTTTGCAGCCGCTGAAGCAGTTGTTCCCATATCTCCGAAACATTATAGGAATTCATTAGCATAGTCCTTTCCGCTTGAATTTATTTTAAACGCTGCTGATTTTTATAATTTGTCTATCAATATATTTTAACAAAATTGCCATTTATTATCAATCGCTTTGTTTTTTTGAAGAATTTTTAAGCTAAAATCCGTTTTAAATGGAAATTTATTGAAAAAACCTGTATTTAAAGTATTCTTAATCCTTGACACTTAACGGAGTATCTAATATAATTTTATCAGCTATCAATTCAATTAAAATAGAGAATTTGATAAAACTGTCAAGAGTAAGGAGGTAGCAGTTCATGAAGCGTACTTTTCAACCGAATAACCTTAGAAGGAAAAGAACCCATGGTTTCAGAGAAAGAATGAAAACTTTGGGCGGGCGTCAGGTTTTAAAAAGAAGACGTGCAAGAGGCAGAAAGAAATTGTCTGCATAATATTATAAATAGGCCGCTCAAACGGCCTATTTTTTCAATGCGGGCAGGTGTGTATGCATAATTTGAAAACAGACAGGGACTTTTCTTTCCGAAAAGAAAACAGAATTAAATCGAAAAATGCTTTTCAGATTGTTTACAAAACAGGCCGGTCGGTTGTCGATTCGATGTCTGTGATGTATGTATTGCCTAATGAAGAAAAAAATATAAAAATCGGTTTTGCCGTCGGTAAAAAAATGGGCAGCGCCGTAACGCGCAACAGGGTTAAACGTTTGATGCGCGAAGTTTTCCGCCACAGAAAGGCGGAGCTTAAAGATTCGGTGCAGATTATCTGGGTGGCCCGCAAAAAACTGGTGGAAGCCGATATTTATACTTATGACAGGATTTTTATGCGTTTAGCCAAAAGGGCTGGTTTATTAAAGTAAAGGTGAGAATATGAAAACGGTTATTATTTTATTAATCCGTTTTTATCAGATATGTATTTCGCCGATGTTTCCTCCGCGGTGCCGTTTTTATCCGACCTGTTCCCAGTATGCGCTGGAAGCGGTGCAAAAAAAAGGCGCCGTTAAGGGCAGCTGGATGGCGTTGAAGCGTATTTTAAAATGCCATCCGTTCCATCCCGGGGGATATGACCCAGTTGATTAAACTTGAAATTTATGTATTTTAAAATACATATACTTGACCAGGGAGTTGAAAAATTTGGATTTTTTGAGCAGTATCGTACAGGAAGCAATTACTATTCTTTATAATATCAGTGCGTCCTTCGGCTTTGCCAATTACGGCTTTGCCATTATTCTTTTAACTGTTATCGTTAAAATGGCTACTTATCCGCTGACGAAAAAACAAATTCAGTCGATGAAAGCCATGCAGCGTTTGCAGCCGAAAATGAAAGCAATTCAGGAAAAATATAAAGGCGACAAGATGAAAGCCAACGAAGCACTGGCGCAGCTTTATAAATCCGAAGGCGTTAATCCGCTGGCAGGCTGCCTGCCTCTTTTGATTCAAATGCCGATTTTGATTGGTATTTTCTATGGTATCCGCGATTTCCAGTATCAGGGTTCGCCACTGTTTATGGGCCTTGATATTTCCAGAAGCCTGAGCGAATTCATGACTGCCGGTGGGCCGGAAATGTATGCTTATGCCGTACTGCCCGTTCTGTCTGCACTGACTACTTTTATTCAGTCCAAAATGACGATGCCGGATACTTCCACCACGCAGAACCAGGTAATGCTGTACGGTATGCCGCTGTTTATCGGTTACCTCAGCATCAGCTTCCCGACCGGCCTTGTGCTGTACTGGGTTGTAATGAATATTATGCAGATTGGCCAGCAGTTCTTTATGGAACGCGGGCAGAAATAAAGGGAGATTTTGAAGATGGATTTTATTGAAAAAACCGGTAAAAACGTTGAAGAAGCATTGAACGATGCTTTGGCAGAATTAAAAACCACTGCCGATAAAGTTAACGTTGAAGTTATTGAAGAAGCTAAAAACGGTATTTTTGGTTTGTTTGCCAAAAAAGCCAAAATCAGGGTTACTTTAAAAGATGCTGCCAAAAAAATTGGCGATATTGTTGATGAAACCGTAGACAGCATTAAAGAAGATTACAAAGCAGGCAAACAGGAAGCAGCCGCTGCCCGCGAAAACGCAAAAAAAGAAGAAGCTAAACCGGCAGCAGTACGCGAATATGTAATTGAAGAAGCAGCCGTTGACGCTGCCAAAGAATTTTTGCAGAAAATCTTTAATGCCATGCGCATTGAAGTTGTAATGGAAAAATTCATCAATAAAAACGAAGGCGTTGTTACCTTCAAACTTCACGGTTCCGATATGGGTATTTTAATCGGCAAACACGGACAGACGCTTGATTCTTTGCAGTATCTGACCAATCTGGTTGCCAATAAAAATTCCGCCGAGCGCATCAGAATCGTAATTGATATTGAAGATTACCGCGAACGCCGCGTGGAAACCTTAAACCGCCTGGCACAGCGCCTGGCTGATAAGGTAAAACGCACCGGTGAGCGTGTTGTGCTTGAGCCGATGAATCCCCATGAAAGAAAAATTATTCATGTTGCACTGCAAAACGACCGCCGCATTACTACGCTGAGCGAAGGTGAAGAACCGTACCGCCGCGTGGTAATCGAATTAAAAAAATAATTTTCTTAATTTCAGACCCAGTCGTTTGTACTGGGTTTTTCTTTTGGAGAACAGATTATGCAGAAAGAATTGATTAAACAGGAACAGGAAGAAACCATCAGTGCTGTCTGCACGGCGCTGGGTGAAGGCGCAATCGGCATTATCCGCGTAAGCGGCGAAAAGGCGCTGGCAGTTGGCGAACAGATTTTTAAGGCGGCTTCCGGCAAAAAGCTGGCGGCTTATGCGCCGAATACTTTGGTTTACGGGCATGTGCTTGATGCCGACGGCAGCGTTGTCGATGAGGTAATGGCTGTTTATATGAAAGCGCCTCATTCCTATACGGCGGAAGATGTGGTGGAAATTCAGTGCCACGGCGGCGTAAGGTCTTTGCAGAAAATTTTAACGTTGAGTTATGCTGCCGGTGCGCGTCCGGCTGAGCCGGGTGAATTTACCAAGCGTGCTTTTTTGAACGGGCGTATTGACTTGGTGCAGGCCGAAGCCGTAATGGATATTATTAAATCCCGCAGCGACGCGGCCTTGAAGGTTGCCGTGCGCCAGCAGGAAGGACAGCTTTCCAAACAGGTGCGCGGTTTGCGCCGTGAACTTCTGGACGTAATTGTCAATCTGGAAGCAGTGATTGATTATCCGGAGGACGATATTGAAGAAATTACTTTCGGTAATGTTCTGACGGAAGTTAATAAAACCGTGAGCGGCGTAAATAAACTTTTGGAAAATGCACATACAGGCAAAATTTTGCGCGAAGGTTTGAAGGTGGCAATTATCGGCAAACCGAATGTCGGAAAATCCAGCTTTTTAAACTTTTTACTGAAAGAGGACAGGGCGATTGTTTCTGAGTTTGCCGGTACGACGCGCGACGTTATCGAAGAACAGTTTTTGCTGGGCGGCGTGCCGCTGGTGCTGGCCGATACGGCAGGCATCAGGGATACGGAAGATTATGTGGAACGCATCGGCGTGGAAAAGAGCCGACGCATTTTAAGCGAAGCGGAACTGGCGATTGTGGTGCTTGACGGTTCGCAGCCGCTTGCTGCTGAAGACAGGGAGATACTGGAACTCGTTAAAGGGCGCCGGTATGTTATAATAATAAATAAGAGTGATTTGGGCAGTGCCGATGTAAAAGCGGATTTGCCGGAAGCCTTTAAGACAGCGCCGGTAATTGAGCTTTCTGCCAAAACTGGCGATGGCTTTGAAGCTTTTACGGAATGGCTGCAAAAATTTGTTTACGGCGATGACAGGCATCTGGGCGACGGCATTTATGTACAGAATGCGCGCCATGAACGCCTGCTGCAAAATGCGCTTGCCAGCATGAACGATGCTTTGGCAGCGGCAGAAGCGCATTTGCCATATGACTGTATTATGATTGATTTGCGTAACGCGGCGGAATACTTTGGTGAAATTACCGGCGACGCTGTGCGTGACGAAATAATCAACGAGATTTTCGCTAAATTCTGTATCGGTAAGTAATTTTTACGGGTGAAGTTATGTATATTACTGACAGTTATGACGTTATCGTTGTCGGAGCTGGCCATGCCGGTGTGGAAGCTGCACTTGCGGCGGCACGCCTGGGCGGAAAAACGCTTTTGGCAACGCTTTCCATGGATAATATTGCCTTAATGCCGTGCAACCCTTCGGTGGGCGGTCCTGCCAAGGGGCATCTGGTGCGCGAGATTGACGCTTTGGGCGGCGAGATGGGTCTTGCTGCCGATAAAGCCTGTATTCAGATGCGCCTGCTGAATACCGGCAAGGGTTACGCCGTGCAGGCTTTGCGCGCGCAGGAGGACAAGCCTTTTTACCACACCATTATGAAGCAGACTGTTGAAAATCAGGAGCGCCTTGACGTTAAGCAGCTGATGATTGACAAGCTTATCGTCAGCAACGGAGAGGTTGTAGGGGTAGAGGCAGAAACCGGTGAAGTGTTTGAAGCCAAGTGCGTGATTTTGGCAACGGGTACTTATCTGCGTGCGCGCATTGTTTACGGGCAGGTTAATTATGAATCAGGACCGAACGGTTTGCGCAGCGCCAACAAATTATCGCTGTCGCTGCTGGAAAACGGGCTGGAATTGATGCGTTTTAAAACCGGCACGCCGGCGCGTATTGATGCCCGCAGCCTTGATTACGATAAAATGGAAATTCAGAACGGCGATGCCGCGCTGCGTAATTTTTCGTTCATCAGCGAAGTGACGGAGCGCAGCCAGGTGCCGTGCTGGCTTACTTATACCAATGAAAAAACACATCAGATTATCCGTGACAACCTGCATTTATCAGGCATGTTCAATGGCATGATTGAAGGCATAGGGCCGCGTTACTGCCCGTCAATTGAGTCAAAAATTGTACGGTTCGCTAATAAGAAACGCCATCAGCTTTTTATTGAGCCGGAAGGTCTGCGTACGAACGAAATGTATGTGCAGGGCATGTCCAGCTCGCTGCCTGCTGATGTGCAGCTGAAATTTATGCAGACGATACCGGGGCTTGAGCATTGCCGTATGATGCGCGCCGGTTACGCCATTGATTACGACTGCCTTGATCCGCTACAGCTGAAGGCTTCGCTTGAGCATAAGGGTATCAGCGGTCTGTTTTCGGCAGGGCAGTCCAACGGTACCAGCGGCTACGAGGAAGCAGCGGCGCAGGGACTGATGGCAGGCATTAACGCCATGCGCAAAATTAACGGGCAGCCGCCGTTTATTCTGGGCAGAAACGATGCTTATATCGGCGTTTTGATTGACGATCTGGTAACGAAGGGTACCAATGAGCCTTACAGAATGATGACTTCGCGTGCGGAATACCGTTTGCTTTTGAGGCAGGATAACGCCGATTTGCGCCTGACGGAAAAGGGCAGGCAGGTTGGCCTTGTCGATGATGAACGCTATGAAAAATTTACGGCAAAACGCACTTTGCTGGAGCGCACCATTCATCAGCTGGGCACAACCAATGTGCCGCCCAATGCCGAAACGGAGCAGAAGCTGCAAAACATGGGCACTGCGCCGGTAAGGCCGGGCATGACGCTGCTTGATTTGCTGCGCCGCGGCGAAGTTACTTATGCCAAGCTGGCAGCAGAATTTAATTTGCCGGAGCTGCCGGAGGTTGTGGCAGAACAGACGGAAATTTTTGCCAAGTACGAAGGCTACATCAATAAGCAGAAACAGGAAGTTGAGCGCGCGCTGAAATTGGAAAACAAGCTGATTCCGCAGAACATTGACTACCACGCCATTAAGGAACTTTCGTCCGAGGCGGTGGAAAAACTGGATAAAATCCGCCCGGTTTCCATCGGGCAGGCGTCTCGTATTTCCGGCGTTTCACCGGCGGACATCAATGTTTTGATGATTGTGCTGGAGGTTAAGCGCCGCAAGGAGCAGGACCATGACTAAGTTTCAGAAAATACTGGCTGACAGCGCCAGGCAGGCAGGCTTTGAACTGACTGATTTGCAGCTGCAGCAGTTTGACAAATATTATGAAATGCTGGTGGAAACCAACAAAGTAATGAACCTGACGGCGCTAACCGAGCCGCAGGACGTGGCGGTAAAACATATCGTCGATTCGCTGATGGCTTACGCCGATTATTTCCCGGGAAAAGTTCTGGCGGATGTCGGCACCGGGGCAGGCTTCCCCGGCATACCGCTGAAGATTTACTGCCCGGCGCTGAAGGTAGTGCTGATTGATTCGCTGGCCAAGCGTTTGAATTTTTTGCAGCGCGTCATTGGCGAGCTTGGTTTAACAGACATTGAATGTGTGCATCTGCGCGCGGAGGATGCCGGTAAAAATGCGGCGCACCGCGAAAAATACGATATTGTTACAGCACGTGCCGTGGCAAGGTTATCGGTGCTTTCCGAATATTGCCTGCCGCTGGTAAAAGTAGGCGGCATGTTTGTTGCGCTGAAAGGCGCAAAATATAAAGAAGAAATTGCCGCTGCCGGTAAGGCGCTGAGTGTGCTGGGCGGCAAACTTGTTAAGGCACAGCAGGTTGAACTGCCTGGGCTTGACGACGGCAGGGCGGTTGTTACCATTAAAAAAGTAAAGGCTTCGCCTAAGGCTTATCCGCGCAAGGCGGGCTTACCGGAAAAAAATCCTTTGGAATGATGGAGGTACGACATGGTTGAGGACGGTTTCAAAATTTTACAGACAGAACAGGAAGGCGGTTCTGTTATCAAGCATTTTAGCGGTGAAATTAACGTAATCCGCGTGCCGGTAGAAAAAATTCAGGCCAATCCGTACCAGCCCCGCAAGGATTTTGAGCCGGAAGCGCTGGAAGATCTGGCGGCTTCGATTGCCGAATACGGCGTTTTGCAGCCGCTGTTGGTTGCACGCGGCAATGACGATAACTTTTTACTGATTGCCGGGGAACGACGTTTGCGCGCCAGCAAGATGGCCGGTTTATTGGACGTTCCGGTTATCGTCAGCAGCTATACCGAACAGCAGATTGCCGAGATTGCGCTGATTGAAAATTTGCAGCGCGAGGATCTGCACTTTTTGGAAGAAGCCGAAGGTTACGAAAAACTGATGACGCAGTTTAACCTGACGCAGGAGGCTATGGCAGTGCGCGTCGGCAAAAAGCAATCTACCATTGCTAACAAACTGCGCTTGCTGAACCTGCCGCCGGAAATCCGCAACGCGCTGAAAGAAGCGCAGTTGACCGAACGCCACGGAAGGGCTTTGCTGAAACTGAAAAACAGTGAATTGCAGGAGCAGGTTTTAAAACAGATTATTAAAAACGGCTGGAATGTAAAGCAAACCGAAGAACATATTGCCAAAATTCTGGATGAGGCAGCGCCGAAGCAGAAAAAACGCCTGGTAATTGTTAACGATGTGCGCATTTACTTAAACAGCGTTAAGAAAATCGTCAGCACCATTAACGACGCCGGTATTCCCGCGCAGATTAAGCAGGAGCTGGACGGCGATGACGTAGTGGTAACGCTGCGCATTAAAAATACCAAAAAACCGCAGATTGCCAGCAATCAAAAAAATTGATGTGGATAAAACTGTTGGTTATGTTGAAAACAGGAGCAAATTTTGCTTCTGTTTTTCTTTTTGCCTGTAAATTTTACAAAATTTATTTTGCTGCCGGGCAAAGATATGTTACAATAAAAATAAGGAAAAGCTCATAATTTGAAGGGGTGATTTGTATGAGTGATACGATTTTGTATGCGGCATTGGCCGGTGCGGCTGCCGGTGTGTTTTATTACATGTTCAAAAAAGCCAGCGGCGGCGATTATAAACCCATTGAATTAAAAAACTGCCCGCTGTGCGGACAAAAAACCGCCAAATTTGTGACGATGGGCACGTTCAAACACGATACGCTTAATAAGGTTGTCTGCACCAACTGCGGCGCAACGACCGATGACTTCACTTCCTACAAAAAAGCTGCCGAGGCATGGAACAAAGGCGAAGTTAAAAAGAAATAAATTACAACTCCGGTATTTTTATGCCGGAGTTTTTATTTTCTTAATGCTTTTTGTTTATAAATATAGTAAAATAATAAGCGAAGTTGGTTTTATGGAGGTCATCTTATGAATTACAACGAAGTTTTGCAAAATGCCAGAAAGTGCATAGATAGTTCCAAGTGCAAAGCCTGCCCGGTCTGCAATGGGCTGGCCTGCCGCAATACAATTCCCGGCCCGGGGGCGAAGGGCGTGGGCGATACCGCTATCCGCAACTATCAGAAATGGCAGGAAATCCGCGTGCAGATGGATACACTGCATGAAAACGTGCCGGTGGATATGTCTGTGGAATTGTTCGGGCGTAAATTTAGCTATCCGTTTTTCGCTGGCCCGGTCGGCGCGGTGGAACTGCATTACAGCGACGCTTACGATGAGCTTACTTACAATAAAATTTTAGTATCCGCCTGTGCGGATAACGGCATTGCCGCCTTTACCGGCGACGGGCTGAACCCGCAGGTAATGGTTGGCGCAACCGATGCGGTGGCAGCTGCTGGCGGCGTGGGCATACCGACTGTTAAGCCGTGGAACCTGCCGCTGATTAAGGAGAAGCTGGAACTTGTGAAAAAGAGCGGAGCTTTTGCCGTGGCAATGGACGTCGATGCCGCAGGCCTGCCGTTTTTGAAAAACATGCAGCCTCCTGCGGGCAGCAAATCCGTGGAGGAACTGACGGAAATTGTTAAGGAAGCAGGCATTCCCTTTATCGTTAAAGGCGTGATGACGGTGCGCGGCGCGTTGAAGGCCCATGCTGCCGGTGCTGCGGCAATTATAGTTTCCAATCATGGCGGGCGTGTGCTTGACCAGTGCAGCGCAACTGCCGAAGTGCTGGAAGAAATCTGCCATGCGGTTGGCGGCGGCATGAAGGTGCTGGTTGACGGCGGTATCCGCAGCGGCGTGGATATTTTTAAAGCCTTGGCTTTGGGCGCTGACGGCGTTGTAATTGCGCGCCCGTTTGTAACGGCTGTGTACGGCGGCGCGGAAGAAGGCGTAAAGGTTTACATTGAAAAACTGGCCGGTGAGCTGGAAGACACGATGAAGATGTGCGGCGCGGAAAAACTCAGTGATATTACGCGCGATATGGTGCGCATTTAATGGAGGGGTAGAACTTGTCGATTGAAAAAGTAAGGGCTTATTTCAGAGCCCGCAATATGGAAGACCGGATTTTAGAGTTTGACGTTTCGAGCGCGACGGTGGAGCTGGCGGCAAAAGCGCTGAACTGCGACGGCAGCCTGATTGCCAAAACTTTATCCTTTGCGGTGCATGACGGTGTTGTTTTAATTGTTGCGCCCGGCGATGTGAAGATTGACAACCATAAATATAAGATGCGTTTCGGCGTGAAGGCTAAAATGCTTTCGGCTGAAGATGCAGAAAACTTAATCGGCCACGCGGTTGGCGGTGTTTGCCCGTTTGCTGTTAACGAGGGCGTACAGGTGTTTCTGGATGAATCGCTGAAACGCTTTGAATATGTGTACCCGGCCTGCGGCAGCAGCAACAGCGCCATCAAGCTGACGATACCTGATTTGGAAAAATACGCCGACCATTTTGCCGGTTGGGTTGATGTTTGTAAATTAAAATAAAAGATGCGGCTGTTGCCGCATTTTTTTATTTGTGCTATATAATTTTTATACTGCCGGTTACGCTGTTAAAAGCATTTTGTTTAAGTGGAAAGGCAAGTACATATTTATCCGGCAGGGTATTGTTATTTTTTATGTTATAAAAGCCTGTTTCTTTAAAACCAAAACGCCTATAATAATCGGGGTTGCCAATTAAAAAGGCGGCTTCAAAGCCAGCTTGTTTTGTGCACTTTAGTGCGTGCTGCATCAGGCTTGTGCCTATGCCTGTACTGCGCAGGTTTTGCTTAACGCTTAACGGCGCAACAAGCACAGCATGTAACGGTTTGTTGGTATTTACTGCCTGTTTTGTCAGCATAATGTGCCCAATAATTTCATTATCTTCAACGGCGACAAATTCCAAATCCGGCAGGTAGTTCGCGCTTTGGCGCAGCTGTACAACAAAATCCTGTTCAGTTCCGTCGCTTACATCTGCCGTAGCAAAGGCGGTTTGTACAAATTCATAAATTGCTTCGTAATCATTGGGTGTTGCTTTTCTTATCTGCATGCCAATCCTCCTTAAAACTATTATATTTTAATCTTCTGCGTGGTGCAAGGCTGAAAATTTAGTGTTTCACGTGAAACGTAAAAAAGTTTTAGTTTTTCTGTATTTTTAAACTACAAAATGTGATAAAATTATTAAGAAAGTTTTAATGATTTTATGAGGTGAGAAATTTGGTAAAGGTAATTGCAATTGCAAACCAAAAAGGCGGCGTTGGCAAAACGACGACGGCGGTAAACCTTGCCGCCTGCCTTGCACAGAAGGGGCGCAAGGTGCTGATGCTGGACGAAGACCCGCAGGGCAATGCCACCAGCGGCCTTGGTTTTGATAAGCGCGATATAAAAAAATGTGTTTACGATACCTTAATCAACGACGTGCCGATGAAGGACGTATTGCTGCACAGCGATTATGAAAATCTGGACGTCATCCCGGCAACAATTCAGCTGGCAGGTGCGGAAATTGAACTTGTCAGCCTGATGAACAGGGAAGGGCGTTTGAAAAATGCACTGGAACGCGTAAAACATGATTACGATTATGTGCTGATTGACTGCCCGCCTTCTTTGGGCTTATTGACCATCAATGCACTGACTGCCGCTAATTCCGTACTGGTACCTATTCAGTGCGAATTTTACGCTTTGGAAGGCGTGAGCCAGCTGATGAACACTATTAAACTGGTGCAGCGCAACCTGAACCCTGCGCTGAAACTGGAAGGCGTTTTGATGACGATGTTTGACCAGCGCACTAATTTATCCAGCGACGTTGTCGGTGAAGTGCGCAAATATTTTAATACCAAAATGTACAATACCATTATCCCGCGCAACGTGCGCTTAAGCGAAGCACCAAGCCACGGGCAGCCGGTAATTGTGTACGACCCTAAATCCAAAGGCGCGCAGGTATATTCGGAACTGGCGCAGGAGGTTCTTGGCGATGAATAAAAAAGGTGGATTGGGCAAAGGCCTGGGCGCGATTTTTACTGATAACGAAACAGTAGCGCCGGTTGAAGAAGTGCAGCCACATGAAAAGGAAATAGAAATTGCTGTCGGCGATAT
Organism: uncultured Phascolarctobacterium sp.; assembly: GCA_949299135.1. Classification (GTDB taxonomy): domain Bacteria; phylum Bacillota; class Negativicutes; order Acidaminococcales; family Acidaminococcaceae; genus Fusicatenibacter_A. Next base: position 28,946 of record CASFZG010000011.1, read on the forward strand.
TACGCCGAACCCGCAGCAGCCGCGCAAAACTTTTGACGTGGACAAGCTGGAAGAATTAACCGAAAGCATTAAGGAACACGGCGTTATCCAGCCGTTAATTGTCCGTAAAAATGGATACAAGTATGAAATTGTTGCCGGTGAAAGACGCTGGCGTGCGGCTAAAAACGCCAAGCTGAAAACCGTGCCTGTTATTGTGCGTGATTATGACAACGCCAAGATGGCAGAGATTGCGCTGGTGGAAAATATTCAGCGCCATGACCTGAACCCGATTGAAGAAGCAGAAGGCATTAAACGCCTTATGAGCGAATTTGGTTTTAATCAGGAGCAGGCGGCACAGAAAATCGGCCGCAGCCGTACTGCTGTTACCAATATTTTGCGTCTGTTAAATTTACCGCAGGATGTGCGCGACGCTGTTTCACGTGAAACATTAACGATGGGACAGGTAAGGCCGCTGCTGTCACTGGATAATCAGGAAGAACAGGAGCAGCTGGCGCTGTTCATTATCGAGCAGGGTTTATCTGCGCGCGCCGTAGAAGAACTTGTAAAGAAAATTAAAAACGGCGAGAACATTCCGTTTGACGACGATAAAAAAGAAAAGCCTGCCAAAAAACGTAAGGCTAAGGAAATCAGCGTTTACTGCCGTGATTTCCAGAACCGTTTGATTGAACTTTTGGGTACGAAGGTTAAAATTGTGCCCAAAAACGAAAAACAGGGCAAGATTGAGATAGAATATTATTCGGCAGAAGATTTGGAAAGAATTTACGAACTGCTGGAACAACGCCCGAAACAAACGGAAAAGAGAAAGCAGAAACTGACTGTTTAATTTATTGTAAATGAGGGAAGACAAATGAAAAACTATTTCGTGCCGGTGATGCCGTTATGAGCGGGCTGGGTACAATTGCCAACGCGCTGGCGATAATTGGCGGCACTTTGATAGGCGTTGTGCTGCGGCGCGGGCTGCCGGAAAAATGGCAGCAAACGATTATGCAGGGCGTGGCGCTGTGCATTTTTGTTATCGGCTTGCAGATGGCGCTGAAAACAGGCAACATCGTTATCTGCGTAGTCAGCCTTGTTATCGGTTCCATCATCGGCGAGGCGCTGGATATTGACGGGCATTTGCAAAGGCTTGGCAATTATTTAGCCAATAAATTTTACCGCGGCGCGGATGGCAGCGTGGCGGCTAAAATTGCCGAAGGTTTTATATCGGCGACGCTGATTTTCTGCATCGGCGCTATGGCTGTGGTCGGCGCGTTACAGGATGGTTTAAAGCAGGATGCTACCATATTATATGCCAAAGCAACGCTGGACGGTATAATTTCTGTAATTCTGGCCGCTAACCTTGGTTTCGGCGTGGCGTTTTCTTCTGTCAGCGTGTTTATTTATCAAGGGACGCTGACGATGCTGGCGGGCTTTTTGCAGCCGGTAATGACGGAAGCGGTACTGAACGAAGTAACGGCCTGCGGCGGCGTGCTGATTATGGCAATCGGCATTAATTCGCTAAAGCTGCTGGAAATAAGGATTTCCAACCAGCTGCCTGCGGTACTTGTTGCCGGAGTGCTGGCTTATTATTTTATATAAAGGAGGAAGAACTTTGGAAAACATAAATTTAATAATGCAGAACTATTTGTTTGTAATAATTTTGGTATTGGTTGTTTTGCTTTTGGTGCTGTTTAAAATGTACAGCAGCCAGAGTAAAAAATTAGCCGCTTTGCAGAAAAAGTACGACTTTTTTACGCAGGGCGACGACAAAAACTGGGATGAAATTTTAACGCAGACTCTGACGGAAGTGCGCGCAGCCAAAGCAGAACTGGATGAACTGGAACAGCGCCATCAGGCGATGCGCGAACAGATGAAGGGATGCGTGCAGAAGGTTAAGCTGATGCGCTACAACGCTTTCACCGATACCGGCAGCAATTTAAGCTATTCGCTGGCGGTGCTGGATGAAAACAATAACGGCGTTGTGCTTTCCAGCCTGTATGGACGTGAGGATAACCGCAGCTATGCCAAACCGGTAGAAAACGGCAAATCCACTTATCAGCTTTCCGATGAGGAAAAAGACGTTTTGGAACAGGTTATGCGCTGAAAAAATCTATGCGTTTAAATCGCCGTTAAGGCAGAGAAATTGCAAAATTAATAGTTTGATATACCAAAACGCAAAAATCCGCTGAAAAGCGAAATTTGAAAGCGTGTAAAGAAAACGGCAAAATAACCGGAATTTTGTAAAATCTTCAGCAAGCGCAGCTTTTTTGCATAGATATGTTATAATAGACTATGCGAGGTAGTAAAAATGATTTTTGATACACACATGCACTGCCGGTATTCCATTGATTCCAAAATGAATATTGACGAGGCAAAAGCCGCGGCGGAAAAACTTGGCATAGGCATGATTATAACGGAACACTGGGATGAGGATTACCCGACGAACCCGGAAGCCTTTGTTTTTGACATTGCCGATTATTTTGCCAAATGCGGGCCGTACCGCAGCAAAAAACTGCTGCTGGGCATTGAAGTAGGCATGCAGGAAAGCACGGCCGCCAATGACGATGCGCTCGGGAAAAAATACCCGTTTGATTTTATTCTGGGTTCCATGCATTGCATGAACGGGCGCGATATGTACGAAGCAAAAACCTATAACGGCAAGACCAAACAGGAAGCCGTGCGGGAGTTTTTGCTGGCAACGGCGGAAAACTTAAAGCTGCATGATAATTTTGACAGCTTTGCGCATATCGATTATATGTGCCGCTATATGCCTTACGAGGATAAAGAACTGGTTTACGCCGAAGCGCCGGAGCTTTTTGACGAGGTGTTCAAGTTGCTGGTTGAAAAGGATAAGGCGATTGAAATTAACACGCGGCGTCTGGATAACCCGGCAGCGGTTGAGCATCTGCTTGTTTTGTACAAGCGTTACCGCGAACTGGGCGGGCGTTACGCAACGCTGGGCAGCGACGCGCACTATCAGGAACATGTGGGGCGTCGTCTGGATATTGCCCGGGAAATGGCAGAGGCAGCCGGACTGGTGCCGGTGTATTTTGAACAACGAAAAATGCAAAGGATGATGCTTTAAAATGAGATGTATACGTTTTGAAGAACCTAACGGCAATAAAAGAATCGGTTTTATCGACGGCGACGTGGTAAGAACCGTATACGGCAGCCTTGATACCTTCTGGCGCATTACCGATGAAGAATTTAAGCTGTCCGATATTAAATTACTGGCGCCGTGCGTGCCCAAGCAGATTATTTGCGTTGGCTTTAATTACCGCCAGCATGCGGAGGAATTTCATGCGGAAGTACCGAAAGAACCAATGCTGTTCAGCAAGGCGGCGCATACGATTATCGGCGACGGGGAAGCGATTGTGTACCCGTGGCAGAGCAAAGAGGTTGTTTACGAAGCTGAGCTGGGCGTGGTAATTAAAAAGCGCATGCGCAACGTAAAACCGGAAGAAGTAAAGGATTATATTTTGGGTTACACCTGCGCTAACGATGTAACGGCGCGCGATTTGCAGCTGGACGACGTGCAGTGGCTGCGCAGCAAATCGTTTGATACCTTCTGTCCGCTGGGGCCGTGGCTGGAAACAGACCTTGACCCGACCGACCTTGCCATTAAAACTTACCTTAACGGCGAGTTGAAACAGAACGGGCGTACGAGCGACATGGTTTACAACCCGTATGAAATTTTAAGCTATATCTCCGAAAGCATGACACTGGACGCAGGCGACCTGGTGCTGACCGGTACGCCGATGGGCTGCGGCCCGATGGTGCCCGGCGACGTGGTAACGGTAGAGATCGAAGGCATCGGCAAGCTGACCAATACCGTAATAAAAGGCTAAAATAAACGGCTGTAAAAAAAGACGAGCTATCGTCTTTTTTTATTTGGCAGCATTGCCGCTATTTGCAAATTTATTGTTTTGAGAAGGGATGATTTTTATGAATACCAATCAGCATTTCGGGCCGCGCATTATGATGTTTATCTGCGGCATTGCCTGTATGACCTTCGGCATAGCGCTGTCGTGCAAGGCGGATTTGGGCACGTCGCCGATATCCAGCGTGCCGTGGGTGTTAAGTATGTGCACGCCGTTCAGTGTCGGCATTATTACAATTATAATGAACTTTGTCTTTATCGCAGTGCAGCCGCTGCTTTTGCGCGCTTTTTACTGGCGCGAGCTGATAGGGCAGGTAATTTTAACCGTGCCGTTTGGTTACGGCATTGACCTGTTTATGCGGGTTTTGCAGGATGTGAACCCGGAAACGCAGCTTGAAAAATGGGCGGCCTGCCTGATAAGCATTGCAGTGCTGGCGTTCGGCGTGTTTCTGGAAGTGCGCGCTAAAATCTTTTTTGCCGCCGGTGAAGGGCTGGTTAATGTGCTGACCTTTATTTCCAGAAAGAATTTCAGCCTGATTAAAAACGGTTTTGATATCACGCTGGTTGTAATCAGCGTTATAATTTCGCTGCTGGAATTCAGCACGCTGCGCGGCGTAGGGCTGGGCACTGTTGCGGCGGCGGTGCTGGTTGGCAGGATGATTTACCTGTACGAAAAATACCTGCATTTTTTCGACCGCTGGAAGGTAAAAGCGTAAACACGGTCGAATTATAAAATAGATTGTTTATTATATGGAAAAATGTTAAAATAAAATTACTGACTTATAAGTCAATCTAATAAATACAGGCAGTGATACTTATGAAAAATATGACGGAAGGCGAACCGCTGAAACTAATCATACCCTTTATGGTTCCGCTGTTAATCGGCAATGTGTTTCAGCAGTTATACAACATCGCCGATATCATCATCGTCGGCAGGACGATTGGCGTGGACGCGCTGGCAGCAGTAGGAGCGACGGCGCCGCTGTTTATGATGCTGGTAGTGCTTACGCTTGGCATGAGCGGCGGTTTCAGCGTCGTTACGGGCCAGCGTTTTGGCGCGGGTGATCTGGAAGGCGTAAGGCGCAGCGCGGCAATGACAACGATGCTGTGCACGATTTTTGTGGTAATCGTCATGGCGCTGGCGGTAATTTTTATCGACCCGGCGCTGGCGGCGATGAACATACCGGATAAGCTGTACGCCGATGCCAAAGCCTATGTAATGATAATCGTTTACGGGCTGATTTTTATGATGGCGTACAACATGCTGTCCAACATTCTGCGCTCGCTTGGTGACAGTAAAACGCCGCTGTACTTTCTGATAATCGCCACGCTTTTAAACATCGTGCTGGCGCTGGTGTTCATCATCAACTTCGGCTGGGGCGTTCCGGGCAGCGCGTTGGCGCTGGTTATCGCGCAGGGCGTGTCGGGGCTTTTGTGCATTATCTACATCGCGCGCAAGTTTCCCGTGCTGCATTTAAAGTTTGTCGATTTTAAATGGGACAACCGCCTTGCGTGGGAACATATCCGCATGGGCATGCCGATGGCGGTGCAGTTTTCCGTTCTGGGCATGGGCATGATAATCATTCAGGCTGTGTGCAATCAGTTCGGTACGGAAACCATTGCCGGTTTTACCGCCGCCATGCGTATTGAGCAGCTGGCTTTGCAGCCGATGATTTCCTTCGGCCTGGCGATGGCGGTGTATACGGCGCAAAACTTTGGCGCGCGTAAATTTGCCCGCATCAGCCGCGGCGTAAAAAAATGCTCGCTGCTGTCCATCGGGTTCAGCGTGTTTGCGGCGGTGCTGATGTATTTCTTCGGGCAGGAAATGATTGGCGTCTTTCTGGATAACCCAAGCCCGAAGGTTATGGACGAGGCAAAACTGTACCTGCATTTAAGCGTGCCGTTTTACTTCTTTTTAAGCCAGATTTTTATTTACAGAAACTCCGTGCAGGGCATGGGCATTGCCATGATACCGATGATTTCGGGCATTGTGGAGCTGGTGCTGCGCACGGCGGCAGCGCTGTATTTAACCGTTGATTACGGCTACACCGGCGTGTGCTATGCCAGCCCGATTGCGTGGGTAGGCTCGTCAATCTTTTTGTTTGCCAGCTATCATTACTTTTTGCGGCTGCTGGCGCGCAAGCATGTAGGTTTAAAATAATTTGCGGAGGTGCAAAATGGAAAATAAACAAATGTTGGAAGAATTTTTGGAACTGGTGCAGATTCCCGTCCAGTCCCGCAGCGAAAGGCAGATTGCCGATGTGCTGAAAGCCAAGCTGGAAGCGCTGGGGCTGGAAGTAGTGGAAGAAGATACAGGCGCGAAAATCGGCGGCAATGCCGGTAATATCCGCGCGGTGCTGCACGGTACGGCGGATTGCGAACCGCTGCTGTTTTCTGCACACATGGACCGCGTTGCCAACAACGGCGCCATTAAGCCGATTGTTGATGAGGAAAAGGGGATTGTGCATACCGACGGCAGCACGATTCTTGCTTCCGACGACGTGGCAGGCATATGCATTATTCTGGACGCGCTGCGCCGCTTAAAAGCTTCCGACAGGCCTCACGGTGATATCGAAGTTGCTTTCTCTGTTTGCGAGGAATTTGGCATCCTTGGCGGACGTTATTTTGAATTTGATAAATTCCGTTCCAAAAACGGTTTTGTGTTCGACGCCGAAGGTCATATCGGCGGCATTGCGGTAGAAGCACCGGCAAAATGCAGCTACTGCTATAAAATCCACGGCAAGGCATCCCACGCCGGTGAAGCGCCGGAAAAAGGCATTAACGCTATCCGCGCAGCGGCGGGATTGATTCTGGCAATCCCTGACAACAGGCAGAGCGCAAATTCCACGGCCAACATTGCTTCCGTACATGCGGGCGGCCCGGCGCTGAACATTGTATGCGACTACGCCGAAGTGAACGGCGAAATGCGCAGCACCGATTCTGCCGAATTTGACGCGTTGCTGCAAAAATACGCCGACGCCGTACCGAAGATTGAAGAAGAATACAAGGTAAAAATTGATTACAGCTACGACGTTTTGTATAAGGCGTTTAAACTGAGCGAGGACTGCCCGGCGGTAAGCCTGACGGCGACTGCGCTGAAAAAAGTGGGCGTTGAACCTAAGCTGGAAAAGAGCGGCGGCGGTATGGACGCCAACCACTTTAACGCCAACGGTATTGCCACGGTAGGCATTACGGTAGGCTATTTTAACTGCCATACCGGCGAAGAATACCTGGATTTGCAGGACTTTTACAAATGCGGCGAAATGGCTGCGGAAATTGCCTGGCTGGCAGCGGAAAAATAAAATACCGGCAAAAAATAAACGGCACAGATTATTCTGTGCCGTTTTTGTATGTTTATAACGCCGTACCCTTTGTTGGAACGGTAAATTCAGTTGTATCAATGCCTTCCAGCTCAAGCAGCTGTACTTTTTTATCAATGCCGCCTGCATAGCCGGTTAAGCTGCCGCCCGCGCCGACAACTCTGTGGCAGGGCACGATAATACTGATGGGGTTGTGCCCGACAGCACCGCCAACTGCCTGCGCCGACATTTTTGCTTTGCCCTGCTGCGCGGCAAGCTGCCTTGCAATATCGCCGTAAGTAATGGTTTGGCCGTAAGGTATGCTTTGCAGTATTTGCCATACCGCCATGCGGAAGGCGGAGCCGTTAAGCGAGAGCGGCGGCGTAAAATCCGGCTCTCTGCCTCTGAAATAAATATCCAGCCAGCGTTTTGTTTCGGTAAATACCGGCAAATCTTTTTCTTCATAATCCGCGCCAAGCATTGAAGCAAAGTATTTTTGCCCGTCAAACCACAAGCCTGTAAGGGCGCTGCCGTCGCTGCTTATGGTTATGCCGCCCAGCGGCGATTGGTAGTGCGTAATGTACTGCATAGCTGCCTCCTAACGGATGAAATTGGTTTTAACCGCTTCTTCTTTGGCAGGAAGGCCGTATTTTTCCTTGCCGAGGGCGATGCTTTTAATTAAAAACGCCATGTTGCGGCCTAAAGTGCGCATGGTTTGTAGCCCTTCGGCGTCCTGCAAAACTTCTTCGGCGGTGTTGCCGTGCACGCTGTTCCAGTACTGGCTGCTGGCAACGGGCATGCCGCAAATGGTGAAGTATTTGTTAATCTGGTCAAAGGTGGCAGAGCAGCCGCCGCGGCGTGCGGATACAACGGCAGCGCCAACCTTCATGGTTTTATCAAAGCCGCTGCTGAAGAACAGGCGGTCTAAAAAGCTGGTTAAATTGCCGTTGGCAGAGGCATAATAAACCGGGCTGCCGACAACAATGCCGTCGGCGTCTTTAAATTTTTCTGCAACTTCGTTAACGATGTCGTTAAACACGCATTTGCCGAGTTTTTTGCAGGCATAGCAGGCAATGCAGCCGCCTACCGGTTTGGCGCAGACATGGATGATTTCAGTTTCAACGCCTTCTTCGTTCAGCGTTTCGGCAACTTCGCTTAAAGCGGTATAAATGCACTGGTCAGCCTTGGGGCTGCCGTTTAATAATAAAACCTTCATTATAAATCCTCCTTTGCTTTGCTGCTTGCATAACTACAGTTTTATTATACCACTATGTAGTTTGCTTCTGTCAAAAAATAAAACGCACGGTTTTGCCCGTGCGTTTGTGTTTTACAGTACCTTCTGCAAAAGGTTCAGTACGTTTTGGTGCGTAATTTTGTTGATGGTTTCGTCGCTGTAATGTTTGCTTAAAAACTCAACCAGCGGTTTGTAATCCTGCACGCCCTGAATGTTGTAAGGCGGGTGGCTGATGCCGTCAAAATCGCTGCCGAAACCGATATGGTCGTCGTTGCCGATGAGGTTCAGCATGTAGTCAATGTGCTTGTATACGCTTTCAATGCAAGCGTCGCGCCAGTCTTCTTCAAGGAACTGACCGGCAAAGGTAATGCCTGCAAGGCCGCCATTCTGCGCCAGCGCTTTTAACTGGTCGTCGTTAAGGTTACGCGGGTGCGGGCACAGCGCTTTGGCGTTGCTGTGGGTGGCGATAATCGGCTTGGTGCTGGTTTCCAGAACGCTCCAGAAGCCTGCGGTGGAGATATGGGAAACATCTACCAGAATGCCGAGGCGGTTCATTTCCGCTACAACCTGTTTGCCGAAAGCAGTCAGCCCGCTGCCGGTTGCTTCTTCGTTAATGCCGTCGGCAATGTCGTTGCGGTTGCTCCATGTCAGCGTCATGGCGCGCAGGCCCAGCTCGTACAGCATGCGCAGTGCCTCAAGGCTGCCGTCGATAGCGCCGCCTTCTTCAATCGCCAGCAGCGTTGCTGCCTTGTGGTTTAAAGCGTCTGCCGCATCGGCGGGAGTTAAAATTTCCAAAACGTCCACGCCATCGGCGCGCATTTTTTTCAGTTCGGTTTTGTATTTATCCAGCAGGCACAGGGTGTAGCGCAAGCCGCCCTGATAGCGGAAAACATCGGTCGGCACATAAATAGCGCAGAACTGTAAGCCGCCGCCGTTTGCAATCTGGCGCTTAATATCAAAGTGCTGCTCGTTTTCGTACAGCGAAGCGTTTTTGTTATACAGCTCGGTTAAAGTGTCGCAGTGGCAGTCGCAGATATACATGGTATCAGTCCTTTCTTAAAAACAAATAGCTGCCGCAATGTACGGCAGCTATCAAAAAACTTAGTTATTAAACTCCTGCGTAGTAATAGTAGAAAGTCATGGCAAGGGTTACAGCCAAAGCGCCGCACATCGGGATGAAGGTACGTTTTACCAGGTCGAAGCTGGAAACGTTGCCCATGCCGGAGGATACAACGATAACCGCCGTAATCGGGGAGCAGGTACGTGCGATGGATGCCGCAAAGTGCATCGGCAGAAGCATCAGCACGGGGTGCAGGCCGGTGTGGGCAGCAACCGCCGGGGTAAGTGCAGCAAACGCGAAGAACGGTGCGTTGCCGCTGCCCATAACGATGGAGCTGAATACGATAATGCTTACCATTACCAGCATCATTGCCATCGGGCCGAAGCCGAGGGTTTTACTGCCTTCAATCAGGCTGTCGATGGTGCCCATGGAGAGCAGGCCCTGAGCAAAAGTCTGGCCGGCGATGATAAGGGTAATTACGTTAGCCATCTGCATGCCTAAGCCGTCAAAGAAGGTCTGGATATCGGCAAAAACTTTTTTGCCGTCGCGCCAGCGTGCAAATTCGCAGCATGCGCCGATGAACAAACCGATGAACATAGCCATAACGATGTTCATTTTAATGGTGGTAATCCACAGGGAGCTGAAGGAAAGAATCAGGCTCAGAGGAATAACCGGCAGGATTGCGTACCATAACGGAGCGTTGTCGGCCGGGTTTTCTTCAGCTTTTTCAACTTCCATCGGCTGAACTACATGGCCCATTTTCTTATCCATGTATTTTTGGGTGAAGTAATGCAAAGTGCCTACAACCACAAATGCTACCATAACGATAGGCACCTGATAGTTGGTCCAGTACAGAACCGGGTCAACTCCGGCGGTGGTTGCGGAAAGAATGGTACCGGTGTCGCTCGGGCTCCAGTCAAAGCACAGGGTGGAAGCAACAGCCGCGGTTGCAGACAGGCGGCTTACGCCGAGGCCGATAAGAATCGGGAACATGGTTACCATTAAAAGCATTGCAAGGCCGGATGCACTGTTGATGCAAAGGCCGATCAGCATGCCGACAATCCATGTACCGGAAAGTACAAGGTAAGGGGATTTCAGCGCCAGCAGCGGTTTAATAGTCAGGCGAACCAGAGAGCGGGAAGCGCCGATGCGGTCCATATAACGTGCAAACGCACCTACGGACATAATGTTCAGGCCAAGGCCTGCGGCGTTACTGCTCATCGTTTTGCGCATGAATTCAAAAGCGTCAAAGAACCAGGAGCCGGTGGAGGCTTTCTCCGGCAGGATTACGCCGTAACCGCAGACAACTGCGATGTACATTAAAATCATGCCGCCTAAAAAGAGTACGGGCTGCGGCTTATATTTTTTATAGATGAGATAGCCTACCCAGAACGTTACAAGTGCGGAAATTACAATACCCATCTAATCATCCTCTCTTTTTTATAGTTAGAACTAATTACAGTATAAGCTAAAACGCAGGTTAATAGCAAGCAAAATTGTCTGAAATTTACAGAAAATTTTTAAAATATTATTAAATTGTTAAGTTTATAAGCAAAACTTATAAGTTAAAACAGGCTCAACGCCGCTTACGCTGATTTTTTAACCGTTCTGCAATGCCTGCCATGCTTCCAGTGCGCGCGCTACAAACAAACGGCGGATGCCTTCGTTTTCACCCATGCCGTGCAGATAGGGCGTAACTTTAAAGCCGTAACCTTCCAGAATGGTTTTGTGCGAATCCTCATCGTCGCCTGCCATATCATTGTTGGCATGGTCGCCTGCCACCATCATGGCGGGCATAATGGTAATGTCCTTAATGTTTTTGGCTTGCAGCAGCGGGATGACGGTGTCAAGATGCGGCCAGCCTTCTACCGAATAAATGTAGGCGTTGTCAAAGCCCAGTTCAAACAGGCGGTGCTGCATAACGGCGTAGTAAGCGTTGGCAGGGTGCGGCGTGCCATGTGCCAAAAGCAGCACGGCGCTGCCCTCCGCTTTAGGCGGGAACTGCGTGCTTAAAGCCTGCATGGTGTCTTTAATATCGTCACGCTGGCCTTCCTGGCCCATCCAGTACATCAGCGGCGTGCCGATGGACATTTTTTTAAAGAATGTTTTGTAATGGTTGAAAACGTAGGTTTTGTAGGCGTATTCAATGCCGGGGATGATATCCAGCGAGCAGAGCGCTACGCGCGTATAGCCTTCGCTGTGCAGCTTTTCCAGCGCTTCTTCCGGCGTGGGGTAGGCAATGCCTTCGTTCTTTTTTATGCGCTCAATGACAATGTGCGAGGTAAAAGCAAGCTCCGCTTTTACGCCGGGGCAGGCTTCCTTAATTTCCGCAAAAACGGCGCCGATGGTTTTGGCGCGCGTTTCCTTATAGGTAGTGCCGAAGCTCATCACAAGGATGGCGTCCTTATCGGGCAAATTGGCAAGCTGCGGGTTTTCGTACACGCAAACGCCAATCTGTGCGGCGCTTAAAAGCGAAGGGGTTGCGGTTTTTACTTCCTCGCTCAGTTTATAACCGGCACTTGCACCGGTATCCGCTGCAAACAGCGGCAGAAAAGTTTTCAGCAAAAATATCAGCTCCTTAAAAATTTATAAAAAAACCTTTCTGCCCAAGACAGAAAGGTTTCAGTATCCGCCCGTTATAATTTGGTATTCGGTTATTTGCCGTCCGCCAGATGTTTTTTGATAGCTTCAAAGGTCTGTGCGCTGATAACATGTTCAATGCGGCAGGCGTCATGTTCGGCAATATCGGCAGGCACGCCGAAATGCTCAACAAGGCATCTGGTCAGCACTTTGTGGCGTTCCAGCACGGCTTTGGCTTTGGCAAGGCCTGCTTCCGTAAGCACAATGTTGCCGCCTGCTTCAACCAAAATAAAATTTTCGCGTTTTAAAATGCTCATGGCACGGCTTACGCTGGCCTTGGTAAAATTCATTTCTTCGGCCACGTCAATGGCGCGCACCTTATCCTTTTTCTGCTGTAATTGCAGAATCGTTTCCAAATACATTTCGCCGGATTCCTGCAAAATCATAATTAAGACCTCCGTGCCGTTAAATATTACTATACTTATATATTGTAACATTATAAACGGCACGGGGCAAGCGCAAACTTGCCGGTGGTATTAGCGGGGTAGTTTTGCGTAAGCTTTTATAAATGCAGCGCGGTTTAAAACGGCGGCAAATAGCGGAGCGGCAAAAGCAGTAAAAATCATGCCCGGCACAGCAGCGGCAATAAGTGCGATGGCAGCTTTGCCCACAAAAAGGCTTAACGCCAGACGGGCGGCGGCACTTGCCAGCGGGCCTGCCAGCACATAAAACAGTTTACTGTTCCCCCACAGCAAACAGCAACACGCTACAACGGCGCGGAAAGAAAGGGCTATGAATACGTTAAATATATTTTGTGTACCCAACATAAGACAGAGTACAGAAGCGGCAATACCCGCCGTAAGATAACGCTTAATGCCGAACACGCCGCAAATAGCGACGGCGATGGGCGCGGAAAGCTGAAACTCGCTGCCCGGTACAAATGAGGGTATTTTTAAGCTGCCGCTGATAGCGATAAGAACGGTTAAAAGAGCGGTAAGGCAGAGTTCACGGTGGGAAAGCTGCATATAGTTAACCTTCTTTCATATTATGGTTAACTATAATTATAAAAGAGGTTAACGTAAAGGTCAAGGGGTAAGGTTTTGGCCCGGTTTTGTAATTGCTGCGGCTGCTGAAATACCGGCAGGGCAAAAATAAAGGGAGCATTGCTCCCTTTTATTTTTTGTATATCAGAAAGTATACGTCGCCTGCACATTAAAGCTTGCGCCTTCGCGTTCACCGGCGTAGCCGCGCATGTTCAGGTCAAAACTCCACGGGCTGTCCGGCGTCGGCTGGTAGTTAAAGCCAACTTCCGCCATGTAGCTGCTGCCCTGCAAGCTTTGGGTAGGTGCTTTTAAGTTCTGCGCACGCATGTCGGCGTCGCCGTTAAATTCGTATTCATAAGCCAAACCATAGTAAGTGCTGAACGCATTAGCTTTATTAGTGGTAACGCGCGCGCCGATACGCAGGCGGTCACTGGTAATGCTGTCAAACTCAAACTTATCCTTCGCAACCGTAAAGCTGTCGCCTTCCGTGTAAGTGTGGAAGAATTTACCGTACATATCAAGGTCGCTGCTGTCGCTTAAGCTGATGATTTTACCAACGCCGATATGCGCTCCGTAGTAAGCGCTTTCACTGTCGTAACCGTAGTAATTACCGCTGCCGTTTTCGTAGAACACGCCCCAGCTGAACTCATCGCCGTCGGCAAATTCAGCAGCATTGCCAACGCCGACAATCGTACTCCAGCCGTTAATTTTAAGGTCACTGTTCACGTCGTACTTGCTGCGGTTGCCCTGCACAGCGGCAAAAGTTTTAACGCCGTAATTACCATCGCGGCTTAAAGTATCTAAGCTGTCGCTGATTAAATCCGTACCCTGATTGATAAACGCTGCGGAGGCCGCGCGTGTTTGAGCAACGAGTTTGGTTTGGCCGTTAAGCTGCACGCTGTTGACCTTCATAACAACATCGTTATCGTTTTGTTCAATAACGCCGCCTACATCAGCCGTTACGCCCGCCGTTGCCTTAAAATTTTGTGCAGTTATTCCGCTATTGCTTGCATTGCCGATAAGCGTAAACGTATCGCCTTCGCTAAAATTCTGTCCGCCTGCAAAATTGCTGACAGTAATGTTTTCAACACCGCTTAAATCAGATTGAACAGTATCGTTGGTTAAATTAAGCACGGAATTGTTATTGAACGCTACATTTTTAAATTCAATATTTTCAAAATTATTAATGCTGTTGGCAGTGCCGCTCCAACCGTCAAGGACGAGTTTATTATTTTTTATTGCATTATCATCATATAAATTATCAGCAAAACCGCCGTATAAATTAGCCTCAGCAACAATGGCTGAATCTTTAATGGTTATGTAATTATCAGTTATCGATTCAACATTAGCGTTCTGTCTATTATAACCGCCACAAATGTTGCCTTTTACAGTACCGCCTTCGATAATTACATGGTTATTGCTGATTATACTGTCTTTATTTCCCACTCCGCCGGCAATGAAGGAATTTGCTGTTACGTTGCCATTTATTGTTACTGTATTGCTGGTTGCTTTACCTATAGCAGTAGTGCCGCCTGCAACTCTATCAAATGCGTTTTTGCTGCCTTCGATTAAAACATTATTGTTGTAAGCGATGCCGCTATTAGATTCACCACCATAGACTGCTTGAATACAGCTGTTCGTTATGGTAACGGTATTGTTATTAGCACTGTAGTCAGTTTGGTCTATGGAAACTGTAAATCCGCCACTAACTTTTGTTAACGTACTGTTATTGATTGTGATTTGATTCTTATTGGCTTTGTTGGTACTGTTACCATAGGTAGGATATTGGCTATACCAACCATAAACTTCGGCATTATCAGGAATTTGGTAATTTCCGTTTACTTCACCATTGCCTACCCAAATTTCATTAATATCTTCTTGAACTTTTTGCATCTCCGCCCATGCGGCGGGCGCGTTGTAAAAATACAGCCCGGCTATTGCCAAAACGGAAGCCAGAACTTTATAGTGCAGGTTTTTACGCATAATAAAACCTCCCTCGCAATTTTTTACGAGGGAGGACGGGGGTTCTGCCAAAATTAACTAACGAAGTCCCCCCGCGCGGAAACTTATGTACATTGTTGTTAGTTTAATTGTAACATCTGCGCCGTGGAGGTGTAAAGTGCAAAGGGTATGAAATTTTAATTTGCGTTTATGTAAAGCACATTTTATTTTTTGTTTTTGCGCAGGCTGTTTGCTTTTATTGTTAAGGGGTGTTATAATAGGGGTACAAAAGGTGGAAATGCTATTGCGTTGAGCATGGCATATAAAAAACCGGGAGTTGCCGCTC
>CASFZG010000012.1 GCA_949299135.1 uncultured Phascolarctobacterium sp.
CAGCCCCGTGCGTTCGTTCCGCAGCGTCGGCGGCGTTCCGCCGATTATCGCAGGCGGCTGCGGCAGCAAGCTGACCGACATCGACGGCAACGAATACATCGATTACGTTTTAAGCTACGGTCCACTGCTTTTGGGTCATGCTCATCCGGTTGTTACCGAAGCCATTAAAAAGGCCGCCGAAAAAGGCTCGTCCTACGGCGCACCGACGCTGGCTGAAACCGAGCTTGCCAAACTTGTTTGCCGTTTAGTGCCTTCCATGGATATGGTACGCATGGTAAACAGCGGCACTGAAGCAACCATGAGTTCCTTACGCCTGGCACGCGCTTACACCGGCCGCGACAACATTGTTAAATTCATCGGTTGCTATCACGGCCATCACGACAGTTTGCTTGTAAAAGCAGGCAGCGGCGCAGCAACGCTTGGCGTACCCGACAGCCCGGGCGTGCCGAAAAATGTTGCCGCTAACACCATTACCATTCCGTTCAACGATGAAGCGGCGCTGGAAGAAGTTTTCCGCGCGCAGGGCGAAACCATTGCTGCCGTTATCATGGAACCCACCCCCGGCAACATGGGCCTTGTGCTTCCGAAGGACGGCTACCTCGCCAAAATCCGCGCCATTACCAAAGAATACGGCGCGCTCCTCATCTGCGACGAAGTTATGAGCGGCTTCCGTTCCTGTCAGGGCGGCTCGCAGGCGCTGTACGGCATCAACCCCGATATTACCTGCCTTGGTAAAGTTATCGGCGGCGGCCTGCCGGTAGCTGCTTACGGCGGCAAACGCGAAATTATGGAAAAGGTTGCACCAGTCGGCCCGATGTACCAGGCCGGTACTTTAAGCGGCAATCCGCTGGCTATGGCAGCAGGCATCGCCAACCTTACTTATATGGAAGAACATAATGTGTGCGCCACGCTGGAAAGCCACGCGGCAATCCTCGTCGGCGGGCTGGAACGTGCGGCAGCCAAAGCAGGCGTGCCCGTTCAGTGCCACCGTTTAGGCTCGATGTTTACCGTTTTCTTTAACGATAAACCCGTTACCGATTACGCATCGGCCTGCGCCAGTGATTTGGACGCTTTCCGCATTTACTTCCACAGCATGCTGGAACAGGGCATTTACCTGCCGCCCTCCCAGTTTGAAACCAACTTCACCTCGCTGGCACATACGCCGGACGACATTGCCAAAACCATTGCCGCCGCCGAAAAAGCCTTCCGTGATGTAGCAGCAAGCAAAAAATAAAACCAAAAAATTAAACGCCATCAGGATTAACCTAAAATTATCCCTGATGGCGTTTTTATTATCTATTTTTTGCATGAAAAAAGGACGTGTTGCAGCACGCCCTGATTTCGTTACCTCATGAGAGATTCGGTTTATTTGTATTATTATAATAAATCCAATCAGTTTTTTTGTCAAGCAAAGGCTTGTTAAATTATTCTGCGTTTTCCTGTTCTTCTACCTGAAGTGCTGCCAGGCTGAACTCGGTGATTTTTGCGTTTTTATCCAGCGTGAACACAATGCTTACGGCCGGTTCGCGGTTAAAGGAAGCAATATAAGTCAGTCGGTCGGCTTTGTCAAAGCGTTCAAACGCAAAGAATTTGGTTTCCTTATGGTTGCCGAATTTTTCCTTAACCTGACGCTGCATAGCGATAAAGGTGTTGACGTTCATGTTTTTGGCAAGATCGGCGCTCATGGCTTTTTCAGCATCCTTGTAGCCCAGCGTATCGCTGGCAACCAGCGCCGTAATAACCTTCTGCGCCGAATTTTCCGCGCTGTTCAGGGCACTGCTGTTTTCAGTCGCAAAGCAGCTTGCCGCAAAAGCCAGTGTTAAAAGCGTAGTCAGCAAAACAATAAATTTTTTCATAAAATCGCCTCCGGTTTAATTTTAATATTTAACCGCTTGCGCGGATTATTTACTGCTTAACATATACATCGGGTCAACATACTCGCCGACATGCGGACCGGTGCTGTAACCGCTGCTGCCTGCAAAGCCGATAAAATCACCCTTGCGCACTGCCTGCCCTTCTTCAACGGCAATGCCGCTCATGTGCCCGTAGGCAGTTTCGTAACCGTTGCCGTGGTCAAGTTTAACGTAACGCCCGTAGCCGCCGTTCCAGCAGGCCATTTCCACCGTGCCTGCCGCAGCTGCATACACCGGCGCGCCAAAATCAACGGCAATGTCGATGCCGGGGTGCCAGTCGTAACCGCCGCCAATCGGCGCCATGCGCCCGCCGTAATCCGAACTGATTACGCCGCCCTTCGTCGGCCACAAATCTGGAAAAGCATTCAGCGAATTGCTGCGTTTTTCCATCGCTGCCAACAGCTCCTTCATCGAAGCTTTTTTATCGTCAATCTGCTGTTTGATGTTTTTGTTTTGCACTTCCAGAACGCCAAGCCGCTCTGGCATGTTCATCCCGGCCGGGCCGCCCTGCCCCATGTATTCCGGCTTCACCGCCGTACTTTCATCCTGCGTTGCCGTGCCCAGCTGCAAGCCTGCTTCCGGGTCGCGTATCAGCGCGCGGCGCAGACGGCTTTCCAGCGTCGCCATTTCGTTCATGTCGCGCAGCATTTTTTCGTTATCGTCCAAAAGGCTCTGCATGCGCTCCTCATATTCCGCCTTATGCGCGCGGTAATCGGCAAATTCCTGCTGCAAGCCGTGGTAACGCATAAACGCATACGCCGCGTAAACGCCAAAGCCCACTGCCGCCACAGCCAGCACCGCCGCAGCTTTAAACGCAAGCGCCGGTATTTTGCGCGTTTTGCCTTCCGGCGATGTAAATGTATAAAACTTATCGTTCATTATTGTTCCCTCTTATTTAAAATAACCAACACGCTGACCCAACGCCAGCACCCTGCGCCCGATGAACGGGATGTCCTCAAGGTCGTCCTTGTTCAAACCGCCGACGCCCGCCAGCGCAACTGCGTACACCGGCATTGCAACAGCCATTGCCGCAAGGATGGACCATGCGCCCCAACCCGCACCGATAAGCAGCACGCCGTACACCGCCGCACCCATTGCCGCCGACGCCAGCGCCGGTTTAATAATGCCGCCGATGCTTAACGAATAGTGCGCGTGCTTGTAAATAAACAGCATATTCAGCACCGCCGCGATACCAAAATCGGCCAGCGTCGCTATGGAAGCGCCGTTAATGCCAAGTTCCGGCTGCGCCGTCAGCACCCAGCTTAAACAAACCTTAACCGCCGCCGCAAAAATCATGGCGATAACAGGCAGCGCTGTTTTGCCAAGCCCCTGCAAAATGCCGGTGCTTATCTGGTGCAGACCCAAAAGGAAAATGCCAAAACTCATGGTGCGGATTGCGCCCGCCGCGCCCGGCGCGTTGTAAATCAGCGCCGCCACATCGCCCGCCAGCAAATACAAACCGACGGAACACGGCAGGGTGATAATCATCGCCACACGGAAGGCCGTACTGATTTTTGCCTTAATGCCCGCCGCATCTTTGAGCGTGCGCGATTCGGAAATCGCAGGCACAAGGTTTATCGTCATTGCCGCCGTAAAAATGGTGGCAAGGTTTACCAAAGGCACCGCCATGCCGGTCAGGTAGCCGAACAGCTCCGTCGATTCGCCGACGGAAAAGCCCGCCGCTTCCAACCGCTGCGGCACAATAAGTAAATCCAGATTGGCAACTACCGGCAGCATCAGGCTTGACATTGATACCGGCAGCGCCAGTTTTAACAATCTTGTAATAATCTTGCGGGCACTTTCCGGCTCTTTCGTCATCGCCGCGCCCTGCATTTTATCTTTTAAGCTGCGTTTAAGGCGCGCGTAAAACCACATCAGCACCAGCAGCGCGCAGAACGCGCCCACGCCTGCACCCATGCTTGCGCCGCCCGCTGCGTATTCCAGCCCGTACGGCATAAACATGTAGGCAAAAACAATCATCGTCACAACGCGCATCAGCTGCTCCACCACTTCGGAAGCCGCTGTCGGCGTCATAATCTGCCAGCCCTGCAAATATCCGCGGAAGCTGGCAAGGAAGGTTACAAAAAATACCGCCGGCGCCAGCGCGATGATGGAATAATAAGCGCGCGCGTCGCGAATCCAGTGGTTCTCAATCAGCCAGCCTGCGCCGAACCACAGCGCCGAGCTGAACACCAGGCCGCTTAAAAACAGCAGCCGCAGCGATACGTTGAACACCCTTTTCGCGCCGAAGAAATCGTTCTCCGCCACTTTTTCCGCCGTAATGATGGAAATAGCCACCGGTATGCCCGCCGACGAAACCGTTATCGCCATCAGGTAAATCGGAAAGCCCATCTGGTACAGCCCGATGCCCTCGCCGCCGAGGATGCGCGAAAGGATAATCCAGTTCAGCGAGCCGATGATTTTTACCACCATGCTGGAAGCCGTGAGGATTAACGTGCCCTTCAAAAATTTTTTGTTGCCTGTACTGCCATTATTTTCTGACATACGCGCCGTCCTGTTCTACAAATAAATACTCATTATAATTATCTCTTTAAAAACGTATTTTGACAAGTCTTTTGCAATTCTTTTCACAAATTCTTCCGCTTTGGCGGATAGCTTATTGCACTTTGGCCGTTAAATTGCTACAATTAAATATATAAATTACGGACGGAGGTTAAACGATGAAAAAATTACTTGCTTGTTCCCTCATCGCCATGCTGGCCTGCGGCGCACTTTTAACAGGCTGCGGCGGCGATAAAAAAGACGAAGCGGCTGCCGGTAAAACCAAAGCTGCTTTTATTTATGTAAGCTCGGCTAAAGACGGCGGCTATTCCATGTCGCACGAACTGGGCCGCCAGTACGTTGCCAAAAATATGCCGGAAGTACAGACTTCCTTTATGGAATCCGTACCGGAAGGCGCTGACAGCGAGCGCGTTATTAACCAGCTTGCCGCACAGGGCAACAAAATCATTTTCACTACCAGCTTCGGCTATATGGACCCGACGATTAACGTCGCCAAAAAATTCCCGGATATCACCTTCCTGCACTGCTCCGGCTTTAAAACCGCAGAAAATGTCGGCACTTACTTTGGCCGCATGTACGAAGCGCGTTATGTAACCGGCATCGTTGCAGGCAAAACCACAAAAACCAACACCATCGGCTTTGTTGCCGCTTTCCCGATTCCGGAAGTTATCCGCGCCATCAACGCCTTTACCCTTGGCGTGCAGAGCGTAAACCCGGACGCAACCGTTAAAGTTTTGTGGACCAACACCTGGTACAACCCGACCACCGAAAAACAGGCTGCGCTTACGCTGATTGACGCCGGTGCGGACGTTATCGCCCAGCACCAGAACACCCCCGGACCGCAGCAGGCTGCTGAAGAACGCGGCGTGTACGGCATCGGCTACAACGTAGATATGTCTGCCAACGCACCGAAGGCTTCCCTGACTTCCGCCGTTTGGAACTGGGGCCCGTTCTATGAAAAAACCATCAAAGAAGTTGAAGCAGGCACCTGGAAATCCTCCGCTTACTGGGGCGGCATGAAAGATAAAGTTGTCGATATCGCTCCTTACGGCCCGGCCGTATCGGACGAAACCAAACAGCTGGCTGACGCTGCCAAACAGAACATTATCGACGGCAAGCTGGTTGTCTTCGCAGGCCCGCTGTATGACCAGACCGGCGCAGAACGCGTACCGGCAGGCCAGGCGCTCAGCGATAAGGACCTTCTTTCCATCGACTGGTTCGTTAAAGGCGTAGACGGACAGATTAACAAATAATTTTATTTGCAGGCGGCTCATGGCAATCCATGTGCCGCTTTTGCTTTAAGAGGAACTTACCATGGTTGATAAAATTAAAATCCGCGGCGCGCGCGTACACAATTTAAAAAATGTTAACGTAGATGTGCCGCTGAACAAAATCGTCGGCATTGCGGGCGTATCCGGCAGCGGCAAATCATCGCTGGCTTTGGGCGTGCTGTACGCCGAAGGCTCGCGCCGTTATCTGGAAGCGCTCAGAACCTACACACGCCGACGCATGACGCAGGCCGCCAAAGCGCAGGTTGACGAAGTGCTGTATGTACCGGCGGCGCTTGCACTGCACCAGCGCCCCGGCGTGCCCGGCATCCGCAGCACCTTCGGCACGGGCACGGAACTGTTAAACAGCCTGCGCCTGATGTTTTCGCGCCTTGCCAGCCACCGCTGCCCCAACGGGCATTACGTGCCGCCGACGCTTGCCGTCGCTGCCGAGCAGCAGTTAACCTGCCCCACCTGCGGCGCTAAATTCTGGCCACCCGGTGCGGAAGAACTGGCGTTCAACAGTCAGGGCGCGTGCCGCACCTGCGACGGTACTGGCATGGTGCGCACCGTTGACCGCAGCACGCTGGTGCCGGACGAAAGCCTGAGCATCGACGAAGGCGCAGTTGCCCCGTGGAACTCGCTGATGTGGTCGCTGATGACGGACGTGTGCCGCGCTATGGGCGTGCGCACCGACGTGCCCTTCCGCGATTTGACGGATAAGGAAAAGGACATTGTTTATAACGGCCCTGCCGAAAAGAAGCACATTTTTTACAAAGCCAAAAGCAGCAATCAGGCAGGCGAGCTTGATTTTACCTATTACAACGCTGTGTACACCGTGGAAAACGCGCTGGCCAAAGTTAAGGACGAAAAAGGCATGAAACGCGTGGAAAAATTTTTGAAACAGGATGTTTGCCCCGACTGCCACGGCACACGTTTAAGCGAAGCCGCACGCGCGCCGAAACTGCGCGGCATCGGGCTTGACGAAGCCTGCCAAATGACGCTGACGGAACTCATCAAATGGGTGGACGGCGTGCCGCAAATGCTGCCCGAACCCATGCGCCCCATGGCCAAAAGCATTTGCGAATCGTTCCAGAGCGTCGCCAAAAGGCTGATGGATTTGGGGCTGGGCTATTTAACGCTCGACCGCGCCAGCAGCACGCTCTCCACCGGCGAACGCCAGCGCATGCAGCTTGCCCGCGCCGTGCGCAACCGCACCACCGGCGTGCTGTACGTTCTGGACGAGCCCTCCATCGGGCTGCACCCCTCCAACATCGTCGGGCTTACCGGCGTTATGCACGATTTAATCGCCGACGGCAACTCCGTCCTGCTCGTCGACCATGACACGCAAATTTTAAAAGCGGCGGACTGGCTTATTGAAATGGGGCCGGAAGCAGGCGCAAACGGCGGCCGCGTTATCGCGGAAGGAAGTATCGGCGATATTGCCGCCGACAAAAATTCCAAAATCGGCCCGTTTTTATCCGCCGGGGCGGATTTACACGTGCCCCCGCAGACACCGGCAGAGGAAATGTTCAGCGAAGGGCGCATCCACCTTGCCACCGGCGCCATCCACACCGTTAAACCGCTGGAAGTTGACATACCCAAAGGCAGGCTGACGGTTGTAACCGGCGTCAGCGGCAGCGGCAAAACTACGCTGATTTTGGAAAGCCTTGTGCCTGGGCTGACCGCTGCCATAAACGGCGCTAAACTGCCGGAACACGTGCTGGCGGCAGAAGCCGACGGCATTAAAAACGTAAAACTGATTGACGCCACGCCGATTGGCATTAACGTGCGCTCCACCGTTGCCACCTACGCCAACGTACACGACGAGCTGCGCAAAATTTTTGCCCGCACCGCCGCTGCAAAAGCGCTGGGCTTTAAGGCAGGCGACTTTTCGTACAACACCGGCAAACTGCGCTGCCCCACCTGCGACGGCACCGGCGTTATAAACCTTGACGTACAATTTTTGCCGGATGTGCAAATACCCTGCCCGGACTGCCGCGGCAGCCGCTACGGCAAAGACGCGGGCAAGGTTGCCTACACCAATAACGCAGGCAAGGCTTACACCCTGCCCGATTTGATGGACATGGACATTACCACCGCCCTTACCGCCTGCGCGGATTTAAAACTGGTACGCCAGCGTTTGCAGGTTTTGCAGGATTTGGGGCTGGGTTATTTAACGCTGGGCGAAGAAACGCCGAGCCTTTCCGGCGGCGAAGCGCAGCGGCTGAAACTTGCCAGCGAAATGGGCAAAACGCAGAGCGACGCCGTCTTTATCTTCGACGAACCGACCATCGGCCTGCACCCGCTGGATGTGCGCACACTGCTCGGCGTGTTCCAGACGCTGATTAACAGCGGCGCAACTGTTATCGTCATCGAACACGACCTTGACGTTATCCGCAATGCTGATTACATCATCGACATGGGCCCGGGCGGCGGCGAAGAAGGCGGGCGCATTGTCGCCACCGGCACGCCGCAGCAGATTAAAGCCACCCCCGCCAGCATCACCGGCAGGTTTATTTAAAATAACAGTATTTGTGCTATAATGATATTATAAAATTTTTTGGAGGGGATATTTATGAAACAATACGTTGTAGATGCTTTTACCGATAAGGTTTTCAGCGGCAACCCTGCCGCCGTATGTCTGCCGGATGAATGGCCGGAAGACAACCTTTTACAAAGTATAGCTATTGAAAATAATTTATCCGAAACCGCTTTTGCCGTTAAAGAAGCAGACGGACGCTACCGCCTGCGTTGGTTTACCCCCGGCGGAGAGATTGACCTGTGCGGACACGCCACGCTGGCAACAGCTTATGTCATTACCACTTTTGTGGAGCCTGCCTGCACTCGTGTGGAATTTAACACCTTAAGCGGCGTGCTGACAGTTACAAAAGAAGGGAATTTATTTGCAATGGACTTCCCCGCTTACAAACTGCAAAAGGTAGAAGTTACGGACACTATGGCGGAAGTGCTTGGCGCACGCCCCACAGAAGCCTACGTTGCCCGTGATTTAGTTTGCGTGTTTGATGATGAAGAAACCGTACGCAAAATGCAGCCTGATTTTGCCAAAATGATTGAGCTTGACGGCTTACTTGTAAACGTTACTGCACCCGGCAAAGAATTTGACTGTGTTTCCCGCTCCTTTGCACCCAAACTGAATGTTGCCGAAGACCCTGTGTGCGGCAGCGGACATTGCCATATTTTGCCATACTGGCAGGCAAAGCTTAGCAAAAATGAACTGGTTGCTTATCAGGCATCACGCCGCGGCGGAATTATTTACGCACAGCTTGCTGACGGACGCTGCTGCTTAAAAGGTAAAGCCGCCCTGTTTGCAAAAGCAGAAATTTACATTTAACTACCAAAATACAAAAACTGCTGTCTGAACTTTAACCTTCAGACAGCAGTTTTTTAATTTCATCCTATTTCTCTTTCCATCTCTGTGCCGCGCACCTTCATGGGTTTGTTGTTTTCGTCAACCATTACAACTTTTGGCACAAGGCTCAATGCCTCCTGCTCCGTCATCTGCGCGTAAGCCATAATAATAACCTTGTCGCCCGGCTGCACAAGGCGTGCCGCCGCACCGTTAAGGCAAATTACGCCGCTGCCCGGCGCACCCGCAATGGTGTAAGTTTCAAGGCGCGAGCCGCTGTTGTTATCAACAATCTGCACGCGCTCACCCGGCAAAATGCCTGCCAGCTGCATTAAATCGCTGTCGATGGTAACGCTGCCCATGTATTCAAGGTTGGCTTCCGTAACGGTGGCGCGGTGGATTTTGCCGTGCATCATTGTGTAAAGCATTTATTTTACCTCCAAAATTACGTTGTCAATCAGGCGGGTGCTGCCAAATTTTGCGGCAACCGCCAAAAGATACTGCCCGGTTGTTAAAACTTCCGGCACCGGTTTCAGCCCCGGCAGGGCATACATTTCCACATAATCAATATCAGCCATGGGCTCGTCGCCGATGAGTTTTTTAACGCCTTCCACCAGCTTTTTGCTGTCGCGCTCGCCTGCGCCGAATAAAGTTTGTGCGGTTTCAAGGCTGCTGCTTAAAACAACTGCCGCCGCACGCTCCGCCTTGCTTAAATAAGTGTTGCGCGATGATTTTGCCAGCCCGTCTGCCTCGCGCACAATCGGCATAATGCGCAGCTGCACGTTAAAGAACAAATCCTTAACCATGCGCTTGATAACCTCTGCCTGCTGTGCGTCCTTCTGCCCAAAGTAAGCGTGGTCCGGCTGCGCCAGGTTAAACAGCTTGCTTACCACGGTTGTTACGCCGCGGAAGTGTATGGGACGGGTGCGCCCGCACAAGACTTTGGTAATATCACCGGTAACTTCCACCCACGTCATCTCCTCACTGGGGTACATTTCCACCGGGCTCGGTGCAAAAACAATGTCCGCACCCATGCTTTCCGCCAGCTTGCAGTCCGCTTCCAGCGTGCGAGGGTAAGCATCTAAATCTTCGTTGGGGCCAAACTGCGTAGGGTTTACAAACACGCTCACCACCACCAGTTCGTTTTCCATTGCCGCCGCTTTAATAAGCGAAGCGTGGCCTTCATGCAGCGCGCCCATAGTCGGCACAAGGCCGATGGTTTTGCCGGCAGCTTTAGCCAGCGTAATTTCTTCGCGGAGTTCCGCCACAGTTTTGCAAAGCTTCATTTTCGTTCTCCTTTATCAGTACAGTTTATCCAACACGTCGTCGTCAATTTTAAAAGTATGCTCCGCCGCCGGGAAGCTGCGCGCCTTAACGTCGGTGATATAGTTCTTAACGGCGTTTACAATCTCACCGTATACATCGGCATAGCGTTTAACAAATTTGGGGCAGAAGCCATCCGTAAAGCCCAGCAAATCATTGCACACCAGCACCTGCCCGTCACAGTATTTGCCCGCGCCGATGCCGATAGTTGCCGCCGTTTGCAAACTTTCCGTAACCTTTTTTGCCAGAAGCTCCGGCACACATTCCAGCACAATGCTGAACGCTCCTGCCTGTTCCAGACTGCGGGCGTCGTCCAAAAGCTTCTGCGCTGCTTCCGCACTTTTGCCCTGCACTTTAAAACCGCCCAACTGGTTTACCGATTGCGGCGTAAGCCCAATATGCCCTACGACGGGTATGCCTGCCTGCGTCAGCTTATGCACCAGCTCGCACACCTCGCTGCCGCCCTCCAGTTTCACTGCCGCACAGCCTGTTTCCTTCAAAAAGCGGGCGGCGTTGTACATGCCGTCAACCACGCTCGCCTGATAGCTCATAAAAGGCATATCGCCTACCACCAGCGCGCCCTGCGCACCGCGCATAACAGCTTTGGTGTGGTGAATCATCTCGTCCATCGTTACCGGCACTGTGCTGTTGTAGCCCAGCACCACATTGCCCAGCGAATCGCCCACCAAAATCATTTCAATACCGGCCTCGCACACGTTTTTTGCCATGGCGTAATCATACGCCGTCACCATCGTAATCGGCTCGCCGTTCTGCTTCATCTGTTTTATTGTAGCCGTTGTAATCTGTTTCATTTAGTTGCCTCCGTTAATAAACTTTCCATTTCCGCTGCCGCGGATGGCGTTATGCTGCCGTTTTCCGCCGCCAGCTTTACAGTTTCTCTGCCAAGGGCGCAATAGGCGGATAAAAATTCCTGCGGCAATGCTGCAAGATGCGCCTTTACCGTTACCGCATCTCCACGTACGATAGGGCCTGTAAGCGCCTGCACCGCCGTGTCTGCTTTTTGCAAATTGTTTGCCGTGCCGTTAAAGAGCGGCAGCAGCAATTTAAACGCTTCTTCTTCGCTTTGCGCCCAGCGGCTGAACAGCTTTTGCGCCAGCGCCACCACCGTTACGGCGTAGTTGCTGCAAAAGCACGCTGCCGCGTGGTACGCCGCCCTTTCTTCAGCAGGCACGTTAAACGGAACTGCACCTGCAAGCCGCGCCAAATCGTTTGCCAAAGCCTGCGCCTTAGGCGTGCCGTCCACCGCCATGCCGATGTTTGCCAAATTATCGCGCGGCGCGGCAAAGCTCTGCAAAGGGTGTAAGCTGCCCACTTCCATACCCAAAGCAGCCAACGGTGCCAGCACACTAACCTGTGCGCTGCCGCTGACGTGATAAACAAATTTGCCACGCACATCAATTCCGCTGCGCACAGCTTCTGCCGCCAGATCTTCGGCAACGTCGCCAATCGCCCTGTCAGGCACGCAGATAAAAATTACATCCGCCCTTTGCGCCATTTCGCCCGGCGTAACAAGCGGCACGCCAAGCAATTTTGCTTTTCGCCAAGCAATTTTGCTTTTTTATCCGCGTAAGCGCCGCCGTAAATGCCTGCGCAGCGTAAACCTACCGCGCCAAACGCCTTAACAAACGATGCTCCAACTTTGCCCGCGCCTGTTACGCCAAAAGTTAAATCCATAACAACTCCTTTCTGCAAGGATTACCGGAAGCATAAAAAAAGCGCACTCCACCCGGAGTACGCTAAAAATACGCATAAATGCCCAATTTCAGTCACGTCCCGGCAATTAAGTCCAAGCGGTTTATCGACCTGTTTTTTTGCTTTTGCCGCAGCATCTCTGGTACAGCCCGAACGGTGCTGCCCTGCCACTGCAAACGCAGGTACATAATAGCACAAAGCTGTGCTGCGTGCAAGTAATTTTTTAAAATTTATAAACGCATACAAAAACTGCTGTCTGAACTTCAACCTTCAGACAGCAGTTTTATTTTTCAAGCAATGTTTTCAGTTTTTTCCTGTCGGTTTTACCGCTTTCGTTTTTGGGCAAAGCGTCCATAAAAATTATACGTTTGGGCAGTTCGTGCTCCGTCAATTTGCCGCGCAGCATTTGCAAAAGCAGCGTTTTGGTTAAGCCCTTGCTCACAATAAAAACTGCCAGCATATCGCCGCTGTTGCTGTGTAGCGGCATTACCGCCGCGTCCTCCACGCCTTCGCAGTCCAGCAGCGCGTCCGTCACCTTCAAGCCGGAAATTTTCAGCCCGTTGATGTTGTACATATCGTCGCGCCGCCCCAAAAAGTGCAGCATGCCGTCCGCGTCAATGCTGCCGCAGTCCCCAAGCGTACAGGAGCGCGGTTTGCCGATAACGTGGTACGGCGTATCAATGTAAATTTCGCCGTTCTTAACGCTTACGCCTACGCCGTTAAACGGCCTGCCAATAAGCGTGCGGTCGTCCGTCATTTCTGCACCGGTAATGTAAGTAATGTAGTTCAGTTCGCTTGCGCCGTAGTACAGCGTCATCTCCGCATTGGGCATAATGCGTGTTACCGCCGCCATATCCCTGCGGTCAAAACCCTGCGACCCGGCGATAATATTTTTAACGCATGCCATAGGCTCTTTGCTGCTGCGCGCAAGCAGGCGCAGTTTGGCGGGTATCAGGTACACCACGTCGCAGTTATACCGCGCAATCATCTCCTGCCACAAACGCGGGCGGAATTTATCCGCCGCAGCGATTGCCGCCCCGGCATAAAGCGCGCCCATGTACAAATTAAGGTTGCCGGTAAACGCCAGGCTGCCCTGCGCAAACATACAGCTTGCTTCCGTTATGCCAAACACGTGGTTCTGCTCGTCAAAAAAGCCCGCCCAGCTTGCAAAAGTGCGGAACAGCACCTTCGGCCTGCCGGTTGTGCCGCTCGTCATTACGCCCATGCAGGCTTCCGCCGGGGCGGATATATTTACAAGGTGCGCGGTATCAGCTTCCTGCGGCGTAAGCACCGGCACTAAAGGCGTGCCGCTCAACGCGATAAATTCAATCAGCTGCTCTGCTATCGTTTGTTTTTTGATGAAGCAAACGCCGCTTTGCCCCTGCGTTTCGCGCCGCCGCTTCTGCACCAGCTCCGTCAGCGCGCCGTAGGTATAAACACGTTCTTCTGTTATTAAAGCCGCCTTTTGGGGCGGCTTTGCTGCTATTATATCTAAATAATCCATATTAACATCTCTCAATTAACAGTGCCGTGCCAACGCCGCCCGCCGCCGCAACCGAAGCCACGCCGTACCTGCCGCCGCGCTTTGCCAGCGATTTTAACAGGTGCAGCAGAATAATCGCGCCGGAAGCGCCGTAAGGGTGCCCGTATGCCAGCGCGCCGCCAAAAATATTGTAGCCGTCCTCGTGCCCGTGGAACGCACGGCTGAACAGCACGTCGATAACGGCAAACGCTTCGTTCAGTTCAAAGCAGTCTATCTCGTTATGCGTAAGCCCTGCTTTTTGCAGCAGCGCCTGCACCGCCAGCACCGCGCTTTTGGGGCTAACCAGCTGGTCTCCGCCCACGGCCGCGCTGCAACGCACTTTGGCCTGCACTGCAAGGTTGTGCGCTTTGGCGTAGCTTTCACTCGCCAGCAGCACAAACGCCGCGCCGTCATTCGTCAGGCAGGCATTGGCAGCATTGGTAAAGCTGCCGCCCTCCAAAACGCAGGGCAGCCTGTCCAGCAAACGCTGGCTCATTTTAGGGCGGATGCCTTCATCACGCACCGCGCCGAAGCAAGGCACGATAATGTCGTTTAATACGCCGTCCGCCGCTGCCTGCGCCGCCAGCTTATGGCTGCGCAAAACCCACGGGTCGCTTTCCGCACGGCTGATCTGCTCGCGCTCCGCCGTCAGCTCCGCGCCTTCCAGCATCACCGTTTCGCGGTGGATATTGGGCATAAACTTGGCGACGCTGTACGTTTCTTCGCCCTTGTAATCCGGATGGTTGGCGTTGTATCCGCGCCGCGGCTGGGTACTGGTGCTTTCAAAACCACCGGCGATAATCACGTCCGCCTCGCCCGCTTCTATTTTTGCCGCCGCCATCGCCACGGCTTCCAGCGCGCTGCCGCACTGCACATCGACGCTTACGGCAGGTATCGCTTCATCAAGACCGGCTTCCAAAGCCGCCAGCCTTGCAATGTTGCCGCCTGCGCCCACGCCGTTGCCCGCAATTATCTGCTGCGGCACAGCGTTATATTTTTTTACAACTTCCTTCAGCACCGCCGCACCCAAAAGTTCTGCCGGTACATGCTTATACACGCCGCCCGTCAGCCCCACATAAGTGCGCAGCCCGCCGATTAAACAAACTTTATCCATCAGCGCCCGCCGCCAATCGCCCTTTGCACCGGCGCGGTGATGTACGCCGCCGCCACGCATTTAACAATGTCCATCGGGATGAACGGCAAAGCGCCGGTAATAATTGCTTTTTCCCAGCCGATGCCGGTCAGCAGGTTAAGCTGCGCCACGCCGAACAGATAAATTACCGGTATGCCTACAACCACGCCCAGAAAGGCGCAGCGTTTAAAGCCGTAATTATTGCCGCGCAGCCAGCTGATGATAAACGCCGCCGCCATAAAACCAAAAATGTAACCGCCGGTCGGGCCAAACAGCTTGCCCGGTCCGCTGGCGCCGCCGGTAAACACCGGTATTCCCGCCAGCCCCATCAAAAGGTACGCGCTCATGGCAATTACTACCTGGCGCGGTGTCAGCAAAAAGCCCAGCAGGTTAACAAACACCGTCTGCAAGGATATCGGCGACAGCGAAAACGGCAGCGGAATAATGACATACGCCGACACGCAGTTCATCGCCATGAGCAGCGCCATCTTCACCATATCACGCGTGCCGCCTGTTTTTGCCTGTGCCATGTTACCGCCCCTTTACCGCAATGCTGAACAGCTCGCGCCCGCCGCAGTAGCCGTCCAGCGCGCCGCCGTTTTTATATACGTCAATCGTTTCGCCCGCAAACGCCGGCATTTTAAACTTCACATCCCAGTTCAGCGGCATCGGCTTATCAAGCTCGCGCCACAAACGCTCAACCATGCACAAGCCCGGCACAACCGGGTTATCACCGCGGTGGATGGAATTGGTGTCGTTCACCGCGTCAAGGTAAGCGTTAATCTCATCCTTGTCAATCACAAAGCTCAACAGCTTTTCTCCCTGCGGCACAACCTCAGGCATCTCGCCTGCGCGCACCAGCGGACGCAAAAGCGTAACCGTCAGCGAAGCAGCGCCTTCGCGGTAAGCTTCCATCACGCCCATGCGGGGCGGAGCCATTTTTACCGGACGCGTTAAATATTTACCGTTGGATAAATCTGTTGCGCGGATTGCAGCCTTGGCCATTACCGCGCCGTCGTAAGTCGGGCCGTTGTATTCTGATAAAGCCCTGATAAGTTTTAACATAGTTCACCACACCTTTACGTTTTAATTATAAGTTTTGCCGTTTTTATTGTCAACCTTTTGTCGCGTTATGGTTAACATTATTTTTTCAGACTTTTGCGAATTTACCGCCGCAGGTATTTTTTTACATTTCTCTGCTTGTAAATGCCGTGCAAACTGCTATAATAAAAGATATTTTTCCGCACCAAAGGAGCATATCATGCCTAAAATAAAACACGCCGAAGGCACGCAGAAGCTTTCGGTTTTTAAAATGACCTGGCCGATTTTCATTGAGATACTTTTGCAGATGATGGTCGGCAACGTGGACCAGTTCATGCTCAGCCACTATTCGCAGCACTCGGTCGCCGCCGTCGGCAACGCCAACCAGATAATCAACATCGTCATCCTCGCGCTCAGTGTTATCAGCATGGCGGCAACCATTTTAATCGCCCAGCACCGCGGAGCCGGCAACAAAGAAAAAGTCGCCGAAGTCTGCACCGTATCGCTGCTGGCAAATATGGTTTTTGGCGTTATCATCAGCGCGGCGCTGTTTATTTTTGACGGCTTCTTTTTGGGGCTTTTGGACGTGCCGCCGGATATCTGGGACGAAGCATCGCTGTTTTTGCGCTACATAGGCCTCTTTATCGTCGTGCAGTCGGCGTATATCTCGTTCATCTCCTTCTTCCGCGGCTATTCGCTTTTAAAAATCACCATGATTTGCTCCGTTGTGATGAACCTCATAAACATTGCGGGCAACTGCGTGCTTATCCACGGCCTCGGGCCGATTCCCTCCATGGGCGTTCTGGGCGTAACCATCAGCACCAACACCAGTAAAGTGCTGGGGCTGCTGCTCATATTATACTTCTTCCGCAGGTTTATTGATGTTAAACTTTCGTTTAAATACCTGCGCCCCTTCCCCAAAAACACGCTGTATAAAATTTTGTACCTCGGTTTGCCCTCCGGCGGCGAATCGCTTTCCTACCAGATTTCGCAGATGGTTATCATGCGTTTCGTCAACGTCATGGGCATCGTCGTCATCACCACCAAAATTTACGCCTACATCATCGCCATGTTCTCGTACATCTATTCGCAGGCGCTGGCCATGGCAACGCAAATTATCGTCGGCTTTTTAATCGGCGCAGGCGACCTTGACGCTGTTGAAAAGCGCGTATGGAAAACCATCCGCCTGTCGGTTTTAATCAGCACCACGCTTACGCTGATTTTATTTTTTAACAGCGACCGTATTTACGGCATTTTTACCGATAACCCCGAAGTGCTGGAACTTGGGCGGCACATCTTTTTGATTGAAGTATTCCTTGAAGCCGGGCGTGCCGTCAACATGGTAATGGTTATGAGCCTGCAGGCGGCTGGCGATATCAAATGGCCGATAACGACGGGGCTTGTCTCCATGTGGAGCGTGGCGACGCTGGGCGCGTGGTTCTTCGGGCTGCACCTCGGCTGGGGGCTGGTCGGCGTATGGCTTGCCATGTGCCTTGACGAATGCCTGCGCGCGCTTGTCTTTATCTACCGCTGGAAAAGCGAAGGCTGGCGCAAAAACAATTTGCTGGAATGATAAACTTTTCGTACTTGTAAGTCTAAAACTATATCATTTTTAAAAGTTTTGGACTTACAAGTTCGAAACTTTTGACTCATTAATAACAAAAGAGTTTGGCAAAACGCCAAACTCTTTTTTATTCATATATATTCTTTTATCCAATACTCACATAAGGCTAATTTAGTTTCATCACTAAAAATAGTACCACTTAAATCTTCAGAAGCACCTATAAATTGCCACCAATCATCAGGCATTATCTTGTCTCTATTATCAAGCAATATCTTACCAATTTCTAATTTTGCTTCAGAAGATTTAAGCAAATCTGCCCAACTATCAAATCCTGCTAAAATAGCAATAACATGTTGTGCTTGCATTAATGTAAAATTATCTTCATCCAAATCAAAATCACAAACTATTTGGTCTATATCAAAATACTTGGGAGAATACTCGTAAATAATTATTTCTTTTCCTGCAATCTTCTCTTTTACAGGAACTTTGGTTTTCCAATCCCTAAAAAGATTCTTCGCCTGCAATTTGAAATACTCAATCGTTGTCATAATATAATCATCCTTTCTTGCCAGATATATCATCTTAAAATTTTGCGTCCGTAATCTTTTTCGACAATACATCTGAAAAAAGATAAATTATATTATTTGTTGGTTGATGAAATCTTTACACGGACGAGCGAGCGCACCAACAGGCACATTTTTAGTATATATTATTATTAGCTGCAAATCAACAAAAAAATAAAAGCAGGCACTTTATTGTACTTGCTTTTATATAAATTTACCCTTCTTTTTTTAGTTGTTTTTTTATTTCATCAACATAGTCCGGATGAAAAGCTATATAGTAATATAATTCTCCTACTGAACCGGGTACAACCTTCTTAAAATCTTGATATGGTAAAGTATAACTATCCAATACCTCCCCTTTCTTATTATAAGTAATATAACTATCCAAACTCAATGCCTTATTATTATAATCAATGGTTATATTATGAAAAGTATATTGATCTTCATTGTTAAAAAAATAACATACCCATAAATTACATAATAATTTATCTTTATATTCTAACTTGTAATCAAAAGAAGTTTTATCAATTAAAATATCTCTGTCATTAAAAGGCGCTACAAATACCCACCTATTCATATCCAAATTGGCATAATTCTTTTGCGCTTCTGCATAAGCATTGGGCATTATAGCAAAAACCATTATTAAGATTGCACAGATAAAACCTAAAGTCTTTTTCATACATATCCCTTCTTTATTCTTCAATCTTTGAAGCTTTTTCTATTTTCTCTGTAAAATCATCAAAAGCACTTTTTATAATACGCTCAAAAACTTCTTTAGGCTTACTATTACCGAATAATTCATCACCTTCGCGTTCTCTTTTATCAATTCGAGTCCACACGTTCGCCTTTGTAGCCATATCATTAATTATAAATTTTACTGTTGTATAAGTCATCGGTACATTTTGAGGTCCTATATATTGCTGCTCCGTTGTATGAGTTGTAACAATTTGACCGCCGTACATACCGTTGCTAACATAATGTGATTCTGTTTTAGGTACATATATATAATAGCCTTCCTGATATCTGGTTCCAGTCGAATACTCAAGCAATACTGCATTAAAAACCAAATCTATATTTTCATTTACATATTTAATAAAAGTGTTTTCTGCTTCCGATGGATTGCTTTTTGCCAATTCTTCGATATTTATTCCATAAAGTAATTCCATGTCTTTGTTAACGTCATTTAAATTTTTAACTTTATAGCCTAACGGAACAATTTTATTTGTTACTTTATCTTGTAAAACTTCTAAAAAAATTTCTTCCGTTTCTTTTTCTGTAATACCATTTTTCAATTCATCAGGCACTGTTAAATTAACCAGAATCCGTTTAGCTTTTCCGAAATCATAATCTTTATCAATCCATTCCTGCTTATCAGCAAAAGCAGAAACAGTTATCATCATTAACGCTATAACTAACAATAAAATCCTTTTCATCTCGCGCACCCCTTTCCCTTTATATTAAAATTATACCATATATTAAACATTTGTTGTATTTAATTCGATTAGCAAATACACACCACCCTTGCATGTTTTTCTGTATACAAGGATACTTCTGTTGAAACCATTGCAGTTTTTCTGTATACAAGGATACTTCTGTTGAAACCATTGCAATTAGTAACTTTTTTTAATAAAATAGGTACAGTGCTATCCGAAGGAGGGTATACTATGCAAAAAATTAAGTCTGTACTGGTTGCCAACCGCGGCGAAATCGCTATCCGCGTTTTCCGTGCCTGCAACGAACTCGGCATCCGCACAGTGGCAATTTATTCAAAAGAAGACACACTTTCACTGCACCGCAACAAAGCTGACGAAGCCTACCTTGTCGGCGAAGGCAAGGGTCCTATCGATGCTTACCTTGATATTGAAGACATTATCCGTATCGCGCATGAGCACGATGTAGACGCCATCCATCCCGGCTACGGCTTTTTAAGCGAAAACAGCGACCTTGCCAAACGCTGCGCCGAAGAAGGCATTATCTTTATCGGCCCGCGCCTTGAACACCTTATTATGTTCGGCGACAAAGTTAATGCGCGCGAACAGGCCAAGCTTGCCGGCATTCCGATGATTCCGGGCAGTGACGGCCCGATTGACAGCGTTGAAGACGTTTACCGTTTTGTGCAGGCGCACGGCTTCCCCGTTATGCTTAAAGCCGTTAACGGCGGCGGCGGGCGCGGCATGCGCATGGTAAACAGCAACGAAGATTTGGAAACCGTATACAACATGGCTAAATCCGAAGCTATGAAGGCTTTCGGCAGCGATGAAATTTACCTTGAAAAATACCTTGAAAGCCCGAAACATATCGAAGTTCAGATTTTGGGCGATACGCAGGGCAACATTGTGCATTTGTTCGAGCGCGACTGCTCCGTACAGCGCCGCCACCAGAAACTTGTGGAAATTGCCCCGGCCTTTTCGCTTAAGCCCGAACTGCGCAAGGCAATCTGCGATGCAGCCGTTAAGCTGATGAAAAACGTTAATTACCTCAGCGCCGGTACGGTTGAATTCCTCGTTACCCCGGACGGCAACTTCTACTTTATTGAAGTTAACCCGCGTATTCAGGTTGAACATACCGTTACCGAAGAAATTACTGGTTTTGACATTGTGCAGACCCAGATTAAAATTGCCGAAGGCTATTCCCTGCACAGCCCGGAAATCGGCATTCCCGAACAGGATAAAATTACCAGCTTCGGCCATGCCATTCAGTGCCGTATTACCACCGAAGACCCTGCCAACAACTTTATGCCCGATACCGGCAAGCTGATTGCTTACCGCAGCGGCGGCGGCTTTGGCGTGCGTCTGGACGGCGGCAATGCTTTTACGGGTTCCGTTATTACCCCGTATTACGATTCGCTTTTGGTTAAGGCAACCACCCACGGCCTTACCCACGAAATTGCCATTACCAAAATGCTGCGCTGCTTAAAAGAATTCCGCATCCGCGGCGTTAAAACCAATATTCTGTTCCTTGAAAACGTACTGGCTCACCCCAGTTTCCTTGACGGCAGCTACAATACTTCGTTTGTTGATGAAAACACCGAACTTTTCATCTTCCCGAAAACGCTGGACCGCGGCACCAGGCTTTTGCACTACATTGCCGATGTAACCGTTAACGGCTACAACAATGTAGGCGTACAGCCCAAACCGGAATTTGCCCCGCTCAGCCTGCCCAAAGCGTTTAAAGGCACCCCTGCCGACGGCACCAAGCAGATTTTGGATTTGCAGGGGCCGGAAGGGCTTTCCAAATGGGTTATGGACCAAAAAGAAGTGCTGTTTACGGATACCACCTTCCGTGACGCGCACCAGTCGCTGCTTGCAACCCGCATGCGCACAAACGATATGCTGAAAGTTATCGGCACTACCTCAGCCAAGCTGCCTAACCTGTTCAGCTTTGAATGCTGGGGCGGCGCAACTTTTGACGTTGCCTACCGCTTCCTTGACGAAAGCCCGTGGAAACGCCTTGAGCAGTTCCGCGAAAAATGCCCGAACATTTTGTTCCAGATGCTGCTGCGCGGCGCCAATGCCGTTGGCTACACCAGCTATCCGGACAACGTAGTTAAAGAATTTATCCGCCTCAGCGCGAAAAACGGCGTTGACGTGTTCCGCGTATTCGACAGCCTTAACGGCATTGAAAACATGCGCCTTTCACTGGACGCTGTACGCGACGCAGGCAAATTTGCCGAAGCTGCATTATGCTACACCGGCGATATTTTAGACCCGCGCCGTGATAAATACGACCTTAAATATTATGTAACCATGGCGAAAGAACTGGAAAAAACCGGTGCCAACTCCATCTGCATTAAGGATATGGCAGGCCTCTTGAAGCCGGAAGCAGCTTACCAGCTTGTTTCTGCCCTTAAAGAAGCAGTTAACGTGCCTATCCACCTGCATACGCACGAAGGCAGCGGCAACAGCATTTACACTTATGCCCGCGCAATCGACGCCGGCGTAGATATTGTTGACGTAGCCATGAGCGCTATGAGCGGCGGCACTTCCCAGCCGAGCGGCGCAAGCCTGTACTATGCACTTTCCGGCCATCCGCGCCAGCCGCACCTTGACATTAACGCACTTAACGAAATGTCCCGTTACTGGGAAAGCGTGCGTCCGTATTATAAAGCAATCGACAACACCGTTTCTTACCCCAACCCGGAAGTTTACATCCACGAAATGCCGGGCGGCCAGTACAGCAACCTGCAGCAGCAGGCCAAAGCAGTAGGCCTCGGCGAACGCTGGGAAGACATTAAAGATATGTACCACCGCGTTTCCATGATGTTCGGCGATATTATTAAAGTAACGCCGTCTTCCAAAATGGTTGGCGATATGGCACTGTTTATGGTACAGAACGACCTTACCGAAGAAGACATTTACGCCAAAGGCGATTCGCTCAGTTTCCCGGCTTCAGTTGTAGAATTCTTTGAAGGCCGCCTGGGCGTACCGTATCAGGGCTTCCCGCAGAAATTGCAGCAAATTATCCTTAAAGGGCGCAAACCTATCGAAGGCCGCCCCGGTGCTGCACTGCCCCCGGCAGATTTTGAAAAAGTACGCGCCAGCCTTGCGGAAATGGGCGCGCCGACCAGCGACGAAGCCGTAAGCAGCTACTGCCTGTACCCGAAAGTATTCAGCGACTGGGCAGTACGCCATGCCGAATTCGGCGATGTTTCCGTACTTGATACGCCTACCTTCTTCTTTGGCATGAAAACCGGCGAAGAAATTAAAGTTGAAATCGAACAGGGCAAAATGCTCGTTATCAAGCTTTTGCAGATAGGCGAAGCAAACGAAGACGGTATCCGTACCATCTTCTTCGAATTCAACGGCCTGCCGCGTGAAATTGATATTAAAGACAGAAATGTTAAATCTACCAACGTAACGCGCAAAAAAGCCGATAAAACCAACCCCGGCGAAATCGGCGCAACCCTTTCCGGTTCCGTTGTTAAACTGCTGGTTGAAAAAGGCCAGGCTGTCGAAAAAGGCACCCCGCTTATCGTAACCGAAGCCATGAAGATGGAAACCACCATCGCCGCACCTATGAGCGGCATTGTATCGCAAATCCACGTAGCGGCCGGCAGCCGTATCGAAAGCGGCGACTGCCTCATGGAAATTGAAATCAAGGCTTAAGGCAGATAAACTAAAATTACATACCACACATATAAAAACCACCCGCAGAACAATCTGCGGGTGATTTTGTGTTACCCAATAATTAAAGCCACCAATGCCCGTACGGCACTGGTGGCTTTAATATTTTACAAATTATTTCTTCCCTGTTTTCGGGGTAAGGTCATATTTTTTAAGGTAGCGGTACAGTGTTACGCGGCTGACGTCCAGCATACCGGCAAGTTTGCTGATATTGCCGCCGGAGGATTTCCACGCCGCGATGAAAGCATCTTTGTCGTACTTCCACGATTTTTCCAGAGTTTTATCACCGGGCAGCTTGATGTTTTCTGCTTCGATGATGCTGCCGGGAGTATGGAAGAAAGCCTGTTCGATAACGCCCTGCAATTGTTTGATGTTGCCGGGCCAGCTGCAGCTTTTGAGCAGCTCCAGTGCTTCCGGCGACAGGCGCTTCGGCGAAAGGTTATGCTGTGCGGACATTTCTGCCAGAATATGCGCCGCGATAACTTCAATATCTTTGCTGCGTTCACGCAGAGGCGGAACACGGATGGTAGTATCAAGTACCAGCTCATACAGCGCGCGGGAGAACAATCCCTTATCCGCCAGTCGTTTAAGGTTGGAATCGCAGGCGGCTATTACGCGCACGTTAAGTTTTTTGCGCAGGCCGGTTTCTTTATTCAGCAAGCCATTTTTCAAAGCGTCGGCCAGTTTGTCGCCCATTTCTACAGGCAGTTTTTCCACTTCGTCAAGGAACAGCGTGCCGCCCATCGAAAGCTCCAGCTTGCCTGCAGTCGGCTGATGGTCGCCGTCTTCGCTGCCGAAAAATTCTTCTTCCAGTATTTTAATCGGCGCGTCGGAGCATTTAACCACAATTAACGGCGCTGCCGCACGCGGGCTGGCCTGATGGATGCCGTGTGCCAGACGCTGCTTGCCGGTACCCGGTTCGCCCTGTAACAAAATATTGTTGTCGCTGCGGGCAATGCGCGACGCTTTGTGCTGCAATGCAAGGAACTCGCTCGTTTCTCCGACCATGCTGTACAGGCTGTAACGGGAGCTGTAACCGGTAGCATGGGCAATGGT
Source organism: uncultured Phascolarctobacterium sp. (assembly GCA_949299135.1). Taxonomy (GTDB): domain Bacteria; phylum Bacillota; class Negativicutes; order Acidaminococcales; family Acidaminococcaceae; genus Fusicatenibacter_A. The sequence goes on from CASFZG010000012.1 coordinate 24,112, forward strand.
GGTCTTCAAATCTTCAATGCTCATGCTCATTACCAGCGCGCTTTCCACTTCGCTGCCGACTTTAACCGGCATAACGGTAGTAATATCTTCGTAAGTGCGGTCCTGCGTAATCCAGGTAATCTCGCGGCGGTGTGTGGGCGTACCCTGCAATGCCTTTTTAATAGGAATATGCTCGTAGTTAAGGAAGATGTCTTCCAGATTTTCTTTGCCTTCCAGACGGCGTTTAGCATTGCCGTTGCAGTATTTCAGTTTTTCGTCCTGACCAATCCAGTAAACGGCAACGGGCAGTTCTTCCATCATCATCTGCTGGATGCTCCAATATTCCAGCATCTGCAAATGCTGCTCAATGGCATATTTCATTGTCAGCAAAAGCGAAAGCAGAAGGTCATACGGCAAATCATTCTGGTCCAGCGAGAAGAAGGAAATAATGTAGCGGATTTTGCCGCCGACGCAAATCGGCGCGCTGCAGGCATCGCCGGAATGGCTGTCTTTAATCCACATTTCCGGCCCGAACATCAGGAACGGCACGTTATGCTCGCGCGCAATGCTGATGCTGGACGTACCGACGTCTTCTTCCAGCACGCGCATACCCTGAATATCCTCAATTACACGCTGGAAAAACGGCAGCGCATAGTTTTTGATAACATAGCCGTCTTCATCAATCAGCAGCATGCTTAAATTATGAATGTTAAAATGCTGTTTGCTCTGTTCATACAGGCCGTCCACGTATTTAACGATGAATTCGTGCGTTTTCTGATGCTCGATGATTTCCTCACGGCTCAGCTTGTTGATTTTCGGCATCGTTTCGTGCGGCAGCCTCATTTTGCGGCAACGCTGCCACGATTCGGCAACCCACGGATGCACGTTGGGGTCAACAATGCCTTCCTCCATAAATTTTTTATAATACAACGCCAGTTTTTCTTTGTTGCGTCTTTCGCGAATCATTAAAGCTCCCCCTTAAATTTATTAAGCTGCCTCGCCGTTTTCAATCAAAACACGGCGCGCTCCGTAATAATGCGATTTCCAGTAGTCGCTGTCCAGCGAATCAAGCACGACCCCGCGTGACGAAGACGCCGTCCAGAACTTGCCGCTGCCGGCGTAAATTCCAACATGGGATGCACCTGCGGCATAAGTGGTGAAGAACACCAAATCGCCCGGTTTTAGCTTGTTTTTTAACACAAAAATCCCGTCCAGCACCTGCGCGTCGGCAGTACGCGGCAGCTTGGCGTCATGCTTGCCGAAAACGTACTGCACATAAGCGGAACAGTCAAAGCCCTTCGGCGTGGTGCCGCCGAATTTATAGGGCACGCCCTTGTATTTGGCGGCTGTTTTTACAATATCCTTGCCGCGCACATCGGGTATGCCTTCCATTTTAAAGGCTTCCCACGAGATTTTATTATAGGTTTTGGTATCCAGCTTGCCGCTCTTTTTCAACCCGTGTTCCTTCTGGAACTTTTTGATGGCTTCGCCGGTATCCTTCGACATGCGACCGTCCTTGCGGTCAACGTCGTAGCCGAGCATCTCCAGCTTTTGCTGCGCCACCGTCAGCTTCCAGTCACGCGCCGGCGTTTTGCTTTTAGCCATAGCCATTGCCGGCACAAGGCAAAGCACAAGCAGGCAGCAGATAAAAACAGTTAATTTTTTACGCTGCATTGCAGTCCTCCCTTCTTTCAGCAAAACTGCGTTTTGATAAAATCATTTCGTCAAAACATTACAAAACGGTAAAATCGCTTTTAAAATAAGCAACTTATAATACACTTTTCGAATATATTATATCGCATTTAACAGTTTTTGAAAAATATTTTTTAAGCGCCGCAGCATTTTGCAGCAAATTTTATTTTGTTTTTTATGTATACACGTATTTCTCTATTTTTATATTATTTTACCATTGATATTTACACTTAGAACCAATATAATAACTGTAAAACACCTTAAGGTGTAAGATTATTAGTATTAATTTGAGGCAGAATATGTTTTTTAAAAAGCACAGCTTTGACGGCGGCGTAAAAATTGCCGCCCTTAAAGGCTTAACCGAAAATAAAGAAATAACAAAAATAGCCGCGCCGGGTTTAGTTGTACTGCCGCTTACCATGCACATCGGCGCACCGACAAAGGCACTGGTGCAAAAAGGTGACCGCGTGCTGCGCGGGCAAAAAATCGCCGCCGCACAAGGCATGGTAAGCGCCAATGTACACGCAAGCATCAGCGGAACCGTCATCGGCATCGAAAAACGCTGGCTTCCTAACGGCGTAAAATCAGACTGCATTATTATTAAAAATGATTTTACTGGCTGCGCCATCTCTGCCGATCCGCAAAGCATTAACAACCTGACTGGCGATGAAATACGCCATCTCCTTGCCGGATACGGACTGACCGGCATGGGCGGCGCATCGTTCCCAACGCATGTTAAGTACCTGCCGCCCAAAAACGGCAGCATAGATACGGTAATTTTAAACGGCATTGAATGCGAGCCTTACATCACCGCCGATTACCGCACAATGTTAGAAAACCCGCAGGAGGTTATCCGCGGCTTGCAGTATTTTATGAAGGCTTCGGACGCTCCGCAAGGCATTATCGCTATTGAAGATAATAAACCACAGGCCATTGAACTGTTAAAAAAACTGCTGACAGCAAATGCAAATATCCGCGTAATGCCTTGTCCGGAAAAATATCCCCAGGGCAGCGAAAAGCAGCTTATTAAAGCAGTTACCGGACGTATTGTACCGGACAGAGGGTTGCCTGCCAATGTAGGCGTTATAGTCGATAATGTTTCAACCGCCATGCAGGCAGCACGCTCCATTGAAAGCGGCATGCCTTTTGTAGACCGCGTTGTTACTGTCAGCGGTAGCGCTGTTGCAAATCCGGGCAATTTTCTTGCCCCGCTGGGGACGCTTTACAGCCACATAGTACAAACTGCGGCCCATGGTTTTATCAAGCCGCCTGCGCAAATTATCTGCGGCGGGCCGATGATGGGTTTTGCCCTGCAAAGCCTGGATTACCCTGTAACTAAGGGCAGCAATGCTCTGCTGTGTTTTGATAAAGACCAGACTGCTTCCGAGCTTCACCCTGCAAGCCCATGCGTCCGCTGCGGCAAATGCGTTGACCACTGCCCCATGTTTTTGGAGCCGACGGAAATTATGCGTTATATCAGGCAAAATAACATCAGCGCTTTGCAAGGGTTTTCAGCGTACAGCTGCATTGAATGCGGCACCTGCGCTTATGTCTGCCCGGCGCACATACCGCTTGTGCAATACCTGCGCCTTGCCAAACAGCTGCTTGCGGAGCGCTAAACGGCTTTATTTTTGAAAGGATTTTTACCATGACGCAACAGGAACAACCAAAACCGTTACTGATAATTTCATCTTCGCCGCACATGCACAGCGGCAACACTGTGAGCGCCGCCATGCGTGAAGTTTTACTGGCGCTTGCCCCTGCGCTCGCGGCGTCGCTTTATTATTTCCGCACGGACGCTTTGCAGGTAATTTTAGCGTGCTGCGCAAGCGCCGTTATCGCCGAAGCCCTGTGCCAAAAAATTATGCGCCACCCCATAACCATTACGGATTGCAGCGCGCTGTTAACAGGGCTTTTGCTTGCCTTTTGCCTACCGCCGCAAATAAACCCAGGCCTTGCGGCTTTCGGTTCTGCATGCGCCATTGTTATCGGCAAGCAGGTTTTCGGCGGGCTGGGCGCTAATATTTTTAACCCTGCCCACATCGGCAGAGCCATTTTGCTGGCGTCGTTTCCCGCGCAAATGACAACGTGGAGCCCGCCTGTTACTGCCAATACGGCAGACACCGTGACCTCTGCCAGCACTGCAGCTATTACGGCCGCCACAACAGCTGCAACCGCAAACGCAGACGCCGTTACCGTTGCCACGCCGCTGGCGCTTTTGCGCGAAGCAGGACATTTATGGCAAAGCGGCACGACTGTACAGGATGGCTTTTTGCCGGAACTGAGCCAGCTGTTTTTAGGCAACACTGCCGGGTCGCTGGGCGAAACATGCGTACCCGCGCTCCTTGCTGGTGGTCTGTTTTTAATCTGGCGGCAGGTTATCGACTGGCACATACCTGTATTTTACATCGGCTTAACTGGCATAATTTGCGCTCTGTACGGTTTTTATAATAATTTCGCAGCAACTTATGCGCTTTACCATATTTGCTCCGGCGGCCTTATCATAGGCGCGTTTTTTATGGCTACGGACTGGGTTACAAGCCCCGTTACAAAAAAAGGTCGCATCATATTTGCTGTTGGGCTTGCCGTAATTACTTCCCTTATCCGCCTGCGCGGAGGTTATATTGAAGGAGTCTGCTATTCTATTTTAATTATGAATATGCTGACCCCGCTTATTGACCGTTATATCATCAACACGCCTTTCGGCAGAGGTAAACGCCATGCTTAAAGATACAATCCGCCTGCCGCTGATTTTATTAATTGTCTGCGGGCTTTCAGCGGCAGTTGTACACTACGCCCACGGGCTTGCCACGCCTGTAATTGCCCGCCGCCAGCACCAAAACATTATCATGAGTTATACCCAGGTACTGCCGCAGGCAGTAAACCTTGAAGATATGCCGTTGCCGGATGACAGCATGATTACCGGAATTGTCCGTTCCGAAAAAGATGGGCAGCCCAACGGTTATATCTACACCGTTACGCCGAACGGTTACAGTGGGCAAATACATTTAATGGTCGGCATCAGCTGCCCGCAGGGCACAATTAGCGGCGTAAAAATTTTGCAGCAGACGGAAACGCCGGGCTTGGGCGCTAAATGCACAGAGCCGGAGTTTCTTTCCCAATTTGCGGGCAAACCGCTGCAAAAAAAACTTGTTGTTAAAAAGACCGCCGCAAAAGAAAGCGAAGTACAAGCCATCACCGCCTCTACCGTTACTTCCAAAGCGGTAGTTAGCGGTATCAACGCCGCAAGGAAACATTATCTTGCAAATTACGCACAAAAATAAGGAGGAGCAGCTATGCTGAAAAATTTAACAAACGGCATCAAAAAAGAGAATCCGCTTTTAGTTCAGCTCCTCGGCGTCTGCCCCGCGCTGGCCACCACCACTGCGCTCAAAAGCGCCATCGGCATGGGTGCCGCCTTTACACTTGTGCTTGTTTTTTCCAATATCATCATTTCACTCATCAAAAACTTTATACCCAACAATATCCGTATACCCTGCTACATCGTCGTTATCGCCTCGCTGGTAACGGTTACAGAACTGGTTATCCACGCCTATTTCCCCGCTACTTATGAGGCGTTGGGCATTTTTATCCCGCTCATAGTTGTTAACTGCATTATTTTAGGGCGAGCGGAAGCCTTTGCCTCCAAGCACGGTGTGTTCAGCTCTTTGCTTGACGGCGTCGGCATGGGCATTGGCTATACTCTGGCGTTGGTGCTTATTGCCACTTGCCGCGAACTTTTCGGCAGCGGCACGCTGCTGGGGCAGCCTGCAAACATCGCGGGCCTGCCGCCGGTACTGTTTTTAGTGCTGCCGGCCGGAGCTTTCCTTACGATGGGTTTTCTGTTTGCCGCTTTAAATTATCTTTCCCATTACAGGAGGGCTTGACATGGACAGCTCCTTCGCTTTGTTATTCAGCAGCATTTTTATTGCCAATATAGTTTTGGTGCAGTTTTTAGGCATCTGTTCATTTTTAGGCGTTTCAAAAAATATGCGCAATGCCGCAGGCATGAGCGCCGCCGTTGCTTTTGTCATGGTACTTTCAGCCGTTGTTACCTGGCTGGTTTACCATTATGTGCTGCTGCCGCTGGCGCTTGATTATTTAAAAACCATCGTCTTTATCCTCACAATCGCATCACTGGTGCAGCTTGTTGAAATGTTTTTAAAGAAAAAAATGCCCGCGCTTTACAAAGGCATGGGTGTATTTTTGCCGCTGATTACCACCAACTGCACCATTTTGGGCATTGCGCTTTTAAATATCCAAAAGCAATATGACTTATGGTTGAGCGTTGTCAACGCCGCCGGTACGGCTATCGGCTATACGCTGGCGCTGGTTGTTTTTTCATGCATCCGCGAGCGGCTTGACCAAAGCCTTGTACCGGACGCTATGAAAGACCTGCCCGTCGCCCTTATCACAGCAAGCTGCATGTCGCTGGCGCTGATGGGGCTGGCAGGCATACATTAAAGGAGATTCGCCATGTTTGGAACAATTATACTGGTTGCCGCTTTGGGTGCGCTGTTCGGGCTGGTGCTGGCATTTGCCTCACACCGCCTGCATGTGGAAGCTGACCCGCTGGCAAAAAACATTAATGAACTGCTGCCGGGCGCCAACTGCGGAGCCTGCGGCTACCCGGGCTGCAGCGCGCTGGCCGAAGCCATTGCCGACGGCAAGGCCGGGCACAACAGCTGTGCCGTTGCCGATGCAAATGCCCAAAATAAAATTGCCGCGTTGCTTGGCGCAAAGCCAGAAACCGGTAGCGCAGAACCGCAAATTGCAGCGCTGCAATGCAACGGCTGCCATGGCAATAACACCCATGATTATAATTACAAAAGCGTACATGACTGCCGTATGGCGGCGCGCCTGCTGAACGCGCCCGGCAAATGCAGCAGCAGTTGTTTGGGCTTTGGCACCTGCGCAGAAGCATGTCCCTTTAACGCCATTACTATCGGCGCAAACTGCTTGCCGCAAATTGACCCTGCCAAGTGTAAGGGCTGCGGCATTTGCGTCAGCAGCTGCCCGCAAAAACTGCTGCGCCTGTTGCCGCGCAATGCCAAAGTACGCCTTGTTTGCAGCAATACGGATTCCGGCAGCGCCGCAATGAAAGCCTGCCAAAGCTCCTGTATCGGATGCGGCATTTGCGCGCGTACATGCCCGAGCCATGCTGTTACTATGGCAGACGACCTGCCGCAAATTGACTATGCCAAATGCACGGGTTGCGGTTTATGCAGCCAAAAATGCCCGCGCGGCTGCCTTATTAAAATAAATCCGCCAACCGGTGGCACACCGGTAAATATGCCACCCAAAAGCAAAGGCTGCGCACATTGCCCACTGGCAGAAAGCTGCGGAATAAAATAATGAAAAAATTATTTTTGGCACTGCTCGCGTTGGCGCTGCTTGTTGGCGGCTGCGGCACTGCGGCGGAAAAAGTGAGCGATACGCGCTTTGCCATGGACACTTTTATCACCATTGACGCTTACGGCGCAAACGGCGATGACGTAATGGCTGCTGAAAACAGCGCCTTTAATAAATTTCAGCAGATTGCCATAGAAACAGACCGTTTTAACGACGGAGGAGCAGGTTCACTATGGCAGCTAAACCATGCCGCTGCTGGGCAAAAAGTACAGCTTGCGCCGCATACAGCGGCTATTTTGGATTACTGCGCAAACAAAAACGGTCCAGAATTCGATATAACTCTCGGCGCTGTCAGCGATATCTGGCTGGCCGCCAAAGAAGAAGGCGTTGTGCCCGATACGGCAGCAGTAAAAGAAGCTTTGAGCCATAGCGGGCGCGATAAAATCATCTACGACGCCGCAACAGGCACAGCCGTGCGCCACGACAGTGCAACAATCATCGACCTGAGCGCTGTTGCCAAGGGTTATGCCGTGGATGTAGCAGCCCAAACTTTGTCCGAAAGCAAAAATATCAGCGCCGCGCTGGTTAACGGCGGCGGCAACATAAAAGTTATAGGGCAAAAGCCCGACGGCAAACCGTGGGTTATTGCTGTGCAGCACCCGCGACTCGAAAATAAAGTTTTAGGGACAATTACCTTACAGCCGGGTCAGGCGGCAGCCACATCCGGCGACTACCAGCGCTATTACGAAGCAGAAGGGCAGCGCTGGCACCACTTGCTTTCGCCGCAAAACGGATCCCCTGCAAGCCTGCATCAAAGCGTTACCGTTATCGCCCCTACGGCGCTGGAGGCCGATTATAATTCAACTTTACTTTTTTTAAAGGACAATGCTGCCATAAAAACTTACCTTAACGCCCATACGAAGCTTGCCGCCATCATAGTCAACCACGACGGTAGCCTTTGGGTTTCGCCCAATATGCAGCAGATTTGGCGTCCTGCACAGGAGTAACATATGCGCAAAACAGATATTATTTTGTGCTTGCTGCTCGCAACGCTTGCAGCGGCAGGCTTTTTTTATAGGCAAAACAAAAGCCCAGGGCAAACCATAACCGTCAGCACTGGCGGGCGCATTATCCGGCAACAGCCGCTGGATAAGCTTCCGCAGACTATAAATATACCAACAGAGTGCGGCGTTATTACTATTAGCAAAACCGCAGGTGGCGTTAAAGTTATATCAGCCCCCTGCCCTGACAAACTTTGCCAAAAGCAAGGAGCAATAACAAACAGCGGCAGCAGCATTATCTGCATGCCTTGCCGCACAGTAATTACTTTAACAGACACCGGCCATGAATACGACGCTATCCTTAACTAAAACACAAACTATAATTTTGCTGGCGCTGATGGCAGCAGCCGCCATTGCCCTGCGTTACGCAGAAAGCTTTATCCCCGTTGCCGGGCAGTTTGCCGCCAAACCTGGGCTGCCGAACATTATTACGCTGGCGTGCATGTATTTATTCAGCTTTAAACTGACGGCGCTGTACCTTGCCGTGCGGATGCTGCTGACGGCGCTGCTGTTTACGGGGCTTTTTACGCCTGCTTTTTTTATTGGCTCAACCGGCGCAATATTAAGCCTTGTTATAATGTACGCCGCCAAACGCAGCAATCTTTTTTCCATACACGGGGTAAGCGTTGCCGGCGCCGGCGCCCACAACACCGGGCAGCTTGTTATGGCCGGCATATTAATGCAAAGCAGCGAGCTTTTTAACCTGTGGCCGCTTATTATCGCTCTTTCCGTGCCGTTCGGGCTGTTTACCGGCTTTGCCGCCGCCAAATTGTTGCGGGCTTTGAAAAATACAACTGCCGGTTTGCGCCCTTTATAAGTTTGTGCTACACTAAAGCCATGATGAAAAAACTTACATTAATAATCCTTGCAATTTTAATACTTGCGCTGACGGCTTGCAAAAGTAACAGCAGCAGCACTCCTGCGCTCGGTAGTGGCAGCGTGTACTTCCCCGTTTACCAAATAACCGCCCCGGCGGATGGCAAAATACTAGGGCTGATTTTGGAAAAAGGCGACCGTATCGGACAGGAGCAGCCGCTGTTTGCCGTTGACGACCAGCAGCTTGCCGCCGAAATTAAAGAAGCCGCCACGGACGCCGCGCGCACCGAAGCGGAGATAAAAGCCATGCAGAACGGTCAGAACCGCGCCGATAACACGGCAGCCATTGCCGCCGCACAGCAGCAATACGAACAGGCTGCGGCGCAGGAAGCAAAAATGGCATCGCTTTATAAGCAGGGCGCCATTGCCCGCCGCCAGTACGAAGCGGCAAGCGCCGCCAAAGCAGCGGCACAGGCAGCGTTAAGCACGGCACAAAGCGCAGGGCAGCCTGTTAAAGCATCGCCGGAAACAATTGCCGAAAAACAAAAACTGCTGGAGGAACAGCAGCAAAAATACCACGCCCTGCTGCAAAAACAGCTGGCGCTGGAAGAAGAAAGCCCCTGCACTGGCATCGTTACGGAAAAACACCTTAACGCAGGCGATACCGCCGCTGCCGGACAAGAAGTCCTCGCTATCCGCGACCTTGAAAATTGCAGCGCCGTTATAAAAATATCCGCGCAAGCGGCGCAAAATTTAAAGATTGGGCAAAGCATTACCGCCCGCGCAGACAGCATTAACAAAAATTTTAACGGCAGCATTGCCAAAATTGAAGGCACCGACGTGACGGTGAACATTGACAACACTTCGCTGGATTTAAAGGAAGGCATGGAAATAAGCATCACCGTAAATTAACAAACGCGGGGCACTGTTATGTGTTATAATAAAAGTATCAAAGCAATAAAGGAGGATCTTAACTATGGAATTATTTGATAAACTTGGCGAATTTGCCAAGATAGCGGCCAACAAAACTGAAGAAATCACCAAAACCATCGGCGAAAAAGCCGAAGCCGCTATGGAGATCCAGAAACTTACCTCGCTGGTAAGCAAAGAAGAAAGCAAAATTGAAAGCACCTACAAAAAAATGGGTAAAATGGTTTGGGAAAAATCGCAGACCTGCGACTGCCTGCCCGATGAATTTAAAGCTGAATGCGAAGCTGTTAAAGCAAGCCTTGCCGCAATAGAAGATTTGAAATTCAAAATCAGCAACATTAAAGCTACCGCCTTTAACGGCGATGAGCCGAAAGTTACCTGCCCCAACTGCGGTGCGGCTGTCGGCATCAGCGCCAAGTTCTGCAGCGAATGCGGCAGTAAGATGGAGCCTGTTGAAACCGCTAAAACCGTAGAAGCGGAGGTTGTAGGCGAAAGCGCCGAACACAAAACCGAAGCGGAAGCCGAAGTTGAAGTAATCGCGCCGGAAGCCAAACCGGCAGAAGAAGAAAAACCTGCCGAAGAACCCGCCAAAACGGAAGAAGCAAAACCCGAAGAAAAATAATTTTAACCATTAAGCGTGCAGTAATTTAAGCTGTGCGCTTTTTCTTTGCCATTTTCAGAAAACAATCCGCGCGCAAAATGCTATAATAATATTGTTTATAAATTTACGTTAAGGGGTTTTATATATGCAGCAAACAAACAGCTTTAAAGGCATTGCCATGCTGTTATTATGTGCTTTTATCTGGGGCACGGCATTTGTTGCCCAAAGCGTCGGCGCGGATTTACTCGGGCCGTTCAGCTTTAACGGAATCCGTTCATTTTTGGGCGCGTTCTTTCTGGTGCCGTGCATAGCGGTAATTGATAAATTATCCGGCAAACCGCTGACTTTTTGGGGAACGGACAACGACCATAAGCGCGGAGATTTGATTACCGGCGGCATTTGCTGCGGCGTGCTGCTGACCGTTGCCAGCACCTTGCAGCAGGCCGGTATTGCTTACACTTCTGCCGGTAAGGCCGGATTTATAACAGCGCTGTACATCGTCATCATCCCAATTTTGGGGCTGCTGGTTAAAAAGCATGTTACTTTAATGCAGTGGGCGGCGGTTGGCGTCGCCGCTGTCGGCATGTACTTCATCTGCATTAACGAAGGCTTCTCCATCAACAAAGGTGATTTAATTATCCTCGGCTGCGCTGTTGTTTTTGCCGTGCATATCATGGCGATTGAACGCTTTACGCAGCTGGTTGACCCGGTGCGCATGTCCGCCATTCAGTTTTTTGTCTGCGGCTGCCTAAGCCTGCCCGTTATCGTCTGGGCGGAACAGCCAACGCTTGCCGCCATCACCGCCGCGTGGCTGCCGCTGGCACACGCCGGTATTATGAGCTGCGGCATTGCCTACACCCTGCAAATTGCCGGGCAAAAGTACGTCAACGTCATTCTCGCTTCCATTCTGTTAAGCCTGGAATCCGTCTTTTCCGTCCTTGCAGGCTGGGCTTTGCTCGGTGAAACTCTCAGCTTACGTGAAATCGGCGGCTGCGCCCTCGTCTTCATCGCCATCCTGCTCGCGCAAATGTCGGAGAGGAAGTAGAGAGTTTAATTTGAAATTACATATAAATAAAAACCCCGGCAGAAAAACTGCCGGGGTTTGTTTTATTAAACAATTTCTCCGGGGACGAATACCCCATGCTGAAATCATTTAACAGTTAATTTGTAATCAATACGCGCCTCTGAATACGCGCCTCTGAATTTCATAGCTTCGTCCAGACGGTTAAGGGCTACGATATAAGCTGCGGTACGCATGTTAACTTCGTATTTTTTAGCGGTGTCATATACCTGTTTAAACGCGCCAATCATTAACTGGGTCTGTTTATCAATAACTTCTTCTTCAGTCCAGAAATAACGGTACAGGCACTGAACCCATTCAAAGTAGCTTACTGTTACGCCGCCGCCGTTGGCGAGAATATCCGGCACAACCAGAATGCCTTTTTTATCAAGGATTTCGTCAGCTTCCGGAGTTGTCGGGCCGTTAGCGCCTTCAACGATAATTTTTGCCTTAACGTCAGCCGCATTGTCTTTGGTAATCTGAAGTTCCATTGCGCACGGAGCAAGCACGGTAACTTCCATTGCCAGAAGGTCGGCGTTGCTGATAGCTTTGCTGCCCGGGAAGTTTACTACGCTGCCAGTTGCCTGTACGTGTTTTTCAACTTCATACGGGTCAAGTCCGTCTTCATTCATAATAGCGCCGTAAACATCGCTTAAAGCCACAATTTTAACGCCAAGGTCGTGAATGAGTTTAGCAGTCCAGCTGCCTACGTTGCCGAAGCCCTGTACTGCGCAGGTTGCTTCTTCGGGTTTAATGCCCATGGCTTTAATTGCTTCGCCTGCTGCAACCATTACGCCGCGGCCGGTAGCTGCGGTACGGCCCAAAGAGCCGCCGATGCAAATCGGTTTACCGGTAATAAAGCCCGGTTCGTACTGGCCTTTCAGCTTGCTGTATTCATCCATCATCCAGCCCATAATCTGAGCGTTGGTATTCATATCAGGGGCAGGAATATCCATTTTTTCGCCGATAATAGTTTGGACGGATCAACAATAATGCCGCCTTTGCCGCCGCCGTAAGGCAGATTGGCAACTGCGCATTTGCAGGTCATCCAGAAAGCCAGAGTTTTTACTTCATCCATGTTAACGCTCTGATGATAACGGATGCCGCCTTTGGCCGGGCCCATAATTGTGCTGTGCTGGCTGCGGTAACCGGTAAATACTTTGGTAGTGCCGTCATCCATTTTTACGGGAATGGAAACTTCCAGAGTTCTTTCCGGGCAGGCAATAATTGCCGCCGCATTCGGGTCAAGCTTCATAACCTCAATAGCTTTGTTCAGCGGAATCTGCGCCATTTCAAATAAATTCATAATCCATGCCTCCTTTAAAAATCTTAAATATAATATATTGTACAGTCCAAGATAATTGCATATCTAAAGAGCTGCTTTCAGCTTCATTATAACTCTTGCAAATACAAGTGTCCACTTCTTTTTACAATAAACTGAATTTTCATAAACTTGCATTCAATTTACAAATTGGTTTTAAGCTCAGGAAATTCATCATAAACTGCGCCAAAATTAATGCCGGCAATGGTTTTGTTTTTGTACTTTTCACGCAAATCGGCCATGCCGTTAAGCAGATGCTTGCTTGTTATGCCGTATTCTGTCGAAAGATAAGCTTCAACAAAAGCCGCCAGATGGTCGCAGCCTTTTAACATTCTGCCGTCCACCGCTTTATAGCCATGTCCGTCAACATTATATTTGCCGTTCAATTCTTCTTCGCTCACCTCTGTGGGAACACCGTCAAGCATTACGCGGTTGGTAAACTCGTTCTGCGTAAAGTAAATAATTTCCTCATGCCAGCCCCACGGCAGCAGCGGCAGCAGTTTTTCGGCAACCTGGCGCTTTTCAATATCCTTAATTAAATCGTCAAGCCCTTCCACAGAAGTTTTAACCGGTGAAATAATATCGCGTGTCAGCACCTCCGGCAAATCATGGAACAGGCCGCACAAAAAATCATTTACAATGCGTTCATCGCAGGCGCCAAGCTCTGCCGCACAAAAATATCCCAAAATGGCAACTATCAGCACATGCCCCATAACGGAAGTTTCCGGCACGCGCGGCGACTGCGCCCAGCGTTTTTGAAAACGCAGCTGCCCGACAAGGTCGATGAATTTGCTGGTTTTGCCTTTCAGCGACAGCTTTTGCACACCGGCAAGGTCGTAATGGTCCTCAATCTCGCTTTCAATGGCGGCTTTGGTTTCTTCTACGCCGTAAATGCCCTGATTAAAATGGTAGATAATGCCAAATTCCCACTGCGTGGCAAGGTAATGCGCCGCCCGCAGCAGCTTTTTCTCAAGGCGGTATTCCTCTGGATGGTCAAACCAGCGTTTCAGCTTGGCAAAAAACACCTCGTCCATATCCGGCACGCGATTCTGAAGTTGTTTGTAAATCCAATCGTTCAGTTTGCGCCCGTGCACGCGCATCAGCTCGTGATAAATAGGCGGTTTAATATCAGTCAAAATAATGCGGTGCATAAATTCAAAAATTCCGCCTTCAATTAATACGCGCCAGTTAATTTCAGCGTTGTGGTCCTGCTCCTCATACTTGGCGATAATATACAAAATCATCATTTTATGAGCCTGTTTGTCCAATTCTGTAAAGCCATTGGGGCGGATATGGTCATTCCAGCGCTGAATATGCGCCGCTTCAAACAAAAATTCAATAAATTTTTTATTCAGCAATTTTTTCACCTCATAAATTACTTATTTTTCGGGAAAAATAAGCAAAATCCGTTTTTATTCTTTACAAGGTTTAATATTCTCTGTTTTTGTTGACTCTCCTGCATTTTTTTCAAAAAATCATTGATTTTTTTACACAAATCTGTTTATAATATGTTATTATTATAGTTAGGAATATGCAAACAAAATTTTTTATGAAAGGTTGTGACAACAAAAAAATGGAAGAAATGATCCGTTTGCAGGGAATTACCAAAAAATACGGCAATAACCTCATCATCCCCAAGCTGGACCTTACTATATACGACGGTGAATTTTTGACGCTTTTAGGCCCTTCCGGCTGCGGCAAAACCACTTTGCTGCGCATGATTGCCGGGCTGGACACACCGACTACCGGCAAAATTTATCTGGATGACGAAGACGTTACCAATAAACCGCCCTATAAACGTGATGTCAATATGGTTTTTCAGCACTACGCATTATTCCCTCACATGACTGTTGAGGAAAACATAAAGTTTGGGCTGATGATGAAAAAAGTACCCGCCGAAGAACAAAAAGAACGTGTAGCGCAGGTACTGTACCTTACGCAGCTTGAAGAATTCCGCAACCGCCGTCCGCAGCAGATGAGCGGCGGCCAGCAGCAGCGCGTAGCCATCGCCCGTGCCCTTGTAAATAACCCGAAAGTGCTTTTACTGGACGAGCCGCTTGGCGCACTTGACTACCAGCTGCGCAAAAATTTGCAGCTGGAACTTAAGAATTTGCAGCGCGGCCTTGGCCTTACCTTCATTTATGTAACGCACGACCAGGAAGAAGCGCTTACCATGAGCGACCGCATCGTGGTTATGAATAAGGGCGTTATCGAACAGGACGACAACCCGGATACGATTTACCATTACCCCAACACCCGCTTTGTAGCCAAATTTATCGGCGAAAGCAACTTTTTTGAAACGGAAAGCGAAACGCTTGTTATCCGCCCGGAAAAACTCAACCTCTGCCCGGAATACGAAGACGAACAGGCGGAAAAGCAGCACCCGGAACCCGGTTATTACGGAACCGTTGTAGACGTTGTGTTTTACGGTACCATTGATAAAGTATTTATCCGTCTGGACAACTCCAACCAAACCGTTGTGGCCTACCAGTATTTTGACGACGTTAAACGCTGGTCGCCCGACGAGCGCGTAGGCATTTGGTGGTATAAAAAAGACGAGGTGAAAGTATCGCGATGAAAAACGGAAAACTGATGGTTGCCCCGGCAATGCTCTGGTTAAGCATCTTTTTCGTTATCCCGCTTCTCATCGTAGTTGCCGTTTCCTTTGCCGGGCGCACGCCTTACGGACAAATAATTTTTGAATTTACCCTAAAAAATTATCTGCGCTTTTTAGAACCTTTATACTTGCAGATTTTTGCCGACACTCTGATAGTTGCGGTTATTACTACCGTTGCTACCATCATCATGGGCTACCCGCTGGCATATTTCATTGCACGCCTGCCTAAAAAATGGCAGCAGCCGGGGCTGATTCTTGTGATGATACCTTTCTGGATTAACTTTTTAATCCGCTCTTATGCGTGGGTTATCATTCTGCGCACGCAAGGCGTTGTAAACACCTTTTTAATGAAACTGGGGCTTATTGAGCAGCCACTTCAGATGCTGTACAACGACGCGGCCGTAATGCTTGGCATGATTTACGCCCTGCTGCCTTTTATGGTACTGCCGATTTACGTTTCCATAGAGCAGCTTGACCTGCGCCTGCTTGAAGCGGCTTCCGACCTTGGCGCATCGCCGATGACGGCTTTCCGCAAGGTTACCCTGCCGCTGACAATGCCCGGCATTGCCGCAGGCACAATTTTAGTGTTTATTTCCTCGCTCGGCATGTTCGTTGTGCCGGACGTTATGGGCGGCGCCAAATCCGCCCTTATCGGCAACCTTATCCAGAACCAGTTTCTGGCAGCGCGCGACTGGCCGTTTGGCTCCGCGCTCTCCATTGTGCTGGCAGTAATGAGCCTTGTGCTGATTATCCTTTATTACAGAGCTTTACAGTCGCAGGAAGGGGGCAAAGCCGATGCAAAAGACGTGGCGTAGCCATCTTCTGTTAGCTTATTCGCTGGTAATACTGGCGTTTTTGTACCTGCCGCTGTTAATCCTTGCGCTGTATTCCTTTAACGAATCGCGTATTAACGCGGTGTGGACCGGTTTTACGCTGGACTGGTACAAAACGCTGTTCCAAAACCGCCGCGTGCTGGAAGCCCTTATGAACAGCCTGTTTATCGCAGTTATCAGCACCGTTGTTTCCACCGTGCTCGGCACAATTGCCGCCATTGCCCTCAACCGCTATCAGTATAAATGCAAACCTGTTATTAACGGACTTTTGTATCTGCCAATACTGATTCCGGAAATCGTTATGGGCCTGAGCCTTCTGGTGCTGTTTGCACAGACGCAGGTTCCGCTCGGTAAAGTTACGCTTATTTTAGCGCACATCACCTTCTGCCTTTCCTTTGTGGTAATTACCGTTAACGCAAGGCTTGAAGGCATGCGCCATGAACTTGAGCAGGCAGCCATGGATTTGTACGCAACGCCGTTTCAAACCTTCCGTTATATTACCCTGCCGCTTGCCATGCCAGGTATTATCGCCGGCGCGCTGATTGCCTTTACTCTTTCCATTGACGATTTTATCATAAGCTTCTTCGTGGCAGGGCCTAACTCCACCACGCTGCCGCTATATATTTACGCAATGGTAAAACGCGGCATTTCCCCGGAAATTAACGCTCTTTCCACACTCTTAATGTTCGCAACCATTTCGCTGATTGTAATTGCGCAGATTTTACAGCCGCAGCACAGCAGCAAAAACAAAGATTGATGCCGTAAAACGGTTCAATAAAACCAAATAAAGAAAGGATGATTTGCAAAATGAAAAAACTTTTGGTCTTTCTCGTTTCCGTACTGACCATGGCCCTTCTCCTGACAGGCTGCGGAGGTGACACAGAAAAGAAAGATGCAGCGGCAGGAGGAGAACAGCAGGTTCTCAACCTCTTTAGCTGGGCCGACAATTTTGACCCGGAGGTAATTGCCGAATTTGAAAAGCAATACAATTGTAAGGTTAATTACGACGTATTTGCCAACAATGAAGAACTTCTGGCTAAAATTCAGGCCGGCGGAGCACAGTACGATGTAATCCAGCCTTCTGACTATATGGTTGCAACCATGCTCAAACTTGATTTGCTGGAAAAAATGAACATGGACAACATCCCCAACGCCAAAAATATTGTAAGCACTTTAAAAGCACCGGTTTATGACCCCACCGGCGACCATTCCCTCGTTTACACCTGGGGCATTACCGGCATTGCCTACAACAAAAACTATGTTAAAGACGTTCCCGACAGCTGGGAAGATTTGTGGAACCCTGAATATGCAGGCCGCCTGATTCTTTTAAACGACAGCCGCGAAACTATCGGCATGGCATTAAAGAAAAACGGTTTCTCCAACAACAGCACCGACCCTGCACAGGTTGAAAAAGCCTTCCAGGATTTGAAAGCGCTTGCACCTAACGTACTTGCTTTCGATACCGATACCATTAAACAAAAATTCATTGCCGAAGAAGCATGGATTGGCACTATGTGGACCGGTGACGCAAGCTACACCCTGAAAGACAACCCCAATATCGGCTTTGTAGTACCTAAAGAAGGCGCTACCATCTGGGCTGATACCTTTGCTATCCCCAAAGGCGCAAAACATAAAGAACTGGCCGAAAAATTCATCAACTTTATCTATGACCCGAAAATCAGCGCTAAAAACTATGAATACATCGGCTACAATGACCCGAACGAAAAAGCTCAGGAATTCCACAGCGAAGAATTTAAAAATGACCCGATGCTGAAAATCGGTATGGATAACATCGACAAAGGCGAATGGCTGATTGATATCGGCGATGCACTGCCCATGTACGACCGTTACTGGACCGAACTGAAAACAGCGAAATAATTGTAGTTTGAAGGCAGAACGCCGACTTAAAATTTAACAGAAAAAACCAAACCCTCCGTTAGCAGTTTAACGGAGGGTTCTTTTTATGCTTTTATTAATTTTTAATCTGTTCAAACGTATTGGTTAAATTGGCAAAATCCTGAAGTGAAAGTGTTTCACCGCGGCGCTTGGGGTCGATACCTGCAAAAGCAAGCCACTCCTGTGCCTGCTGCGCGGTAATGCCCATGTTTTTCAGCGCGTTGCTTAACATTTTGCGGCGCAGTGAGAACGCCGCCTTAACAACCTTGAAGAACAGCTTTTCGTCGCAGACATCTACCGGCGGTGTTGTGCGGTTTTTGCAGACTACAACGGCACTGTCCACAGACGGACGCGGGATAAAGCAATCCGGCGGTACGATAAACGCCAGTTCCGGCTCGGTATAATACTGCATCGCAACGGAAAGCGCACCGTATTCCTTGCCGCCCGGCGCTGCCGTCATGCGCTCGGCAACTTCCTTCTGTACCATGACAACCATGCGCTCTACCGGCAGTTTTTTCTCCAGCAGCGCAAAAATTATCGGCGTTGTTATGTAGTATGGCAGGTTGGCTGCAACTTTAAAGGTTTTGCCGCCCATTGCTTCGTTTACGTTCAGTTCCAGAACATCGGCGTTGATAACGCGCACATTGCTGTAACCTTCCAGCGTTTTATCCAGCACCGGCAAAAGGCGTCTGTCCAGTTCAACCGCCGTTACGTCCGCGCCGGTTTCCGCCAAAGCCTGCGTCAGCGTGCCAATGCCCGGGCCGATTTCCAGCACGGCGTCGCCTTCAGCAAGTTCCGCAGCGGCGGCAATACGGCGTACAACGTCCTCGCTGATTAAAAAGTTTTGTCCCAGCTTTTTGTCGGCATGCAGGTTGAATCTGCGCAGTATGTAGTTGGTAACCTCGGGGGTTGCAATTACGGGTTTATTCATCCAAATCTCCAAGTTCTTTCAGTGCGGCGTCAAATTCGGCGCGCGTTACGCCGTAAGTATTCAGCCTTTGCAGAAAAGTTTTGGCGTTGCCGTAGCCAATGCCCAGCAGCGCTGCCATTTTATCGCGCCGTGCGGAAGCCATGCTGCCGCCGCTCAGTCCGTTCGTCATTAAATCGCGTTCGGTAAATTCAAAAGCAGGGTTAAATTCGTGGTGGCGCACCTTGCCCAATGCAGCTAAAATCGCCGCAGGGCTGGCCTGTTCCACACCGACGTCGCCGTTAGCCGTCGCGTCGATACGCGGTATAAACGCCTGCCCGGCTTCGGGGAAACGCTCCGTCAAAAAGCGGCGGATACGGTTGCCTGCGCCGTCCGGGTCGGTCAAAATAATAATGCCGCGCTTGTTATAAGCCGCTTCAATCTTTTTTAAAGTCGAAGGCGCCAGCGTAAAGCCGCCGGTTTCAATCGTATCGGCTTCCAGCGCGCGCCTGATGGCCGCTGTGTCGCTCTTGCCTTCAACCACCAAAACTTCTTTCAGCAAATTATCAGTCCTCTAAAATATAAACTTCAACATCGCGGCGGCCCCAGTTAATGGCTTCTTCGTAGCTGTCCATAAACAGGTCTATGCGGTTGCCAACAATCGCGCCGCCGGTGTCGCCGGCCATGGCCACGCCGTAACCGGGAACATACATTTTAGTATAATACGGAATTACGTGCGGGTCAACAGCAACAATGCCGCGCACGGGCACCAGCCCGATGGAAGTAAGCCCCGTGCCGCTGCCGCAGTGGATGGTATAAGCACTGGCTTCCATGGTAACTATGCGGGTATATTTTTTGCGTCCCTCCGGCGTTTCAACGGACATGCCAACACCGCGGCGGATAACGGAATATTTCGGGTCTGCCAGCACTTCGCGTGCGATTTCTACCTCTTTGGCGGTATTATCTACACCGGCAACGGATTTTTTAATAATTTTTACCCTGCCAACGGCGCCCTGGTCTTCCACCTTGTGTTCGCCGTAAGGGATGTTTTCGTCGTCGTAATATTTAACGGGAATTTCCAAATCCGCTTCTTCGCTGCTAATCTTATCGCCTTTATTAAGGATATGGATTTCAAGTCCGGAAGTAATTTTGGTTTCCGGCGTCGGGTAAACAAGCTGTTTGTTATAGCGGATTTTTAAATCGCGCAGCGCAGCGCCGACAGTATCTTTATTGGTAAAAAACTTCTGTTCGGATTCGCCGCGTACAACGACAATAGGCAGGGCGCGTTTTAAAGTCAGCACCGTTCCCTGCGCACTGTTTTTTTCCTTAATTAAATCTGACTGGCCGACACGCACACCGGCTTCTTTAAAAATTTCGCGCGGCTCTTTCAGCGTGGTCGTTACCGTCTTTTCCGTACCGTCAAATTTTAAAATAGTTACGGCCGATTCGGCAAGGCCGGGATGAGTTTGCCCCGCAAATAAAATTACAAACATAACTGCAATCAGAATGGTTCGTTTCCAAAATGTAACATGTTTGGGCATAAAATAACCTCCTTAATTCCGGGCTATTTTATCACAGGCTTTTTTACAATGTCAAGCCGCCCACTGTTACAGCACATTAAGTGTAATTTCAAAAACTTTTAAACAAAAAGTTTTTTAGCAACGCACTTTTATTTTAAACAAAAACGCGGCAGTATTAAACCACCGCGTTTGTATTATTTAATTTTGTTAAACAGCGTCTTCACATTGCGCGTTGTTATCGCCGCAATGGTTTCAAAATCTGTGCCGCGTACCTGCGCCGCATTTTGTGCTACCAGTTCGGTATACAGCGGGCAGTTGCGTTTGCCGCGGTACGGCACCGGCGTTAAATACGGAGAATCCGTTTCAAACAGCAGCAGCTCATCCGGCACAAAGGCAAGCACTTCGCGCACTTTGGCGGAATTTTTATAGGTGCTTGTGCCGCCGAAACCGAAGTAGTAACCGCGTTTGGCAAGTTCTTTTGCCATCTCCAGCGAACCGGAATAGCAATGGAACACTGCGCGCGTATTTTTTGGCACTTCGTTGCGGAAGATATCAAAAATATCGCCGTGCGCGTCGCGGTCGTGGATGATTACCGGCAAATCAAACTGTACGGCAAGGTCAATCTGCTCCAGCAGGCGCTTTTTCTGCACCTCTTTCGGTTCATTTTCCTTCCAATAATAATCAAGCCCGATTTCACCGATAGCGACAACCTTGGGGTGTACCGCCCACGCCGCCAGCTTATCAAGATAATGTTCATCCTTAATGCCGGCCAAATCCTCCGGATGCCAGCCGACTGCCGCATAAACAAAGTCATACTTTTCGGCAAGCTGCACCGCAAAGGCGGAACTTTCTTCGTCACAACCGGGGTTGATAAAGCCGTCCATTTCTTCGCCGATTTTGGTAATCAGCTCGTCGCGGTCATCGGTAAAATAGTCAGAATCCAGGTGGGCGTGCGAATCCCACAAGCCTGTGCGCGACATTTTATTTCACCTTGCTGCCGCTGGCAATGCCCGGTGCGTCTGCCAGTACCAGGTTGCCTTCGCCGTCGCTGGCAGCCAGAACCATGCCGCGGCTTTCAATTCCGCGTAGTTTGGCAGGTTTAAGGTTGGCAATAACGATAACGTTTCTGCCAATCAATGCTTCCGGCTCGTAATGCTGGGCAATGCCGCTGACGATAGTGCGTTCCTCATCGCCGACTTTCACCTGTATTTTCAGCAGTTTATCGGTTTTCGGCACGCGTTCTGCCGCTATAATCGTTGCCACGCGCAAATCAAGTTTGGCAAAATCTTCAATAGTAATTTCATCGGCTGCTGCCGGTGCTGCTTTTTTTGCTTCTGCTTTCGGTGCTTCTGCCTTGGCAGGTTTGGCAGCAGTTTTTTTGGTTGCGGCAATTACGGTGTCGCCGTCTTCGGTTACTTCAATGCGCGGGAACAGCGGGTCGCCCTTCTGCACTTTGGTGCCGGTTGCAAGCTTGCCCCATTCGGCGTCGGCCAGCAAAAAGCTTTCCGGTTTGCCAAGGCCAAGCTGCTCGTAAATTTTCGGCGCGGTAACGGGCACAAACGGAGCAATCAAAATTGCCACAATGCGCAGCGCTTCGGCAAGGTTGTACATAACAGCCTGCAAACGCTCTGCCTGCGCGGGGTCCTTCGCCAGAATCCACGGCGCGGTTTCATCAATATATTTGTTGGCACGGCCAATCAGCGCCCAAACGTCTTTAATCGCCTGGTTCAGCTCCATGTGGTCCATGTCGTCTTTGTAATTGGCAACGGTTTCGTTAACCAGCGCGATAAATTCCTTATCGACAGCTTCCGTACCTTCTTTGTGCGTTACAACGCCGCCGTGATATTTTTCAATCATGCTTACGGTGCGGTGCAGCAGGTTGCCCAGGTCATTGGCAAGGTCGGCGTTAATACGGTTAATCAGCGCGTCGCGCGAGAAGTTGCCATCGCTGCCCAGCGCAATTTCGCGCAGCAGGAAGTAACGGATAGCGTCCGGGCCGAACTCGTCAATCAGCGCAATCGGGTCGATTACATTACCTTTGGATTTGGACATTTTATCGCCGTCAACAACCAGCCAGCCGTGGCCATAAACCTGTTTCGGCAGTTCTTCGCCCATAGCCATCAGCATAATCGGCCAGATAATACTATGGAAGCGAACTATCTCCTTGCCAACCAGATGAATGTTGGCAGGCCAGAATTTATGGAACTTCTCTTCATCCGTGCCATAGCCGATAGCGGTAAAGTAGTTTAAAAGCGCGTCGAACCAAACGTAAACAACATGTTTCGGGTCGAACGGAACAGGAATGCCCCAGTCGAAGGTCGTGCGGGTAATGCACAAATCTTCAAGCCCCTGTTTAATGAAGTTAATCATCTCGTTGCGGCGCGAAACCGGCTGAATGAAATCAGGGTGCGTTTCTATGTATTCCAGAATTCTGTCCTGATACTTGGATAGTTTAAAGAAATAGCTTTCTTCCGCCATTTTTTCCACCGGGCGGCCGCAGTCCGGGCATTTGCCGTCAACAAGCTGGCGCTCCAGCCAGTACGATTCGCACGGAACGCAGTACAAACCTTCGTAATTCTTTTTGTAAATATCGCCCTGCTCGTAAATTTTTTGCAGCACCGCCTGCACAACCTTGTGGTGGCGCTCCTCGCTGGTGCGGATAAAATCGTTGTTGGAAATGTTCAGCATCTTCCACAGTTTTTTAAAGTTGGCAACAATGCCGTCGACGTATTCAATCGGCGTAACGCCTTTTTCGGCAGCCTTGCGCTGAATTTTCAGGCCGTGCTCATCACTGCCGGTCAGGAAGAAAACATCCTCGCCCTTGGCGCGGTGATAACGGGCAACAGTATCGGCAATCGTCGTGCAGTACGCATGGCCGATGTGCAGATTATCGCTCGGATAATAAATCGGAGTAGTAATATAGAAGCTGTTTTTACTCATCTGGCTTTCCCTTCTTTTATGTTAATTTTGTTTTGCTTTTTTAAAGGAATTCTTTTGTAATTTTATCACATTCTGCGGCGTTTCGCAAAAGTAAACATCATTTTATTCTTCACCCAGCAACCTGTTATACAATTCTCTTTTCGGTACTTTGCGCTGTTTGGCTACTTGTGCAAGGGCTGCTTTTTTATCCATGCCGCCGCTGATAAGTGCTTTTACTTCGTCAAGCGGGTCGGTTTCGGTTTGCGGCTCTTGCGCTGCCGCTTCGCCCTGCGCGATGACAAGGCAAAATTCGCCGCGTGGTGGCTGCTGTTCCAACCACGCTAAACATTCGCTGACGCTGCCGCGGAAAAACTCCTCGTGCAATTTGGTCAGCTCACGCGCTGCCGCCAGCTGCCTGTCGCCCCACGCCGCCAGAATTTCTTTCAGCACGTCCTTAATGCGGTGCGGCGCTTCGTACAAAATAATGGTTGAAGGTATATTTTTCCACGCCGCAAGCTGTTCGGCGCGGTTCTTTTTGCTTTTGGGCAGAAAGCCGCCGAAGAAGAACGGTGACGACGGCAATCCCGACGCTATCAATGCACACAAGGCTGCGTTTGCGCCCGGCAAAGGCACAACCTTAATGCCTGCCTCAATCGCCTCGCGCGCCAGCTGTTCGCCCGGGTCGGCAATACCGGGAAAGCCCGCATCACTGACAAGCGCAATATTTTTGCCGTCCAAAAGTTCGGCAATCAGCTTAGGGCCGTTTTTGTCCTTACTGTGCTCGTCATAACGCACCAGATGCCCTTTAATATTAAAATGGTTTAAAAGCTGCAAAGTGTGGCGCGTATCCTCCGCCGCAATAATGTCGGCTTCGCTTAAAGTACGCAACACGCGCGGCGTGATATCCTCAAGGTTGCCTATCGGCGTAGCGCACAGGTATAAAGTTCCTGCTTCCGTCATTTTGCCTGCTCCTTCGATTTAGCGTAATACGCCAGCGCCTGCTCGCTCAGGCTGCCATCGGCGTTGTACATAATAAGCGGCGGCAAAACGTCCAGCCCGTAGCTGCCGCCCTTGGTCATTTCCATTAAAAATATCCACGCCGGTTTGTTAACCGCGCTGTGCACCCACTGCAAACGCTTCGGCTGTAATCCAAATTCCACCGCCAGCTGCATACATTCGGCAAAACGGTCGGGCAGCTGCACAATGGCAAAGCGTCCGCGGTAGCGCACCGCATAAGCCGCTGCCTTAAAAAAGTCGCGCAGGTCAGCCGTTACTTCATGGCAGGCAGCCGTGCCGATTTTGCGCGTGTTGCCGCTGTTGCGGTAGGGCGGGTTGGCAATGACTAAATCCATGCTTTCCGTTTTAAAATACTTGCTAATTTCGCGCACGTCGCCGTCGATGACGCTGACCACGTCCTCTAAATTATTATCGGCAATGCTGCGGCGCATCAGCTCCGTCACGCGCGGGTTAAATTCCAGCCCAGTGACTTTGGCCGCACCGCGCGCCGCCAGAAACAAACTGATGGCACCCGTGCCGCTGCCAAGTTCCAGCACCTGTGCTTTGGTTACGAGATGCGCAAACGCCGCCACAAAAACCGAATCCGTGGTAAAGGTAAACTCACCGGCGTCCTGCCACACGGTGTAGCCACAGCCCGGCAGCGAATCGCGCCTGATTCCGCTGTGCACCATTAAATTTTATCCGCCTTTGCTGCATCCACAATCTCGTCCCATTCCACCTGAATGGTGTTGTCCGGCGTAAGCTGTACGGACGCGGTACGCATAGCGCGGTTGACGCCCATTACGCGGCCTTCGCCCAGAGGTGTAACAACCATGCTGCCAACCTTCGGCGCTTCCACGCGTTCCTGAGGCTGCCTTCTGCCGCAAGCGCCGCTGCAATAAACGTCGTTTTCGTATTTTAAACAGCACATCAGCCTGCCGCACACGCCGCTGATTTTCGCCGGGTTCAGCGAAAGGTTCTGGTCCTTAGCCATGCGGATGGAAACCGGTTCAAAATCTCCGAGGAAGGTGGCACAGCACAAAGGCCTGCCACAACCGCCGATGCCGCCCAGCATTTTCGCCTCGTCGCGCACGCCAATCTGGCGCAGCTCAATACGGGTGCGGAACACCGACGCCAAATCCTTAACCAGCTCGCGGAAGTCGATGCGTCCGTCCGCCGTAAAATAAAAGATAATTTTATTAACGTCAAAGGTAAATTCCACATCAATCAAGCGCATGGGCAAACCGTGTTTGGCAATTTTACGCAGGCAGATATTAAAGGCTTCCTTTTCGCGGATTTTATTTTCCTGCACCTTTAAAGCGTCCTGCTCCGTCGCCTTGCGCATAACCGGTTTAAGCTGCGACACCAGCTTGTTCTCCGGCACTTCGCGCGCGCCGATAACGATAGTGCCGTATTCCAGCCCGCGCACCGTTTCCACAATTACATGGTCGCCAATCTCCACGCCGGTATCGACGGGGTCAAAATAATATATTTTACCTGCTTTTTTAAATCGAATGCCTACTACTTTCAGCAAAATCTTCACTCCTTCCGCAGTAAATCAAGTTTTAGTACAAGCGCCTCCAAAACATTTTTGGCGCTTACGTTTTTGTTAATGTTCTGCCAGGCTTCCTGCGCCACATTGACGCTTTGCCTGGTTGTATGTAAAGGCGTGCTTTGGGCCAAGCGCTCCAGCGCCGCCAGTATATCCGTATTGTAAATTTTATCCGCCGCGCCGCTCTGCAAAAGCAAAATATCGCGCAGCAGGTACACAAACTGCTCCGTCAGTAAAAGCGCCGCCGCACGGTCGTACTTATCGCCCCAGCCCAAACCGGCAATATGCCCAAACGGGTTTTGCAGCGGCAGCTTCTGCAATAAAGCCAGCGCTTCGTGCCGCAGGTCAAAAATACCGGCTTCCTTAAAAGCCAAAGCCCTTCCGGGCGATCCGCCTGCCAGCGCCGCCAGCACTTTAGCATTATCTATAACGCCGTGTGCCTGCAAAATGCGCTGCACATCATTTAAATCCGGCGCTTCAAACCGCAGGCGCACAACGCGCGACAGCACCGTCGGTAAAAGCCGCTCCGCCTGCTGCGTGATTAAAATAAACAGCCAGCCCGGAGGTGGTTCTTCCAGAAGTTTCAATAGGCTGTTGGCTGCCTCCGCCGTCATCTGACCCGCGTCGTCGATGATGCACACCTTGTGCGCGGAAAGCACCGGCGCAAACGCGGCCTGCTTCGCCATCTCCTTAACCTGCTCAATCTTGATATCCTTACCGGCTTCCTCCGCCGTCAGCAGGTAAAAATCCGGGTGGGCAAAGCTGTCATTGGCAATATCAAACAAGCGGCAGCTTTCGCATAATCCGCACGGGCGCGCGCCCTGCCCGGTACACAAAAAAGTACGCGCAAAATGCAGCGCCAGCATTTTTTTGCCGATGCCGCCCATGCCGTAAAACAAAAGCGCATGCGGACGGCTGCCGGGCAAAAGCAACTTCTGCAAAAATTCCTTATTCTGTTGATGCCCCAGCACTTCGTCCCACATAACTACCTCAAATTTTAATAACCGTATTGATAACGCGCAGAATCTCCGCCGTTACCCTGTCCGTATCCTGCAATGCGTTAATTTTAAAAATGCGCTGCGGGTATTTTTCCGCCAGCAGCATAAAACCGTTGCGTATTTTGTGCTGAAACTCCAGCCCGGCGTTTTCGTAACGGTCGTGCACGCCGCGCAGTTCGCGCCTTGCGGCGAGTAAATCCGGGTCGCCGTCAAGCAGTATCGTTAAATCCGGCTGCAAGCCGTCCGTGGCAAATTCACTTAAGCCGTGGATTGCCTCCAGCGGCAGCCCGCGCACAACGCCCTGATAAACCTCGGTTGAATCGCTGAAGCGGTCGCACAAAACTATTTTTCCAGCCAGCAGCGCCGGTTTAATTACGCGCTCCACATGGTCGGCACGCGCCGCAATATAAAGCAATGTTTCCGTGCGCGCGTTCATAATCAGTTCCGGGTCCAGCACAAGAGCGCGCAATGTTTCGGCAAGCCTTGTGCCGCCAGGTTCGCGCGTGCAGACAACTTCTCGCCCCAAGCGGCGCAGCTCTGCCGCAACACGCTCAATCTGCGTGGTTTTGCCGCAGCCGTCCGCGCCTTCAAGGCTGATAAAATATCCCTTACTCATTTATTTAATCACCCGCAGTTCCGTTAATGTATAATCCGCCGGGCCGCTTACGGGCAGCCCCAGTTCCTTCATGCGTTTGCAGTACGCCAAAACATCGGGCGTAACAACTTCACCCGGCCACAGCACCGGTATTCCGGGCGGGTAAAAGCTGACCTGCTCGGCGCAGATTCTGCTTTCTGCCTCATCAAGCGGCACGCTTTCTTTTTCCGCGTCAAACGCCTGACGCAGAGGCATAGCCTGTGTGAAATCCGGCAGTTTGCCGCCGCTTTGCATAGCCAGCGGCTTACGTTTATGCAGCTGCAACTCCGTAAAAACGCTTTTAATTTCGTCCAGCGCCGTGGTATAATCCGTACCGCCGTCGGCGTAAGTTACCAAAAACAGCACATTGCCTGCGTCCGTCAGTTCCACGGCAACGCCTTCCTTACGCAGTGCGTCGCCGACTTCCACGCCGGTGTAGCCCCACGCCGCTGTGTTAACCGTCACTTTCGCAGCGTCAAACCCTGCCACGCCGTTTTTGCCAACGCAGCGTTCATCCAAAAGGCGTAAACCGTCAAATTTGCCAAGCACCCCGCGCAGTTTTGCCGCTGCTTCCAACGCCTTATCCGCCAGCGCGACACCTTTTTTTGCCAAAGTGTAACGCGCCGCGTCTAAAGATGCCATCAGCAAATAATTGGGGCTCGTCGTTGTAAGTAAGCTCATCACTTCGGCAGCGCGCGCCAAATCAATGCGCCCGCCCTTAACATGCAGCAGCGAACACTGCGTCATCGCGCCCAAAATTTTATGCGTGCTCTGCGCGCAGGCATCGGCACCGCATTGCAGCGCCGATTGCGGCAGTTTTTTATTAAAGCCAAGGTGCGGCCCGTGTGCCTCGTCAACCAGCAGCGCTGCGTTATGCGCATGGGCAATTTTGGCAATCGCCGCCAAATCGGCAGCCTGACCGTAATAGTTGGGGCTTGTTACCAGCACCGCCTTAATATCCGCATGGCGGCTGAACGCCTGCTCCACCGACTGCGGCGTAATCTGCGTGTTAATGCCAAAGGCTTCGTCGTATTCCGGCATTACAAACACCGGCTGCAAATTTGCCAAAAGCAAAGCGCCTGCCACACTGCGGTGCGCGTTGCGCGGAACGAGAACCTTATCGCCCGCTTTGCAGGCAGCCATCAGCATCGCATGGATTGCGCCCGTTGTGCCGTTAACGGCAAAAAAGCATTTATCGCTGCCGTACAGCTTCGCCGCCAAATCCTGCGCTTCTTTAATATAAGTTGAAGGCGCGTGGATATCGTCCAGCTCGCTCATCAGCGATACGTCCATCGCCATCGCGCCCTCGCCAAGCTCATGGCGCAAAAGCTCCTCCATCCCGCGGCCGCCCTTGTGCCCCGGCGTATGGAAGGGGTAAACTTTATCGTTTTTATATTTCAGCATCGCTTCTACAAGCGGCATTCTGTTCTGCATAAAAACCTCCAGGGCATAATAACCCATGTTATCTTTATATTTTATCACAGCGCGCGTGCTAATTAAAGCATTTTAAAAATATGCGCCGTGTTTTTAACGTTAAACATTTAATTTACACCCCGGCTATGCTAAAATTATATTAAGGAAGGTAAGCACACGATGAGGGAGGCGGTAACTGTGAAACTGCGCAGCAAACCGATGACCAAAGAACAGATAAAAGAATATCTGCATAAACTGCAGCTGGCAGATTTTGAGCCGAAGCCCGACCTTGCGACGCTGCAAAAACTGCACGACGCGCATTTAAAATTTATCCCCTACGATAATTTTGACTGCCTTAACAGCAAAATAACGTCGCTTAAGCGCGAGGACATGTTTGATAAACTCATCCTGCACAACCGCGGCGGCATTTGCTTCGAGCTGAACGGTATTTACGCGTGGCTGCTCGAATCGCTGGGCTTTAATTTCGTCAGCTTCGCAGGGCGCTTTATCAATAAAATCAACGTGTACCAGATGCGCCAGCACCGCAACATGTGCGTAACGATTAACGGCAAACGCTACATCACCGACGTCGGCGTTAACAGCGAAAGCCCGCGCATACCTCTGCTGCTGGAAGAAAACCGCGTACAGAGCGATGGCATCAGCCAGTACAAATTTACGCGCGACGAATTTTGGGGCTGGCTGCTGTGGCAGAAGGAAAAGGGCAAGCCGTGGAAGCGCATGCTGGGCTTTACCGAAGAACCGCAGCTTGAAAAAGATTACGTTTTCCCGTCCTTCTGGTGCGACGCTCATCCCGATTCGCCTTTCAATAAAGAAAAAGAGCTTTCCATCTTTCGCGAAGACTGCAACATTACCATCCGCGGCAACTATTTAAAATTTTACCTTGGCGGCAAGGTTAAATACCGTTACAAAATAAAAAACGGCGCCGATTTAAAAGAAGTGCTGTGGGAATACTTCGGTATCAACGTCGAATACCAACTGCGGAATGACGGTATGGATTATGAATGAGGTAAGTATGTTTGAAATCCCCCCTTACGCAAAAAAAATATTGAACGTGCTGAACGCTGCGGGTTATGAGGCTTACATTGCCGGCGGCGCTGTGCGCGATTTGCTTTTGGGCCGCCCGCCCGGCGATTTTGACGTTACGACGAGCGCAGTGCCGGAAGAAACTGCCGCCGTTTGCAAAGCGCACGGTATTAAAACGGTTGATAATCTTGGGCAGAACTTTGGCTGCGTCGTCGCCGTTATCGAAGGGCACAACGTGGAGATAACAACCTTCCGCGGCGAAAGCTACGGCAGCAACGCCCACAAGCCGGAAAAGGTGTGGTTCAGCAAGTCGCTGCGCGATGATTTAAGCCGCCGCGATTTTACCGTTAACGCCATGGTGATGGACGCGGACGGTAAAATTTACGATTATCACTGCGGGCAGGAGGATTTGGCGAAGAAGATTTTGCGCACCGTCGGCGATGCACAGACACGTTACAGTGAGGACGCATTGCGTATGCTGCGCGCCTGCCGCTTTGTCGGGCAGCTTGGCTTTACCTATGTGCAGCAGGACAGTTTGCTGCCGCCATTCGGCGAAGAAGGCACGCCCTACTATCTGCCGCAGAATTTTAAATTTCCGGTTGAACGCTGCGCAGGTTTATCACTTGAGCGCGTGCGCACGGAGCTGGATAAACTTTTGGTCAGCGAACACGCCGGGCACGGCTTAATGCTTTTAATGGCAACAGGGCTGACTGACGCACACTGCCGCGTCAAGGAAGGCGGCAGTTATACGAAAATCGCCATCCTGCCGGAACTGCGCCATTTGGCGGGGCTGTCGCAGAACAGGCGCTTCCACTGCTACAATGCATGGGAGCACACGCTGGCTGCCGTCGATAACAGCCCGCGTGATTTAACTATCCGCTGGGCGATGCTGCTGCATGACCTTGGCAAAGGCATGCCCGGCATCCGCGGCACACACCCGGACGGTTCGCCGAGCGATCACGGGCACGAAGCATTAAGCGCCGTCATGGCGGAAGAACTTTTGACGCGCCTGCATTACCCGAAAGATTTTAAAAAACGCGTAGTCTGGCTGGTATCGCGCCATATGCGCTTTGCGCCGATGATGTTTACCAAGGAACGCACGCTGATGCGCTGGGTACGGGCGGAAGCTGCAAGCGGCGAGTTTCGCACCGAAAAGGATTTGACGGAAGCGTTTACGCAGCTGAAGGAAGTGTTTTTGGCGGACATGGGCGCAACACACGCGGGCAAAAACCCGCAGCTAATGGCTGAAGGGCGCGAGCTGGCGGACGCCGTTATTGAACTGGCGCGCACCAAAATGCCGGTGCATACTTCGGATTTGGCAATCAGCGGAGCGGACTTGCACGGAACAGTGCCTCCGGAAGAAACCGGCACGTATTTAAAATACCTGCTGGCGCGCGTGCAGAGCGGCAACTTAAATAACAGCCGCGATGAGCTTCTGGCAGCGGCCAGGCACCGCCGCAGCAAAACGGAAACGGCAGAAAATTAAGCCGTGCCTATTGTACGCCGCCGCGCAAAGTGCTATACTAATACTATCAACGGGGACGTAGCTCAGCTGGGAGAGCGTACGGTTCGCATCCGTAAGGCCGAGGGTTCAATCCCCTTCGTCTCCACCAGCTAAAAATTAATCCCATAAGGCAAAAGCTTTATGGGATTTTTTATTTGTATTTTAAAATTTTTCAGTATCCGGATAACAATTTGCTTCATAATAATCAAGAAAATGGCTGGCAACAGCGGAAAGCGACTGCCCTTTTAACTTAAAAATAGTTTTATAGGCAAAAAGGTTTGGATGTTCTAACGGTACAAATATAAGCCCGGGATATGGTACGGCATCATACTGTTCAAACGGAATAACTGCCACCCCAAGCCCCGCCTTAGCCCAATATAAAGCAGTGGTACGTGTAGTGCTTTCACTAAGTACATACGGAGCAAGCCGTTCTTCTTCCATAACAGCAGTAAGCAGGCTGCGGCTGCCGCTTAAACACAAAGGAACTTTTGCCAGGTCATTTAAACCAACACTGCTGATTTTTTTACCAAACCAGTCATTTTCTTCATTAAACACAGCATAAAGCTGTTGCCTGCGCCGGAATAAAACATCAAACAAATGCGGACGCACAAGCGGCGCATTGGCAACGGCTATTTCCGAAAGCCCGTTTAAAATATGCTGCTCCTGTTCTTCAATAGAACCTTCGTGAAATACATATTTGACCTGTGGATAATCGCAATGAAACCGTTTTATGAAATTTCGTATCAATGTAGCGCTGCGAGACGGCGATAAACTTATTTTCAGCGTGCCGCTGATGCCATTTTCATAATCTTCAATCTCACGGTGCAAATTTTCATGCAGGCGGCAGATAGTCTTTGCCTGCCTGTAAAACAACTGCCCGGCTCCGGTAAGGCGAACCTCGCGCATACCGCGGCTTTTTTGCAAAAGTTCAGTGCCAAACTCGTTTTCTAAATTTTTAAGCTGATTGCTCAACGCCGGCTGAGCAATATTCAGCTGTGCCGCCGCTGCAGTAATTGTGCCGCATTCCACCACGGCAATAAAATTATGGTATTGGCTAATATCCATAAGTTCACCCCAAATTATAACAAAAAATTATGTTTTTAATAGAAAACCGGTATTTTTAATATTATTATAAAGCAGTTATAATCAAGGTGTAAAGTAAATTAAGTTTTAAAGGACGTGAACTTATGGATACAACTAAATTAACCCCGCAAAGCAAAAATTATTTCCGCGCTTTAGCCGCTATTATCATCACCGGCATGGCAGCGTTCAGTATGGAATACTGCTTGCAGCCTGTTATCAGCAAAATTGCCATCACTTTTGCTCTTAATCCCGCACAGGCAAGCCTTGCCGTATCGGCAGCAATGCTTGGCATGGCGCTTACTCTTTTGGCTCTTACCTCTTTTGCCGACCGTTTGCCGCGCCGCAAACTGTTGGCAGGCAGTTTAATCATCAGCAGCACTGTACTTCTTGGCGTAGGTTTTACCCAAAGTTTTGCCGCTGTTGTTGCCCTTCGTTTTATACAGGGCTGTATTTTGGCAATGGTTCCTGTACTTGCCATGGCCTATGTCAACGAAGAATTCGACTCCACTAAAACAGGTTTTGGCATTGGTATGTATGTTTGCGGTACTACGCTTGGCGGTCTTTCCGGCAGAATTTTAGCAAGCGTGCTGACTGATTTTGCTGGCTGGCAGTTTGCCGTTATGGCACTAAGCGCACTTTCTGTACTGGCAGGCATTTTAGTATGGGTGCTGCTGCCGCAGGAACACAATTTTTCGCCAAATCACACTAAAGGTTTTACTGTCGGAGTATTCAACCGCAGCAATAAAAAATTATTTTATCTCTGCTTTGCTGCTTTTTGCATGATGGGCAGTTTTGTAGCAGTATATAATTTTATAGCATATGTTTTGAAAGATGCACCTTATAATTTAAGCCAAAGCGTTATCGGCTTTCTGTTCGCCGTTCAGCTTTTCGGCACTTTCAGCAGCGCAGCGGCAGGAAAGCTGAACAGTAAATTCGGCAATGGCACAATCATCTGTTCCTGTCTGTTTCTTCTGGCAATAGGCGCAGTGCTTACCACACACAGCCTTCTTATTGTAAAAATTGCCGGCCTTGCTGTTCTTACACTCGGGCTGTTTGGCGCACATGCAAGTGCCAGCGGTTGGTGCGGCAAACTTGTTGAAAACGGTAAAGCTGCTGCCGGTTCGCTTTATATGTTCAGTTATTACAGTGGAGCAAGCATTTTAGGCAGCCTGGGCGGCATTTTTTACAGCAGCTTTGGCTGGAGCGGCGTCGCCGGTATGTCAGTTTTTTCGGCAGCCCTTGCATTTACCGCCGTGCGCGTAGCCATGGCAAAATAAAAACTGCCCAAAACACATTTTAAATAAGTGTTTTGGGCAGTTTTTTAATTGTCAAGTTCTGCAAACTTAGCCGCCATAGTGGGGTTATTGCGCGTCAAGCGTTTAATGCTTAAATCTTCGGCTTTGTTATTGGCAAGACGCAGATTGTTCTCCGACGACATCAATGCCTCTTTGGTTTTCTGCAAATGGTCGATGGTTTTGTCGATTTCCTCAATCGCCTTTTTAAATTTTTCGCTGGCAAGGCGGTAATTGCGCGAGAACTTGTCCTTAAACTCGTTCAAATCGTTTTCAAAGTTGGAAATATCAATGTTCTGCGTTTTGATAACGCTTAATTCCTTACGGTATTCCAGCGAGTTCTGCGCCGCGTTGCGCAGAAGCGTGATAATGGGGATAAAAAACTGTGGGCGGATGACGTACATTTTGGGGTAACGGTAACTGACATCGACGATGCCGGTGTTGTACAACTCACTTTCGCTTTCCAGCATGGAAACCAGCACAGCGTATTCGCAGTTCTTTTCGCGGCGGTCCTTGTCCAGTTCCTTAAAAAAGTCCTCGTTTTTCTTCTTTGTCGCCGTCGCGTCCATTTCGTTCTTCATCTCAAACATGATGGAAATAAATTCCGTGCCATCCTCGTCAGCCTCGCGGTAAATGTAGTCGCCCTTGCTGCCGGTGCGGGCGTCGTTGTCCTTTTCAAAATAAGCGTTCTGGAAGCCCGTCGCGCGCAGCTTGTTAAACTCAATTTCGCAGTGCTGCTCAAGGCTTTCGCCGACCATTTTAGTAGACTGGCGCAGCTTGAAATCCTTATAGCGCTCAATTTCCTCGTCTTTAAATTTCAGCTTTTCTTCATAAGTGCTGATGATGTTCTGCTCGCGGATGGCGCTTTCCTTTTTGCTGTTTTCCACCTGCGAAGTCAGCTGCAAAATGTTCTGTTCTTTATTGAACAGCTCCTGCTGCTTTTCGCTGATGACTTTGTTTACCGCCAGCTCCTTCGCCGTTTCGCTGCTTTGCAGGCGCGCGGTTAATTCGGCAATCTGCTGCTCCTTCTGCGCCAGCTCCAGCTCTTTTTTGTTTAGCGCCTCCTGCAAGCTGGAAGCCTGCGCCACCTTCTGCATATCAAGCTGGTTTTTCAAATCGTTAATTTCCATCGCCTTTTTGGCGAGCGCAACGTCGTAAGCCTTGGCCGTCGCCGTTTTGGCAAGCGTCACTGCGCTTTCCTTTTCCGTCTGAAACTGCGCCAGGCGCTCCTGTATCTCTTTGGTAAATTCCCTGTCCCTTACCTGTTTTACAATCGCGGCGTAACCCGTTTCGTCAACCTGAAACACCTCGCCGCACTTGGGGCATTTTATTTCCTGCATAGTGTTCTCCTTATTTATAATTCAGTTTTAAAATTTCATTGCACGCCGCAAGGCCGCAGTCGTAGCCGTGGTCATACAACGCCAAAAGTTTTTGCTTGTCCAAATCCAAACGGTCAATTTCCAAAGGCTGCTGCGGGCGGATGATTACCGCCTTGCCCTGTTCGGCCAGCGCTTCCGCCGCTTCAAGCTGCTTGTTGTAGTTGGCGGGGCGCTCCGCTAAAATCTGCTGCAAAAGCGGATAATGCGGGTACCACAGCTTAACAAGCGCCGAAGGCACGGCACGGTGTTTGCGGTAGCCTTTGTTGCGCGTCAGCACGATGACAAATTTATCGTAACCCGCCCTTTGTCCCCGGTCCACCGGGATGGGGTCGGTCAGCGCACCGTCCAGCAAGCGGCGTTTATCAAAATGTACAACCGGCGCAAAAAACGGCAGCGAAGCCGAAGCGCGCACCGGCGTAAAGTTTTTGCCCATGTCCATCTGCGTGTACCAGATTGATTCGCCAGTTTCACAGTCCGTCGTGCCGACTTCCAGCCTGCCGGGATAATCGTAAAACGCTTCGTAATCAAACGGCAGCAGGCGGCGCGGTATATCGTTCAAAATAAAATCAAATCCAAACAGCGAGCGCGTGCGCAGCCAGTTTTTTACGCTGCAATAGCGGTCGTCGCCGACGAAGTCTTCAATTATACTCCTTGTGCGCCCCTTTTGCCCTGACATATACGAAAGTATGTTGCAGGCGCCCGCCGACACGCCGGCAATATGCGGGAACACAAGCTCTTTTTCCATAAAAGCATCAAACACACCTGCCGAAAACATGCCGCGCATGCCGCCGCCTTCCAGTATCAGGCTGAGATTGCCGAGTATCATAAAGCACCTCCGTAATTGTTTCTGCCTTTAATTATAACATTTTTTAAATGCGGGGCATATATTTATTTTTTGCGGCGGCAGCGTTATAATAAAAACGTAAGCCAACCTAAACCGGTTTATGAAAGGAAGTAATTATAATGTCTGCTGTACTTGATTATTTAAAAGACTGCGGCGTGTTCTACATCGCCACCATGGACGGTGACCAGCCGCGCGTCCGCCCCTTCGGCGCTGTGTGCGAATTTGAAGACAGGCTGTATTTTATCACCGCCAACACAAAAAATGTTTACAAACAGCTGGTTGCCAACCCCAGGGTTGAAATTTCTGCCATGAAAGGGCAGGACAGCTGGATTCGCCTTGACGGCGAGGCAAAATTTGATGACCGCCGCGAAGCACGCGTTGCGATGCTGGAAGCAGTGCCGGTGCTGAAAAACATGTATAACCCCGACGACGGCGTGATGGTTGTGTTCTATCTGGACAACGTCAAAGCAACCGTCTGCTCCTTTACCGAAGAACCGAAAGAACTGGCGTAAGGGTAAAAAATAAACTGCATTGCCAACGGATTAACTAATCCAACGGCAGTGCAGTTTTTTATTATATTTTTCTTGACTTTGAGCCGCCTCTAAGTTTTATGATTAAAATGCAAAAGAAAATCCTGCCCTTGGCAGGCTAAAAAGGCAGGGATTATGATGAAGAAAACAGCCAAAATTTTACTGGCGCTTTGCGCCTGCATGGTTATAGGAGGTAATGCCGCTATGGCACAGGACAGAATGGCTGAAAGCGCAGCCACCATTAAAACGCTTTACGGCACGGAAAACCCGTGCTATGTCAAAGGCTCGCCGGAGCTGGGTGACATAATGCAGAAATTTATTTACAGCGACGTTAACAATCAGGTACAGATGCCGCTGGCGCAGAAGGAACTTTTAACCATTGTGGTTTTAACCGCCAACGCTACGCCGGAGGACATCGGCATCCACGTTAAAGGTGCTTTAAATGCCGGCGCAACGCCGGATGAAATACGCGAAACGATTTACCAGACCACGCCTTACGTTGGCTTTGCCCGCGCCAAAAACGCACTGATTGAAATGCAGCTGGCGTTTGAAGAAGCAGGCATCGGCGAACTTGCCAACCAGGGCACCACTAACGACGCCGACCGCGTACAAAAAGGCGAAGATACGCAGGTCGCCATTTTCGGCGAAGGCATTCGCGGCTTTGCAAATTCCGGCACGGGCGACCAGAAGCACATCAACAACTGGCTCAGCGGCAACTGCTTTGGCGATTACTACACCCGCAAGGTGCTTGATTTAAAACAGCGCGAGCTGATTACCTTTACCGCCATCATTACGCTGGGCTGCTGCGACCCGCAGGCTAAAGCCCATGTTGCCGGCAACCTTGGCGTAGGCAACACGCGACAGGATTTGCTGGACGCCGTTACCATTGCGCTGCCGTACATCGGCTATCCGCGCACGCTTAACGCCATCAGCGCTATTAACGCCGTGGCACCGGCAAAATAAAATCCCCGTCCGCAAAATATATCCGCCCCAGGGCGGAAGGTTTACGAAGGAGGAGTTTTGAAGATGAAAGCTAAAAAATTATTACTTGCACTTTGCGCATTTATGATTATGGGAGGTAATGCCGCTATGGCACAGGAAAAAGCAATTCCGCAGGAATTTGAAGCAGAAAACATTTTTAAACTGGGCAACCCCAATGTTGCTTATCAGCAGTATTTTATCGGCCAGAGCTATTTAAACATGCTGACCACCGAACGCGTACCCGTGGCTAACGTAACCTTTGAGCCGGGCTGCCGCAACAACTGGCACATCCACCACAAGGGCGGTCAGATTTTGCTTGTTACCGCAGGGCGCGGCTACTACCAGGAATGGGGCAAGCCTGCGCAGGAACTTAAACCGGGCGACGTTGTAAACATTGCGCCGGAAGTTAAACACTGGCACGGCGCCGCACCGGACAGCTGGTTTGCACATGTTGCCATTGAAGTACCGGCTGAAGGCGCAAGCAACGAATGGTGCGAACCCGTTACCGACGAAGAATACGGCAAATTAAAATAACACCAAACCCAAAGGACCGGCACCGGCCGGTTCTTTTTTTGCGCAAAACCCATAGCCAAAACGCATAACGGCGGATAATATTTAAGCATTGGACGCGGTGCATTATGCTTTTTATAATTAAGGTAACAAAAGTAGTTTGGAGGGATAGCCATGAAAAAAATCTTTTTGCTGCTGGGCATTGCCGCTGCTCTGGGTTTATCCGCCTGCGGCGGGATGCAGGATACACAGGCCGCGCCGGCAGAGCAAACTGCCGCAGCGCAAAGCTATAAAGCCGTGCTGAACGTGGACGGGCACAAGCTGCCGGTAACGCTGCGCAGCGAACCGAGCGCCGCCGATTTATACAGCCGCCTGCCCGTAACGCTGGAGTTTAAGGATTTTAGCGGCATGGAAAAGATTGCCTATTTTGATAAGCGCCTTGACGAAAAAGGTCAGCGCGTTGGTTGCCACCCGCTGGCGGGCGACCTGTGCGTTTACCAGCCGTGGGGCAATTTAAGCATATTTTATGTAGATTTTAAGGCCGACCCCAATTTAATCCCCATCGGCAGGCTGGAAGAAGGGCTGGACATTATTAAAGCACAAACCGGCAATTTTACTGCCACTTTGGAAAAAGCTGAGTAAAGGAGAAGAACGACATGAAAAAATTATTTTTAACCGCATTGATGTTAGTTTTGGGCTTGCAGGCTTTACCGGCAGACGCTGCCGCAGTGGCGCAGCCCTTCGTGCGCTGGGCGGTTTACAGCAGCGAAGCACAGAACACGCCCGCGCTGTTTGAAGCAGTAACCGCGTATAACAATGCCCTGCAAAAAAATAACGGCGTGCTTGCCGTCTACGGCGGCGAAGACGAAAACGGCGTAATGCGTTACCTTGAAATTTACAAGGACGAAACCGCCTGCACCGCACTGCAAAACGACGCTAAGCTGCAATCCACCCGCGCGGAAATTAAAAAGCTTGCAACTAAAACCGGCATTTTAAACGCCGAAGCCTTTTTGCTGCAAACTAAAAACAGCGGCACCGCCGATAAACCGCGCATGGCCAAACTTGTTATCGACCCGGCGCAGCTTGACGAATATAAAAAAGTGCTGGCTAAGGAAATGAAAGCCTCCGTTACCAACGAGCCCGGCGTGCTGGCACTTCTGGCAACGACGGAAACCGCCAACCCCAACGTGTTCCACCTGCTGGAGCTGTATGCCGATGACGAAGCCTACAAAGCACATATCGCAGGACCGTACTTTCAGGAATACAACAAAGCCGTACAAAACATGGTGACGGATAAAACCCTCATCGTCAACAAATTGCAGAACGTTACCTTAAGCGGCAGAATTTAACGGGCGGTGATTTTATGAAAAAGCTTTTAGTTCTGCTGCTGGCGCTGTTTAATTTTACCGTTACGGCGCTGGCAGCGGAAATCCCCTATCTTGACCGCGTGCAGCCGGAATACCGTGCGGCGGCGGAAAATTTTATGTTCCTTTATACATCTGACGCTGACCTTGAAGCCGCTAAAGCCATGCAGCAAACAACGGCGCAGGGGCGCGAAACCGTTACCGTCCCCGCCAAAAGCGGTGAAGCTGCCGTAACAATGTATGTTTTCCGCCCACAAAATGCGGCAAACGATAAGCTGCCGGTAATTTATTATTCCCACGGCGGCGGTTATCTGTTCCGCAAGGCGATGGATTACACGGCGCGTTACCAGAACATTGCCGACAACACCAGCGCGGCAGTAATTACGCCGGACTACCGCCTTTCCACAGAAGCGCCCTTCCCTGCGGCGCTTAAAGACGCTTACAACGGGCTGCTGTATATTAAGAAAAATGCCCAAAGCCTCGGGCTTGACAGCGATAACATCGTCATCATGGGCGACAGTGCTGGCGGCGGCTTATCGGCAAGCCTTGCGCTTTACAACCGCGACAATGCCAACATCCCCTTAAAGGCGCAGGTTTTAATTTACCCGATGCTCGATTACCGCACCGGCTCGGACGAATCGCCTTACAACGACGAATACACCGGCCACATTTGCTGGCTGCGCCCCACCAATGTTTTTGCGTGGGAAAAACTGCGCGGCGGGCAAAACATCAGCAGTAAAATGCTGCCCTATTTCAGCCCCGCCATGGCGGATGATTTAACAAACCTGCCGCCCACGCTGATTTACGTCGGCAGCCTTGATTTGTTTGCCAATGAGGACATCGCCTACGCCGGCAAACTTGTTGAAGACGGCAACGCCGTTACCATGCACGTTGTGCCCGGACTGTACCACGCCTTTGAAAACGCCAACCCCAATGCACAGGCCACCCGCGATTTTTGGCAGACCATTTACAGCTATACCAAAGCAAAACTGGCAGAATAAAATATAAATACACAAAAAAGAGCATCCTTTTATAACCGGATGCTCTTTTTTATAAAATTTTTAACATTATTAGTTCTGAAGTTTTTGTTTTAAATCAGCTTCAAAAGCCTGTATTTCTTTTAAACAGATATCAAGCTTAGCAAATATATCTTCCTTGGAAAGATTTTCGCCAATAGCCATTGTCGTTGTTTTAAAAGGATTACGCCATTGCCAATTTTCTTTAGCAAATTTAGAAGGATAATATTCATTAATGCGATTACAAATAGCCAAAAACTCTTTTGTAGCATTTCTTGAACTAAGGGAAAGTTGAATGTAAAAAGTCTTACCGGTACGGTTTACTATCTCGTAAAAGTAATGGTTATCGGTATTCCAACCGCTCGGTGCATTAGGAATATCAGGTATAATTTTACTCATATCATCAGTAGTAAATCTGGTATAAGTACGATTACATTTAGCCAAATTTTCATTTATATCTTTACATTTAACTACCCATTCTTTAAAAATAGTAGCTGTATCCATAAGCTCTGTTTCATTTTCTGTGTCTTTTAAATAGAATACCAAATCGGTCGGGTCAGCATTATACAAAGCAAATAAACGACGCAAAATTGAAATTTTTAAAGCCGTGCTTGTATTTTTTTCAATGTATATACCATCATCGAGCTTTAAAGCAGTACGCAATTTTTCTTCTTTACAGCTTACATAATTTGAAAGCTCTGGATAAAAACTACTATTATATGCTATGGCAGAAAGTACGCTTCTATCTTTTTGATGCATAAATTGCACAACATGTTCCACCATATCGGCCCAGCTGCTTACTGACTGCTCAGCATTCTGATAGCTATATTTCACAATATTTCTTCCGGTCAATTCAACATTTTCGTCATCCAATGTACAAGAATAAAACTCTTTCTTTACCGGTACAAAATCAGTTTGTGGATAAGCCCAAATTTTATTTGCCAAAGAAATCATTTCTTCATTGCGTTCTTCTAATTCATGTAAACCCCAAGATGTTTTAGAAGAAATTTTTTGATTCATTTTTAAGCCGCTGTTTTTATAACCGCCATCTTTGGCGTTCAGCTTTTCAGTAAAAGTTTTATTGCTAAGATTAGGGTTATATCCAGTTAATGTTAAATTCGCCAGCCGGTGAAGCCATGTTGAATGAATTTCCAAAGCATTCTCTCCGAGAGTTTCTATCCATGCCGGAGTAAGGTGCTGTGGCATAATATGTTCAATAGTATATACATTATTATCTAAATGGGTATATACATCTTTTGTTTCAACAGTACCATAGTTTTCAAAACGTTCAAAAAGATATGCCTTATATTTACCACGCATCTGATATATCTGTTTAGTAGATAAGGCAGTACTAAATTCCTCATCATTAGGAAAACGTCCACTATCTTTTTTGGATAATAAAGTATAAATAAACTTTTGAACATAATCGTCGGTTGTATTATCATATCTTAAAATTTCTTTATTGAGATTGAGAAAAATTTTATTTAAAGCATTAGTTGGAACATCACAAATGTTCCTGCGGAAAAGATAATTTTCGATAATAATAAATACCTGTAACACATCATCTGCCGTTAATTTATTATCTTCATTCAATCGTAAAATTTCCATCAAAAACGGACGCGTAACAACAATTTCAAGACGCATCATTCTATATAAACAATCATCTAATTTTTTATTATCCAAACCGCTCTTACAAACACGTAATTTTTCAAATAAACGTGCATAACCGCGCAAATCTTTCAATACATCTTCTATCGGAAGATGCGCATTTTCTACGTATTCTTTAAAATCCTGATAAACATTACTAATCGTTGGCGTTATTTGCCTTTTAATACTAAGATAATCCCTTACAAAACTACTAACATCATTACCAACACTTTGTTCTATTTTGGACCAGTATGTATCATAAAGTTTATTTTGTTCCTTGGGTAGCTGTCCCATCAGAACATAGTTTCTAATTTTATCACCTTCTGTTAAAGCAAGACCTGTTGAGTTAAGACTTTCAAATATAAGCTGTGCATTATCACTGTAATCTAATGTAATACTAATAATTTCTAATTTCCCTATTGCCCGATATAAATCATCTACTGACACTTCCTGTTTCATAAGTTGCTCGCAAAAGAAACGGTAGTTTAAAGTTAAATTTGAAGCTGGGACAAAATCATCTCCTTCAAAAAGTTTTTTCAATGCATCACTGTCACTTTTTACCGGATGTAATTTTATTTTATCATCTTCATTAGCCCAAGGAGAAATTAGAAAACGTTGTTTAATTTGCTCATCGAGTTTTTCTTCAACAGCAGAAATTATTTTCTGTTCCAGAAGATTACTGATTGCTAAAAGTAAAAGTGTAACTGTCGTTAATCTTTGTTGTCCATCAATAATATAATATTCTATCTTGCTACCATTCGCTGTTACCGCAGAAACTATGCTACCAAAAAAATGACTTTCTCTTTTATCCCTTATTATTTTCTTTAAATCTTCATATAATTGCCTGCAATTTTCCTGCTTCCAATTATATTTT
Organism: uncultured Phascolarctobacterium sp.; assembly: GCA_949299135.1. Lineage (GTDB taxonomy): Bacteria > Bacillota > Negativicutes > Acidaminococcales > Acidaminococcaceae > Fusicatenibacter_A. The sequence continues at coordinate 67,277 of CASFZG010000012.1, forward strand.
CTTTGGTAAACAGGAATTATATAACGCTTATCTGCGCCCTCCATAAAATTCGTCATTTTTGTTTCTGAACCTTTCATCGAATACAATCCTCCTACCTTTATAAGACAAACAGATATTTATATTAAGCTACTATTTAACTTCACCATCGTTTGTAAGTATGTTAATACATACTATAATTATAATTTGAACGCTAATCTAATTCAAGTTTTCACATTTATTCGCCTGTTAACCAATCATTATGAAGCTGTTGGCTATTCAATAGATTGCTATCAGCAAACCTTTCTGTTATAATTAGCAGTGAAGGGAGTTGATACTATGTCTAAAGCAATCGCTGTTGCCAGCGCAAAAATGGATAAGGATTTAAAAGAAAATACCGAAAGAATTTTTAAAAGCATGGGCTTAACCGCAACCACTGCCATAACTTTATTTTACAAAGCCGTATCCATGCAAAACAAAATCCCTTTTGAAATCGTCGGCGACCCTTTTTACAGCCCCGAAAACATGCTCAGACTGCAAAAATCAATTCAGCAATTAGAAACTACCGGCGGCACTCCGCACGAACTGATTGAGGTGGACGATGATTAAAATCTGGTCTGACGATGCATGGCAGGATTATTTATACTGGCAAACACAAGATAAGAAAACTTTGCGAAGAATCAATATGTTAATTGAAGATATTGACCGTAACGGTTATAACGGCATCGGCAAGGCTGAACCTTTGAAATACGGTTTTTCAGGTTACTGGAGCAAACGTACTGACAAGGATAACAGATTGGTTTTCAAAATTGAAGGCAATGCACTGCGGATAGCTCAATGCGGTTCACATTACCGCGACAAATAAACAAGCCATTCCCATCATAATAAGTGATGGAAATGGCTTTTTCTTTTCCTCATTTGGCTTTGTTATTTTTTTGTATCTCGTAACGCAGGTAATTAAGCCTGTCCAGCTGTTTTTCGCGGAAGTGGATTTCATCCAGCATATTGCTGCGCTTCTGGTTAAGCATTTGCAGGCGCGCCGTATCGCTGTCCTTGCCTTCCACCAGCAGCTTCATGTAATTTTCAATCTCGTCCGTGGCAAAGCCGATGTCGTGCAGCGTCATAATCAGGCTCAGGCGTTCAATGTCGGTGTCATCGTACTGCCACGCGCCCATTACTTTTTTGACAGCGCCGCACAAACCCCAGCTTTCGTACTCGCGCAAAATTTCCAGCGGTATATTGTATCGTTCACTTGCTTCGTAGATAGTCATCCCTTTCACCTCGCTCATCACATTCACCGCAATAAAAAATGCAGGTGCAATTTCTTACACCTACATTGTATTATGCGTATTAAAAATAATCTAATACCTATATTTTATTGCTGCCCATGCCTGCAATGTATGAGCGGATGTCCTTGATAAACTCCTCCACCGCCGGCGTCATCCGCTGGCTTTTCTTCCATGCCAGCACCGCGCCCGTTTTAAGCGCGGGCGTAAAAGGCACAAAGCGCAAATCGTCATAATAAAGGTTGCCCATATCAAAGCACAATGCCGCACCGACACCGCTGCGCACCATCAGGGCCGCGTTTAAAATCAGCGAATAAACAGCGGCAATTTCCATATTATTGGCATAATCGCCAAACCAGTTGTTCATTTCGTTCTGCGTCAGCTCGCGCTTAACCATTATCAGCGGCACACCTGCCAAATCCTGCGGGCGCACAGCCGTTTTTGCCGCCAGCGGCGAATCAGCCCTTACCAGCACGCCCCATTCTTCTTTTTGCGGCAGGCGGATAAATTCGTACTTACTGATGTCCACTGGCTCTACCAGAAGGCCGATGTCCAACAGCCCGTTTTCAATGCGCTCCTTCACGTCATCGGCAATGGCCGTGTAAACATTAAAGCGCACCAGCGGATATTTTTGCCGGAACGCCGCCATAACCTCCGCCAGCACTGCCATATTGCGCGTTTCACCGCAGCCGATAGCAATCTCGCCCATCAGGCTGCCCTCACGGCGCGACACTTCCCGTTCGGTGCGTTCCGTCAGTTCCAAAATTTCCTGCGCGCGGCGCTTTAACAGCATACCCTCGTCCGTCAGCGTAATGCGGTGGCTGGTGCGGTAAAACAGTTTTACGTTCAGCTCGTCCTCCAGCTGCATCAGCTGGCGCGATAAGGTCGGCTGCGTAACGTGCAGCAGGTTCGCCGCCCGCGTGATGTTTTCTTCGCGCGCTACCATTAAAAAGTATTTTAAAATGCGTAATTCCATTTTTGCCACCTGCCTTGCGTTACCTGTATATATTTATTTTAAAAAATTTTGCGCCTTTGCGCAAGTTGAAACAAACTCCAGCAACCTGTTGCTCCCGGTACACGCTGATTGGTTGCTCCCATTAAAAACACAAAAAAACGCTGTACCCGCATGGATACAGCGTTTAGCAGATAAAAAAATGGTGATCCACCCGAGACTCGAACTCGGGACACCCTGATTAAAAGTCAGGTGCTCTACCGACTGAGCTAGTGGATCACGTCCGTCGCTTCAACGTCAAGCCCGTTTCAGCAACATAAATATTATACAAACCACACAACCAATTGTCAAGCGTTTTGCCGCAATTTATTTTAAAAATTTTCGCGGCGCGCCGCCTTTTATAAAGATTGCCCAAAGCTGTTTACAAAATTGAAAAAAGGTGTATTATATACTATGGTGTAAGCAAAAGCTAACCTGTGATGATTTTTTCTTCCGCGTTATGGTTTTTAACGCAAAATACTGGAAATTATGGCAAAACTGTGATAACATAGAAAGCAGACGCAAAAATAAGTTAGTAATAGCGAACACCGCCACATACGGAGGTTTTTATATGCAGATAGGTTTGGATATCGGCAGCACCACTGTTAAAATAGCCGTGCTGGATGATGCCGGAAAGCTGCTTTTCAGTAAATATGCCCGTCATGCCAGCCGCATTACGGAAACAATTAAAAATATTTTGGAAGAACTTGCAGCCGAAATGCCGTGGCTGAAAACTGCGCGCCTTGCTATCAGCGGCAGCGCAGGTATCGGCGTGGCGGAAGGCTGCGGTGTACAGTTTGTACAGGAAGTTTTTGCCGAAAAAATCTGTACGGAACGCCTGAACCCCGACACCGACGTTGTTATTGAGCTGGGCGGCGAGGACGCGAAGATTTTATTTTTAGGCCGCCACTTTGACGCGCGCATGAACGACAGCTGCGCGGGCGGCACGGGCGCCTTTATCGACCAGATGGCTTCGCTTTTAAACGTGCCGACGGAAGAACTTGATAAACTGGCCGCCACCGCCAAAACCAGATACACCATCGCCAGCCGCTGCGGCGTATTTGCCAAAAGCGACATCCAGCCGCTGCTGAACCAGGGCGCGGCAAAGAATGATTTGGCCGCCAGCATTCTGGACGCAGTTGCCAGCCAGGCAATAACCGGCCTTGCCAAAGGTCGTCCCATTAAGGGCAACGTGCTGTATCTCGGCGGGCCGCTGACTTTCTTCGGCTGCCTGCGCGCCAGCTTTGACAAAATTTTAAATTTAACCGGCACCTGCCCGGATAACAGCTTATATTATGTGGCCATGGGCTGCGCCTTCTGCGCGGAAAACACGGTTGACCTGACGACGCTGATTGACAAAATGCGCGCCGCCGACGCCAACCGCGAGTTTGACCATCTGCCGCCGCTGTTTACCAGTGAAGAAGAATACAACGCCTTTATTGCGCGCCACACCCGCGACAACGTGCCGCGCGGCGATATCGCAACTGCTACGGAAGCATATCTCGGCATCGACAGCGGCAGCACCACCATTAAAATTGCCGCCGTTGCACCGGACGGCAAACTGCTGGATTCCTTCTACCAGAGCAACAAGGGTAATCCGGTTATCGCAGTGCGCGATTACCTGACCGATTTTTACAATAAATATCCCAACTGCAAAATCATCGCCAGCGCCGTTACCGGCTACGGTGAAGAACTGATAAAACACGCCTTCCGCGCCGATTACGGCATTGTGGAAACGATGGCGCACTTTATTGCCGCCAAAAGCCTGCTGCCTGACGTTGACTTTATTCTCGACATCGGCGGGCAGGACATTAAATGCTTAAAAATCCATAACGGCTGCATTGACAATATCTTTTTAAACGAAGCCTGCTCCAGCGGGTGCGGCAGCTTTTTGCAAACCTTTGCCGGTATTCTCGGCTACAGTGCGGAGGACTTTGCCAATATCGGCCTGTTTGCCGATAAACCGGTTGACCTTGGCAGCCGCTGCACCGTGTTTATGAACAGCAACGTCAAACAGGCGCAGAAGGACGGCGCTTCCGTCGCCAACATCAGCGCCGGGCTGTGTATAAGCATTGTTAAAAACGCGCTGTTTAAGGTTATCCGCCCCAGCAGCCCGGAAGATTTGGGCAAACACATTGTTGTGCAGGGCGGCACGTTTTTAAACAACTGCGTGCTGCGTGCCTTTGAGCAGGAGCTGAACCTTGAAGTGGTACGCCCGGACATTGCAGGGCTGATGGGTGCCTACGGCGCGGCGCTGTACGCACAGGAACGCCAACAAGTGCACGGCGGCGAATCCACCTTAATCAACGCAGAACAGTTAAAGAATTTCTCTCACACCGTTAAAACCGTAACCTGCGGTTTGTGCAATAACCATTGCCATTTAACCGTCAACATTTTTGCAAGCGGCAAACCGTTTATCAGCGGCAACCGCTGCGAGCGCCCGGTAACGCACTGCGCGCCCAACGACAGCCTGAACCTGTACCGCTACAAACTGCAATTACTGGAAGAATTACGGTCCGTACCAGGCAAGCGAGGCAAAATCGGCCTGCCGCTGGGGCTGAACATGTACGAGCTGCTGCCGTTCTGGCATACCTTCTTTACCACGCTCGGCTTTGAAGTAATTACCAGCCCGATTAACGACAAAACCATCTTCCAGAAAGGGCAGAACACCATCCCCAGCGACACTGTCTGCTACCCTGCCAAAATGATGCACGGGCATATCAAATGGCTGCTGGCACAGGGGCTGACGAGCATTTTCTACCCCTGCATGACCTACAACGTCGATGAGGACACCTCGCAAAACTGCTACAACTGCCCGGTAGTCGCCTACTACCCGGAAGTTCTGGCAGCTAACATCGAAGAACTGAAAAGCATCCACTTCTTCTACGATTATTTAGGTCTTTTAAACAAAAAACGCCTGACCAAAGAGCTTTACAAAATGCTGCATCCCGCTTACGCGGATATAAGCGAAAAAGAGATTAAAAAAGCACTGACGCCTGCTTTTGACGCTTACCACGCTTTTGAGGACAAGGTTAAGGCGCAGGGCAAAAAGATTATTGAAGAAGCCCGCAGCAAAAACATGCCCATTGTGGTGCTGGCAGGGCGCCCGTACCACACCGACCCGAAAATCAACCACGGCATTGACCGCCTGATTACAGGCTTGGGCGCAGCACTGGTCAGCGAAGATGCCGTTGCCGGTGAAATTCCGCGCAAGGATTTGAACGAAGACCTTGAAGTTTTGAACCAGTGGACCTACCATAGCCGGCTGTACGCCGCCGCCAAATACACGGCGGAAAACAGCGATATGAACATGGTGCAGCTGGTAAGCTTCGGCTGCGGCTGCGACGCCATTACGGCCGACGAATGCCGCCGCATACTGGAAGAAAGCGATAAGATTTACACCGAAATCAAAATCGACGATATCGAAAACCTCGGCGCCGCGCGCATAAGGCTGCGCAGCCTGTTTGCAGCGCTGGGCTTTGAATGCTGAAATATTTTTGAAGGAGCAATTTTTATGTCAGAAAACGCTTTGCCGGTTTTTACAAAAGATATGAAAGCCACGCATACCATACTTGTACCGGGTATGCTGCCGTTTCATTTCGCGCTTCTGCGCTCGGCACTGCAAAGCTGCGGCTATAAGGCAGAAATTTTGCAGAACACCGGACGCGAAGTTATCGAAACGGGATTAAAATACGTTAACAGTGATATTTGCTACCCAGCACTGCTCGTTATCGGGCAAATTATCAGCGCGCTGGAAAGCGGCAAATACGACCTTGACAAAACCGCCGTTATCCTTTCGCAGACGGGCGGCGGCTGCCGTGCCTCCAACTATATTTACTTGCTGCGCAAGGGCATGGAAAAAGCAGGCTTTGGCAATATCCCTATTATCAGCCTGAACGTAAACGGCATGAACGCACAGCCGGGCTTTGAGCTGAACCTGCCCATGCTGAAAAAACTTATGGCTGCCGTTATTTACGGCGATACGCTGATGTACCTTGCCAACAGAACCCGCCCTTACGAAACCATCAAAGGCGCAGTGGACGAACTGGCCAACAAATGGCTGAACAAACTGGAAAACGCCTTCCTTGAAGGCAAGGCACAGGCTACCAGCACCATGAAACAGCTTTCCAAAGCACTGGCGGAAGACTTTGCCGCCCTGCCGCAGAAGGCGGAAGAAAAAATCAAAGTCGGCATCGTCGGCGAAATTTACATTAAATACGCCGGGCTTGGCAACAACAATCTGGAACAGTTTTTGCAGAAACAGAACTGCGAATACATGCTGCCGGGCATGCTGAACTTTATTATGTACTGCGCCGATACCTACCTGACGGACTACAAGCTGTACGGCGGCAAGTTCTTCAAATACGGCATCTCCAAAATGGTAATGGTTTATTTGAAGAAGCTGGAAAAAATTATGCTGCACGCGCTGGATACCCAGCCGTTTAAGCCGCCTGCCTCTTACGAAGAAACCAAGGCGCTGGTTAAAAACGTAATCGGCTACGGCAACAACATGGGCGAAGGCTGGCTGCTGACGGCGGAAATGCTGGAGCTTGCCAAAAACGGCTACAACAACATCATCTGCGCACAGCCTTTTGGCTGCCTGCCCAACCACATTGCCGGGCGCGGCATGCTTAACAAAATTAAGGAAATTGCCGAAGACGCCAACATTTTGCCGATTGACTACGATTCAAGCGCTTCCAAGGTTAACCAGGAAAACCGCATTAAGCTGATGCTGGCAACGGCCGAATAAAACGCAAAAAATTACCCCGCTTACCATTACGGTAAACGGGGTTTTATTTTTGTTTTGGTTGTCAGGGATTAGTTGCTGCCCTGATAAACCATGCCCTGAATTTCGGTATCGCCTTTAACCTGTACAAAGGTGATGGAACCGGCCGGGATATTTACGGATTTACCGGTTACAAACGCACCGCCGATTACACCGATAGGCCCAAGCACAACCATGCCGCCGATAGTAGCGCCTGCTGCGCCGGCAATGGTCTTGGCTTCCTGTTTGGCAATTTCGCCGAGGAATACTTTAACATGGGTGTTATCGATTGCATAAAGGAAACCGAAGTCAACGTCGATGCGGGCATCCTGACCGAACATACGCGGGCCGACAACCTTCGTAACTTTGCCAAGGCCTTCAGCGCCTTTGGGGATTACGAGCACGTCGTTAACGAATACGTTATCGGCAACTTTGTATTTAACAACGTCGCCTGCCTGCGCGGTTTTGCTGCTCAGGTCTTCGGCAAATTCCAGTTTAATTACGCTGTCTTTCGGCAGAGTAACGGTTTCAACAACTACAATGCCATCCTGGAAAGCAAGGTTTGCCAGAGCTTCCAGACGGCTGGCAAGAGAACCGGTGCCAACTTCGCCGTTAAGCATGGTTTCCAGCGATTCAATACGGCTCTTGGCCGGGCCGCCTGCCGTGCTTTCGGTAAACTGCCATTCAACAGCACTCAGCTTGGTTAAAAAGCTTGCTTCGCCGCTGCCGGCATAACCGTTAACATAATCATACAAATTGTCAACTCTATTTAAAATCGGGTCAGTGGTAATGGTGCCGTAAACGTCGTCTTCAAGGCTGTCCGTTCTGGTAACCAGCGCACCTGCCTGTTCAGTGCCATATAATGTTCTTTCCAGCGCAGCCAGTTTTTCGCTGGCAGACATGGTTTTCGGCGCTGCGGTTTGTTCAATAGCGGCGCTTGCCGAAATTTCATCGCCGCCGGCGGCTAAGGCAACGCCCGGGAAAACGGACGTAACAGTAAGCGATAAGGTTAAAAGTAAGGTAAGGAGTTTCTGTTTCATTTTCGTACCTCCATGTTGATATATATAATCATTATAACACAAAGCCGCACAAAAAAATAGTAAACTAATTGAAAACCGGGCCTGCATTATACAAGCCCGGTAAATTTTTATTATGCTTTTAAATATTTGCCAAGGTTTTGCGCCACGGCTTCCTTCATTTCGTCCATTTTGGCAAAACGCCTTCTGTGCTGCGCACGTTTGGAAGGCTTCAGTTCCTCCATGGATTTGCGGTATTCCGGAATGGGAATTTCGTAAAAGCGCTTGTCGTCAAGCTGGTGCCCTTCGCACTCTGCCCAGAAATCATCAAGCGATGTTTTCAGCTTGCGGTCGATACGCACATGGTTCATGGCGTAATAGCCTTCGTTGCTGACGGCATAAATTTTTTCGCATCCCAGTACATGCGCCACATTGCGGATGCCATAGAAAATAAGGTTCTTGGTGCGGTAGCCGAAGAAAGCTTTGGTTAAGCCCTTGATAACTTCCGAACCGTTGGGCGTGCCCTGCAACGCGCCAATCCACAGCGCAGGTTTGCCTTCCTTATCCGGCGCGAGCCAGAACATAATCTGGTACAGCGCTTCGGTATCCCATTTCAGCACCAGCGACAGGCAGCCTTCCTTGCGCTGACCGGCGTGGAACCACAGCTCCAGCGTCAGCGGCTTTTCTTCATAGCTGTCCTCCCACAGGCGCAGCATTTCGCCGTTCACATACAGCCTGCGCAGAGCTTCTTCGTTTAATTTAGCTTCCAGAAACTCCACATGCGCTTTAATCAGCGCAATGCGCTCCGTGTAGTTGCTGTTTTTATAAAAGAACTGGCGCGTAGCCTGTTCCACAAAACTGGTGGTGTGGTGCAGCATATCGCGCCTTAAGGGCGTTGCCGCAAAAAAATCCAGCAGCCCGCTGATTTCCGCACTGTGCAGCATGCAGCGCGTGCGGAAAACAACGTATCGTTTCCATTCTTTTAATATCTCTGTCTTGTACAGGCTATGCCCGATATGACTTAAAATTTCCGTATCCATGTCAGCCTCGCAATTGTTTGATATGTTACATTATAACACATCGCAGGCTGCGCTGCCAGTGTTATGCCTTGTCGCGGTTGTACATCGGGCGCAGGCGTTCCTGCATCGGGATTTTGTCCGCCGTTGCGGCGAGCAGTGCCCATTCGTACAGCGTGCTTTGCGCGCCGACGGGTTCCAACCTGTTGGTTACGCGGCGGTAAGTGCCGTTACTTTGCATCATGTGCGCGCCGACGTTGTCGCGCAGGTAAAGGTCAAGCACTTTTTTGATGCGCTCGATATGCGCCGGGGTTTCCACCGGGAAGAACAGTTCAACGCGGTCGTTCAGGTTACGCGGCATCCAGTCCGCACTGGACAGGAACAGCTGCTCCTTGCCGCCGCCCTGGAACCAGAAAATACGGCTGTGTTCCAGCTGCCTGCCGACGATGCTGCGCACGGTAATATTGTCGCTGATGCCGTCCATGCCCGCGCGCAAACCGCAGATACCACGGATAATCAGGTCTATCTTCACGCCTGCCATCGAAGCCTCATACAGCTTCTGGATAACAGGGTAGTCAATCAGGGAGTTCATCTTGGCGATGATGTGGCCCGTGCCGCCGTTTTTAACAATGGCGATTTCGTTGTCAATCAGCTCGTAAATCTTTTTACGCAGGCCGAGCGGCGCCATAACCAGCTTGTTCCATACCGGCGGGTCGGAATAACCGGACAGCACGTTGAAGAACGCCGATGCGTCGCTGCCGAACTGGTCGTTGGCAGTCATCAGGCCCATATCGGTGTACAGCTTGGCGGTGTTATCGTTGTAGTTGCCCGTGCCAAGATGCACATAGCGTTTAATGCCATCGGCTTCCTTGCGCACAACAAGGATAATTTTGGCGTGGGTCTTGAGGCCCATCAAACCGTAAATTACATGGCAGCCCGCTTGTTCAAGGCGGCGAGCCCACAGGATGTTGTTTTCTTCATCAAAGCGCGCTTTTAATTCAACCAGTACCGTAACCTGCTTGCCGTTTTCGGCTGCGCGTGCCAGTGCCGCAACTATCGGCGAGTTGCCGCTGACGCGGTACAAAGTCTGCTTGATTGCCAGTACGTTGGGGTCATCGGCAGCGTCGCTGACAAATTTAACAACGGCATCAAAGCTTTCAAACGGGTGGTGCAAAAGCACATCGCGCTCACGCAGAACTGCAAAAATATCGCTGTCGTCAGGCAGCTCCAGCGGGCGCTGCGGCACAAATGGCTCATACAGCCACGGCCACATGCCGGGCAGCGAAGCAAATTTAAAGAAGCAGGTTGCGTCAAGCGGCCCGTTGATTTCGTAAACCTCCTGCTCGGTAATATCCAGATTATCGTACAGGAACTTACGGATACGGCTGTTGGCCTTGTTATAAATCTCCAGCCTTACGGAAGCGCCGCGCGTACGTGCGCGCAGGGATTTTTCCACTTCCTTCAGCAGATTATCGATGTCGTCCTCGTCAACTTCCAGGTCACTGTCGCGCGTAATACGAAACGGCACAATGTCCAGAATCTTGCAGCCGCTGTACAAATCTCCGCAGTGCTCGTTGATAACGTCCTCCAAAAATACAAAGGTACGCTTGCTCTCACCCGGCACTTCAATCAGGCGCGGCAGTACGGAAGGCACCTGCACAATACCCATGCTGTCCTCGCCCTCCTGATTGGTCAGCTCAACGGCAAGGTTTAAGGTTTTGTTTGCTAAAAACGGGAAGGGGCGCGAAGCGTCAACCGCCATCGGCGTCAGTACCGGGAAGATTTCTTCCTGATAATAGCCTTCCAGCCAGCGGCGCCCGCCCTCGCTCAAATCACTGACGCGGCAGATATAAATGCCTGCGGCGCGCAGTTCCTTAATCAGCGAAAGCAGATATTTGTTTAAAAGGCGCATCTGGTCATGCGCGGATTTACTGATTTCCGCCAGCTGCTGTTTAACCGTCAGCCCGGCGGCGTCGCGCTTGTTGATGCCGTTTTCAAACTGGTCCCACAGCCCGGCAACGCGCACCATAAAAAACTCGTCAAGGTTCGAGGCGGTAATCGCCACAAATTTTAAGCGTTCCAGGAGCGGCGTGGTTTTAACGCCGGCTTCGCGCAGTACGCGCAGGTTAAATTTTAACCAGCTCAGTTCGCGGTTAAAAAAGTATTCCGGTTTGTTAAGATTGATTTTTTCTTTCTTTTCCATTTATCTTTCCACCCGTTCCAAAACTGCCTGTAATCCGTAAACTTCTTCAAAGAACGATGCCTTGGAAGCAAACGTCCATTCCTCAATCGTCAAATCCTCGCGCGTAACGGCTTCCACCTTCATCACGCCGTTTTTAACATTTACGCGGCAGCTTTTAATTTTCTGTTTGTAGCTGCGGTCCATTGCGTCCGCCAGACGCACCAGCGCAGCAAGTTTTGCCACCAGCGGCATAATCTCCGGCGACATTTCCTCCACGTCGGCGTGGATACTGCCGCTGAACAGCCTGTGCGCATGGTAATAGCTGGCCAGCGCCACAATCTTTTTATCCAGCTCGCTGAAACCAAGCATATCGCTCGACATCAGCAGCTTGTAGCTGTACAGAGAATGGCTGCGCAGCGATACGTATTTGCCGATATCGTGCAGCAGCGCCGTTGCCTGAAGTAAGATGCGGCTGTGGCTGTCCAGCCCGTGGTGCTTGCCCAGCTTGTCAAACATTGCCACCGCCAGCTTTTCAACCTGACGGGAATGTGCCTCGTCGTAATGGTAACGCCTGCCGATGCTGTGGAACAAACTAAGTTGCTCCTGCTCCAGCTCTGCGGCGTAATCCCTGTTGGTTTTCGGCCCGATGTGCAGCAGGCAGATGCCGTCGATAAAGCGGTCGTCCGTCAGGATGATTTCCTGCACCTGCACCAGAGCCAACAGCTGCTCGTACAATAAAATGGTCGGCACAACAAGTTCGGCAATGTCCTCGTTAATTTTAAACACTTTGATAATCTGCGGCAGGTTCAGCGCATGCACCGTTTTAAACAGCTGCATAAACTGCTCCGTCTTAATGCGGATTACGCCCGCCTTAAACTCAATGCCCAGCATCTGCAAAAGCAGCTCCGATTCCGCACCGGAAAGCACAAGGTAACGCACCTGCTCGTTTTTCAGCGCATCCCTTACCGCCCCCATCGTGCTGGAAAGATATTCCGCCAAAGCCTGGTTAAACTTCATCGAGCTGCGCTGGTTGCGGTTAAAGCTTTCCTTCACGCGGATAACGCCGATGTTTAAATTCTGCTGGTAGCGGATTACGTTATCCTTTACAAAGGTAATGCCCAGCCCGCCGGACGAAATATCCATCATCAGCATGCTCTCATCCACGCCGGTGAGGCCATCCAGCTTCATCGTGCGGCGGATTGACTGATACTTCGTGTAAATTTCCTCCGGTAAATCAATAACGGTAACTTTCAGCCCCGTGCGGATATAAATCTGGTCAATCAAAAATACGCGGTTCAGCGCCTCGCGCACGGCGGTAGTCGCCTGCATGCTGTATTCCTCAACCTCGTACTCCGTCATCAGGCGCTTAAAGCCGACAAGGAGCTCGCAGATTTCGTTAACCATGCTGAACGGGATAATTTTATTTTTAAAGGTTTCCTCGCCCAGACGCACGCGGCGGTTACATTCTTCAAGAATTTTAATGTTGTTCAAATTGCGGTACTGCACAATCTGCATGCTTATCATCTCAGAGCCGAGATGAATGGCCGCAAAAATTTTATATTGTTTTTTTCTCACATGACCACCTCATTTGAGTATTACTTAAATATTTCGACACGTACGCTTCAAATCCTTGCTTTTAACAAAGTTTTTACCGCGCTTTGCAATGCTTTTTACATTTTTTATCCCTGCATGCAGGATTTTTTACTTTTGCCGGTAAATATATAATACTATGTGACTTGAACGGAACAAATTTTTAACCATAATCTGCGGGAGGGATGAACTTTGCAGAGGATTGCGATTATAGATATCGGCTCCAACTCGGCGCGCCTTGTAATAACGCATATTTACAAAAACGGCGCCTACAACATGGTTTATAACCAGAAGGAAGCCCTGCGCTTAAGCCAGAAGACCGCCGCAGGCCTTTACCGACACCATTGAAACCATGAAAAGTTTTGCCTATATGTGCAAACTGTACCACGCAGACAGGATTATTGCCGTGGCAACGGCCGCCATCCGCAATGCGGGCAACGGTGCGGAGCTTACGCGCCTCGTACAGCGTGAAACAGGCATCAGCCTGCACATTATAACGGGCAACACCGAAGCCTATATCAGTTACCTCGGCGTTATCAACACCCTTCCCTACCACAGCGGCATTATTTTCGACCTGGGCGGCGGCAGCACGGAGCTGATTCTGTTTCGGGACCGCAAAATACTGGAATCCGTTTCCGTTCCTATCGGCGCAGTAAACACCACCGCACTTTTTAACACGCGCAACACCGTAAGTTCTTCCGTTTACGGCGAATTAAGCTTCTTTCTGCGCACGCGCCTTGCGGAATACCCCTGGCTGAAACAGCCCAAGCTTCCGCTTATCGGCGTAGGCGGCACGGCGCGCACCATAGGCAAAATGCATCAGCGCGCCACCAAATACCCCACAACCAAAATTCATAACTATAAATTAACGGTACAGGCCTTCCGCGGCATTTTTAATCGTCTTAAAGGCAGTACGCTGGAAGAACGCAAAAAAATCTCCGGCTTAAGCAGCGACCGCGCCGATATCATCTTTGCAGGTGCCGCCATCATCAACGCCCTGTTTGAAGTAACCGGCAGCAAGCAGCTTATTACATCGGGCTGCGGCCTGCGCGAAGGGCTGTTTTTTGACTATTACAGCAAAGAGCGCAATATACCGCTGATTGCCGACGATATTTTGGCGCGCAGCACCGAAAACATTTTGAACCTGTACACGCCGGACGTAACGCACAGCCAACACGTAACGGAACTGGCACTGCAAATGTTTGACAGCTGGAAGCAGCTGCACGGGCTGGGCAAAAGCTGCCGCCGCCTTTTAAAAACAGCGGCGCTGCTGCACGACATCGGCATTACCATTAACTTTTACAGCCACGCGCGCCACAGCGCCTATATGATTCAAAACGCGAAACTTTTCGGGCTTACGCATAAAGAGCAGCTGCTGGCTTCGGCCGTTGCAGGCTGGCATAACGGCGTAAGCAAAAGCTATTTTTCGCGCGACCCGCTGTATATGACCATGCTGACTGAAAACAACTGGCAGTCGGTAAGCAGGCTGGCGCTGCTTTTAGCTCTGGCCGAAAGCCTTGATTACACGCAGACCGGTATTTTAAGCGTGGATAAAGCCGGGCTGGATAAAACCGGCGCGTATTTAACGCTGCATGCCGACGGCAGCCCCCACATTGAAATGCACCAGATTAAAACGCACCTTAAATGGTTTAACAAAGCCATGGGCGTGCCGCTGACCATTACGCTTACGGAACCGGCGCAATAATAAAGAGATAACAAAAAGCAGAAACGCTGATAAACCAGCGTTTCTGCTTTTTACGTGGAGGTTTTATTTAACCCTGCGGTTAAACTATGCACTGTTATTTAAAATTTATTCTGCTTACTGCGCGGTTTGTTCTTTTAACTCCGCATACTGCGCGCGCAGCTGTGCGTTTTCTGCTTCCAGTTTTTCAAGGCGGGCCATTACAGCGGCCAGCACTTCGCTGTCAGCGGCAGGTTTTTCGGGCAGCCTGTCCAGCGCGAAGGTTACGCCCATGTTAAACATCTGGCGGGAATCCGTTGCGGAAGCGCCCACGCTCAGCATGGTGCGTTTATCCGGACGGTAGAACGCGCCCAAAGCAACTGCCTGGTTGCCGTCGTAGCTGCCCAGCGCCACGGCAATGTCCGTGCGGCTGTTGGTATCCATCGGGTGCAGGCCTGCTAAAGCGGCACTTAATGCGCCAACTTCGTCAATTTCTTCGCCAAGGCGGTCAATGCGGTTTTCGGCTACTGTCATCCTTTGCCCTACATCGGCAAGGCTAACCTGTCCGGCAGTGCCCTTGTTGATTACAACATCGCTGTCGGTAATAACGGTTTTATCCGCAATGCTAATGCCAGCATTATCAATGGTGGTCTGCCCGGTTGTAACCGTAGTTGCCGTTACATTAGTTGCCTTAACATCCGTTGCACTAACCGTAGTTGTAGTAACTTCAGTATCAGTTATTGTAGTTACCCCATCGCCTTTGCCAACGGTAATTTTTTCAACATAAGTGCCGTCAGTAGAAAATTCAATGCTGCCGATAAAGCTTTCGCCCACACCAATTTTGTTAATATCTGTTACTAAACCGGTAGTCGTATCAAATTTTACGCTGTCGTTAATGCTTTCAACATAACCATCTGTTGCATTACCAATAGTGCTTCCACTGTAACCGATGCCGTTTATCTTTTTAACTGCACCAGTATCATCAAAAAGAAGAGTATCATTGATGCCGGTTACTTTGCCATCTGCACCAAAATCAATTTCGCCAAAACTACTGCTTGTAATTGCTCCTGATTCATCAGTTGTATAGCTTAAACCAATGCCGTTAATTTTTGTAACGCCAAGCAATTCGCCCTGTGCCAAATCCTCAGCGGCTGATGCACCGTCATCTGTAAAAATTATACCGCCATGAATGTAAACATCTTCAATACCTTCAAGGTTGCGGTAATCAGGAGCACCGATTTTATTCACCCCAAGATCGCCAAAGCTTACAGTACCCCCTTGCGAAGTTTGACTTCCATATCCGATAGCTACTGAATTTAAGTGGTTTGTATACGCTTTAGCTCCTAGTACTGTTGCATAATTGTTATTCTCAGCTTTTGCGCCATACCCTATTACAGTTGCATCATTTGCAAAGTTATTTGACTCTGCGCCATACCCTATTACAGTTGAACGTTCACCACCTGCCTCTGCATTAGTGCCTATTGCCACTGATTGCTCTTTCTCGTCTGTCACCGCCGTATCAATATCTGCATCTGCCAATTCAAATGTTCCTTTAATTTCTGTTTGATTTTCTTCGGTTACCGTAACTGTAATATCAACTGCAAATACCGGCGGAGCATGCCAGCCTGCTAAAAGTCCTGCGCACAGCAGCGCCGCTAAAATTTTTCCGTATTTTTTGCTTTTCATAGTTTAACCCTCCTCCTGCTTTTGTTTTATTAACATTTTATACCGGCGTCCTTTTAAAAATATCATCCTTGCCGGTTCTTCTTGTTTTTATTATATCACGCACTTCCCCCCCAGCAAGACTTGCAGGTAAATTTTGTAATTTTAGGTTAAAGGTCTTGCTGCGGGTTTTGGGTTAATTGTTAATGCCGTCTGTTGTAATTTAATATGTATTTTTTATACCTTCCCCGCCAAGGGGCATTGCTTAACCGCCGCGCGCTTGCTTTTGGCGCAGGCGTCATTCCGCTCACGCCTTTGTTTTTTTGCGCAGGCGCAAAAAATTGCCGCCCAAATTTTGGCGGCAAATAAAAACAGGCGCTTTTAAAAATTGCTTTACCTTCTGTGGAAGGCGTGGTAAAATGAATATACAAAGATGGATAACATGCTTCCGTGCGAAGCAAAGGCCACGGAGTTAATGCTCCGTGGTTTTCATCATTTATTGACATCTATTGCGAACCGTGCTACAATTACATTACAGATTGTTGACGAAATGCTTCCATCTGAAGCAAAGAAAAACCACGGAGTTGCCGCTCCGTGGTTTTTTCGTTACATTTTACTCTTATCGCTTATTTAACCACCACTTAAAGTAAGCAATTAAACAATCGGCAATGAGCGGAGCAAGTAACGGCTCCCATAGTTTGTTGACGAAGGCCTCCAAATCTAAAGCACCTCCTTTCTTGCCGAGGAGGCTTAACTATTATAGCATAGTTACCCAAAGAAATCATTACGCGCAGACGCAAAAAATTGCCGCCCAAATTTTGGCTGCGCGTAAAATCAAAACCACCGGCGTAGCCGGTGGTTTGTCATTTACCGCCTTAAAGGCTATTCTACTAGCTACGCCTAAAAGGCGTTCCTCGGTCTGCCACTTGCGATTATTCCTTACTTGTCACCCGTAAACGGGTCTCCGTAATCTAACACTAATTGTTGGTTTAGCTCATCTTCTTTGAGCTGATTCTTTATATATTCTGCTATCGCTTTCGTATTCTTTCCTACTGTATCTACGTAATATCCTCGGCACCAGAATTCTCTGCCTCGATATTTATATTTTAAATTTCCCCATTTCTCATATATCATAAGGCTGCTTTTCCCTTTTAGAAATCCCATGAACCACGATACAGCCATCTTCGGTGGTATCTCTACTAACATATGGACATGGTCCGGACAAACTTCTGCTTCTATTATGTTTACTCCTTTCCATTTACATAATTCTCTTAATATTTTCCCTATTTCTACCTTCTTTTCTCCATAAAATACTTTTCTTCTATACTTTGGTGCGAATACTACATGGTATTTGCAGTTCCATTTCGTGTGTGATAAACTATGAATGTCTTTCATTACAAATTCCTCCTTTGATATTTTGCGATTAGCAGACCGCAAATTTATTTTATCAAAGGAGGAATTTTTATTACCATTTCTTTATCGCTTATAAGCTTTCCGGATAACGCGGGGTTTTCTATATACAAAAAAACGCTGTACACAAATGCGTACAGCGTTTTCTTATTTATCCATCTTCGTCAGGCTGACAAACTTGGTGAATTGTTTGTGGAAGAACAGGTTGATGGTGCCTACCGGGCCGTTGCGGTGCTTGGCGACGATAAGCTCGGTGATATTTTTGTTTTCGGTTTCGGGGTTGTAGTAATCTTCGCGGTACAGGAACATTACGATATCGGCATCCTGTTCGAGCGAGCCTGATTCGCGCAGGTCGGAAAGCATCGGGCGTTTTACCTGACGCGATTCCACGCTGCGGCTTAACTGCGACAGTGCGATTATCGGCACGTTCAGCTCACGCGCCAACGCTTTAAGCGAGCGGGAAATTTCGGAAACCTCCTGCTGGCGGTCGCCGCTTAAATTGCGTTTGCCGCTGCCCTGCATCAATTGCAGGTAATCGACGACGATTAA
>CASFZG010000013.1 GCA_949299135.1 uncultured Phascolarctobacterium sp.
CATCCCGAACACAGAAGTTAAGCCCTTATACGTCGAAAGTACTTGGCTGGAAGCGGCCCGGGAGGATAGATAGCTGCCGGTTAAAAGAAAAGCACATGCTGAAAGGTATGTGCTTTTCTTTTATTTGTATTTGTTGCTATCTATCCGGACGGTGTGACTCCGGGAGGCATGGGCCACCTAGCGCTTCAGCGCGTGTGGCACAGCCCGCACAGCGCAGGCGAGCCGCCGTTTAGTGCCAAGCCGTCAGGCGAAGGCAATAAACGTGCCAGCGAGCCTTCGCAAAGTATGCGACTGAATAAGGAGCATATGGCGCGTGCATAGATAGCTGCCTTCATTATTTTTTCAACTGTAAATATTGTTGCACATATAGCCTTTAAATTTCAGCCTAATCATAAATTTTTCACAATTTACCGCAAAATGCTTGACTTAACACTTTTATCCCTTTATTATAGAATTTAATAACCCTTGTATACAAAAATAGGCAAAGGGTAGTTATAATTTTATTTTATTGTAAAGAAATAAGGGGAAGGTGAAAGGGATGAAAATGACTAATTTTCGCTGGAAGGTTGCCTGGCTGATTTTTGCCATCAGCTTTGTATCTTATATGGACAGGGTAAACCTGTCGGTAGCAACGCCTGTTATTATGCAGGAGTTTGGCTTTAACAAAATTGACATGGGTCTTATTCAATCGTTCTTTTTTGCCGGTTATGCACTGTTCCAGGTGCCGGGCGGCATGATGGCTGAACGTTTTGGGCATCGTCTGACCGGCTCTGTCGCTGTTATCTGGTGGTCTATCTTTACGGCATTGACGGCAGTTGCCAGCGGTAAGTTTTCGTTTGCAACCGTGCGCTTACTGTTCGGTATCGGCGAGGCGCCGATTTACCCGGCAGCGGCTATTGCAGGCCACAGATGGTTTAACAAAGGCGAAAAGGGTAAAGTCAGTTCCTTTATTTTAAACGGCTGCTTCTTTGGCCCGGTTGTTGGCCCGGCTGTTACCGTGGCTTTAATGGCAGCGTTGGGCTGGAAAGCAGTTTTCTGGCTGTTCGGTATTATCGGCGTGCTGCTTGGCCTGTTGTGGCTTAAATATGTGCCCGACAGCCCGGAACAAAGCCCGTATGTTAACGAGGCAGAGCTTGCGCACATCAACGACGGCCGCGAAGAAGCCAAAAACGAAAAACAAATTGCGCCCTGGGGCAAGCTGCTTAAATCTTCGCAGTTCTGGTCGCTGGGCCTGCAATTTATGATTACCGACTATATTATGTACGTATTTTTGGCATGGTTGCCGATGTATTTAATGGAAGTACACGGCTTCTCGCTTTCCAAAATGGGCTTGTGGGCAGCTGCTCCCTGGCTTTCGCTGATGGCAGTGGTTTCCTGCTGTGGGTATCTTTCCGATAAGGCTATTGCCGCAGGTTTTTCGCAGAACCTTGTTAAAACTTCTACCGGCGCTGTCGGCATTCTGTTGTGCGCCTGCACTTTGTTCATCGCTACAAGGACTGCCGACCCGATGATGAATGTTTTCTGGCTCAGCGTTGCGCTTGGTTCACTCGGTTTGACGATGAGCGCTTCGTGGTCCAGCGTAATCAGCATGGGCGGTCAGTTTGCGGGTTCCGTATCCGGCTGGATGAACTTCTGGGGTAACATAGGCGGCGTTTTGGCACCGAGCGTTACCGCGTGGGTTGCAACTACTTACGGTTGGCAGGCTGCGCTGGTTGTCACTGCGGTTTCCGGCATCGCCGGTGCGGTGCTGTGGCTGTTTGTAAAACCGGATAAAGCCATCGTATAAACTTAAACAAAAACAGAGGATAACAGTGCAAACTGCTATCCTCTATTTTTTTATGTATTGATTTCGTTTTTCAGGTATTCCAGAAACTTTTGCGAAGCCTTGGAGAAAATCTGGTATTTTTTCCAGACGAGATTTAAATTTATGCGCAGTTCCGGTTTCAGCGGGCGGAAGCATAAATCGCTGTCGCTGCCGGTGTTGGCAAGTTTGTCCAGCGTCAGCGTATAGCCAAAGCCTTCGCGCGTCATAATGGCTGCGTTATAAACAAGGTTATAGGTGGCAACCACATTTAAATCTTGTATCTGTTTTTTGCCCCAACGGTTGATATCTTCCTGTACCAGCGCCTGCCGCGACATAATCAGCGGCAGCCCTTGCAAATCCTGCGGCGTAATAAAATCCTTTGCCGCAAGTTTGTCGCTTTTGCGCATAATCAGCCCCCATGTATCGTAGGCGGGCAGTTTTAAATAATCGTATTTGTCGATGTTTGCCGACGTGATAAAAATGCCGAAATCCAGCAGCCCTTTTTCCATGCGTTCCGACACGTCTTCGGCGTTGCCGCTGTATAAATGAAAATGGATGTCCGGGTAATCCTGCCGCAGTTTAACGGCGGTTTTGGCAATAATGCGCATGGCGTCGCTTTCGCCGCAGCCAATGTAAACATCGCCGCTGACGGCGTCGTCTGCTGCTAAAAATTCAGCTTCGGTTTTATCTGCCAGTGCTACAATTTCTTCCGCACGTTTACGCAGGCGCATGCCGTCCTCGGTAAGCATTATTTTGCGGTTGCGCTTGCCGCGGATTAAGAGCTGTTTGCCAAGTTCTTCTTCCAAATCCATCAGCTGGCGCGATAAAGTTGGCTGCGTGATATGTAGAAATTCCGCTGCGTCGGATATGCTTTCTTCGCGCGCGACGGCGAGAAAATAGCGCAGTACCCTCAATTCCATAAAAGCACCTCCCGTTACCAAAATTATAAGCTGTAATTATATGCCCGTCAAGCATGAAGCTTAATTCAATATAGGTATTTGATGATAAAAACGCGAAAGATTATACTATTTATCAGAAGGGGGCGGTATTTTGCAAAAGGACGAAGCATCTGCGCTGGCGCTGATTTTAAAAGACTGCGGCTGTGCACGCCAACTGATTGACGAGTGTATCAGGATAAAGGCAGGCAGCGGCGAAAAAGAGCTTTTGCCGGTTTTACAGCAGCAGCGTTACCGCCTTTTGGATAAAATCCATGAGGAACAGCAAAAGCTGGACGTTTTGGATTATGTAATTTTCAGGCTTAAACAGGGAGGGCTTAAAAATGTCTAAAAATATTCTTGTAATTTCCAGTAGCTTAAGGGGCGGCAGCAACTCCGATATTTTAGCGGACGAATTTATCTGCGGTGCGCGCGAGGCAGGCAATAAAGTGGAGAAAATCAGCCTGTGCGGCAAAAATATTAAATTTTGCATTGGCTGTCTGGCATGCCAGCAAACCGGCAGCTGCGTGCTGAAAGATGACATGGCGGAAATTTTGCCTGTTATGCAGCAGGCAGATGTAATTTGCTTTGCGTCGCCGGTGTATTTTTACGATATGTGCGGGCAATTGAAAACTTTTTTAGACCGTACCAACCCGCTGTTTCCGTCTGAATATAAGTTCAGGGACATTTACTTTTTACTGACTGCTGCGGATAGGGAACCGACGGCAGCAGAAGGACCGCTTAAAGGCTTGCAGGGGTGGATAGACTGCTTTGAAAAGGCAAAGTTAAAAGGCGTTGTGTGCGGTTTGGGCGTAGAAAAACCGGGCTACGTTAAAGCCATGCCTGCTATGGCAGAAGCTTATGAATTGGGCAGAAATGTATGAGGAAGAAATTAAACTTTGCAATTTTGTTTTATGTTTTATTGATAGCATTGGGCGTTTCCGACTGTGCGCATGGTACTGGGCAGTTTGAAAATGCGCCGGTAAATAAAATAGAGGGTGAACATAAAATGCAGACGCTGAAAATAAATATTAACGGGCAGCGGTTTACAGCAATGTTATATGATAATGCAGCAACACAGAAACTGGTGCAGAATCTGCCGGTGACTTTAAATATGAAAGATTTACACGGCAACGAAAAATATTATTATCTGGATACTTCGCTGCCTGCAAAAGCACAGCACATAGGTAAAATTAACACCGGTGACATCATGCTGTTCGGCAGTGATTGTCTGGTTGTGTTTTACGAAAGTTTCAATACTTCGTACAGCTATACGCCCATAGGTAAAATAGAAAACGCTGCCAGACTGAAAAAAGCTGTTGGACGAGGCAGCGTTAAAGTAGAATTTAGTTTGTAATGGGAGCAGAAATATGCAGATTTTTCAAAACGAAACTTTTGATGCGGAACGCGCCTTGTACGGCGTGCATAGTGCGCAGGTAATAAATTGCGAATTTGCGGGACCGGCTGACGGTGAATCGGCGTTGAAGGAATGTAGTAATATACAAATAGATAACTGCCGTTTCCTGCTGCGCTATCCGCTGTGGCATCTGCATGGCGGCAGCATGAAGGGCAGTGTAATGACTGATAGCTGCCGTGCCGCAATGTGGTACGATAAAGATTTTACTATTGAAAACAGTAAAATCGGCGGCATTAAAGCCGTGCGCGAATGTGATAACACGTTGCTGAAAAATTGTGATATCAGTTCCGAAGAATTTGGCTGGTTCTGCCGTAAAATGCAGATTGAAAACAGCAAGCTGATTTCGGTTTATCCGTTTTTGCAGAGCCGTGATTTGGAAATTGACGGTCTTGACATGCAGGCAAAATACAGTTTTCAGTATGTTGAAAATGTAACGATAAAAAACTCGGTGCTGGATACGAAGGACGCTTTCTGGCGCAGCAAAAACGTAACGGTTATCGACAGCGTGGTAAAGGGTGAATATCTGGCGTGGTATTCTGAGAACCTGCATTTAATACGCTGTAAAATTATCGGCACGCAGCCGCTGTGTTATGCTAAAGGGCTGGTGTTGGAGGACTGCACGACAGAAGGCTGTGACCTTGCGTTTGAGTACAGTGATGTTAAGGCCGATATCAAAGGCAGTATCATCAGCGTAAAAAATCCGCACAGTGGTTATATCCGCGCGAGCGCGATTGGCGAAATTATTTTGGATGAGCATCAGGCAACAGGCGGCACCTGCAAAATTACAACTGTAAAATAAATAAAGCAGAGCTTAAAGTAAGCATTATAGCTTGCTTCGGCTCTGCTTTTTGTTTATTGCGGCAAAATTTCCTGTTCCAGTTCTTTTAAGGTTTTGCGGTCGAGGTTGTCAAAAAAGTACTGGCGTTTGGGGTGCAGCCCCAGAGATTTGCTGACGGCGACGTTGTACTGCGCGCCTTTGGCAAAATCGGTGCTGATTAAACTTGCGGCTGATTTAACATCATCAAACAGCTGCTGTCCTTTAGCGGTGTTGATAAGCACCAGCGTTACGCCATTATCGTCGTCAAATTCGGGGAATTGTTTATCAACGCCCCAATAATCGGCAATGGTAATATCCGCCAGGCTGCGTTTATTGTTAAAGGCGCAGTCCGCACAGCTGGGGCGGATGCTGACGTTGTTCAAAAACAGGCGCATATAGGTTTCCTGCCGTTTGGGTGCGCCAAAGCGCTGATGTTCCGTTAAAAACAGCGTTTCGCCATGTTTCCAGCCGTTGGCTTTGTCGCGGAACTTAACCTGCTGCACTGCTTCACCGGCAGCGGCGGCAAGTTCCTGCAAATGTTTGTTGTAAACTTTGGCGCTGGGCACGCCATGGCAGACGACATCGACGGTGAAAAGATTTTCGTAATCCTTCATTAAAAAGCCTTTCAGCCCGGCAATCTGGCAGGGCGTGCCGCTGAACAGCACGGGTTTGCCGGAGTTTAAAAGTGTGCGTACCTGTTTAAAAACGCCGTCCATTTTGCTTTGCACATATTTGCTGCCGCGCAGTTTTGGCAATGCGTCCGTACTTTCAATGGCGGTATGATGTACCTGCAAATTTTCGTCCAGCTCTGCGCCGAACACTGTGCCGCCGTTATTTAATACCCATTCTGCAAACAGCGTAAACATCCCGCCGCTGCTGCTGGTAAAGCGTACACTGTCGTCGCTGTTTTTAGCGCCGTATACATTCAGCACATCGTGCTGCGCCGGTTTATGCAAAAGCGGGCAAACTTTTTCGCACAGCCCGCAGTTAATGCAATTTGCTTCGTCAATCTGCGGGTAGCAAAAGCCTTCGCTGTCCGGCGTCATGGCAATGCAGCCCTTGGGGCAGATGCTGGCACAGGCAGTGCAGCCGCAGCAGTTTTGCTTGGAAGTCAGTTTTAGCATGGTTGACACCTTCTTTTAATTAAAATTTTCCAAAAAGAAATTAACAAAGGTTTTGGCAACGGTAGAAAGCGGCCTGCCCTTAACGACGGACAGCGTTTTTTCTACAAAAAGGCGCTCATCCTCAATCTGCTTGGGCACAAGGCATTCGTCAAAAATTTCGTAGCGTTCGGCAGGCACAATAGCGACGCCGATATTTTGCGTTGCCCACGCGATGGTGGAGAGCTTGGTGGTGTTAATGCTTAAAACCTGCGGCAAAAGGCGCGAATCGTTGCAGGTGTTTAAAAACAGCGTGCTGCACCCGCGTGACAGGCAAAGCGGCACGTCCTCCAAATCGTCCAGCAGGATGTGCGGCTTGGTGCCTTGCAGATAGGGGCTGTCCTTATGGAACAGGGCAATCAAACGGTCGCGTTTGCGGTAAATGGTTTCAAAGCGGTTCACCTGCAAAAGCGGCGCGTTGGCGATGCCGATTTCTGTTTTGCCGTCCAGCAGCTGCTGGGTCTGTTCGTCGATAGGAACTTCGTACAGCTCGTAGTTTATCTGCGGGTACTGGCGCGAAAATTTACTGAGGTAATTTTTAATGAAGGAAATGGACATCGACGGCGACAGGCTTAAACGCAGCGTACCGCTGAAGCCGCCCGCGCAGTCGGCAATTTCCTTGATGATGTTGTCCTCGGTAGAGCAGATATATTTTGCTTTGTTGTACAAAATGCAGCCTGCTTCTGTAAGCTCTACTGTGTGCCCGCCGCGTTTTAAGTTTAACAGCGGCGTGCCGAATTTTTTCTGCAAGGTTTTCAGCTGGTTGCTGAGTGCCGGTTGGGCAACTGCTACGCGTTTTGCTGCGGCGGAGATGCTTCCGGCTTCGACGATAGCGATAAAATTGCGGTAATATTCTATGTTCATGGCTGCTCCTTAAAAATTTTTTAGCTTAAGCTGATTATACTACAAAAACGTAAATATATAAAGATATAGCAAAAACAGCTAAGTTGTATCAAATTTAATTATAAGTTTAACGCCGCTGCGTAAAAATTACTGCCTTCGTTTGCTGAAAACCAAAAATTTTTGCGCAATGCCGCTAAAACATATAATGAATTTTTATTTTTATTGCAAGAAAACAGTATTTTACATTATATGTTTTTGCGTTTACACTATAAGTAAGATATAAGTGAATGCGAAAGAAGGGAGAAAAATGTTAAGTGACGACAGGCTTCGCAGTCCCGCACTGTTTGAAAAAATTGCAACGCCGGAGCAGGCAGCCGCGCTGATTGAAGATGGCATGAACGTCGGCGTCGGCGGTTTTACGCCGTCCGGTTATCCCAAAAAGACCACGATGGCACTTGCCAAAGCCATCAAAAACGGTAAAAAATGCCGCATCAATATCTGGAGCGGCGCTTCCGTCGGGCCGGAAATTGAAGAAGAACTGGCAGCGGTGGACGGCGTTAAAAGCCGTATGCCGTATTATGCGGCGTCCAATAAATCCATGCGGGCAGGCATTAACGGCGGCAAAATTGATTATATTGATTTGCATTTAAGCCATTTTGCCCAGCAGGTGGATTACGGCTTCTTCGGCGATGTTGATATTGCCATTGTGGAAGCAGCGGCCATTAACGCCGACGGCAGCATTGTGCTTGGTCCCGGCGTCGGCAACATACCGATGTTTGTAAAGCACGCCAAAAAAGTAATTGTGGAAGTTAACACCACCATTCCGCTTTCCATGGAGGGAATGCACGATATTTATATCTGCGAAAAGCCGCCGTTTAGAAAAGAAATACCCATTTACCACGTCGGTGACCGTATCGGTTCGCCGTATATGGCGTGCGGGCTGGATAAAATTGCCTGCATTGTGGAATCGGACATAGTCGACCATGTGCGCAACCTGAACGCGCCTGATGAAAACAGCATCAAGATAGCAGAGTATCTGGTTGAATTTTTGGAAAACGAGCAAAAGCATGGGCGCCTGCCGCAGGAGATGCTGCCCATTCAGTCCGGCGTCGGTAGTATTTCCAACGCTGTCTTAATGGGGCTTTCCAAATCGAAATACGAAAATTTAAAAATGTATTCCGAAATTTTGCAGGACGCGGTGTTCAGCCTTATAAAAATGGGCAAGGTGTCGCAGGCATCAGGCTGCGCCTTTACGCCGTCGCCCAATGTGTGGAAAATGTATAACGAAGACCCGGATTTATACCGCAAAAGCATTGTGCTGCGCCCGCTGGATATCAGCAACAACCCGGAAGTCATCCGCCGTTTGGGCGTAATTTCCATCAATACGCCGCTGGAGTTTGACATTTACGGTCAGGCGAACAGCACGCACGTTATGGGCGCGCAGATGATGAACGGCATTGGCGGCAGCGGCGACTATATGCGCAACGGCTACATTACTATTTTCTGCACGCCGTCCACGGCAAAGGGCGGCAGCATATCCAGCGTAGTGCCGATGGTAACGCACGCCGACCACACCGAACACGACACGATGATATTCATTACCGAGCAGGGCGTCGCCGATATCCGCGGTTCATCGCCGGTGAAGCGCGCCAAGCTGATTATAGAAAAATGCGCCCACCCCGATTATAAGGCGCAGCTTTTGGAATACTTGCAGCAGGCACAGCGAAAAAACGCACATATGCCTGTGGATCTGGCGCATGCGTTTGATATGCAGGCACATTACGAAAAATACGGCACGATGAAGGCTTAAGGAGGATTACCATGGATAAAGAAAAATTACAGCAGGGTTTGGCAGAATACGACGCGAAGGTTGCCAAAGCAACGGCGAAATTTCCGGAACGCAAGGAGTTTGCGGCGCAGCGTTTATATACGCCGCTGGATGTAGAAGGCTTTGACTACGGCGAAAAGCTCGGCTTCCCGGGGCAGTATCCGTTTACGCGCGGCGTGCAGCCGACAATGTACCGCGGACGCCTGTGGACGATGCGCGCTTATGCCGGTTTCGCTACGGCGGAAGAAACAAACGCCCGCTATAAATATCTGCTGGAAGCAGGGCAGACCGGCCTTTCCGTTGCGATGGATTTGCCGACGCAGATTGGCCTTGACAGCGACCACGAATTAAGCCACGGCGAAGTTGGCAAGGTTGGCGTTGCTATTGATTCGCTGGCCGATATGGAAGCGCTGTTTGACGGTATCCCGCTGGATAAGGTCAGCACTTCCATGACTATTAACGGACCGGCGGCGGTGCTTTTAGCCATGTACGTTGCCGTTGCCGAAAAGCAGGGCGTTGCGCCGGAAGCCTTGAAAGGCACAATCCAGAACGACATTTTGAAAGAATATATCGCGCGCGGCACTTATATTTTCCCGCCGCGTCCGTCCATGCGCTTAATTACCGATACTTTTGAATACTGCTCCAAAAACATCCCCAAATGGAACACCATCAGCGTAGGCGCGTACCATATCCGCGAAGCAGGCGCTTCCGAAGTGCAGGAAATTGCCTTTGCCTTTGCCAACGCTATGGCGTATATTGACGCCGCGATTAAAGCAGGGCAGAAGGTTGACGACTTTGCCCCCGGCATCAGCTGGATTTTTACGGCGGGGCTTGATTTCTTCAGCGAAGTTGCCAAGTTCCGTGCGGCACGCCGCCTGTGGGCGCGCATTATGAAAGAACGCTACGGCGCGACCGTGCCCAAAGCGCAGATGTTGCGCGTGCATGTGCATACGGCAGGCAGCGTTTTAACCGCACAGCAGCCGCTTAATAACGTGGTGCGCATTACCTGGCAGGCTATGAGCGCCGTTCTCGGCGGCATTCAGTCCATGGCGTGCTGTGCTTACGACGAAGCCATTGCCCTGCCGACGGAAGAAAGTGCAACTTTGGCCCTGCGCACGCAGCAGTTGTTGGCTTACGAAAGCGGCGTAACCGATACCATTGACCCGCTGGCAGGTTCTTATTATATCGAAAGTCTGACCGACAAAATCGAGCAGGAAGCTTACGAATACATTGCCAAAATTGATAAAATGGGCGGCGCCGTTGCGGCAATCGAACAGGGCTACATGCAGCAGGAAATGGCGGCGCACGCTTACGAATACCAGCACGATGTAGAGCTTGGCAAACGCACCGTTATCGGCGTCAACAAATTTGCCGATAACAAAAAAATGGCAGAGCAGGATGTGCTGACTGCCGATTTAAGTGTGGGCGAGCGCCAGGTGGCACGCCTGAACAAAATGAAAGCAGGGCGCGACAACGCAGCCGTTCAGGCATCGCTTGCCAAACTGTGCGAAGCTGCCAAAGGCACGGAAAACCTGATGCCGTACCTCATCGACGCCGTTAAAACTTACGCAACGCTCGGCGAAATCTGTGGCGTACTGCGCGAAGAATTTGGCGAATACAAACAAAGCGGCAGCATGTTTTAATGACAGAAAGCAGGTGAACAGCTTATGAACGAAACTGCTCAACTGGCAAAATTTACGGCGGAAATGACTTATGATAAGCTGCCCCCGCAGGCGGTTGCGGTTGCCAAACAGTGCATTCTGGACTGGCTCGGCGTTGCCATCCGCGGCGCGCACGAAGAACCGGCAAAAATTTTACGCAGCGTGGCGCTGAAAATGTGCGGCATGGGAGACGCAACCGTGTTTGACGGCGGCAGCAGGCGCATCGATGCTTACAATGCGGCCATGGTTAACGGCGCGGCGTCCCATACGCTTGATTTTGACGATTTGCACAACGCTTCCATCATCCACCTGGCAACGGTGGTTATACCGGCGGCAATGGCCGTGGCGGAAGCGGAACATAAAAGCGGAAAGGCTTTGCTGGCGGCGGTGTGCGCCGGTTACGAAGCAGGCGCGCGTGCGGGCGAAGCGATTATACCGGAATCCTATTTTTACTGGCATACTACCGGCACGGCAGGCATCTTTGGCAGTGCGGCGGCAGCGGCGTCCCTGCTGGGGCTTACGGCGGAACAGACCAACATGTGCCTTGGCAGCGCCGGTACGCAGGCAGCCGGACTGTGGGAATTTTTAAAAGAAGGCGCGATGAGCAAGGCGCTGCATTCCGCCAAAGCGGCAAGTGCGGGCGTATTTTCGGCATACCTTGCGCAAAACGGCTTTACGGCGGCAAGCGCGATTTTGGAAGGAGAAAAAGGTTTTTGTCCAGCTCTTTCGGAAGCTCCGCGGCTGGAAAAAATTACGGAGAACCTTACCTATGCCGATTTAAAAATCCAGCATAACTCCTTTAAGCCTTACGCTTGCTGCAAGCACGCCCATGCCGCAATTTACGGCGCGCAGGTTTTGCGCGGCAGGCACGGCATAACGCCGGATATTATTGAGAGTGTGGAGCTTAAAGTTAACAACATTACCGATTTTCTCATCAACAACCCTGCGCCGCAGAATGTGTACGGCTGCAAATTCAGCATACAGTACTGCGTGGCGGCGGCATTGTTGTACGGGCGCGTCGGCATCGACGAATTCAGCGCACAGGTACGTGAAAGCGAAGCCATGCAGCAGCTGATGGAAAAAATTACCGTTACTAAAGATGCGGAGCAGGAAGCCATCAACAAAGCCGCGCCCGATAAACTGGCGTCTGAAATCATCATTATCTTAAAAGAGGGCACGCAGTACGCTATGCAGGTTGATTACCCCAAAGGCGACCCCGATAACCCGATGAGCTGGGAAGAAAGCGCGGAAAAATTTATGACGCTTGCCGAACCAATCTGCGGCAGGCAAAAAGCGGAAGCGTTATGCGCTCTGGTTAAAAATTTGGACGAAGCGGACGACGTAGCGGCAGAAATTAAGAAAATTTTTTAATTGATTAAACAAAAATAACAGCTTGCTGTAAAAATACGGCAGGCTGTTATTTTCATTTGTAAAATTTCTATTATATTTAATATAATAAATTTTATCTTAAATATTAAAAAAGAGGCAACTTTTATTTAAATTACGTTATTTTGCATAAAATATAAAATTTTTGTGGCTAAAATCTCAAAAATCGTGTATAATAATTTAGTAGTTAAAGTAAAAGCAATCTTTTAGCGGTTTTACCCGAAAGATAAATGAAGAAGTAATCGCAAATTAAGTCCAAACAAGGGGGAATTCTTATGTCTGTACAGCGAGTTATAGACAACAAAAAAATCGGCGCCAACATCAGGTTGGCACGTGTCAAAAAAATGATGAGCCAATCCGAGCTTGCCAAGCTTCTGGGCGTAACACAAACGCACATGAGCAATCTGGAGCGCGGACGCTGCGGCATTACCGTAACCATGCTTAACCAGCTTACCAATCTTTTTGATGTGGAAACTGATTCGCTTTTATACGGTACTCCTGCCATCCGCCCCAAGGCGGAAGCAGCAGAGCTTGACGGCGGCATAGAAAATTATACCCTTGGGGACTTAATTAAAGCGGCAAAACTTTTGAACGGACAGTAAAAAATACCGGCACTGCCTAATGCGGCAATGCCGGTTCTTTTTATTTGTTTTTCGGGTTTAAAAACTTGTTCCAGCTGTAGCCGAACACTGCACCGGCGATAACCGCCGTGCCCCAAGCCAGCCTGATTGCATAAGCTTCAAGGCCGAACATCCCCAGAAGGGTGTAGCACAAAAGTCCAACTACCAGCATTACAATGGGCAGCGTTATTAAAAACATTGTTCCGGCAAAGCCGCTTGTCATGCGCTTTAAAAAATCTTCAAACATAATTCTACCACCTGAAAATATTGCTGATACTATTATACTTTAGCGGCGCGCAAAAGCAAAGCTTTTTGTGGCGGCGGTGTGATATAATAAAACTATACTTATATAAGGAAGGTGCAATACCATGCAGATAAAACTCATCGCCAGCGATATGGACGATACGCTTTTAAATAATAACCGCCAGATTTCCCCGCGCAACGAGGCCGCTATCAAAAAAGCCATTGAGGCAGGCATTGTTTTTACGCTTGCTTCCGGGCGCATGTATTGTTCCATGCAGCCTTACGCGCAAAAGCTGGGTCTTGATGTGCCGCTGGTATCCTACAACGGGGCGCTGGTAAAAGGCGCGCTCAGCGGCAAGGTTTACGTTAACCATCCGCTGAAGCTGGAAACGGCACTGGCGCTTCTGGACTACGTTAAACAGCAGGGGCATTATGTGCAGGTTTACATGGGCGACAAGCTTTATGTTAAGGAAGAAAACGAATATTCGCGCCGCTATGCGGAAATCTCCGGCATTCAGCCTATTGCGCTGGGCGAGGATATTTATCATATTACCGAAGCGCCTAATAAACTGCTTTTGATGACAACCAGCGATAAATTTGAAGCGACCTGGCAGGACGTTGCCGAAAAATTTAAAGGCAAGGTAGATGTAACCAGCTCCAAGGATAATTATCTGGAACTGATGGAACCGGGCGTAAACAAATGGCAGGCAGTTAAGCAGCTTGCTGAAAGCTTCGGCATCAAGCCGGAAGAAATTATGTGCATCGGCGACAGCAATAATGATTTAAGCATGATTAAAAACGCCGGTCTTGGCGTGGCAGTAGCCAATGCCAAACCGCAGGTGCAGCGCGAGGCCAAAATGATAACCGCCAGCAACGACAACGACGGCGTCGGCCTTGCGATTGAAAATATCCTTACTGCACAGGTGCAGGTGCCGGAGTGAAGTGGCATAGTATTATTTACAAACCAATTTAAATAAGTTATAATATAAATGCAAAACAAATAATTTATCCGAGGTGGTAAATTACGTTGCAACCACACACCATTTGGGTCAAAAGAGATGCAGGAGCGGCGACGTCTGCCGGGTAAATTAAAAGAGCGTTTATAGAAAGGATGTGAGCGCATGGCTACAAGTTCTTTTGACAAAAGGTTTGTTCTTTCAAATGAAAATGAAGTTAAGCGTTTTTATGAATCCTTAAACGCTTTAAAAAAAGTAAAAAGAATAAATACTTCCTTAACTTCTTTGGAAAAAGAAAGAGAGGCTGAAAAAAAATTACGCCTGTTGTTTTCCCGTTAAATAAACTTTTAGCTATGGGTGAGGATAAAACAAAATCATTCATAGCTAATTTTTTATGTAAAAAAGATGAAGATATAGAAAATTTTTTGCATAATAAAGCAATAGAATTTGAAAGTAAAGGCAAATCCCGTACATATATAGTTTACGATGAAGATAACGCAAATGCCGATGATTTGCATATATTAGGTTATTTTTCATTAGCAATCAGTATACTGGAATTACCGGAAAGATATTCAAATAATAAAATAAAAAATTTGGATGGCATTTCCTCTAAAAAGCATGGTGAAAAGTTAAAAAGGCTGCCTGCAATTTTAATTGGTCAGTTTGGTAAAAATTCAGTTTATAATGAATTAAGTGGGAACGATTTAATGGATTTTTGCCTTAGTAAAGTTTTGGAGGGGCAGCGAATTTTAGGTGGCAGAATTGTAATGCTGGAATGCAAAAATGAGCCTAAATTAATAAAATTTTATAAAAGCATTGGTTTTGTTCCTGTGACTGATACGCCGGATAATAATAGTTTGTTGGTTTTTAACAGAATTTTAAGATTTGAAGAAATAAGAAGTACCGATATTTGATTCTATGATTATTTAAAATTGAAAATTTTGTAAAAATTTAACATTAGTGGCTTGAATTTTCAGAAAATAAGGAGTAAAATATAGGTAAGTTGAGTGAGACTGAGGAGTCACTTGACTATTGTTATTGTTTATAAAGTGCCTAAAGGTAAAAAATGTTGAAGTAATTGGTTTGCAGAGTAGAGGAAACCAGGAGACTCGCACGAAGCGGCTGACGAAAAGA
This sequence comes from uncultured Phascolarctobacterium sp., assembly GCA_949299135.1. Classification (GTDB taxonomy): domain Bacteria; phylum Bacillota; class Negativicutes; order Acidaminococcales; family Acidaminococcaceae; genus Fusicatenibacter_A. The sequence goes on from CASFZG010000013.1 coordinate 14,805, forward strand.
CAGGCTTTATCCGCAGGCGTTTTATAAAAATAAAATTCCTGAGGAGGAATACATTATGAAAAAATCTTTAGTACTTGCAATGGCAATGGCTCTCGGCGTAACTGCTTCCGCTTATGCAGCTAACCCGTTCAGCGACGTACCGGCTGGCCACTGGGCTTATGATGCAGTTAACAAACTGGCTGCAGAAGGCGTTGTAACCGGTTATCCTGATGGCACCTTTGGTGGCGACAAACTGATGACCCGTTATGAAATGGCACAGATCGTAGCAAAAGCTATGGCAAACGGCGCAAACGTAGACAAACTGGCTGCTGAATTCGCAGACGAACTGGACAGCCTTGGTGTTCGCGTAGCTAACCTCGAGAAAAAATCCGACAACGTAAAAATTACCGGTCAGATCCGTGCTGCTTATGGCGATTCTGATGAAGGCGGCAACTATGGTAAACTCCGTACCCGTCTGTTTGTAAAAGGCCAGATTAATGAAGACTGGAGCTACACCGGCCGTTTCCAGAATGAACAGGATTGGGCTAACACCAATAATGGCGATGATGATATTGATCTGAACTGGGCTTATGTATCCGGTCGTGTTGGTGGCGTAATGCTTGATGCTGGTCGTCAGAACCTGAAACTCCATACCGGCAATGTAGTTGATGCTGAATTTGATGCAGCAAAAGTTGCTTATGGCAAAGAATGGAAAGTAACTGGCTTTGTTGGTAAAGCTGAAGGTTCTTGGGATGATGAAAAAGATGCACTTAAAACTGACCTTAACATGATGGAAGACGGCGACCGTCTCTATGTTGTTGACGTAACCGGTAAAGTTGGCGTAGTTGATGCTTATGCAACTTATTATAACTTGGATAACACCAACGAGACCGTTGGTAGTGCTTTTGAAGGTCAGGAAATCTATAATGTCGGTGTTGCATTCCCGGTAGCCAAAGACCTGAAACTTTCTGCTGAATATCTGTATGGTACTTCTGATGAAGATGACGGAATGGACAACAGCGGTTGGGTAGCTGGTTTGGCATATAAAGGTGCAAAAGCTTCCAAAGTTGGCAGCTGGGGCGTATATGCTAACTACTATGATATGCCTGCATTGACTTTCTTGGATAATACCAACAATACCTATTCTAACAGCTATATTAATAAATCTAAAACTGCTGAATCTGATGGTTTTGAAGGTTATGAAGTTGGTGCTAACGTAACTCTTGCTAAAAACATTGTAGCAGCTGTTAAATACTATGATCTTGATGCTCGCGATGAAGGCAAAGACGATCAGGCAATCTGGTCCGAAGTTGTATTCACTTTCTAATCTTAGCCTTACAACAGCTTAATATTAGAATAACTAAAGCGGATGGCTTTATGCCATCCGCTTTTTGTATATGCAAATAACAACGTTTTGTGTAACTATTTTAACAATGAAAGTGAATGCTAAAGATTTTTCAAAAAAATTATAAAAAAATATTGTCAAAATTGTGAACATAGTGTATAATCCAACACAAGTTGCAAACAAAATGTAACATAAGTTTATAATACGCTGAAAGATAAAAAATGTTAAAGTAGTTAATTTGCAGAGTAGAGGAAACCAGGAGACTCGCACGAAGCAGCTGACGAAAAAGCAGATTTTATCCGCAGGCGTTTTATAAAAATAAAATTCCTGAGGAGGAATACATTATGAAAAAATCTTTAGTACTTGCAATGGCTATGGCTTTGGGCGTAACTGCTTCTGCTTATGCAGCTAACCCGTTCAGCGACGTACCGGCCGGCCACTGGGCTTATGATGCAGTTAACAAACTGGCTGCAGAAGGCGTTGTAACCGGTTATCCCGACGGCACCTTTGGTGGCGACAAACTGATGACCCGTTATGAAATGGCACAGATCGTAGCAAAAGCTATGGCAAACGGTGCAAACGTAGACAAACTGGCTGCTGAATTCGCAGACGAACTGGACAGCCTTGGTGTTCGCGTAGCTAACCTTGAGAAAAAATCCGACAACGTAAAAATCACCGGTCAGATCCGTGCTTCCTATCGTGATGCTGACGACAAAGGCCATGAAGGTCGTTTGCGTACCCGTTTGTTTGTAAACGGTGCTATTAACGAAGACTGGACTTATACCGGCCGTTTTGAAAACAATCAGTATTTCGATGGTAAAAATGCTGACGGTGTATCCTATGGCAACAAAGGTGAAGATGACGTTAAATTTAACTGGGCTTATGTAACCGGTAAAGTTGGCGGCGTTAAAGTTGAAGCTGGTCGTCAGGATTTCACCTATGCTGATGTAGTCGATGTTCGCGGCGACGGTGTTAAACTTGCTTATGGCGATGACGTAAAAGTTACCGGCTGGGCATTTAAAGGTTCCGAAGACCTTGACATGGACGAAGTTGATGCAAATAAAGTTGCTATCAGCGACGGCGACCGTGTATATGTTGCTGGTGTAGAAGCTGGTTTTGGTGCAGTTGATACTGCTGTAAGATATTACAGAGCTGATACTGTTGCTGATAATGAAATTGTTGAAGTAGCTCTTGCTGGCGAAATCGCTAAAGACCTGACCCTGAGAGGTTCCTGGTTCAATGGTACTATTAACAATGCAACTGAAGCAAAAGTAAACAATGGCAGCGCTGATACTAACGGCTGGTTAGTAGGCCTGTCCTATGCCGGTGCAAAAGCATCTGAACCCGGCACTTGGGGCGTATATGCTAACTACAGCGACCGTCCGATGGCTACTTATTTGCTGCCGACTAACTTCAGCGGTTATGCAGTACCGTTTGATGATATTGACACAGGCGATGGCTATGAAGGATATGAAGTTGGCGCTAACGTAACCCTTGCTAAAAATATTGTTGCAGGCGTTAAATACTTCGATTATGATTCCCGTGAAGGCAACGATGATTCTCAGACCCTGTGGTCCGAAGTTATATTCACTTTCTAATTTTAGCCTTACAATAGCTTAATATTAGAATAATTAAAGCCGTTGGCATTTTGCCAACGGCTTTTCTGCGTATTTTAATAACATTTTGTCAAAACAACCGTAAAATGTTAAAATAAATTTGTATGTTATTTTTATTTTACGAAAGGTTTAATTATGGATTTAACGACGATAATACTTATTTTAATAATAGTTTTGCAACTGGTTGTTTTGGCGGTGCTGTACCGCAATCGCAATAATGCTGTAGATGAAAGCGATTTGCTGGAGATTGTACGTCAGTTTGAGGCTACGGAGCGGCGTATGTACGAAGGTTTGCGCGATTTGCGCAATGAGCAGGCGACACTGGCACGGGCAGCGCGATTGGAAAACCAGTCGGCGGCGGACAGGTTAAGCGAGCAGCTTGATAAACGCTTTGATAAAATCGGCGCATCGACCGAGAAAAACTTGGAACAAATCCGTGCTATCGTTGATGAAAAATTGAACGCAACTTTGGAACGCCGTTTGGGCGAAAGTTTCAGCCTTGTCAGCCGCAGGCTTGAAGAAGTGCATAGAGGACTTGGCGAAATGCAGAGCCTTGCGGGAGGCATTGGCGATTTAAAACGCATTTTAAGCAATGTTAAAAACCGCGGCATTTGGGGAGAAATGCAGCTAAAAGCTCTTTTGCAGGATATGCTTGCGCCGGAGCAGTACGCTGAAAACGTCGCTGTTAAACCCGGTTCTGCGGAACGCGTGGAGTTTGCGCTGAAGCTGCCGGGCAAAAGTGAGCAGACAGTGTGGCTGCCGGTGGATGCCAAGTTTCCGCAGGAGGATTACCAGCGCCTTTTGGAAGCGCGTGAAAACGCCGATGCCGCTGCTGCCGACGCAGCCTTAAAGCAGCTTGAAAAACGCTTTAAAAGCGAAGCTGCCGATATTAACAGCAAATATGTATGTCCGCCGTACAGCACTGATTTTGCCGTGATGTACATGCCAACGGAGGGGCTTTTTGCCGAAGCGGTGAACATCACCGGACTTTTGGAAGAATTACAGCGCAAATACCGTGTATGTGTGGCCGGGCCGACGACGCTGGCAGCGCTTTTAAACAGCTTGCAGGTCGGCTTCCGTACTTTGGCGATAGAAAAACGCACCGGCGAAGTGTGGCGCATTATTGCCGGTGTCAAACAGGACTTTACCGTTTTTGCAGCACTGCTTGATAAAACGCGCAAAAAATTGCAGGAGGCCAGCGGTCATATCGAAGCGGCAGAACGCCGCAGCCGTGTGATTAACAAAAAGCTGTATCAGGCGGAAAGCTTTGAAAATGATTTTGACGAGCCGCAGGAAAACAACGAAACAGAAAAACTTTAAACGCAATAAAAAGGCAGCTTGCTGATGTGCAGGCTGCCTTTTAAAATTGGTGTGTAATTATTTATTTTCGGTTTTAAGCGGTGTTTCAAAATAAACGCTGGTGCTGGGGAAGGCACAGCTTGCGCCGTTGGTTTCCAGAATCTTCATAATATCAAGGTTAATCTGTTCGCGCGCCGCCAGATAGCCGTCGGTGTCGCTGGCTTTGGTGTAGCAGATAACAACAATGTTCAGGCTGCTGTCCGCATAATCGCGGAAGTAAACCATTACGTTGTCGTTGTACACAAGGTCGCTGCTTTGAAGGTAGCTGCGGATATCAGCCACAAGCTTTTGCATCTGGTCGTGCGTGGTGTCGTAAGTAACGCCCAGCAAAAATTCCAGGCGGCGTTTTTCACGCTTGGTGTAGTTAATAATCGGCGTGTTGGAAAGCAGCGAGTTCGGCACATACACCAGCTCCTGAGGAAAAGTGCGGATACAGGTGCTGCGGAAGGAAATTTTTTCAACAGTGCCTTCCACGCCGTTGGCGGATATCCAGTCGCCGACTTTAAAAGGTTTATCCAGAATGATGACAAAGCTGCCGAATACGTTGGCCAAAGCGTCCTTGGCGGCAAAAGCCAGCGCCAAAGAACCGATACTCAAGCTGGCGAGCAGGCCGCTCATATCGTAGTTCCATTCCTTGGCAACCATCAGCGTGGCGATAACGGCCAGCAAAATGCGCATCATGGTGGAAAGAATGTTGGCCAGCGATTCTTCGATGTGGATATCGGCGCGCGTTAAAAGGCGCAGCGCAAAGCCGTGCGTAATATCACTGATGTTGAAAATGCCCCAGAAAATGCAGATGATAAAGCTGCTGCGCAAAAGCCTGTCAATCGAAGGGTGGTCGGTGACGAAGGTGATGGGCGAGCAGTTCAGCGCCGCATAAACGCCGAGGATGAACAAATAAATATGAATCGGCTTGGCAAAAGCGTCTAAAATATCGCCGCCGTATTCAAACGACATTTTGTTGTTTAAAAGCATTAAAAAGCGCAGTATCACCGTGCGGTAAATATAGCGCACCAGCATAAAACCGCAGAAAACCATAACCGGTTTTGCCCACGGCGTTAACATTTCAATAATCTGTTCCATACAAGCTCCTTAAAAGATTTATTATAAACATTTTAACATTTTGACGGCTTAAAAACAATAATTCACAAAACTTACAAGATAATGCGGCGCGGTTTGTGTTATAATATTGTCAGCGATTAACATAAGGAGGCAGGTTATGGAATATTTCTTGGAAGCATTGGCAGCAGCCCTGATTGTAATTGTCGGACCGCTGTTGACTTTGGTGGGATTGCCTGGCAACACGCTGATGCTTTTGGCGGGGGTAGGATTTGCCTGTTTTGACGAAGCAAAATATTTTGACGGGCGCATTTTATCCGCGCTGGTGCTGATTTATGTTTTTGGTGAATTATGGGAGTTTGTAGTATCGTTTTTCGGCATCCGCAGGCATAAACTGCCGTGGAGCGTGGTCGGCCTGATTGGCATCGGCACCTTCATCGGCGCGGTGCTCGGCACGGGCGTGTTCCCTGTGTTCGGCAGCGTGCTGGGCGGCGCAATGGGTTCGTTTGTCATGGCGTTTGTGTATGAATATTCGCAAACCATGGACTGCGACGACGCTTTTGAACTGGCGTGGAAGGCTGCCAAGCTGCAATTTATTGCCATTGTGGGCAAGGTTGTTGCCGCAGCGGCGATGGCGATTCTGCTTGTTAAGCAAATCTTTTTGAATACATAAGGAGGAAAGCATGGATAAGTTGAAATTTAAATTTGTGCACAACAATTTTAATGTGCTCGAACTGGGAAGAAGCATGTATTTTTACGAAGAAGCGCTGGGTTTGAAGGAAGTAAGGCGTATCACTGCTGAAGATGGCAGCTTTATTCTGGTATATCTCGGCGACGGCGAAACCAATTTTGAACTGGAGCTTACCTGGCTGCGCGACCGCAAAGAGCCTTACAACCTGGGCGACAACGAATTTCATCTGGCATTTATGGCCAAAGATTATGAAGCAGCGCACGCCAAACACAAAGAAATGGGCTGCGTAGTTTACGAAAACGAAAAAATGGGCATTTATTTCATCGCCGACCCTGATGGGTACTGGATTGAAATTTTGCCGCCGCTGTCTTTAAGAAAATAAGGATGTGAAAATATGGCAGATTTAAAACAGATGACGGTAGTTACCAGCGGCAAGCTGCGCCAAACGGCGTACGACCTGCTGGATACCGAAACCAATCTGCTGGCATGGAAAGAAGGCGGGCGCACACCGGCGGATATTTTTGACGGTTGGCTGGCGCAGGCCGACGCTTTGTATTCCATTGGCAACATAAAAATTAATGACGAGCTTTTAGCAAAAGCGCCTAAATTAAAAGTTATTGCGCAGGCTTCCGTCGGTTATGACAACATCGACATTGCCGCCTGCCATGCGCGCGGCATTAAGGTTGGCAACACACCGCGCGTGCTTTCTCCCGCCGTGGCGGATTTAGCCTACGGGCTGATTATTGACAGCGCCCGTAAAATTGCACGCGGCTGGCAGCATGTGGAAAGCGGCAAATGGGGCGAGCGCAAGGGCTTGGGCTTTGGCGTGGATTTGGCAGGTAAAACGCTTGGCATCGTCGGTATGGGCGATATCGGCAGCAGAGTTGTTAAACGCGCTTTGACAAGCGATATGCGAGTTATTTACCACAACCGCCACCGCCGCACGGATGACGCTGCGTTGGGCGCAAGCTATGTAAGTTTTGACGAGCTGTTAAAGACGGCGGATTTTATACTTGTAACCGTACCGCTGACAGCGGAAACAAAAGGAATGTTCGGCAAAGAGCAGTTTGACGCCATGAAGCAGGGCGTGCGTTTTATTAACATTGCCCGCGGCAAAATTGTGGATACGGACGCGCTGTATGAAGCGCTGGCAAGCAAAAAAGTTGCTTACGCCGCGCTGGATGTTACCGACCCGGAACCACTGCCCGGTGACCACAAGCTGCTGACGCTTGACAATATTACCGTAACGCCGCACATTGCTACCTCGACCGTGGAAACGCGCGATGCCATGGCAAAACTTGCTGCGGAAAACATTATCGCAGGCTTAAAAGGCGAACCTTTGCCTGCGGAAGTAAAAGGATAAGAAAAAATAGCAATAAAAAACGGAGCACAATCATGTGCTCCGTTTTTGCTTATCTAATTTATTTCTCCGGTAAAGCCGTAAGATAATTCAGCGAGGTGCCATCGTCGAAGGCGACGTTGGTTAAGTAGGCGTTCCATTTAATTTTACTGAGATTGCTGTTGATGACCTGGGCGTCTTCGTTAACGTAGGGGTTCAGTTCAAAATCGAATTTGTAAAGTTTATTGGCGCCGTTTTGCAGTACTGAATTGCTGGCAAAGCTGCCGCTGTAAAAAATCTGGCCGTCGTCGCCGTACAATTCAAGCATACCGGCAATATAGTTGATGTTTTTGCCTGAGGTATTGGTTAAAGTTACTTCGCTTTCCAGCATGCGGATAATGGCGGAGTAGTGTACGGAAGTGATTTGCAAAAGTTTTTTATCAAGCTGCACGTTTTGGGCAATCTGTTCGGCAATGGGCTTGTTAAGTTCTGCCAGTTTGTCTTTAACGGCGGCTTCACGTTGTTTCATAAAGTCCTGCAAATTGGTTATTTGCAGTAAACGCCACAAGCCGTCATCCAGCTGCTGCATTTTAATTTTTAAAATAAAATCGCGGTTTAAGCTTTCATCGTGCAGTTTAATGCCGACAATTGCTGTTTCGCCGTCAACATCGCTGCTTTCCACGCCATCAAATTTAAGCGCGCCAAAGCCGGTACGGTCTTTCAGGTTATCTACAATTTCTGCGCCGCTTTCATTGCCGGAGGCAACCTGCTTATGCACTTCGGCTTCGTTTTCCGGCTTGTCGCCGTGCATAATGTAGCTGCGTGTTTCGTTTTCCAGCAAAGGCACTGCCAGCCCTTTAATGCCCTTTACAATGGCGACAATAATCGGGTTGGCATCCTTATCCGCGCCGAAGGTTACGGCAACCACATCGTCATATGCGTGGCCGTACAGCGTGTCCATATCAACATGTTTTTCAAAGGTTTTTAAATCGTGCTGGCGGACGGCGTCGGCAATCAGCGTAACGGAATGCTGCGGCGATTTAAGCCAGTAAAAAAAGTACCAGCCGCCTGCCAAAACCGCAAGCGTCGCCAGTACGGCTACGATTTTTTTAAATTTATCGTTCAAAGAAGACCCTCCCAAATAAAAAACTTTTTCACTGTCAATATTATACTACTAACGTGGGCTAATGCAATATTTTTGTGCATTTTATCTGCGCTAAAGCGCGAAAAATTGTTGTAAAAAGCGTGCTGCTTTAAAAACGGGCATAAAAAAACCGCAGATTGATTTCTGCGGCTGATTTTTTAATTGGTCGGGGCGGCGAGATTCGAACTCACGGCCTCTTGTACCCGAAACAAGCGCGCTACCAAACTGCGCCACGCCCCGACTTGGTGTTACTTACTGCAACAAAATGTATTATAGAGAATTTTTAACGATTTGTCAACAACTTTTTAAAAATTTTTTAACCTTCAACCACAACGCGGATGAATTTAACGTTAAATGCTTCGGCGATGTGCTGCAGGCATTCGCGTTCAATATTGGTGCGGTGCAGTTCGCTTTCGGCAACGATTAAAATTCTGTCGCCGCTGAGGTTAATATTGTGAACCTTGCTGATGAGGCGTTTAAAATCGTCCTGACCGAGCTTTTCTTTTAATTTTGCCAGGCCTTCCATCAGATAAGGTTTTTCTTTAGACATACGTAATTCCAAAGGCGAAAAGGGAACGGTAACGACTTTGGCGTCCCTTGCCAGGACAAAGTCTTCTTCGTGTTCGCCCGGTACTACCAGATCATCTCTCATTGTTCTTCCTCCTTTAGCTTTTACAAACTTAATTATAGTTTATTGCCGTAACAACGTCAAGTGTTTCATTCTTGACAAAAACCATAAATATAATATACAATATATTATCAAAAATTTAAACAGGAGTTGAAAAAATGAGTTTTTATAACGAGTTTAAGGATTTCGCTGTTCGCGGCAACGTACTGGACATGGCAATTGGTGTTGTAATAGGCGGTGCCTTCGGGCAGATTACCACTTCGTTGGTAAACAACGTAATTATGCCGCCGCTGGGCATGATGATTGGCAAAATTGACTTTTCCAATCTGTTCATCGCGCTGGACGGCAAAGATTACGCTTCCCTGAAAGCAGCAGCCGATGCAGGCGCACCGGTACTGTCCTACGGTTTGTTCATTAATACCGTTATTAACTTTTTAATCATTGCTTTTTCCGTATTTATTGTAATTAAACAAATCAACCGTTTCCGCCCGAAACCGGCTCCGGAACCGGAACCGAGACTGTGCCCGTTCTGCCGCCAGCCGATTGCCGATGACGCAACCCGCTGCCCGCACTGCACTTCCGAACTGTAAAATTTGCCAATAGTCGCATTAAGTTGTATAATACATATTATGGCTTAATGCGATTTTTTATTTGGACTGGAGGAAGATTGATGTCAGTTTTTGACGTTCTGCAAGAACGCGGCTTTTTAAAACAAATGTCGCACGAAGAAGAAATCCGTGAACTTCTCGAAAAGGAGAAAATCACTTTTTATATCGGTTTTGACCCGACGGCAGACAGCCTGCATGTCGGCCATTTTATCGCCCTGATGGCAATGAGCCATATGCAAAAAGCGGGGCACCGCCCGATTGTGCTTTTGGGCGGCGGCACCGGCATGGTTGGCGATCCGAGCGGCAAGGACGAAATGCGCAAAATGCTGACGCCGGAATTTATTGCGCACAACATTGCCTGCTTTAAAAAGCAGATGAGCCGTTTTATTGATTTTACGGACGATAAGGCGATTATGGTTAACAACGCCGATTGGTTGCTTGATTTAAACTACATTAAACTGCTGCGCGAAGTGGGCGTGCATTTTTCCGTTAACCGCATGCTGACGGCAGAATGCTTTAAAAAACGTCTGGAACGCGGTTTATCCTTCTTTGAATTTAACTACATGATTATGCAGGCGTACGATTTCTGGACGCTGAACAAAAAATACGGCTGCGTAATGGAAATGGGCGGCGACGACCAGTGGTCCAACATGCTGGCAGGCGTGGAACTTATCCGCCGCAAGGAGCAGAAACCTGCTTTTTGCATGACCTGCAAACTTTTGACTACCAGCGACGGCCGCAAGATGGGCAAAACGGAAAAAGGCGCGCTGTGGCTTGACCTGGAAAAAACCAGCCCGTATGATTTTTATCAGTACTGGCGCAATGTTGACGACAGCGACGTGGAAAACTGCTTAGCGCTCTTAACCTTCCTGCCGATGGATGAAGTACGCCGTCTTGGCAGCCTGAAGGATTCTGCCATTAACGAAGCTAAAAAGGTACTGGCTTATGAAGTTACCAAACTTGTACACGGCGAAGCGGAAGCCGAAAAAGCAAAACAGGCAGCCGAAGCGCTTTTTGGCGGCGGCGGTGCCATGACCGATGTGCCGACCATTAACCTGACGGCTGAACAGGCAAGTACCAAACTGATTGACGTTCTGACTGCTGCCAAAGTGTTCAGCAGCAAACGCGAAGCAAGGCAGATGGTGCAGCAGGGCGGCCTTTATATCGACGATACCGCTGTCAGCGACGCTGAAATGCAGCTGGCACCGGAAATGTTCGACGCTGAAAAGAGCCTGCTTATCCGCAAGGGCAAAAAGAAATACTACCGTTTACTGATTGACTGATACGGACTAAAATAAGGTTAAGGCTGCCTTAACAAGCAGCCTTAATTTTTGAAAACTTTGGAGACCTTATGAAACAAAAACTTACTTTTATGGAAATTTTGCCGATAGGCTTAATGCTGTTTGCTTCGTTCTTTGGCGCGGGCAACTTAATCTTCCCGCCTGCGCTGGGGCAGTCGGCCGGCGTTAATTTTATATCGGCCGCAGCCGGATTTTGTACAACCGGCGTAGGCATACCGCTTTTGGGCATTATCGCTATCGGCCTTTTGCGCGCTTCCAACCCGGAGGCTTTGGCGCTGCCGGTACATCCCAAATTTGCCAAGCTTTTGATTGTGGTAACGGTATTGACCATCGGGCCGTTTTTCGCTATCCCGCGTACGGCGGCGGTGTCGTTTGACGTTGGTATTCTGCCGTTTATTTCGGCGGAGAACTACGATTTGGGACTGGTGCTTTATTCACTGTTCTTTTTTGTGGTAACGTATTTTCTTTCCGTTAACCCTTCCAAAATTGTTGACTGGGTGGGCAAGGTTTTAACGCCGCTGCTGTTAATCAGCATTGCCATTTTGGTGGTACAGGTGTTTATGAGCCCGATGGGCGCGCCCCAGCAGGCAGGCGGTTATTATGCCACCATGCCGTACCTGAAGGGCTTTCAGGAAGGCTATTACACGATGGACCTTCTGGCAACAATGCTGTTCGGCACGGTTGTTATTGATTCCATCAAAGTGCGCGGCATCAGTGAAGGCAGCGTGCTGACGAAAACCTGCATTATGGCGGGCATTATTGCGGCGGTGCTTTTGGCGGCGATTTATTTTTCGCTGACCTATACCGGTGCGACGAGCGTTGAAATTTTGGGCGTATCCGATAACGGCGCGATTGCGCTTTCGGCCATTGCCAATTATTATATGGGCACTGCGGGCAACGTGGTGCTGTGCCTGATGATTTTCTTTGCCTGCCTGACGACGAGTATCGGCCTGACGGTATCCGCCGGTGCTTATCTGGAAGGTGTTGTTAAAGGCAAGATGCAGTATCAGCGCATTGCCGCTGCCATTTGCATTTTCAGTTTTGCCGTTTCCAACGTGGGCTTAACCAAAATTATTTCCATGTCGGTGCCGGTGCTGTGCCTGCTTTATCCAATCGTTATTGTGCTGGTGCTGATGGCATTTATGCCGGTTAAGCGTGCCTGCGTGTACCGCAGCACTCTGGCGTTTACCATTGTGTTTGCCATTATCGACGGGCTGAACGCTGCCGGTGTGCCGCTGAAAGCTTTGGAAGCAACCTTGAAAGGCGTAATTCCTTTTTACGACGTCGGCTTCGGCTGGCTGGCTCCTTCCGTTGTCGGGCTTGCTATCGGCCTTGCGTACAGCATGGTTGTTAAAGAAAAAGAAGCATAAAATTTTCCGCAGTTGTTTTAACGCAGCTGCGGATTTTTTATTTACGGGGCAAATTTTGGGCAGATGTGGTAAAATAAAAACAGATAGTAAAAGCGGGGTGGGCGTATGTATATTTCAAAACTGTATCTCGAAAACTTCCGTTGTTATGATAAATTTGAAATTGATTTTGATAAGGACTTGACGGTTATCGTCGCCGAAAACGGCCAGGGCAAAACTGCCATCCTCGACGCGGTGGCTATTGCTTTGGGGCCGTACCTTTCCTGCTTTGCGGACGGTAAGGCGCGCAATATTCACGAAACGGACGTGCGCCAGACTGTGGAAACCGCCGCTAAAACGCAGCTGGAAATTTTGCGCATGAAAAGCCAGTACCCGGTAATTATCGGCGCGGAAGGCGATGTTGACGGCGCTAAAATTAAATGGCAGCGCGAGCTGAACAACGCCAAAGGGCGCACGACGATGCAGCATGCTAAAACGCTGTCCGGCTACGGCCGCCGTATGGTGGAAGCACTGCGTGCAAAAGACGACAACAACGTGGTGCTGCCGGTAATCGCTTATTACGGCACGGGGCGCATGTGGAACGACAGCAAGCTGCGCAACACACTGAAAAACATCGACCTTGAACGCAGCAGCGGCTATACGGATTGCCTTGAATCGACGTCGTCCTATGTTAATTTTGGGCACTGGGTAAAATATGCCGTAATGAGCGCGATGGAAATTGAGCGCATTATCGCCGAAAGGCATTTGAATGAAAAGAACCCTTACCGCGAAGTCTTTAAAGCCGTGGAGCAGGCGATTGTAACCTGTATCGGCAGCATGGGCTGGACGGACATTGATTACAGCTTTATGCGCCAGAACCTTGTGTTAAAGCATAAAACGCGCGGCATTTTGCCGATAGAAGCACTCAGTGACGGCGCGCGCAGCGTTATCAGCATGGTTGCGGATTTAAGCTACCGCATGGTGCGCCTGAACCCTGACCTTGGCATTAACGCCGTTTTGCAGACGCCGGGCATTGTGCTGATTGACGAAGTTGACATGCACTTGCATCCTTCGTGGCAGCAGACGGTGCTGTACGATTTGCGCAAGGCATTCCCATTGGTGCAGTTTATTGTTACCACGCACAGCCCGCAGGTGCTTACCACCGTGCCGCCGGAATGTATCCGCGCGCTGCGCTGGGACAACGATTTGATAGACATTTACCAGCCGGATTTTTCGCTCGGTGCGGAAAGCTACCAGCTTTTGAAGGATATCCAGAACGTAGACGCAAGGCCGCAGTGCGTGCCGGTTGTAAAAGAACTGAAGCGTTATCTGGACCTGGTCAGCGAGGACAAGTGGGATTGCCCCGAGGCGCTGGAGCTGCGCAAAAAGCTGGACAAATGGGCGGCAGGGCGCGAGCCTGCGCTGCTGCGTGCGGATATGGATATCAGAATGCGTTCCTTCAGGAGGAAGCAGCATGAAAAGAATCTTTAAAAATCCGGAAGCGCCGGAAGCGCTGCGCGAATTTGCAGAGCAGTACCCGGACGAAACGTGGGAGCATTTTCGCCGTGCCAACCGCCGCGGTTACCGCGAGGTTAAAAGGCAGCTTTTAGAGGACCAGCACGGCTTGTGCGCCTACTGCGAAATAAATATTAAATTTGCCGATGAAGAAGGCGAAGTGGACGACTTCCGCGTGGAGCATTTCTTCCCCAAAAGCGAAACGGATTTTGCCGTACACAATTACCATCTGGACTGGCAGAACCTTTTAGGCGTATGCCACGGCGGCAGCCAGCCTAACGTGGAGGATGCGGACGTGCGTTTTTCGCGCCGCAAGATTGACCGCAGCTGCGACGTGCCCAAGGGTGGCAAACCGATAAACGAGCGCATTTTAAACCCGCTGGAGATACCGGCCGACGTACGCATTTACCGTTATGCCGCGCACACCGGGCGCATGATTGTCGATGAAGATACTTGCCCGCCGGAACTGCAGCGTAAGGCGCGCAACACGATACGCGAGCTGAACCTTAACGCCCCGCGCTTAATGCGCATGCGGCGCGAGGTTATCACCGTGTTGCAGGACGAAATTGAAAATGCGCTGGCCGCCGGTGTGGAAATGGAAGATTTTTTAACCATCCTTGCCGAGAACTTTTTACTGCCGGACGACAACGGCAACTGCCAGGCATTCTTTTCGTTAATCCGCTGGTTTTTAGGACCGGTGGCGGAAAATGTTTTAAGTAAACATGGCTATGCAATTTAATAAAATCCTGCTTAACAGGCAGGATTTTTGTTTTTAAAATAGAAAACATATAAGTCATGAAATTTATGCTGACGGGGAGAGATACGATGGAACTGAGTAAAAAAGCCTTTAAAGCCTATGATATACGCGGCATTGTGCCGCAGGAGGTTAACGCGGAGCTTGCTTACCGTGTTGGCCGTGTATTTGCCGCCATGTTTGCGGCAGAAAGCGTAGTTGTCGGCCATGATATCCGCCTGACAGGGCCGGAAATTGCGGCAGCAGCTATTGAAGGGCTGCGCGACGGCGGCTGTACTGTGTATGACATTGGCGAGTGCGGCACGGAGATGGTTTATTTTGCCACGGCGCATTTAAAAACCGACGGCGGCATTATGGTAACCGCCAGCCACAACCCGAAGGATTACAACGGCATGAAGCTGGTGCGCAGCGGCGCAAGGCCGATTTCTGCCGATACGGGCCTGATGGAAATTTGCGAAATGGCTACGGAAGACGGCGAATTTCCGCATGTTGTGGTTGCAGGTAAGCAGCGCGGCGAGCTGATAAAAAAAGACATTATGCCTGAATACATTGAGCATCTGTTGAGCTATATTGATGTAAAAAATCTGAAGCCGCTGAAAATTGTGGCAAACCCAGGCAACGGCGGCGCAGGACCGGTGCTGGCAGAACTTGCCAAACACCTGCCGTTTGAATTTGTAAAGATGAACGAAATTCCGGACGGCAGCTTCCCCAACGGTGTGCCGAACCCGCTGCTTGAACATAACCGAGCTGTAACGGCTGATAAAGTGCTGGCTGAAAAGGCAGACCTTGGCATTGCCTGGGACGGCGATTTTGACCGCTGCTTCTTCTTTGACGAAAAGGGCGAATTTATCGAAGGTTATTACATTGTCGGGCTGTTGGCAGCGGCATTTTTAAAGAAACTGCCGGGCAGCAAAATTATGTATGACCCGCGCCTGACGTGGAGCACGGAAGAAATCATCGCCGAAAAGGGCGGCGTGCCTGTGCGCTGCAAAAGCGGCCACGCTTTTATGAAGGAATGCATGCGCCAGAACGATGTTGTTTACGGCGGCGAGATGAGCGCACACCATTACTTCCGCGAATTTTCGTACTGCGACAGCGGCATGCTGCCGTGGCTTCTGGTAACGGAACTGATGTGCTGCGAAGGCAAAAAACTTTCGGAGCTTGTCGGTGAGCGCATGGAAAAATTCCCGTGCAGCGGTGAAATCAACCGCAAGGTTGAAGACAGCAAAGCCGTTTTGGCGGCGATTGAAGCAAAATATGCAGAGGGCGGCAAGGTTGACAAGCTGGACGGCCTGAGCATTGAATACGACAATTGGCGTTTTAACGTAAGGGTTTCCAACACGGAGCCTGTTATGCGCCTGAATGTGGAAACGCGCGGCGACAAAACGCTGCTGAAAGAAAAAACGCAGGAACTTTTGACCGTTATCGGCGGAGAAGAAGCATAAGGAGAGAGTGAAATGACAACGATTAAACCAGTCCGCAAGGCGGTAATACCGGCAGCCGGTTTGGGCACGCGCTTTTTGCCTGCCACCAAGGCAACGCCGAAAGAAATGCTGCCTATTGTGGACAAGCCGACCATTCAGTATATTATCGAAGAAGCGCTGGCTTCCGGCATTGAAGATATTATCATCATCAGCGGCAAGGGCAAACGCTCCATTGAGGATCATTTTGACCGCAACATGGAACTGGAAATGAGCCTTGAAGCGAGCGGCAAGTTTGAGCAGCTGGAAATGGTGCGCCGCATTTCGGAAATCAATCTGCACTATATCCGCCAGAAGGAACCGCGCGGACTGGGCCATGCGATTTTGTGCGCCCGCCGCTTTATCGGCGATGAGCCGTTTGCGGTTTTGCTGGGCGATGACGTTGTGGACAGCGAAAAACCGGCACTGAAACAGCTGATTGACGTGTACGACCGCCGTGGTTTCAGCGTTTTGGGCGTGCAGGAAGTTGCGCCGGAGAAGGTTTCCAGCTACGGCATTATTGACAGCGTGCCGACGGAAGAAGACCGCACCTACACCGTGCGCGACATGGTGGAAAAACCGGCGCAGGAAGAAGCCCCTTCGCGCCTTGCGGTTTTGGGACGCTACATTATTACGCCGGAAATTTTTGATATTCTGGAAAACACGCCTCCGGGACGCGGCAACGAAATTCAGCTGACGGACGCTTTGCGAGTGCTAGCCAAACAGCAGCCGATGTATGCTTACAATTTTGAAGGCCGCCGCTATGACGTGGGCGACAAGCAGGGCTTTATTGAAGCAACTGTTGAGTTTGCGCTGAAACGCCCGGAAATGCGCGGCAAGCTGCTGGAATATTTAGCGTATATTGTTGAAGCAAACAAGGAGTAACGGCATGAATGTTTTAGTAACCGGCGGCGCGGGCTATATCGGCTCGCACGTTGTTAATGTTTTAAAAAAAGAAGCCGGCTTTACGCCGATAGTGTACGATAATTTTTCCACCGGTCACCCGGAAGCTGTGGCTGACGATGTGCAGCTGGTGGAGGGCGATATCCGCGACATTGAATTTACCAAGCATGTAATGGCGCAGTTTGAAATTGACGCCGTTATCCATTTTGCTGCAAGTTCGCTTGTTGGCGAAAGCATGAGCGACCCGGCAAAATACTATGTGAACAATGTGGAAGGCTCGCTGCATTTATTGCAGGCAATGAAGCAATCCGGCGTGGATTACATTGTTTTCAGCAGTACGGCGGCAGTATACGGCGAACCTGCAAAAACACCGATTTGCGAAGATTTTGCCACGCAGCCGACCAATGTTTACGGCCGCACTAAACTTGTTATTGAAGGCATGTTGAAGGATTACGCCATGGCTTACGGCATGCGTTATGTAGCGCTGCGCTATTTTAACGCGGCGGGTGCATCGCTGACGGAGGACATCGGCGAAGACCATCATCCGGAAACGCATCTGATTCCGCTGATTTTAAAAACGGCACAGGGCGTACGCGATAAGGTTTCAATCTTCGGCACGGATTATCCGACGCCGGACGGCACCTGCCTGCGCGATTACATCCACGTTGAGGATTTGGCAACGGCACATGTGCTGGCGCTGAAACATTTGGTTAACGGCGGCGACAGCAGGATTTATAATCTCGGCAGCGAGGCAGGCTTTAGTGTGCGTGAGATTATTGAAACTGCCAAACGCGTTACCGGCGTAGATTTTGCGGTAGCGGAAGAAGCGCGCCGCAGCGGCGACCCGGCAGTGCTGGTGGCAAGCAGCGAAAAAATCCGCAGCGAGCTTGGCTGGCAGCCGCAGCACAGCACCGTTGAAGAAATTATCAAGACGGCGTGGAAATGGCATCAGGGACATCCGAACGGCTATAATGGCTGAAAGTAAAATAAAAATTTTCAATAACACAGGCATCTTGCGGTGCTTGTGTTATTTTTTGCTTTGCAGGGCGGGCTTTTTTTGATATAATAGCAATTCGAGAACATCAGGAAACAGAGGATGAAGCATGCAGCTTGTTGTAGATAATCTGACGAAAAGCTTTGGCGTTAACACCGTTTTTACGGGCGTCAGCTTTATGGTAGATAAAGGTGAAAAAATCGGGCTGGTCGGTGTTAACGGCAGCGGCAAATCAACGCTGCTGCGCTGCCTTTTGCAAAACGGCTATGCCGACGGCGGCAGCGTGCGCTTTGAAGCCGGTACGCGCGTCGGTTACGTTGAGCAGGGCTTTGGCAATATCGGTGATGGCAGCTTGTGGCAGTTTATGATGAATTCCTGCCCGGAAGTGCCGGAACTGCGCGCACGTTTGCAGAAGCTGGAAGAACAAAGCGCGGGCCTTAGCGGCGATGCGCTTGACAAAGTTTTGGAAGAATACGCTTCCGTAACGCGCCGCTATGAATACATCGACGGCTATAATTACGAAACGCGCATAAAAATTGTGCTGAACGGGCTTGGTTTTACCGAAGAAGTGTGGCAGAAACCGGCGCAGAATTTTTCCGGCGGGCAGAAAACACGTATTTTGCTGGCGGCGGCGCTCGTCAAAAATCCGGACTTTTTAATTCTGGACGAACCTACCAACCATCTGGATATCCGCATGACGGAATGGCTGGAAAAATATTTGCAGGATTTTAAGGGCGGGCTGTTAATCGTAAGCCACGACCGCAAATTTTTGGATAATGTCGCCACCCGCATTTTGGAAATGGAAGGCGGGCATTTGCAGTCCTTTAAGGGCAACTATACCAAATATCTGGCGCAGAAGGAAATACAGACGGCGACGCTGGAGGCTGCCTACGAAGCGCAGCAAAACTACATCGCGCGCACGGAAGCCTATATCCGCCGTTTTAAGGCGGGCATAAAAAGTAAAATGGCACGCGGGCGTCAATCGCAGCTTGACAGGCTGGAACGTATTGAAGCGCCGGTGCATAACGAGGAGTTTGAACTTAAGCTGCCACCTGCGCCGGAATCAGCTGAACGCGTGCTGATTTTGGAGGACTTGACTGTCGGTTATAAGGATAACGTGCTGGTTAAGGACATCAATTTAGTGCTGCGCCGCGGCGAAAAAGCTGCTCTGCTCGGACCGAACGGCAGCGGCAAATCGACACTGCTGAAAACCGTGCTGGGCGAAATTGTGCCGCTGAAAGGCAAGGCGCAGACCGGCAACCGCGTTAAGGTCGGTTATTTTTCGCAAAGCTATGAGCGTTTGAACGAGAACCAGACTATTTTAGATAATTTTTTGACAGAATACGGTATGGACGACGGGCATGCGCGCTCCTTGCTGGGTGGGATGCTGTTCCACGGCGACGATGTTTTTAAGGAAATCGGCACGCTCAGCGGCGGGCAGAAGGCACGCCTTGTTTTGCTGAAGCTGGTGCTGGACGGCGCTAACTTTTTGATTCTGGACGAACCTACCAACCATCTGGATATTTTGGCGCGCGAAACTCTGGAAGCGGCGCTGGAAGCCTTTGACGGTACGCTTTTGGTAGTCAGCCACGACCGTTATTTTATCGGCGAAATTGCCGACCGCGTGTGGGAGATAGAAGACCACGCCTTGCAGGATTACAAGGGCGATTACGAATACTATCTTGCCGAAAAGGAAAAAAGAAAACAAGCTGCGCCGGTTAAGGCAGAGCCTGTAAAAAAAGCTGTTAAGGAAGAAGCCGCGCCGGATGTTAAAACATCGCCGCAAGGCAAAAAAGCAAAAGCGCATAAGCGTTACAGCCCGGAAGATTTGGCAAAACAGCTGCAAAAGGTGGAGCTTAACATACGCGAGCAGGAAGCCATGCTGGGCGTGCTGGAAAAGCAAATGGCAGACCCTGCGAACCATGTGGATTTGGAGCACAGCAAGCGGCTGGCGGACGAGCACGAAGCCATGCAGGCGGAGATTGACCGCCTGATGGAGCGTTGGGAAGAACTGATGCAGGCACAGGAGGAACTTGATGCAAACTGACGAATTTTATATGAACCTTGCGATAGAAGAAGCCAAAAAAGCTGCCGCGCGCGGCGAAATACCCATTGGCGCAGTGCTGGTGGCTGACGGAAAGGTAATATCGGCGGCGCACAATATGCGTGAAACGTGGCACGACGCAACGGCCCACGCAGAGATGATTACGATTATGGAAGCCTGCGCTTTGCTGGAACGCTGGCGTTTGAACGACGCTACGCTGTATGTAACGGTTGAACCGTGCCCGATGTGCGCCGGTGCGATTGTGAACAGCAGGCTGAAGCGTTTGGTGTACGGCTGCCCGGATGTGAAGGCAGGGGCGGCGGAATCCATTTTTAACGTGGTAAGCAACCCCAACCTTAACCACAGCGTGGAAGTGAAAAGCGGCGTGTGCGAAGAAGCATGCGCAGCTGTGATAAAGGATTTTTTTAAACAGCGCCGTGCGGAAAACAAGCAGCAAAAACAGGCTTAATTAAAATCTGCTCTTGGCAAAAGCAAAATTAAATAGTATAATAATAAAGACGCTTGCAAACAAGCTGCAGCATCTTAACAAAATATGGAGAGGTGTCCGAGTGGTCGAAGGTGTCTGACTCGAAATCAGATGTGCGGCAACGTACCGTGGGTTCGAATCCCACCCTCTCCGCCAGAAATTCAGCACTGTCAAAACGGCAGTGCTTTTTGTTTGCATAATCAAAACCACCGGCGTAGCCGGTGGTTTGTCATTTACCGCCTTAAAGGCTATTCTACTAGCTACGCCTAAAAGGCGTTCCTCGATCTGCCACTCG